>NZ_CP080409.1:2139317-2852423 GCF_019448235.1 Nocardioides panacisoli
ATCTTCAAGGTCGACGATGCCGATCGGGTCCGCATCGACGACCAGCGGGACGGAGCCGTGGGTGCACCGCCCGCGATCGACGACACCGATTGGCACGACGTCCGTCTCGACTACGACGCTGCCACCGGCGAGGTGGCGGTCCACGTCGACGGGAGCGAGCAGCCCCTGATGACGGCCACCGACACCAGCTTCGCCGGGGGCCGAGTGGGCTTCGGGTCCTTCGACAACCACGGCCGCACGCGGCAGTTCCGGGTGACGGGTACGCCCGCCGCCTCCTGATCCCCGTGGGCCCCGAGCAACTCGGGGCCCACGAGGGCTGGCGGTGGCAGCCGCCAGCAGTTGTCACCAACCAATCCCATAGTGAAGGAACCATCCCCCATGCGCACACGCAACTGGTGGGTCGGTGCTGCGGCGGCATCCGTGCTAGCGGCCTCACTGACCCCTCTCGGATCGCCAGCCAGCGCTGACGACGACACCCCCATCACCGACCCCGTGCCCACGTCACCGCAACCATCGACCCTCGGGCTGGTCCTCGAGGAGTACGCCGAGCTACCGGCCTCCGAACCGAACGGACCGGTCACCGACGACCGCATCAGCAGCCGCCACAACCGGATCAACTACATCGGCGAGGTGCCCGACGGTTCGGGCCGCAAGTACCTCCCCGACCTCAACGGCCCACTGCACCTGCTGGACGGGGACAGCCGCCACACCTACCTCGACTTCGCCGAGGAGTTCCCCGACTTCCTCTCCTGGCGCGGCTTGGGTTCCGGGTTCGGCTTCGTCGCATTCCACCCGGAATTCGAGGACAACGGAACCTTCTACACCGTCCACACCGAGACGCCGGACGCACCGGGTGAGTCGACGTACGAACCACAGCCCTACAGCACCGGCGGCGTGCAGAGCGTGGTGACGGAGTGGACGGCAGATGACCCGTCGGCCGACGTCTTCCGCGGCACCCACCGCGAAGTCTTCCGGTTCCGGTTCCGGACGCAGATCCACGCGATCCAGCAGATCGACTTCAATCCGACCGCCGAGCCCGGCGACGAGGACTACGGCCTGCTCTACCTCGCCGTCGGGGACGGGGGCATCGGCGTCAGCACCGACGTGCCGCAGGACATGGGGACACCTGCCGGCAAGATCCTCCGTATCGACCCGTCCGGCGACGATGCCCCCAACGGTCAGTACGGCATCCCGGCCAGCAACCCATTCGTGGACCGCGAGGACGCACTCGGCGAGATCTACGCCGTCGGCATGCGGGACCCACACCGCTTCAGCTGGGACGCCGGCGGCGAGCACCGGATGTTCCTCGGCCACATCGGCCAGCACGCCATCGAGGGCATCTACGACGTCGACGCCGGTGACAACTTCGGTTGGCCCGTCATCGAGGGGCGACTGGCGTACCGCAACGAGAACCAGTGCTACCTGTACCCGCTGACCGCGGAGATGGAGCAGGCCGGATACGACTACCCGGTCACGTCCTATGACCACGACAAGCCGGCCAACTGGTCGTGCAACAGCGACTCCGGACACGCGATCTCCGGTGGGCTCGTCCACCGGGGTGACCTGCCCGGCCTGAGGGGCAAGTACGTCTTCGGCGACCTCGTGGAGGGGCGCGTGTACTTCAGCGACCTGCCCGAAATGGTCGACGACGGCGACGCCGAGGCGCCGATCCACGAACTGGCGCTCTACGACGAGGGCGGTACCCGGATGCGCATGCCCGATCTCGTCGGCGACGGCCGCGCCGACCTGCGTTTCGGCACCGATGCCGAGGACAACCTCTACCTGCTGGCCAAGGGCAACGGCACGGTCTGGAAGGTGGCCGACACCAAGCGCGCCCCGGTGCCGAAGCCGGTCGAGCCCGCGATCGCCGACGAACTCGTGGCGAGCTACGACTTCGAGCACCCCTTCGCCGCGCGTGACGACCGCGAGGAGGACCAGGGCCTGTCCAAGACCCTGATCCAACTCGTCAACGGCGAGGAGGACATGCGCGTCGACGACGGCGCCCACCCCGGATCCAACAACTCGCTCCAGATCCACAGCGCTGCCGAATCGCCGACCGGTGAGGCATGGAAGGCCGGCGTCTGGGACAGGGACGGCGCCGAGTCGCTGGGTGCGTTCAACGGCGCCGAGGGCATCACCGTGATGGGTTGGGTGAAGATGACCGGCCAGAACCCGACGCCGGGCTACAACGCGATCGGACTGACCGGCGTACTCAGCGGCGACTCCGAAGGGCACAACGTGCGTGCGCTGCTAGAGCTGATCCAGGTCGACGGGGAACTGCGACTGGTGGCCCTGGGTCGGCGCCTCGACGGCGGGGAGTCGCAGACCTTCGCCGCCTCGACCGACTGGGAGGACCTGCTCCCGGACGGCGAGTGGGTCCACCTGGCGGCCACCTTCGACTACACCACCGGAGAGATGGCCCTGTATCGCAACGGGCGCGCGTTGAGCGGGTTCTACACCAAGGACGGGGATCCGTGGCAGGTCGACGGGACCGGCACCACCGCCTCGGATCCGAAGGGGATCAAGATCGGTGGCTCGTTCCCCCAGGACGGCTCCGAGCGCAATCCCTGCAACTGCCGCCTGGACGGTCTGATGTTCTTCGACGACGACTTGAGCAGGAGCGAGGTGGCTCGCCAGCACCGTCGGATGGAGCGTTCACGTCCCTAGCGTTTCCCCGAATGCCGGTGGCCCCGCAGACCTGCGAGCGGGGCCACCGGTGCGTTCGCGTCACGCCCACGGCGTTCCAAGTCAATCACGGAATGGTTTCGGGGGGCGTTGCGTACTAGCCGCGGGACCCGCGACACCGCTAGCGTCACCCGCATGACGGTGCAGGAGGACGTCGCGGCACAGCCGCCGGCATCCGGGGCCGATGGCCTCGTCGTGATGCGCGACGTACAGAAATGGTTCGGCAAGCTGCACGTGTTGCAGGACATCGACCTCACGGTCAAGCGCGGCGAGGTCGTCGTGGTGATCGGGCCGTCGGGTTCGGGCAAGTCCACGCTGTGCCGCACGATCAACCGCCTGGAGACGATCGACTCCGGCGAGATCCTGATCGACGGTGAGCGACTGCCCGAGGAGGGCAAGGCCCTGGCGCACCACCGCGCCGACGTCGGCATGGTCTTCCAGAGCTTCAACCTGTTCGCCCACAAGACGATCCTCGAGAACGTCACGCTGGGGCCGATCAAGGTGCGCAAGAAGTCCAAGGCCGAGGCGGAGAAGCGGGCCCACGAGCTGCTGGATCGCGTGGGCATCGCCCACCAGGCCGAGAAGTATCCCGCCCAGCTGTCCGGTGGTCAGCAGCAGCGCGTCGCCATCGCGCGGGCGCTCGCGATGGACCCGAAGGTGATGCTCTTCGACGAGCCCACCTCCGCGTTGGACCCCGAGATGATCAAGGAAGTCCTCGACGTCATGGTCGAGCTCGCCGAGGGCGGCATGACGATGATCGTGGTCACCCACGAGATGGGCTTCGCCCGCACGGCCGCCCACCGGGTCTGCTTCATGGCCGACGGCGCCATCGTCGAGGAGACCGACCCCGAGTCCTTCTTCACCAACCCGCAGAGCGATCGCGCCAAGGACTTCCTCGGCAAGATCCTCAAGCACTGAAGAGCGACGGACACCAGTCCGCCCACACGGAAGGAAGACAGATGAGGTTCAAGAGAAGCCTGGCCGCCTTCGCCGGCATCGGGCTCGCGTTCTCGCTCGCTGCGTGCGGTGAGGCCGGCACCGAGGGCGGTGGCGCGGACGTCGAGGCCGCGGACGACTGCGAGGGCAAGTTCGACGACGGCACCCAGATGGCCCAGTGGGCCGACTCCGGCGAGATCAGCGTCGGCGTCAAGTACGACCAGCCCGGCCTCGGCTTCAAGGGTGCCGCGGACGACATCCCGAAGGGCTTCGACGTCGAGGTCGCCAAGATCCTGGTGGCCGACCTGTGCATCGACCCGCAGGGCGACGGCGTCGAGTGGGTGGAGACCGTCTCCGACAACCGCGAGCCGTTCCTCCAACAGGAGCGCGTCGGCCTGGTGCTGGCGTCCTACTCCATCACCGACGACCGCCGCTCGGTCGTCGGTCAGACCGGTCCGTACATGATCACCGGCCAGCAGCTGCTCGTCCCGGCCGACTCCGACATCGAGTCGATCGACGAGCTGCAGGGTCAGGAGGTCTGCTCGGTGACCGGGTCGACCTCCATCGACCGGATCAACGAGAAGGGCGCCAAGGGCGTCGGCTTCGACTCCTACTCCGAGTGCGTGCAGAAGGTCATGGACGGCACCGTCGACGGCATGTCCACCGACGGCTCGATCCTGGCCGGCTTCGCTGCCGAGAACGAGGGTGAGCTGAGCGTCGTCGGGGACGAGTTCTCCGAGGAGCGCATCGGCGTCGGCTACCAGCCCGGCAACACCGAGACGTGCGAGTGGATCAACGAGACGCTGACCACCGCGTACGACGAGGGCACCTGGGCGGAGGCCTTCGAGGGCACCCTCGGCCCGTCGGGCGTCGAGACCCCGGAGCCCCCGGAGCTCGACGACTGCCAGACGTTCTGAGCCACCACGTAGTGGACGACCGGCCGGGGCGGCGCGAGCAGCGCCGCCCCGGCGTTCGCCAGAGAGGAGAAGGCTGCCGTGGACGCAGTCCTCAACGACTTTGATGCTTACCTGAGGGCGTTCGGATTCACCCTCTGGCTCTTTCTCATCTCCGGCGTCCTGTCGCTGATCCTGGGCACGTTCCTGGTGGCCCTGCGCGTCGGTCCCGTCGCCGTTCTCCGTAGCGCCGCGGCCACGTACGTGACCGTCGTGCGCAACACCCCCTTGGTGATCGTCTTCGCCACCTTCCAGTTCACCGCTCCCACCTTGTGGAGCGCCCTCAACTTCCGCTGGTTCGACCGCCTCGACATCTCCATCGGGCAGTTCCAGTTCAACCAGTTCTTCGCGACCGCCGTCATCGCACTCACGCTCTACACCAGCACCTTCGTCTGCGAGGCGCTGCGGTCCGGCGTGAACTCCGTGGACATCGGCCAGGCCGAGGCGGCCCGGGCGATCGGACTGCCGTTCGGCGGGGTGATGACCAACGTCGTGCTGCCGCAGGCCTTCCGGGCCTCCCTGCCGCCGCTCGCGAGCGTGCAGATCGCGTTGATCAAGAACACCTCGGTCGCCGCCGTCTTCGGCGTGGCGGAGGCCGTCTATCAGATGCGCTCACTCACTCGTGACTTCCCGTCCCAGCTGAACGAGATCTTCATCGCCTTCGCCATCGGCTACATCATCATCGTCGAGGTGACGTCGTTCCTGTCCAACCGACTCGAGCGTCGCTGGAGGGTGGCCTGATGAGCACGAGCGTCCTTTTCGATGCCCCGGGCCCCAAGACCGTTGCCCGGCACCGCATCTACACCGTCGTTGCCGGCGCCGCCGTCCTCGGGTTCCTGCTGTGGGCGCTGTGGCGTCTCTACGTGGAGGGTCAGTTCACCTACGACAAGTGGGAGGTCTTCCTCACCCCGCGGTACCTCGAGGTCATCCTCGTCGACGGCCTGTTGCAGACGCTCCAGATGGCGGGCACCGCGATCGTGGCGGCGGTGCTCTTCGGCTTCCTCTTCGGCGTCGGCAAGATGTCCGACCATGCGTGGGTGCGCTGGCCGTCCTGGGCCGTCGTCGAGTTCTTCCGCGCCATCCCCGTGCTGCTGCTGATGGTCTTCGTGTGGTTCCTGATCGGCATCAACACCTCCGGAGCTTCGTACTGGGGCGTCGTCATCGCCTTGATGCTCTACAACGGCTCGGTGCTCGCGGAGGTCTTCCGCGCCGGTGTGAACTCGATCCCCAAGGGGCAGGGCGAGGCGGCGTACGCCGTCGGCATGCGCAAGACGCAGGTGATGAACCTGGTGCTGATGCCCCAGGCAGTGAAGGTGATGCTGCCGGCGATCATCAGCCAGTGCGTAGTCGCGCTGAAGGACACTGCACTGGGTCAGTACATCCTGGCGCCCGGACTCACCAAGGTCTCCAACCAGATCTTCCTCGAGTTCGACAACCGCATCCCCACCATCTTCGTGGTCGCCAGCCTCTACATCGTGGTCAACCTGATCCTGACCGCGTTCGCGACGTGGCTCCAGAAGCGGTTGCTGGGCGGCAAGAAGAAGGGCGTCGACATCGAGGCGGCCGCTGGTGGCGGTCGGTACGACATGGGCGGCGGTGGCGGCGCCGCGGTCTGAGGCGCTACTTCTTCGGCGTCACCCAGAGTCGGATCGTGCCGTCGATGACGACCGTGCCGTCGTCGCGCACACCCTTGACGGCCACGAGCAGGTCACCGTCGGCGGTTTCCCACTGCTCCTGGGTGGTCTCGGCGGTGCAGGTGATGTCGCTGGTCGCCTTCGCGGTGTAGGCGACCTCCATCCCCTTGGGGATCCAGCGCTTGTCCTTCGGGATGGTGACCTCGGCGAGCGCCCCCATCACGGCCTCGAGGCCGTTGCACAGCGCGATCGCGTGCACCGTGCCGATGTGGTTGTGCACACCGCGGCGCTTGGGGATGACCAGCTCGGCGTAGTTGGGCCGCACCTCGACGAACCGGGGACGGATCGTGGCGAAGTACGGCGCCTTCTGGGCGAAGCCGAGGGAGAACAGGCGCTTGCCGACCGACTCGCCGACCAGGGGCAGTCCGGTGGTGCGCTTCCAGAGGTTCAGGACGGGACTCATGGACACATGCTACTCATGAGTAACCGGCGCCAGCACCTCGACTCGGTTGCCGGCACCGTCGAACGCGTGGCACCGCTCGTGGCCGTCGAAGGAGTGACGCTGGCTCCAGTCCACCTCGAAGCCGGCCGCGGCCAACCGCTCCCCCGTCGCCTCGAGCGCGGCGACGTCGTCGAACACGAGGGCAGGGTGGGCCTTGCGGGCCGGACGGAACGGGTCCTCCACGCCGACGTGCAGCTCCGCGGTGACGGCGCCCGTGGCGTCGTACGCCCGGAACCAGGCGCCGCCGCGGGCCGCCAGCGCTGCCGGCTTGGCGACCTCGCTCATCCCGAGTCCGTCGGCGTAGAACCGGCGCGCCTCGGCCTCACCGCCCGGCGGGCAGGCGACCTGGACGTGGTGCAGCCTCATCGCTCCTCCCGGACGGTCTCGACAGGCTCGACCGACGACCAACTGGGAACCCGAGCGACGACGAAGGCGCGCCGGAACGGCATCACCACGCCGTGCGGCTGTGGCGGGTACGCCGCCCGCAGCCGCCGCCGGAATTCCTCCTCGAACGAGGCCCGCAGGTCCGCGGGGAGCGCCTGCAGGATCGGGCGCGCACCCGTACCCGACACCCAGGCGAAGACGGGGTCCTGCCCGGCGAGGACGTGCAGGTAGGTCGTCTCCCACGCGTCGACCTCGCACCCGAGCGCCGCCAGCGCCGAGAGGTAGGTGGCGGGCTCGTGGGAGTCCGGGAGCTGCGCGTCGGCGGTGTGCGCGGCGTACGGCGCCTCGGCGGCGAGCTCGCGGCACAGCGTGTGGCTGGGCTCGTGGAAGTTCGCGGGCACCTGGAACGCGAGCCAGCCGCCGGGAGCCACCGCCGCGACGAGGTCCGGCAGCAGGTCGAGGTGGTCGGGCAGCCACTGCAGGGTGGCGTTGGAGACGACCACGTCGACCCCACCGGCGGCAGCGCCAGAGGACACCCAGTCGCGCAGGTCGCCGACGCGGAAGTCGATCCGGGTGTCGGTGGCGGCTGCCACCATCTCTGCACTGCTGTCGATGCCGACGACCGTGGCGTCCGGCCAGCGGTCGGCGAGCAGGGAGGTGAGGTTGCCCGGCCCGCAGCCGAGGTCGACCACGTGGGCCGGGTCGGTGGCGCCGACCCGGGCGAGCAAGTCGACGTAGGGACGGCCACGCTCGTCGGCGTAGGCGAGGTAGCGGTCGGGGTCCCAACGATGGGTCATCGGTCCTCCAGGTGGTCCACGATCGCCACCCTACGCTCGCCTGTCTTGATGTCAAGATTCTCGATCTTGCGTTAGCCTGTGCGCATGTCCGAGGTACGCGACGAGGTCGACGCCCTGCTGGAGGCCTGGGCGCGCGAACGCGCCGACCTCGACCTGGGCCCGGTGGCGGTCTTCAGCCGCATCGCCCGATTGGCCCACCACGTCGACCGTGCCCGCAAGCAGGCCTTCACCGCGCACGCCATCGAGTCCTGGGAGTTCGACGTCCTGGCCGCGCTGCGCCGCGCCGGTACGCCGTACGAGCTGTCGCCGGGCAAACTGCTGCGCGAGACGCTGGTCACCAGCGGGACGATGACCAACCGGGTCGACCGGTTGGCGGCGCGGGGCCTGGTGGAGCGCCATCCCGACCCCGGCGACCGGCGCGGGGTCCTGGTGCGACTGACGCCGGAGGGGAAGCAGGCAGTCGACGGGGCGTTCGCGGCCCTCCTGGACGCCGAGCAGGACCTGCTGGTCGGCCTCTCCGAGGCGGAGCGCGCCGACCTCGAGGGCCTGCTCCGGCAGCTGCTCAGCCCCTTCTCGGGATAGTCCCTGACGAAGAGCACCCAGATCGGCATGAAGCCGGTGCTTTTGGTCAGGGACTATCCGTCGAGGAGCTCTGCCGCCTCGAGCCACTGCGCCTCGAGGTCGTCCTTCTCCGCGAGCACCTCTGCGTGCTCGCGACCGAGCTCGGCGAGCCGGTCCGGATCGGTGGCCGCCGCGGCCATCGCCTCCTCCAGCTCGGCCTCCCGTGACGCCACCCGCTCGAGCTTCTTGTCCAGCTTGGCGACCTCCTTGCGCGCGGCCCGCTCCTCGGCCGACCCACGCGCAGGTTGAGTCGGCACTTGTTGCGCGTCGAGTCGTGACGTGTTCCCGGTCGAGTCGGCACCCGACGGTGAAGAAGTGCCGACTCGAGTGTCAACAAGTGCAGACTCAACCCTCCGGCGGTGCTCGAGGTACTCCTCGACGCCGCGGGGAAGCATGGAGACCTTGCCGTCGCCCAGCAGCGCCCAGACCGAGTCGCAGACGCGCTCGAGGAAGTAGCGGTCGTGGGAGACGACGACGAGGGTGCCGGGCCAGGTGTCGAGGAAGTCCTCCAGCACCGTGAGCGTCTCGATGTCCAAGTCGTTGGTGGGCTCGTCGAGCAGCAGCACGTTGGGTTCGCCGAGCAGCAGCCGCAGCATCTGGAACCGGCGACGCTCGCCACCGGACAGGTCCCCCAGTCGCGCGGTGAGCTTCTCACCGGTGAAGCCGAAGCGCTCCAGCATCGCCGAGGCGCTCACGTCACCGTCCCGGGTGCGGGTAACGCGCTGGATCGACTCGATCGCGTCGAGCACCCGCTCCTCCGGATCGACGAAGTCCACGTGCTGCCCCAGCTGCGCCAACGACACCGTCCGACCGTGCCGGACCCGCCCCACGTCGGGGGTGAACTCCCCCGACAGCAGCGACAGCACCGAGGTCTTGCCCGAACCGTTGACGCCGATCAGCCCGATCCGCTCCCCCGGCCCCAGCCGCCACGTGGCGTGGTGCAGCAGCGACTTCTCCCCGCGCGAGAAGTCGACGTCCTCCAGGTCCACGACGTCCTTGCCCAGGCGCTGCGTCGCGAACCGCTCCAGCTCCAGCCGATCGCGCGGCGGCGGCACGTCGTCGATCAGGGCGTTGGCGGCGTCCACGCGGAACTTCGGCTTCGACGTCCGCGCCGGGGCACCACGACGCAGCCAGGCCAGCTCCTTGCGGACCAGGTTCTGGCGCCGCGCCTCGCTGGCCGCGGCCTGGCGCTGGCGCTCGGCCTTGGCCAGGACGAACGCGGCGTACCCGCCCTCGTAGGCGTCGACCGCGCCGTCGTGGACCTCCCAGGTCCGCTGGCACACCGCGTCGAGGAACCACCGGTCGTGGGTGACGACCACGAGCGCCGAGGAGCGCGTGGCGAGGTGGCGGGCCAGCCAGTCGACGGCCTCCACGTCGAGGTGGTTGGTGGGCTCGTCCAGGACGACCAGGTCATGGTCGCCCAGCAGCAGGCCGGCCAGCGCGCAGCGGCGCCGCTCGCCGCCGGAGAGACCGTCGACGACCCGGTCGAGGTCGATGCCGACCAGCAGCTCGTCGACGACCTCGCGCGACCGCGCATCGGCCGCCCACTCATGGTCGGCCATCCCGCCGAGGACGACGTCGCGCACCGTGTGGTCGTCGTGGAAGTCGTCGCGCTGGCGCAGGTAGCCGATGCGGGTGCCACGCTGCTGCGACACCCGGCCGTCGTCGGGAGGCTCGTCGCCGGTCATGACCCGCAGCAGCGTCGTCTTGCCGTCGCCGTTGCGGCCGACGATGCCGATGCGCTCCCCGGCGTTGACGCCGAGCGAGACGTCGTCGAGCAGCGGTCGGATGCCGTAGGCCTTCGACACCCGTTCCAGGTTGAGCAGGTTGGGCACTAGCGCAGGTTCCTCGTGTCGGGGGCGTTCTCGTAGACGACCTCGTGCACCCCGGGCACCGGGCCCGGGGCCACCACGGCACGCTCGTGGCCGGCCTCGACCATCGCGCGGCGCACCTCGTGGACGCCGGCCTGGTCGGCACACAGCAGCAGCACGGTCGGACCGGAGCCGGACAGCAGTGCGGCCAGCGCGCCGGCCGCGACGCCGTCGTCGAAGGTACGCCGGAGCTCGGGCCGCAGGTCCAGGGCGGGTGCCTGCAGGTCGTTGTGCAGCTGGGCCGCCAGGCGCTCGGGGTCGCCCGAGGCCAGGGCGCGGCGCAGCTCGTCGGGCACCGCCGGCGGGGGTACGCCGTCACCGCTGAGCTCGTCGAAGTGGCGGTAGACCGCCGGGGTCGAGAGGCCCTCGGCGTGGGGCACGACGCACCACCACCAGTCACCGCCGTCCTCCAGCGGCGCCACCTCCTCGCCGCGGCCCAGCCCGGTCGCCGTACCGCCGAGGAGGGCGAAGGGGACGTCGCTGCCGAGGTCGGCGCCCAGCCGGAGCAGGTCCTCGTCGGAGGTCCGCAGGTCCCAGAGCCGGTCGAGCGCCAGCAGGGTGGCGGCGGCGTCGGCCGAACCGCCGGCGAGTCCGCCCGCGACGGGGATGCCCTTGCGGATCTCGATGCGGGCGGCATGGTCGGTCAGGCCGTGGTGGACGCACAGCGCCCGCGCCGCGCGCACGGCGAGGTTGCTCTCGTCGACCGGCACGTCGGCCAGGTCGAGGTCCGCCTCGCCGGTGAGGTGCACCGACCAGTCCTGCTGGTCGCTGACCGTGACGTCCTCGTAGAGCCCGATCGCCTGGTAGACGGTCGCGAGCGGGTGGAACCCGCCGGCGCCGAGCGCCCCCACGCCCAGGTGGAGGTTGATCTTGGCCGGTGCGCGCACCGTGACGCTCGCGCGGGTCGCGTCGTCACCAGCGATCATGTCGTCGCTGCCGCCGAAGGACGACGAATTCGCTTGTGGCGACGAACCTTCCGGGCCACCCGCGTCGGTCATGCCTCCTCCATCGCGACGGTGATCGCGACGAACTCTTCCAGTCCCAGGGACTCGCCCCGGGCCATGGGGTCGACCCCGGCGGCCTCCAGGGCGGCGGTCGCGGCCTCGGGGCCGCCGGCCAGGGTGCGCAGCGCCCCGCGCAGGGCCTTGCGGCGCTGGGCGAAGGCCGCGTCGATCACGGCGAACACCCGTTCGCGCGGCACTGCCGTGGTCGGCGGGTCCCGGCGGGTCCACGCCACGAGGCCGGAGTCGACGTTGGGGGCGGGCCAGAAGACGTTGCGCCCGACGGCACCGGCGCGGCGTACGTCGGCGAACCAGGCCGCCTTCAGCGACGGCACGCCGTACACCTTGGAGCCGGGGGTGGCGGCCAGCCGGTCAGCGACCTCGGCCTGCACCATCACCAGGCCGTGCTCGAGGCTCGGCAGCAGTCCCAGCAGGTGCAGCAGCACCGGCACGGAGACGTTGTAGGGCAGGTTGGCGACCAGCGCGGTCGGCGCAGGCCCCGGGACGTCGACGACGCGCAGCGCGTCGGCCTCGACCATGCGGAACCGCTCCCCCGCGTCCGGGGCGTACGCCGCGACGGTGGCGGGCAGTTCACCGGCCAGCAGCGGGTCGACCTCGATGGCCGTGACCGCGGCACCGGTCTCGAGCAGTGCCAGCGTCAGCGAGCCGAGGCCGGGACCGACCTCGACCACGGTGTCGGAGGAGTCGACACCGGACTCGCGCACGATGCGTCGCACGGTGTTGGCGTCGATGACGAAGTTCTGGCCGCGCTGCTTGGTCGGCCGCAGGCCGAGCCGATCGGCCAGCGCACGCACCTCCGACGGGCCGAGAAGCCTCGGCCCGTCGGTCGGTGTCGTCATGCGCAGCAGGCTAGGGCATCGGCCCGCCTGCTCCGGGGGTGGCTCAGCGCAGCCCCAGCTTGGAGGCGCAGGCCGGCCACTGGCCCCAGCCCGAGCGCTGCTGCAGGATCTGCGCCCGCTTGGTCTGCTCGGCGGGGCTGGCCTGGTGCGGCAGTCCGCTGCCGCCGACGCTGCGCCAGGTGGAGGCGGTGAACTGGTAGAGGCCGTAGTACGGGCCGGCGGGGTTGACCGCGCCCGGGTTGCCACCGGACTCGCACTGCGCGAGGCGGGCCCAGACACCGCTGAGGTTGACCGGGCCGGTGGCCGGGGCGACCTCGGGCTTGGTGCCGACCTCGACGATGCGCGGCTGGGCCTTGGTGACCACGTCGGCGTTGAGCAGCTTGCGCTCGGTGACGTCGCCGTTGACACGGACGACGCGGTACGTCGCGTCTCGGGTGCCGGCGCTGCCCTCGTCGACGACCTTCTCGGTGCCCTCGGTCATCGAGTCGTTCTCGCGGGTGACGGTGTCGACCTCGTAGGACTCACCCTCGACGGAGACCTTCTTGACCTGCTTGTCGTTGAACACGACGGTCATGCCGTCCTTGAGCTGCTTGTCGCGGCCGGGCTTGACCTCGTCGCGCTTGCCGACCTTCGCACCGAGCTCGTCGAGCGCACCCTCGACGGTGCGGGCGGCGACGCGGACCTTCTTGGGCTTGTCGCCGGCGAGCTCGACGGTGATCTTCTTCGACGTCACCACGTCAAGCTCGAGGCCCTCGCGGTCGATGTCGGCGCTGCGGCTGACCGAGAGCTTGCCGCGGTCGAAGGAACGGCCGATCTGGTCCAGTGCCGCGTCGACGCTGGTGGCGGTCACCCAGTGGGTGGTGTCCTTGCCGTCGACGGTCAGGTCCAGCGGGCGGCTGTAGCGCACGGCGACCGTGCTGCCGTCGTCGACGCTGGAGTCGAGCGCGGGCGAGACGACGTCGCGGTCGCTGACCTCGAGGCCCTCGGCCTCGAGCACGTCGTCGACGGTGTCGCCGCCGAAGACGCTGACCTCGCGCTCCTCGCCGTCCACCGACAGGGTGACGGTGGTGGTGAGGGCGGTGTAGCCGTAGCTGGCGCCGGCCACGGCGAGCAGCACGGCGGCGACGGTGGCGACGATGACGGCCCGGCTCGCGGCCAGGCGGCTGATGAGAGTAGACATGGCGTTCCTGTGCTCGTTGGCGGGCACGGTGCTCCGTTGGTCGTGGTCCCGGTCCTCGGTCCCGGCCAGCGTCCCAGACGGGTGGTCATGGGACCTCATACGTCCCACGCGCCCCCGGGAAGCAGGGCCTCCCGGTGCTGGCTCGGGATCGTCCGATCCCGGCGTTCGTGCCCCACGGAAACAAGCCCGACCGGCGATTGCAACTCTGCGGGGCCGCGTCAGGCGGATGTCGTGACCGGATTCACAAGGTCAACGCGGTTGACCGTGATCGCCCGTCACACGCGTCACCAGGCGCCCCCGAAGGCGGCGAAGGTGTTCGCCTCGATGGCGGCGCAGAGCTCGGTGAGGTCCTCCCCCCGCTCCTCGGCCATGCGCCGCACGGTGAGCGGGACGAGGTAGGAGGCGTTGGTCCGGCCGCGGAACGGCGTCGGCGTCAGGTAGGGCGCATCGGTCTCGACGAGCACCCGGTCCTGCGGTGCGAGGCGCAGTCCCTCGCGCACCGCCTCGGCGTTCTTGAAGGTGACCGTGCCCGCGAAGGAGAGGTGGGCACCGCGGTCCAGGCACTCCCGGGCGAAGTCGCCGTCGCCGGAGAAGCAGTGCATCACCCACCGCTCGGGTGCGCCCTCGCCGTCGATGACGTCGAGCACGTCCTGGTGGGCCTCGCGGTCGTGGATGACCAGCGTCTTGCCCAACCGCTTGGCCAGGTCGACGTGCCAGGCGAAGGACCGCAGCTGCGCGGGCCGGCCCTCCTCGCCGGTGCGGAAGTGGTCGACGCCGGTCTCCCCCACCGCACGCACGACCGGGTCCGCGGCCAGGCGCTCGATCTCCTCCCACGCCGCCTCGAGCTCGCCGGCCGCCTCGAGCCGCGGCGCCTCGTTGGGGTGCAGCGCGACACCGGCGACCAGCTCCTCGTGGGTGCGGGCCGCCTCGACCGCCCACCGCGCGCCGGAGAGGTCGCACCCGATCTGCACGATGCGGCGTACGCCGACCGCTGCCGCGTCCGCGAGCGCCCGGTCGACGTCGTCGCCACCGCCGGGGTGGAGGTGGGGGTCGGTGTCGCGCGCGTCGACCCGCTTGATGTCGAGGTGGCAGTGGTTGTCGACCACCGGGTGCGGCAGCGGCTCCGGTGCCGGGGGACGCTCCTCAGCCATGGCGACCACCGTAGGGGGTGCCGGAGGCCTCGACCGGCCCGACCACCGCGGTCACCCGTCGCCCTGCACCCGTGCGAGCACCGCGTCGGCGAGCGCCTCGGGCGCCTGGGTCGGGATCCAGTGGGTGACGCCCTCGAGCACGACCAGCTCGTAGGGGGCGGTCACCCAGCGCGGCGTGCGGTCGACGGGGGCGCGGGCGATGGCGCCGTCGTCGTCGCTCCACACCAGCGTGGTCGGGACGCGGATCCGGCCGGCGGAGCGGCGCAGGTCGGTGAGCGGGAGGCCGCGGTACCACATCAGCCCGCCCCGCAGGGCGCCGTCGTCGAGGATCTCGGCCTCGAAGCGGGCGACGTCCTCGTCGGTCATCCCCATCTGGCGCAGCATCGGCGTCATCCGGCCGGTGCGGCCCATCCACTCGGGCACGCGGGGCAGCTGGAAGGCCAGCATGTACCAGGACTTCAGGCCCTGCCGCGAGGTCAGCCAGGACCGCAGGAACGCCTGCGGGTGGGGCACCGAGACCGCGGTGAGGCTGCGGACGCGGTCGGGGTGCTCGGCGGCCAACGACCACGCCACCACCGCTCCCCAGTCGTGGCCGACGACGTGGGCGCTGCCACCGACCCGGTCGACGAGTGCGACGACGTCGTCGACGAGGTCGGGCACCCGGTGGTCACGACGGCGCCCCGGTCGCGCGTGCGGCGCGTAGCCGCGCTGGTCCATCGCCAGGGTGCGGTAGCCGTCAGCGTGCAGCAGCGGCGCGACGTAGCGCCACGAGGTGGCGCGCTCGGGGAACCCGTGCAGCAGCACGATGGGCTCGCCGTCCAGCGGACCGTCGTCGATGACGGGGAACTCCAGCCCGTCGCGGGTCACCGTCTCGATGCGGGTGTTGGTCGCCATGTCGCTCGCTCGTTCCTCGCTCGGTGGGTCGGTGCCGCCGCGCCGCCGTACGGCGTCAGCCGACGTGCACCGCTTGGTACACCTCTCGCTTGGGCAGGCCCGCCTGGTCGGCGACCGCCGCGATCGCATCCTTGCGCCGCATCCCGGACTCTTCCAGTTCGGCGACGGCTGCGCGCAGGCTGTCCGGGTCGTTGGACACCTGGGCGGTGTCGTCGGCGCCGGCCACGACCACGGTGACCTCGCCGCGTACGCCGTCGGCGGCCCAGTCGACGAGCTCGCCGAGCGGCCCGCGGCGTACCTCCTCGTGGGTCTTGGTGAGCTCGCGGCAGACCGCACCGGCCCGGTCCGGTCCGAAGACCTCGGCCATCGCCGCGAGGGCAGCCGCGGTGCGGTGGGGCGCCTCGAAGAAGACCATCGTGCGCTGCTCGGCGGCCAGCGCCGCGAGGCGTCGCGTGCGCTCCCCCGCCTTGCGCGGCAGGAAGCCCTCGAAGCAGAACCGGTCGACCGGCAGGCCCGAGACCGCGAGTGCCGTCAGGACCGCCGACGGCCCGGGCACCGAGGTGATCGGGACGTCCGCAGCCACCGCGGCCGTCACGAGCCGGTAGCCCGGGTCCGACACGCTGGGCATGCCCGCATCGGTCACCAGCACCACGCGCTCGCCCCGCTGCAGCGCCTCCAGGAGCTGGGGCGTCCGGGCCGCCTCGTTGCCCTCGAAGTAGGAGGTGACCCGTCCCGCGACGGTCACCCCCAGGTCACTCGCCAGCCGCCGCAGCCGGCGGGTGTCCTCGGCGGCGACGACGTCGGCGGCGGCGAGCTCGGTCGCCAGCCGCGGCGGCGCGTCGGCCGCGTGGCCGATCGGCGTCGCGGCGAGCACCAGCACGCCCGGGGAGTCCGTCACGCGCCCGATCATCGCAGCCATCGCTCACCGACCTCTCACTAGAGTGCCCTCGTGACCGCCGTCGACGACCGCCCCGAGCGCGAACCGTCGGCGAGCACGGCCATGCTGTCCCGCACCGCGACCGGGCGGCTGGTCCCCTCGGCCGCCGACCGGGCCCGCGGCGCCCTGTCCGGGCTCAGCCGCCACGACCGGCTCGTGGGGTGGCTGGCGCCGGTCCTGATCACGCTGATCGCCTTCGCGCTGCGCCTGGTCGGCCTCGGCAACCCGGCGAGGTTCGCCTTCGACGAGACCTACTACGCCAAGGACGGTTGGTCGCTGTGGCGCAACGGCTACGTCCGCGACCACAAGGACGACGCCGACGGCAACCCCGACACCGACCTCAACGCCGACATCCTCGACGGCACCACGACCGGGCTGTGGACCGGCGACCCGTCGCTGACGGTCCACCCCGACGTCGGCAAGTGGCTCATCGGACTCGGCGAGACGCTGTTCGGGATGGACCCGTTCGGCTGGCGGATCATGTCCGCGGTCGCGGGTGCCCTGATGGTGCTCGTGCTCATCCGCCTCGTACGCCGCATGACCGGCTCCACGCTGCTGGGCTGCGTCGCGGGCGTGCTGCTGATGCTCGACGGCCTGCACTTCGTGCTGTCCCGGCTGGCGCTGCTGGACATCTTCTACGCGCTGTTCCTGCTGTGTGGCGTGGCGTGCGTGGTCGCCGACCGCGACTGGTACCGCCGACGACTGGCCCGGTCGTTCGGCGACGGCGGCCACCGGGCCGGCCGCTGGGGACCGGTCCGGGCGGTGCTGTACCGGCCGTGGCTGCTGACCGGTGGCGTGATGTTCGGACTCGCCTGCGGCACCAAGTGGGGCGCGATCTGGCCACTCGCGGGGTTCGGGCTGCTGGTGTGGTTCTGGAGTGCGGGAGCGCGCCGGTCCCTCGGCGTACGGCAGCCGGTCCTGCGCTCGGCGCTCGCCGACGGTCTGCCCGCGTTCGGCCAGCTCGTGGTGGTGGCGGCGCTGACCTACGTCGCCACGTGGGGCGGCTGGCTCGCCCACGCCCCGGAGTACGAGGAACACCTCTCCTCCACGCAGTACACCCAGTTCACCGGCGCCGGCCACTGCGCCGAGGACGAGGACTCCTTCGTCGCCGATGACCTCGACGAGACAGCCCGCTGGCCCACCGCGACCGAGCCCGACGCCACCGGCCCGGCGGAGGCGTGGCAGTCGTTGCGCTCGCTCTGGTACTACCACCAGGACGTCTACACCTTCCACGCCAACTTCCTGAACTGCTCGACCCACACCTACGAGTCCGATCCCCTGGGCTGGCCGCTGCTCAACCGCCCCGTCGGCGTCGCCGTCACCAACGACATCCCGCCCGGGGAGCAGGGCTGTGACGCCGCCCCGGACAGCGACTGCATCCGGCAGGTCCTCCTCATCGGTACGCCGGTGCTGTGGTGGGGCGGCTCGCTGGCGCTGCTCGTCGCCGGCGCCCTGTGGCTGGGCACCCGCGACTGGCGGTTCGGGGTGGCCGTGGTCGGCGGCCTCGTGACGTGGCTGCCGTGGCTGCTCTACGACGACCGGCCGATCTTCTTGTTCTACGCGATCGGGATGCTGCCGTTCCTGGTCATCGCCCTGACACTGCTGATCGGGCGGCTGCTGGGCGCCGGCACCGTCGCCGGGCCGGCCCGGACGGCGGGTGTGGTGGTCTCCGGGGCATACGTGATACTGGTACTGATCAACTTCGCCTGGTTCTGGCCGATCTGGACCAACGGACTGCTGACCCACGGCGAGTGGCTGGCCAGGATCTGGTTCAGCCGCTGGATCTGACTGTGTGACACTGTGCAACGCTGTCTGGGGGGACGCGAGGAAGAAGAGGGACGACAGGCAGATGGCTGAGAGCGCCGGCGCACGGATCGGGATGGGACTCGGCATCGTCGCCCTGGTGGTCCTCCTCGCCTTCATCCTCGAGCAGGTCGCCGGCACCGACCAGGCCGCCCCCGAGGCGACCGCGTCCGCCGACGCCCCGACCGACCTTCAGTTCTGCGCCGCGTGGGGCACCCTGTCGACCACGGCCTCGGCCGACCGCGCCACCGAGGCGACCGACGGCCCCGGCGACACCCGCGACGCACTGGTGCGGGTCCGCGACCTCGGCTTCCCCGAGGCGATGTCGGGCGCCGCACGGGCGGGCCTGCTGGCGAGCCTGGACCGCATCGAGGGCGAGCTCGACCCGTCCTACGCGCCGACGGCGTACCCCGCCGAGGCCGACGAGGAGGCTGCGTTCAGCAGCTACCTCGACACCAACTGCCCGGCCTGACCCGACGGGTCACAGCCAGCCGCGGGCGTCCGCGGCCTGGGCCGCCTGGGTGCTGGTGGCGGCGCCGGTCTTGCCGATCGCCGAGGACAGGTAGTTGCGCACCGTGCCCGGGGAGAGGTGCACGCGCGTCGCGATCTCGGCCACCCGCAGCCCCTCGCGGGCGCAGCGAAGGACCTCCCGCTCCCGCTCGGTGAGCGGGTTCGCGCCCTCGGCGAGCGACTCGGCCGCCAGTGCGGGGTCGACCACCCGCAGCCCGGCGTGGATCCGCCGGACGGCCTCGGCCAACTCGGTCGCCGGGGTGTCCTTGACCAGGAACCCGTCGGCGCCCGCCTCGAGCGCGCGCCGCAGGTAGCCCGGTCGGCCGAAGGTGGTCACGATGACGCTGCGTACGCCGGGCAGCTCGTCACGCACCTGCGCCGCGGCGGCGATGCCGTCGGACCCGGGCATCTCGATGTCGAGCACGCACACGTCGACGGTGGCCCCGCGGGCCGCCTCGACCACCTCGTCGCCGCTGCCGACCTGGGCGACGACCTCGATGTCGGGCTCGAGGTCGAGCAGCGCCGCGAGCGCGCCCCGCACCATGGCCTGGTCATCGGCCAGCAGCACCCGGATCACGTCACTCACAGCTCCACCTCCACCACGGTGCCCCGCTGGTCGCCGGCGCCGATGTCGACGCGACCGCCCGCCGCGGCGACGCGCTCGCGCAGGCCACGCAGTCCGGTGCCCTCGACACTGCCGGCGGGTCCGACGCCGTCGTCGACCACCCGGAGGCCGTTGCTGGCCAGCACCACCTCGCACCGCTGCGCCCCGGAGTGGCGCACCACGTTGGTGACCGCCTCGCGCACCACCCAGGCGAGCACCAGTCGGTGGCGGGGGTCGACGGCATCGGTCGCGGTCGGCACCTCGGCGTCGATGCCGGCGTCGGCGAGTGCGGCGCGGGCCGCCACCAGCTCGTCGGCCAGCCGCGCCACCCGCAGCCCGGCGACCGTGGCCCGGATCTCGGCCATCGACTCGCGGGTGAGCGACTGGATCTGCTGCAGCTCGTGGCGGGTCCGCTCCGGATCGCGGTCGAGCATCCGCTCGGCGAGCTCGGCCTTGACCGCCAGCACGGTGAGGCTGTGGCCCAGCACGTCGTGGACGTCGCGGGCGACCCGCTCGCGTTCGGCGACGATGTCGTAGTCGCGTCGGGCCTGTCGCCAGACGTCGTCGCGGGAGTCGATGACCCGCACGATGGTGCACACGATCGCCACGCAGCCGGTGATGACGGTGAGGATGAGGGCGCCCCAGTCGGCGACACCTGCCGCAGCGAGGGTCGGCGGCGTGGCCATCGCGGCGACCACGACGACGCCGGCCGGCAGGGCCCTCATCGTGAAGACCGCGATCGCCCCGAGGAAGGGCAGCGTCCCCACACCCACGGCCGGGTCGAGCACGACCAGCCCGGCGGTGTGCGCCACCAGGAGACCCAGGTGCGCCGACGCGGACAGGTCGAGCCGCCCCGGCTTGCCGGGCGGGTGCTCGGTGAAGGCGTGCAGGTAGACGCCTGCAAAGCTCACTAGCAGGACGAGCCCGACGACCTGCTGCCACGCGGCGAGGTCGCCGGTCAGGACCTCCACGACGGGGAACGCCAGGAAGATCAACCAGACCGCGCTCATCGCCCAGCCCCACCGTGCCCACGGGCTCGGTGGCAGGTGGGGGCTGTCGGTCACTGCCGGCCCCGGCTGCGGCGTACGACGAGCGTCGCCACCGCCGCGAAGATCAACGTCCACACCACCACGTTAGTGATCGGCAACCACAACGGGTCGCTCCCGAGCCCGCCGTCGGCGTCGGTGTAGCCGCCCTCGGCGATCGGGAACCGGGCGAGGGCGGCGTACCCGTACAGCGGCGTGAACTTGGCGATCGTCAGCATCGTGCCCGTCAGCGGGAAGAACAGGTTGCCGAGGAACCCCAGGATGACGAGGCTGCCGCCCGCCACGCTCACCGCGGACTCGCTGCGGAAGGCCAGGCCGATGGCGAGTCCGTAGAGCGCGAAGGTGGTCGCCCCGAGCAGGACCGCCAGCGCGCACACGACCCAGACCCAGGCCTCCGCCTGCGCTCCGGTGACCCAGCCGAGGCCGAAGATGAGCAGCACGGGGAGCGCGGCGATGGCCACCGCGACCACGGCCTTCAGGGCGACGTAGTGGCGATCGCTCAGCGGGGTCAGGCCCAGCTGCCGGCCCCAGCCCTGCATCCGCTCGACCGCCGCCGACCCGCCGACCCCGGTGGTCGCGGTGACGGCGCCGTACGCCGCCATCCCGACCATGACGTACATCGCCACGTTGCCGTGCTCCAGCTGGACGTCGCCCCACTCCTGCCCGGCGCCGAAGATCAGGTACAGGAAGGCCGGGAGGCCGACGATGAAGAACAGGCCGGCGAGGTCCCGCGCGACCCGCCGGGTCTCGAGTGCGAGGTAGGTGGTGTTCACGCCACGACCTCCCCGGGCTCGGTGAGCGCGACGAACGCGTCCTCCAGGTCGGCCTCGGCGATCAGCAGGTCGTGGCCGCCGCGCGCGAGCAGTGCGGCGGCGACCGCGTCGGAGTCGGTCGCGCGGACCAGCACCCGGTCGCCGTCGCGGCGTACGTCGACCGCGCCGGGGAGGTCGCCGACGTCGCCCGGGAGCACGGCGCTGACGGTGCGGTCGGCCGCGTGCCGGCGAATCTCGCTCGTGGTGCCGTCGGCGACGATCCGGCCGCGGTCGACCACCACGATGCGCTCGGCGAAGTCGTCGGCCTCGGTGAGGTAGTGGGTGGCGAAGAGGACGGTGCGGCCGCGGTCGGCCTCGGCGTGCATGGTCGCCCAGAACTCCCGGCGTGCGGTGACGTCCATCCCGGCAGTGGGCTCGTCGAGCACCAGCAGGTCCGGGTCGGGCACCAGCGCGAGGGCGAACCGGAGTCGCTGCTGCTCGCCGCCGGAGCACTTCGAGACCCGCTGCCGGGCGAGCGCGGCGAGACCGGCCCGGTCGAGCACCGCGTCGACGTCGGCCGGGGTGGCGAAGGTGGAGGCGATCATCTGCACGGTCTCGCGGACCGTCAGGTCGCGCAGCAGCCCGCCGGTCTGGAGCACCGCCGAGATGCGGCCCTCGGCCACTGCCTGCCGCGGCGGCGTCCCGAGCACCCGCACGGTGCCGCTGGTGGGCTCGGTCAGCCCGAGCACCATGTCCAGGGTGGTCGTCTTGCCGGCCCCGTTGGGCCCGAGGACCGCGACCACCTCGCCGCGCTCGACCGTGAGGTCGATGCCGGCGACGGCGTGCACGGGACCGGACCCGGGCCGGCGGAAGGTCTTGTGGAGGTCCTCGACCCGCAGTGCTGGCTCGCTCATGGCAGCAGCCTCGCCCGCGGGCGCCGGAGTGACCATCGGGCGCGGTCACCGATCCGGGGTGACACCTGTCATCGCCGCTGCGGCGACGCCTAGGATCCGGCCATGGTCGTCGAGGTGCAGGTGGAGACCGTGATCGAGCGGGAGGTCGCGGTCGTGGCCGACTACGCGGGCGACCCCACCAACGCGCCGGAGTGGTACGCCAACATCTCCTCGGTCGAGTGGCGGACCGAGCCGCCGGTGCGCCTCGGCTCCGAGCTGGACTTCGTCGCCCACTTCCTTCGGCGGCGGCTCGCCTACACCTACCGCGTGGTGGACCTGGTGCCGGGCGAGCGGCTGGTGATGGAGACCACCGACGGGCCGTTCCCCATGCGCACCACCTACGCCTGGGAGGCCACCCGCGACGGGACGCGGATGACGCTGCGCAACGACGGGGCCCCGCGGGGGTTCGGCGCACTGTCGGCGCCGCTGGTCGCGGCCGCGATGCGGCGCGCGATGGCCAAGGACCTGGCCCGGCTCAAGGCCCTGCTCGAGCGCTGAACCGGGCCGGGACGGGACTCCCCCGAAAAAGGCCGAGTCGGCGCGAACTCGTCGAGTTCGCGCCGACTCGGCACTCGATCAGGACCCGACTCAGATGTCGTAGCGGTCCAGGTCCATGACCTTGGCCCAGGCCGTGGCGAAGTCCGAGACGAACTTCTGGTGGGCGTCGTCGGCACCGTAGACCTCGGCGACCGCACGCAGCTCGGAGTTGGCGCCGAAGACCAGGTCCACGCGGCTGCCGGTCCACAGCTTCTCACCGTCGGGGCCGTGGCACTCGTAGCGCGTGGCCTCGTCGCCCTCGCCGTCCAGCGGCTTCCACGTGTTGCCCAGCTCGAGCAGGTTGACGAAGAAGTCGTTGGTCAGCTGGCCGGGACGGTCGGTCCAGACGCCGTCCGCGGACCCGTCGTGGTTGGTGCCCAGCACGCGCATGCCACCCACCAGGGCCGTCATCTGCGGTGCACTGAGCGAGAGCAGGTTGGCGCGGTCGATGAGGTGGTACTCCGCGGGCAGCTCGGCACCCTTGCCGACGTAGTTGCGGAACCCGTCGGCGATCGGCTCGAGCCAGGCGAAGGACTCCACGTCGGTCTTCTCCTGCGTGGCGTCGACCCGGCCCGGCGTGAACGGCACCGTGACGGTGACACCGGCGTCGGCCGCGGCCTTCTCGACCGCAGCCGTGCCGCCCAGCACGATGAGGTCGGCCAGCGAGACCTGCTTGCCGAACCCGTCCTTGATGCCACGCAGCGCCGACAGCACGGTGGCGAGCTGGTCGGGGTTGTTGACCTCCCAGCCGACCTGCGGCTCCAGGGCGATGCGCGCACCGTTGGCGCCACCGCGCATGTCGCTCACACGGTGGGTGGAGGCCGAGGCCCAGGCGACCGAGACCAGCTGCGACACGGTCAGGTCGCTCGCCAGGATCTGCTCCTTCAGCGTGGCGACGTCCTCGTCGGTGAGCCAGTAGTCACCGCGGTCGGGCAGCGGGTCCTGCCAGAGCAGCTCCTCGGCCGGGACCTCGGGGCCGAGGTAGTTCTGGATCGGGCCCATGTCGCGGTGGGTGAGCTTGTACCACGCACGAGCGAAGGCGTCCTCGAGCTCGGCGGGGTTGTCCAGCCACCGCTTGGTGATCTCGGCGTACGCCGGGTCCATGCGCAGCGACAGGTCGGTCGTCAGCATGGTCGGCCGGTGCTTGACGCCCTCGCGGTGCGCGTCGGGCACGGTCTCCTCGGCGTCCTTGGCGACCCACTGGTGGGCGCCGGCGGGGCTCTGCATCAGCTCCCACTCGTAGCCGTAGAGGTTCTTGAGGAACTCGTGGCCCCACCGGATGGGCGTGGAGGTCCAGGTGACCTCGAGGCCGGAGGTGAGGGCGTCCATGCCGTGGCCGGAGCCGTAGCCGTTGGTCCAACCCAGGCCCTGGGCCTCGAGCGGGGCGGCCTCGGGGTCGGGGCCCTGCTGGTCCTCGGGGTGGGCGCCGTGGGTCTTGCCGAACGTGTGGCCGCCGACGATCAGCGCGGCGGTCTCCTCGTCGTTCATCGCCATCCGACCGAAGGTGGTGCGGATGTCGTGCGCGGCCTTGACCGGGTCCGGCTCGCCCTCCGGGCCCTCGGGGTTCACGTAGATCAGGCCCATGTGGGTGGCGCCCAGCTGGCGCTCGAGCTCACGCTTGCCATCAGCGGTGGTGATGCGCTTCTCGCTGCCCAACCACTCGGTCTCGGCACCCCAGTAGACCTCGTCCTCGGGCTCCCAGACGTCCTGGCGGCCGCCGGCGAAGCCGAAGGTCTCGAACCCCATCGACTCCAGGGCCACGTTGCCGGTGAGGATCATCAGGTCGGCCCAGGAGATCTGCTTGCCGTACTTCTTCTTCACCGGCCACAGCAGGCGGCGCGCCTTGTCGAGGTTGCCGTTGTCGGGCCAGGAGTTCAGCGGTGCGAACCGCTGCTGGCCCTCACCGGCGCCGCCGCGGCCGTCGGTGACGCGGTAGGTCCCGGCCGAGTGCCAGGCCATCCGGATCATGAAGGGGCCGTAGTGCCCGAAGTCGGCCGGCCACCAGGGCTGGGAGGTGGTGAGCACGTCCTCGATGTCCCGCTTGACCTCGGCGAGGTCGAGCTTGGCGAACTCGGTCGCGTAGTCGAAGTCCTCGTCCATCGGGTCGATGACGTCGGTGTGCTTCGCGAGGATCTTCAGGTTGAGCCGGTTGGGCCACCAGTGGGTGTTCTGCACTCCCTGGGTGGGGTGCGGCATGTCGTGGGCGACGGGGCAGCCACCCTCGGCAGCGGTGTTCTCGGACATGTGTTCCTTCCAGTGTTGGGCGGGTTTCAGGAAGTCGTGGCAGCACAACTGGGGCAGGTGCCCCAGTAGATGACCTCGGCCTCGTCGATGGCGAAGCCGTTGTCCTCGGCGGCGGTGAGGCAGGGCGCCTCCCCCACCGCGCAGTCGACGTCGGAGATCGCACCACAGGTGCGGCACACCACGTGGTGGTGGTTGTCGCCGGTGCGGGTCTCGTAGCGGGCGACCGAGCCGTTGGGCTGGATGCGTCGCACCAGGCCGGCGGCCGTGAGCTTCTCCAGCGAGTCGTAGACGGCCTGGTGGGACACGTCGGGCAGGTCGCGGCGTACGGCGCCGATCACCGTGCCGGTGTCGGCGTGGGGGTGCGCCTCGACGGCACCCAGGACGGCCAGCCGCGGCCGCGTCACCCGCAGCGCGGCGTCCCGCAACTGGTGGACGAAGTCGGTGGTGGCCATGGGGCCAGTCTGCCCAGTTGTTTGGAACGAGTCAAGAATGTGCGAGCGCGGCGTGGACCCGCCGGCGCACGAGCGGCAGCACCTCGGCCACGAACCACGGGTGCTGCGCGAGCCAGCGCTGGTTGCGCGGGGAGGGATGGGGCAGCACGAGGGTGTCGCCGTCGGCCTCGGCCGCCGCCCCCACCGCCTCGGCCAGCGCGCGCTGGGCACCGGACCAGTACCGGCCGACCGCGTGGCGACCGATCAGGACCCGCAGGCCGACGTCCGGCATCGCGGCGAGCAGGGGCGGATGCCACGTCGGGGCACACTCGGGTCGGGGCGGCAGGTCGCCCGAACGCGCCGACCCCGGGAAGCAGAAGCCCATGGGGACCAGCGCGACCTGCTCGGGGTCGTAGAAGTCGGCAGGGTCGAGGTCGAGCCACTCGCGCAGGCGCCGTCCACTCGGGTCGTCCCACGGCACCCCGGACTCGTGGACGCGCCGGCCGGGCGCCTGGCCGACGAGCAGCAGGCGCGCGGCGGCACCGGCGCGGACCACCGGGCGGGGCTGGTGCGGCAGCGCGTCGGCACAGATGCGGCACGCGGCGATCTCGGCCAGGAGCGGAGCGAGTGTCATCGCCACCTCGCAAGTCCGTCGAGCACCAGCTCGAGGCCGTGGCCGAACTCCTCGCGGTAG
This sequence comes from Nocardioides panacisoli, assembly GCF_019448235.1. Classification (NCBI taxonomy): domain Bacteria; kingdom Bacillati; phylum Actinomycetota; class Actinomycetes; order Propionibacteriales; family Nocardioidaceae; genus Nocardioides; species Nocardioides panacisoli. The sequence continues at coordinate 2,165,298 of NZ_CP080409.1, forward strand.
TCATAGCCCGGCAGCAGCGCGTGCTCGACGACCATCTCGGCGAGGTGGGGGAAGGCATCCTGCGGCAGCTGGGCCATCAGGTCACCGGCCACCTCACCGACCTCCTCGGGCGCCTCGAAGGGCAGGTTGGCCTCGGTGAGCACGAAGCCGTAGACGTAGGCGTCGATGACCGAGAAGGCGTGGGCCGCACCGGCGACCGAGAACCCGCCGCGGCGGAGGCTGCCCAGCACGGCGTCGTGGTGACGCAACAGCGCCTCCCCCGGCGTACGCCGCGACTCGATCAGGCCGAGCGCCCACGGGTGGGCGGCGAGCTGGTCCCGCGCCGACGACGCGCGCCGCCACATGGCCTCCCGCCAGTCCTCGTCCGGTTCCGGCAGCGCGATGCCGGCGAAGATGCGGTCGACCACGGCATCGAGAAGGGCCTCCTTGCCCGAGACGTGGTGGTAGAGCGACATCGCCTCCACGCCGAGTTGCTTGCCGACGTTGCGCATGCTCAGGGCGTCGCGTCCGTCACGGTCGGCGACCGCGATCGCAGCATCGAGGATCCGGTCACGGGTCAGCGGTTCCCTGCGGCGTGGCATGGCCCTCACTTTACATACGTAAGGTTGGCGGGCTATCGTGCCTTACATGCGTAAGAACACAGGCCCCGGCACCCCGCCCCGACGGGTGTGCATCATCGGCGGCGCGGGCAAGCTCGGCCGCTACCTCGTCCAGCACTGCCTGGACCGCGGCATCGAGGTCGTCGTGGTGTGCCGCCCCAAGAGCGTGGACAAGCTCGCCGACGTCGCCGACCGGATCACGATCGTCGCCGGCCGTCCCGACGATCCCGCCGTGGTCGGGCCGGCCGTCGCCGGGTGCGACGGCGTCCTGACCGTGCTCGTGCCCTACGGCGTCCACGGCTACGCCACCGGGACCGCCCGGGCCGTCCTGGACCACGCCGAGCCCGACGCCCGCCTGGTGTTCTCGTGCGGCTGGCACATCACCCGGGACGGCCGCGACCGCTACTCGCGGCGGTTCCTGGCGACGGTGCGGGTCGCGACCGTGCTGGCCCGCCTCGCCCGCCTGGTCGACATCGACGACCAGGTGCGGGCCTGCGATCAGATCTTCGCCAGCGAGACCTGGTGGACGGTGGTGCGGGGCAGCGACCTCGAGGAGGGTCCCTCCGAGGGCCTCCCCGTCTGGTCGCGGCACGTGGGGGACCCGGTGCTGGCCAGCAACCGCACGCGCCGCATCGACTTCGCCCTGTTCATGGTCGAGGCACTCGCAAACGACACACTGATCCAGGAGGCGCCCGCGATCGTGAGCTGCCGCTCGGAGTCAGCGCTGGCCCACGCGGCAGCGCACTAGCGTCCGAACAGGCGCCGCAGCAGACCGCCGGACGCCTCCTTCGGGTGCCCGGCGCACCACTGGCCCGCCGGCACGCCGGCCTTCACGTCGGCGACATGCTGGCCGCAGCCGGCCCAGGTGGTCTTGCCGCAGGTCTTGCAGGTCACTGCTCGGCACATGGGATCCATCTCCTCGTGGTCGGTTGTCAGAGTAGGTCGGGCAGGGCGCGGGCACCGGTGTAGGCGCCCACGGCGAGGACGAGGGCGATGAAGCCGCCCTGCAGCCGGTGTTGCGGGAGGCGGTCGGCCAGTCGGGCGCCGGCGACGGCGGCGAGCGAGGACGCCACGGTTAGCACGATGACCGGGCCCCATTCGGGCGTCGCGCCGATGCCGGCGCGCACGCCCAGCGCGGCGGCACTGGTGACGGCGATGACGACCAAGGAGGTCCCCACCGCCTCCTCCAGCGGCATCGAGAAGGCCAGCAGGAGGGCAGGGACGACGAGGAAGCCACCGCCGACCCCGAGGAAGCCGGTCAGCAGGCCGACCAGCGTCGCCAGCACGACCAGCTTCAGCGCCCGCGGGCACGCGCACGCGAACTCGGGACTGAACGTGAGGATCGGGTCGTCCAACGCGGGACGAGTCGCGTGCCCCGGCACGTGCCCGTCGCCGGCGCGAGCACGCCACTGGCGCACCGCCATCACTGCGGCGACGACGACCATCAGCCCCGCGAACGCGGCCAGCAGCACGGCTGGCCGCACCAGCACGGAGGCCTGCGCCCCGGCGTACGCACCGCCGACGGCGACGACGCCGAAGCCGACACCGCGCAGGACCTGCACGTTGCCGGCGCGGTACGCCGCCACGGCACCGGCGAGGGCGGTGACGCCGACCACGACCAGGGATCCGCTCGTGGCCTGGGGCGCCGACTGACCCAGCAGGTGCACAAGGACGGGCACGGCCAGGATCGAGCCGCCACCGCCCAGCGTGCCCAGCGAGAGGCCGACGAGGACCCCGGCGGCGACCGCGACGACGAGGGTCATCACACGCGGCTGGCGTCGAAGGCGTCGTCGACGAGGACCACGCTCCGACCCGCGGCGTCGAGGACCGATGCCCCCACCGACGCGCGGTAGCCACTGGCACAGTGCACCCAGACCTCGCCGACGGGGACGTCGTCCAGTCGCTGCGGGAGCTCGTGGAGCGGCACGTTGACGGCCCCGTCGACATGTGCGGCGTGGTACTCGTCGTTGCGTCGGACGTCGAGGACGACCACGGGGCGGTGGTGGCGCACCTGCAGCAGCTCCTCGAAGCTTGCCGTGGGGAACTGCGCGACCTCGCCCTCGGTCCAGTCCTGCGGACCGCCGGTCCGCTGGGCCGCGGGGCGGTCGATGCCGATGCGCACCAGCTCGCGTTGTGCCGCAGCGACGTCGTCGGGGGTCTCGCCCAGCAGGGTCACCGGCGTGCCCCACGGGATCAGCCATCCGAGATAGGTGGCGAGGGCGCCGTCCAGGCCGAAGTTGAGCGTGCCGGGTGCGTGCCCGGCAGCGAAGGCCGTGCGGGTGCGGAGGTCGACGACCCACTCGCCCGCGTCGATGCGTCGGCGCAACTCACCAGCGTCGGCCTGCTCGGGCGGGCGGAGGTCGGGAGCCGCGGGACCTGCGAGGTTCCTCGGTGCGACGTGCGCGTAGTAGGCGGGCCAGTCGCCGAGCCCCTCGAGCAGCTCGCGGACGAAGTCGTCCTCGGACTGCCGCAGCACCGGGTTGGCCCGCTTCTCCTCCCCGATCGTCGAGGAGTCGACCTCGCCCGAGCCGGTCGAGCAGAACGACCCGAAGCCGTGCGTGGGGTAGATCGCCACCTCATCGGGCAGCTCCGCCGCCAACGCGTGTGCCGACGCGTGCTGGTGGCGCGCGAGCGTGTCGGCGTGCTCCTCCCCCAGCAGGTCGGGCCGGCCGGTCGCCCCGTAGAGCAACGAGCCGCCGGTGAAGACGCCCGCCGGGTCGTCGCCGTCGGTGACGACGTAGGACAGGTGGTGGAAGGTGTGGCCGGGCGTCGCCCGGACCCGGACCTGCATCCGCTCGCTGACCTCGACGACGTCGCCGTCACGCACCGGGGTGCGGTCGAAGGCGACGTCGTCCTCCGCGTGGAGGTGGTAGGCGGCGCCGGTCTCCTCGACCAGCGCGAGCCCCCCGGTGACGTAGTCGTTGTGGACATGGGTCTCGAACACGTGGGTGAGACGGACGTCGTCCTCGGCCAGGATCGCCAGGATCCGGTCGATGTCGCGCTGCGGGTCGACCACGAGGGCGACCGAGCCGTCGTGGACCACGTAGCTGCGGTCACCCAGCGTCGGCGTCTCGATGGTCCGCACGGTGAGCGCGGGCGTCGGGTGCTGGTGGTCGGTCATGTCAGCTCCTCTCCACCGGGCGTCCGGAGTCGGCCCACGCCTGGGTGCCACCGCGCACGTTGACCGCGGCGAAGCCGGCGCCGGCGAGGACGTCGGTCATCGCCGAGCTGCGGTTGCCCGAGGCGCAGATGACGTGGACGGGAAGGTCGCTGTCGAGCTCGTCGGTCCGCCGCGGCAACTGGCCCATCGGGATGTTGACCGCAGCGGGGACGTGGCCCTCGGCGTACTCGCCGGGCTCGCGCACGTCCACCAGGACGGCGCCCTCGTCGAGGGCGGTGGCCAGGGCGTCGATGTCGATCTCGCGCACGGTGCTTCCTTTCTGGTGTCCGGGAACTCGATCCCCCCGGGGGGTTACGTCGCCGACCGTAGCACAACCCCCCGGGGGGATGTAAGATGGCGAGGACGGAGCAGCATGGCGACGCAGCACGACGGGCGGCGGCGCACGACAGGAGGGGTCGAGGAATGGACCTGGAACCGACCGAGATCAAGGCGATCATCACGCGCATGAAGCGCGCGCACGGTCACCTCGGCAGCGTGATCCGGATGATGGAGGAGGGCTCGGACTGCGAGTCGGTGCTGACCCAGCTCGCAGCAGTCAACAAGGCACTCTCCCGTTCCGGCTACGCGATCGTCGCCACCGGCCTCGAACACTGCCTCACCGACGAGAACGGCGTGGATGCCGAGAGCCGGGCCAAGATGGAGAAGCTCTTCCTGGCGCTGGCCTGAGCACCGCCGCGGACCTCAGCCGCTGCGACGCTCCTCGAGCACGTCCTCGCACGTGACCGGCGCCGTCGCGACGTACCGGGCGGGCGTGACCCCGTACGCACGCCGGAAGGCGGCGACGTACGCCGACGCCGTCGCGTAGCCGACCAGGTGCGCGGTCTCCGTCACGGTGTGGCGCCGCAGCAGTGCGATCGACAGCGCCAGCCGGGTCCGCGTGCGCCACTGGCTGAACGAGCAGCCGTAGTCGCGCTCGAAGCAGCGCTGCAGGGTCTTGGCGCTGACGTGGAGCCGGCGCGCCCAGTCGGCGAGGGAGGTCGGGTCCGCCGGGTCGCGCAGCAGCGCGCTCGCCACCGCGCGCGCCGGCCCGTCCTCGACGGCGGCGAAGTCGAGAGGCGCGACCTCGGCGACCGACAGGTCCGCCATGAGGACCTCCCGGACCGCGAGGCCGCGGGCCTCGGTGACCCCGGGGCGCACGATCTCCAGCAGGCCCTCGGCCGTCCGCGGCGAGAGCCCGACGACGGCCGACGCCTGGTCCGCCACCGCGGGTGGCGCCTGCCGCAGGCAGCAGCGGAGCACCCGTTGGCGCCCGAGCGCTGCGACCTCGACCACCGCACCACGACGCGCCCACACGGCCCGGTCGGGTCCGGCGAAGGCGGTGCGCGAGCCCCGCGTCGCGGCCAGCACCCCGTCGGGGGACCAGTAGAGCTGGTGGGTGAAGTCGTTGCGCGAGTTCGGGAAGTCCGGGACCGCCGCCTGCCGCGGGTAGTGCAGCACCATCAGCCCGGTCGGCGGCCCGAGCCCGTAGCCGTACTCCTCGACCTCGACCTCGCCCGTCGCCAGTCCGTCGACCCGCAGTCCCGGGGCACGAGCCCCGCGGGACATCTGTCCTGTGATCGACATTTCCGGTCCCCCTCGGCGTACCCCCAATGACTTAGGCGAGCCTAACCTACTGCGGTTGTCACCCGCAGATCAGTCCCAAGGAGAGCCATGAAGCTCGCTCGCACGCTCCGCAGCGGCACCGCCGCCGGGGCGGCCGTCCTGCTCCTCGCCGCCTGCGGATCCGCCTCCGGATCCGACGACGCCGCCGACGCGGCCGGCGAGGAGGTCACCGTCACCACGACCCACGGCGGCGAGACCACCGTTCCGCTGGACCCCGAGAAGGTCGTCGTCTTCGACTACGCCGCGTTGGACACCATCGACGCGCTGGGGTTCGGCGACCGGGTCGTCGGCATCCCGTCCGCCACTCCCGCCCCGGACTACCTCGCGGGCTATGAGGAGTCGGCCGAGAACGTCGGCAACCTCTTCGAGCCCGACTTCGAGGCCATCAACGCCCTCGAACCGGACCTCATCGTCGCCGGAGGCCGTTCCCAGGCCGTGGTGGCGGACCTGGCCGACATCGCCCCCACCATCGACGTCACCATGGACTGGGGCTCGCAGCCCTTCCTGGACTCGCTGCAGACCAACACCGTCGCACTCGGCCAGGTCTTCGGCGTCGAGGACGAGGCAACGGCCGCCCTGGACCAGCTCAACCAGCGGGCCGGTGAGGTGTCGGCCGCGGCCCAGGACGACGGCACCGGCCTGGTGGTCATGACCAGCGGCGGTGAGCTGTCGGCGTACGGCCCGTCGGAGGAGGGACGCTACGACTTCGTCTACAACGTCCTCGGCGTCCAGCCGGCCGCCGACCAGGTCGCGATCGACACCCACGGCGACGCGATCTCGTTCGAGTTCCTCGCCGAGACCGACCCGGAGATGATGATCGTCCTCGACCGCGACGCCGCGATCGGCGCCGAGGGCGAGAGTGCGGCCGCCATCCTGGACAACGACCTGGTCAACAGCACCACGGCGGCGACCGACGACCAGGTCGTCTACGCCGACACCGCCAAGTGGTACCTGTCCTTCGGCGGCCTCTCGGCGATGGAGACGATCGTCGACGAGGTCGGCTCGCTCGTCGAGTGAGCGTGACCCGGGCCCCACGCACCGCGACCACGGCCGCCACCCCCTGGGTGGCGGCCGCGGCCGTGCTCTGCCTGGCCGTCGTCTCGATGCTGGTCGGCGCGGCCGAGTCGGACGTGCGCGCCCTCTGGTCCGACCCGGAGGTGCGCGAGGTGTTCGTGGTCAGCCGCGTCCCCCGGACCCTCGCCCTGGTCCTCTCCGGCGCCTCCCTGGCCGTCGCCGGGCTGATCATGCAGCACCTCGCGCGCAACCGGTTCGTGGCGCCCACGACGGCCGGCACCGTCGACGCTGCCGCGGTCGGGCTGCTCGTCGCCGTCCTCGTCGTGCCCGGCATCGCCGTCATGGGCAAGGTGCTCATCGCACTCGTCTTCTCACTCGCCGGCACCGCCCTGTTCATCTGGCTGATCCAGCGCGTGCAGTACAAGGACGTGCTCCTGGTGCCGCTGATCGGACTCGTGCTGGGTGGTGTCTACCGGGCCGGGGCCGAGTTCTTCGCCTACCGCAACAACCTCACGCAGGCGCTCAACACGTGGTTCAACGCCGACTTCTCCGGCATCATCGAGGGCCGCTACGAGACCCTGTGGCTCGCCGCGGCCGCCGCCGGGACGGCGTACGCGTTCGCCAACCTCTTCACCGCCACCGGCATGGGTGAGGCGTTCGCGACCAACGTGGGCGTGAACTACCGCGCGATCATGGCGACCGGCCTCACCATCGCCGCGATGAGCACCGCGGTCGTGGTCGTCACCGTCGGCGCGATCCCCTTCCTCGGCCTCATCGTGCCCAACGTCGCCACGCTGCTGCTGGGCGACAACCTGCGGCGGGTGCTGCCGGTGACCGCGCTCCTGGGAGCGGCGCTGGTGCTCGGGTGCGACATCGTGGGCCGCCTCCTGATCCATCCCTACGAGATCGCGGTGGGCACCATCGTCGGCGTCGTGGGGTCCGCGGTCTTCCTGGCCATCCTCATGCGACGGGGGAACCGCTATGCCGCGGCCTGACGCACCGCCGCACTCCGGCGCAACCACGGTCGACGCCGCCGCACGCAGCCGACCGGCGCGGGAGGTCGTCGTCCTCACCGCCCTCGGCGCCGTGCTGGTGGGGGCGGTCGTCCTCTTCCTGACCTGGGACGTGGGCGGCTACTGGGAGTTCGCGCTCCCCCGCCGCGCTGAACAGCTCGCAGCACTCGCCGTCGTGGGCGTCGCCGTCGCGGTCTCGACCGTGGTCTTCCACACCCTGACGCAGAACCGGATCCTCACCCCGTCGATCATGGGCTTCGACGCCCTCTACGTGCTGCTCGCGACAAGCTTGGTCTTCTTCCTGGGCGGCACCGAGGTCGCCACGATGTCGGACCTGACGATGTTCGGCCTGACGACCGCACTGCTGGTGGGCGCTGCCACGCTGCTGTACCGGTGGGTCCTCGGCGACGGCAGCCGAGGCCTCTACACGCTGGTGCTGGTGGGCGTCATCGCCGGCACGCTCTTCGGGTCACTGAGCGACTTCCTCTACCGGGTCATGGACCCCAACGAGTACGACGTACTGCTCAGCGACCTCTACGCCGGCTTCAACCGCATCGACACCGAGGTGCTCTGGGTCGCTGCTGCACTGCTCGTGCCGGCGACGATCGTGGTGTTCTCGCGCCACGCCACCCTCGACGTGCTGACCCTGGGACGCGAACGTGCGATCGCCCTCGGCATCGACCACCGGCGGGAGCTGACGCTGATGCTGATGGTCGTCACGGTCCTGGTCGCCACCTCGACCGCACTCGTCGGCCCGATCGTCTTCCTCGGGCTCCTCGTGGCGAACCTCGCCTACCAGCTGACCCGCACCCACCGGCACCTGGTGAACCTCGCGGCGGCCTCGCTGGTGGCCGTCATCGCCCTGGTCCTGGGCCAGGGCGTCCTCGAGCACGTGCTCGGGTTCACCGCGACGCTCCCGTCCATCATCAACCTCGTCGGCGGCGCCCATTTCGTCGCCCTGCTCGTCAAGGAGTCCCGGTCGTGATCACCGTCGAAGCCCTGCGCAAGTCCTACGGCGACCGCCCGGTCGTCGCGGACCTGACGTTGACGCTGCCCGAGAGCGGCGTCACGGCCGTGATCGGGCCCAACGGCGCCGGCAAGTCCACGCTCGTGTCGCTGATCAGCCGGATCCTCGGCGCCGACGCCGGCCGGGTCCACGCCGACGAGCTCGACGTGTTCGGCAGTCCGTCGCGCCAGGTGGCGCGGAAGCTCTCGATCCTGCGTCAGGAGCACCACACGACGGCCCGCATCACCGTGCGTGAGCTCGTCGAGTTCGGCCGCTTCCCCCACTCGCGGGGCCGGCTCACCCCGACGTGCCGAGCGGCGGTCGCCGAGGCACTGGACTACTGCGACCTCGGCGACCTGGCCGACCGCCCGATCCACCAGCTCTCCGGCGGACAGCGGCAGCGGGCCCACGTGGCGATGGTGCTCGCGCAGGACACCCACTACGTCCTCCTCGACGAACCACTCAACAACCTCGACATGGCCCACGCGACGGGGGTCATGCGGCTGTTGCGGCGCCTCGCCGACGAGCGCGGCAAGTCCATCGTGCTCGTCCTGCACGACATCAACTACGCCAGCGTCCATGCCGACCGCATCATCGCCATGCGCGACGGCGTGGTCGTCCACGACGGCCCGCCGGAGCTGGTCATCGACGCCGAGGTGCTCGAGGACGTCTACGGCATGCCGTTCGCGGTGCACCGGCTCGGGCCGGACCGCATCGCCACCTATTTCCGCTGAACCCGTCCCCAGGAGGAGCACCCATGACCATCACCCTCACCGGCCGTGCCCGCACCGACCGCGCCCCGCGCTACCTGAAGCAGCTGTGCTCGCACCTGGGCGAGAAGCTCGCGGTGGAGTACGACGCCACGTCGGGACGCATCACCTACGAGGACGTGACCGTGCACCTCACCACCACCGCGGCGAGCCTCGACGTCGCACTCTCCGGCACCGAGCGCGACCACGTGCTGCGGGCCATGGGCATCGTGGCCGGCCACCTGGAGAAGTTCGGAGCGCGCGAGGGCCTCACCTGCACGTGGGACGATGCCAACCTCGCGGCGGCGTACGCCGCGGCGCGGGACGCCGGCGCATCCCGGCGTCAGGAGGAGGAGTGATGACCGACAACCGACCGATCGTGGAGGGGTTCCTCGACGCCCTGGCCGACGGACGGACCGCGGAGGCGACCGCCCTGCTCGCCGACGACGTGACGTGGCGCAACACCGGCCTGCCCACCGTGCGCGGGCACCGCGTCCACGCGATGCTGGCCGAGATGGAGCAGCGCGGCATCGACTTCGCGGTGGAGATGAACCACATCGCCCAGACCGACGACGGGATCGTCCTCACCGACCGGTGGGACGTCCTGGGGTGGCGGGCGCTGCGGTCCCGGTTCTGGGTGTGCGGCACGTTCACCCTCGCCGACGGGCTGATCACCGACTGGCACGACCACTTCGCCACCGCCAACGTGCTCAAGGGCCTGGCACTGGGCATCGCGGGCGCACGCTGAGGCACCCCGTCACGCCGCGGTGAGGCCCGGGTCCGGCGTGGGCTCGGCCGGCTCGAGCTGCTCGCGCAGGGTGCCCAGGATCCGGGTCAGCAGTCGAGACACCTGCATCTGCGTCACGCCGATCTCCTCGGCGATGCGCTGCTGTGACCACTGCTCGTAGAACCGGAGGAAGACGATCCGGCGGTCCCGCGGCCCCAGGTGGCGGCACACCGGACCCAGCATCGCGATCGCCTCCGCTCGCTCATACCCCCGTTCCTCGGCGCCCAGCGCGTCACCGAGCGCCGGCCCGTCACCGTCGACGCCGCGGTCCTCCAGTGACGCGGGGCGGTAGCAGTCGTCGGTGCCCAGGGCCTCGACGGCCTCGGCCGTCGTGCAGCCGATGCGGCGCGCCAACTCGCCCGCGGACGGCGTACGCCCCAACTCCTGGGTGAGCTCCTGCCGCGTACCGGCAAGCGTGCCCTGCATCTCCTGCAGGCGCCGCGGCGGGCGCACGGCCCACGTGGCGTCGCGGAAGTGCCGCTTGAGCTCGCCGGTGATCGTGGGCACGGCGTAGACCAGGAAGTTCTTGCCCTGGGCGGGCTCGAAGCCCTGTGCCGCGCGGGTCAGGGCGAGGAAGGCGACCTGCTCCAGGTCCTCACGCGGCTGGCCGCGATCGCGATAGCGCGCGGCAAGGGACCGGGCGACCGGCAGGTTGAGCCAGATCGCCTCGTCCAGCAGCAGCTGTCGGTCCTGACCCTTCACGTGGGAGGCCCGCTCGAGGGCGACCGCCGTACGACGGGAACGCTCGGCACGGGTCTGACCGGTGTCGTGGGTGGTGGCGGGCGTCGTGTGGTCGACGGTCACGCCGTGGTCGATGTCGCTGTGCAACGTCGTGGTCAAGGAAAGACCTCCTTGCCGAGATTGCCGGCTGTGGCGCTCTGGCTGGACCACGTGTCTTTCCGAAGACGTTTGCCACGCTAACAGGCACACGGGCTGTTTCAACCTCGCCGCGGATGGGTATCGGTCCCGTGAGTCGGCAGCGTTCGGCAGTGAGCGCGTCGCCCGCCAGGCCAACAGAGCAATCCGCGCCGACTCACGACTGACTGATCAAGGAGACAGCCATGACGACTGCACGCGACATCATGACGCCCGGCACCGACTGCATCGGCACCAAGGAGACGGCTGCCGACGCTGCCCGTCGGATGGCCGACCTCGGGGTGGGCGCCCTGCCCATCTGCGGACCCGACGACAAGGTCAAGGGTGTGTTGACCGACCGCGACCTCATCGTCAAGGTGGTGGCCCCGGGCCGTGATCTCGGCTCGTTCCCCGCCGGCGACCTGAACCAGGCCGAGGCGGTGACGATCGGCGCCGACGACCCGGTCGAGGACGCGCTGGTCACGATGACCCGGCACCAGGTGCGCCGGCTGCCCGTCATCGACCAGGACAAGCTGGTCGGGATGGTCGCACTCGCCGACGTCGCCCGCGCCCTGCCCGACCCGGCCGTGGGCGACCTGGTCGAGGCGCTGAGCGCCGAGTGAGCCCAGGCCCCGACCGGTGCCACCCACCCAACACCGAGGGAAGGAGACGACATGACTGAGGTGCTCGAACGACACCAGGACGTCTATCCCACCCGCGTCAGCGAGGGTTTCTCCGCGATCCCGCGCCAGGACCCCGTCGTCTGGGGCAACGCCACGGACGGCCCGTTCGACGCATCGACCCTCGACGGCTTCGACCGTCGCGGCTACCTCATGGAGCCGGACCTGGTCACCCCTGCCGAGGTCCAGTCCTTCCGCGAGGAGCTGGAGCGCCTCTCGCAGGACCCGGCGGTCCGTGCCGACGAGCGCACGGTGATCGAGAAGGAGACCCAGGAGGTCCGCTCGATCTTCGAGGTGCACACCGTCAGTGACGTGTTCGCCCGCATTGCCAACGACCCCCGAGTGGTCAACCGGGCCCGGCAGATCCTGGGTTCGGACGTCTACATCCACCAGAGCCGGGTGAACTTCAAGCCCGGCTTCGGCGGCGGTGACTTCTACTGGCACTCCGACTTCGAGACCTGGCACGCCGAGGACGGCATGCCGCGGATGCGGGCGGTGAGCATGTCGATCTCGCTCACCGACAACGACACCTTCAACGGCCCGCTGATGATCATGCCCGGCTCGCACCGCACCTACGTCTCCTGCGAGGGCGAGACGCCCGAGGACAACTACCAGTCCTCGCTGGTGATGCAGGGTGCCGGCACTCCCGACGAGGAGAGCCTGGAGAAGTTCGCCGACGCGCACGGCATCGACGTGCTGACCGGCGACGCGGGCAGCGCCATCATGTTCGACTGCAACTGCATGCACGGCTCGAACGGCAACATCACACCGTTCCCGCGCTCGAACGTCTTCCTGGTGTTCAACAGCGTGGAGAACGCCTGCACCGAGCCCTTCGCGGCGCCCAAGCCGCGGCCGAGCTTCGTCGGTGCGCGGGACTTCACCCCTGCGGGCTGATCCCGCACCACAGCGACCGACGCCGCTGACACGGCGACGAGCACGGAGCTCGTGGCACGCCCGCCGGCCCGCCGATCCGGGCCCGGACGGCCACGGGCTCCTCGTGCGTACCGTCCCTTCCCGCCGACCCGCGAGAGGCACCCACCCATGCTGTCCATCACCCACCGCTTCGGCACCGAGGGCATGACGCGCCGCGAGCAGCTCCGCGACGTGGTGCGGCGCCCGGAAGTGCTCACCGACGCGCTGCAGATCCTGAAGTCGACCGTGGCCGCCACGCTGGCGTGGTGGCTCTCGATCGGCGTACTGGACTCCCAGCTGCCGTTCCTCGCCCCGTGGACGGCACTGCTCACCGTGCACGCCACCGTCTACCGGTCGCTGTCGCGCGGCACCCAGACCACGGTCGCCTCCGCGGTCGGCGTCGGGCTGTCGTTCGTGATCGGTGCGGTGCTCGGCGTGAACCTGTGGACCTTCGCTCTCGCGATGCTGGTCGGTCTGGTCGGCTCCCGGGTCACCTGGTTGCGCGACGAGGGAGTCTCGATCGCGACGACGGCCGTGTTCGTCCTCGGCAGCGGGTTCGGCGAGCAGGCGCCCCTGCTGGGCGACCGGATGCTCGAGGTCGCCATCGGGGTGGGCGTCGGCGTCGCCGTCAACCTCGCGGTGATCCCGCCGCTGCGCGCGCAGCAGGCCGCGCGGTACGTCGACAGCATCAACCGCCGCATGGGCGAGGTCATGATCAGCATGGCCGACGACCTCGGGCGCTCCTGGCACACCGAACGCGCCGAGGCGTGGATGGACGAGACGGTCTCGATCGACCACGAGGTCGAGTCCGCGTGGCAGACGGTGCGCTTCGCCCGGGAGAGCGAGATGCTCAACCCCCGACGCCTGGTGCCCGTGCCGCGCCGGCCCCGGAACCGCCCCGACCAGCCGCGGGGCCAGCAGTCCGCCAGCTACGAGGACATCCTCGCCCGCGTCGCCGAGGGCGTCTCCCACCTGCGCCACCTCGCCCGCACCATCCGCGAGGGCACCGTCGAGCACGACGACTGGGACGAGGACTTCCGGACGCGGTGGGTCCAGATCGTGCGCGACGCCGGCCGCGCGATCCAGGACCCCGACGCCGAGGTCGAGCCGGTCTATGACCGACTCAACGACCTCGCCGCGCGGTTCGCGGCACAGGACGGCATCCGCGACGACCTCTGGCCGATCTACGGCTCGCTCATCACCAGCGTGCGCCACATCGCCGTCGTGGTCGACGACGTCGCGTCCGCCCGACGGGCGCGGGAGCAGGCGCCGTCGAACCCGGCCGCCTGAGTCATCGGCCGCCGGACGCTGCGAGCCGGGGCCCTACCGGTCGCGGTGGTAGTCGATCAGCTCGCGCGCGACCTCGGAGAGCTTGATGTTGAGGTCCTGGGAGGTCTTGCGGAGCATCTGGAACGCCGCGTCGTCGCTGACCTTGTGGAATGCCATCAGCAGGCCCACCGCCTTGCCGATCTCGCGGTTGCTGTCCAGCCCCTCCCGGAGCGTCATCGCGCGCTCGTTGTGGTGGGCCGCCGATGCCGTCACCGAGGCGAACGCCGCGAAGACGGCCGCCTCGTCGACCGAGTCGACGAGGGCATCGGGGGTGTCGGAGAACAGGTTCAACGCACCGACCTTGCGGTCGTCGATGACGATGCGGAACGCCATCGCCCCGCGGACGGGCGTGTGCTCGAGGATCCACTCGGCCAGTTCGGGCCACTCGCTCGCGTGACGCAGGTCCCCGTCGACCTGCGCCGCCTCCTCGGTGATCGCGTCCACGCAGGGACCGTCGTCGAGCTCCATCTCGGCGCGGTCGATGCGGCGCGCGATCTCGTCGCTCGCAGCGGCGGTGACGAACCGATCACCCTGCCGCAGCATCAGGCTGGCGTGGTCGCAGCCCGCGATCACCAGCGGGGCGGCACGGCACAGCTCCTGGTAGATGTGTTCGACGTCGTCGGGTGCGTAGACGAGGTCGGCCAACGCAGCGAAGACCGCCGATGACTCGACGGGGCGCCCCTCGTCGGCTCCGGCGCTCGACAACGACTCCGCGTCGCTCATCGTGGTGTCCGTCCTCCCCTTCGACAGCCGCTTCCCGACGCCCGGATATTACGACACACGGCCTTGCGCCCGACACCGCGCTCGACCTCCGCGGGCCGCGGCACCACCGGGCTCAGCCGCCTCCGGAGACCTCACCGACGAACGCGGCGACGACCTCGGCGAGACGCTCGGGCCGGTCCTCCTGCAGGAAGTGGGCGGCCCCCTCGATCGTGGTGTGGGGCTGGTCCGCCGCGCCGGGGATCCGTGAACGCATCCACCGGTCGCCGCCGCGGGTGATCGGGTCGCTGTCGCTGAACGCGCACCGGAACGGCAGCTCGAGCGTCGCGAGGCGTTCCCACGCCGCACGGTTGGCGGGCGCGGCCGGGTCGTCGGGGGTGTTCGGCACCAAGCCCGGGAACGACCGCACGCCGGCGCAGTACTCCTCGTCGGGGAACGGCGCGCGGTACGCCGCCCGCTCGGCCTCGGTGAGCGAGCGCAGGCAGCCCGCGTCGACCATCCGGCCCACGTCGAGGCGCTCGGCCCCCTGCACCATCTCGCGGAAGCGCTGCCAGGCGTCGGGCATGGGTACGTCGCCGGTGGGCAGCCCGGTGTTGGCCATCACCGCACCGGCGAACCGGTCGGGGTGCTCGGCGAGGAGCCGCATGCCGACCAGGCCGCCCCAGTCCTGGCCGACGTAGTGCACCCGATGCAGGTCGAGCACGTCGAACAGCGCGGTGCGGACCCACTCGACGTGTCGGGCGTAGGTGTAGTTCTCGCGACGGGTCGGCTTGTCGGACCGGCCGAACCCGATCAGGTCGGGCACCACCACGCGGAGCCCACCGGCGAGCAGGGGCGCCATCACGTCGCGGTAGAGGTAGCCCCACGTCGGCTCGCCGTGCACCAGCACGACGACGGGCGCATCGGCCGGGCCCTCGTCGACGCAGGCCATCCGCAGTCCGTCATCCACCTCGAGCAGTCGTGGTTCGTGGGGGAATCCCTCGACGTGCTGGAACCGTTCACTCGGGGTGCTGAGAACCTCCATCGCGCCAGTATGGCCGCCCTCCGTCCCGCTCGACCATCCCGGGACGACCCTCGGATGGCCTAGGCTCCTCGACGTCCGGGGCGGCGTCCGTCACGGCGAGGAGGGACCGCGATGACGGTGTGGGCGGCGAGCGAGGTGCCGGCCTACCTCGCGCCCGCAGCCGCACTGGTCGTGGCCGCGGCAGCCGTGGGCTACCTCAGCGTCCGCGCCCGCGTGGTCCCCATCGTGGGATTCCTGCTGGCCGGGGTGCTGATCGGTCCCGCCCAGCTCGGCCTGGTCGCCTCCACCGAGGCGGTCGACGCGGCCGCCGAGGTCGGCGTCATCCTGCTGCTGTTCACCATCGGGATCGAGTTCTCCCTGGAGCGGCTCGCACGCGTCTGGCGCTGGATCGCGCTGGGCGGAGGCGGTCAGGTCCTGCTGGCGACCACGAGCACCGCCGTCGTCGTCGGCCTGCTGACCGATGACTGGCGGGTCGGCCTGTTCACCGGGTTCGTCGTCGCCCTGTCCTCGACCGCGATCGTGCTGACGATCCTCGCCGACCGTCGCCAGACCTCGACGGTGCGGGGGCAGCTGGCGCTGTCGGTGCTGATCCTGCAGGACCTCGCCGTGGTCGCCATGGTGGTCGTCGTGCCCCTGCTGGGCGCGGACGCCGAGGGCGGCGGTGCCTCGCTCGCGCGCGCACTGGGCACGGCCCTCGCCGTCGTCGCCGGGGTGCTCGTCGTGGCGCGTCGCCTGATGCCCCCGCTGCTGGACCGCGTGGCCGCGCTCTGCTCACCCGAGGTGTTCCTGCTGGCCGTGGTCGCGATCTGCTTCGGTACGGCGTACCTCACCGCCCTGGCGGGGGTCAGCGTCTCCCTCGGCGCGTTCCTGGCCGGCCTGGTGGTGAGCGAGTCCCGCCAGAGCACGCAGGCGCTCGCGGAGGTGCTGCCGCTGCAGATCATCTTCTCGGCCGTCTTCTTCGTCTCCGTCGGCATGCTGCTCGACGTCGGCTTCCTGTTCGCCAACCTGCCGCTGGTGCTCGGCCTCACCGTCGGCATCCTGCTGCTCAAGGCCGCCACCACCACGCTGGCGCTGCTCCCGATCGGCGTCGGGTGGCGGCAGGCGGTGGCCGCGGCACTGCTGCTCGGCCAGGTGGGTGAGTTCTCCTTCGTGCTGCTCACCGTCGGCGACGACGCCGGGCTGAGCCCGGCCGGACTGGGCGAGGACGGCTTCCAGGCGCTGGTCGCCACCACCGTGCTGCTGATGATCGCCACGCCGGGGCTGGCAGCCGCCGGCGACCGCCTCCTGCGCGGACAGCCCACCACCGACCTCGCCACGCCGGAGCCGCCGGCGGACGAGGACCACTGGGTCGACCACGTCCTCCTGCTGGGCTGGGGCAGCGACACCATCGCCCTCGCACGCGAGCTGCAGGGGCGGGGCGTGCCCGTGGGCATGACCACCCTCAACCCCGCCGGCATCACCGCCGCCGAGGAGGCGGGCATCCCCGTCGTCACCGGCGACTCCACCCGGGCCGCGGTGCTCGACCGCGCCGGGCTGTCGCACGCCCGCATGGTCGTGATCGCCGAGGACGAGCCGGAGCAGGCGGCCCGCATCGCGACCGTGGTCCGCGGCCTCACGGGCGCTCCGGTGATGGTGCGCGCCCATGGGGCGGCCGACCTCGCGGCGTTCGCCGAGGCCGGCGTGGACCACGTCGTCGACCCCGCGGCGGCCAGCCGTGGCCGCCTCTTCCAGGCGATGCTGGACCGTCTCGCCCTCCCCCGGCCGGCGATCCCGCCGCCGGGGTCGGGCGACCGCACCTGGGCGGACACCACGCGGCTGATGCACGTGCCGATCCCCGCCGATGCCGGGTGCGACCACGGCGACCAGTCGCGTCCGGTGCTGCCCGCGTCGGCCGGCTGCCTGGACTGCCTGCGCGAGGGTGAGCAGTGGGTCCACCTGCGGGTGTGCCTGGGCTGTGGGCACGTGGGCTGCTGCGACTCCTCGCCCGGGCGCCACGCCCGGGTCCACCACGAGACCAGTGGCCACGCGGTCGCCGGCAGCGCCGAGCCCGGCGAGGGCTGGGCCTACTGCTTCCCCGACGACGTCACCGTCGACCTCGGGGACCGGCGCGACCGGCCACAGCCGGCGTAGGACCGGCCGCGAGCCGGGTCACTCACCGCCGGCGTGCCATCGTGCAGGGATGAGTGAGCACAGCGCTGCCGACCGCCGCCAGAGCGAGCACCTGGCGATGACCCGGATCGTCCTGCGCCCGACCGGCAACCCCCTGCCACTGGCGTTCATGGCGCTCGCCGTGGCGACCGTCGGGTTCAGCTCCGTCCAGCTGGGCGTGGTCGGCCCCGGCGAGGAGAAGACCATCGCCCTGGGCGTCCTCGTGCTCACCGTCCCGCTCCAGGCGTTCTCGTCGGTGCTCGGGTTCGGCGCCCGCGACCCCATCGCCGGCACCGGCATGGCGATGGTCTCGGGCGTGTGGGCCCTGCTCGCCACCAGCACCCTCACCTCACCACCCGACACCTCGAGCCGGGCCGTGGGCGTCATGCTGCTGACCGCCGCGGTGGCGATCCTGGTCCCGGCGGCTGCGGCCCACGGCAAGCTGGTCGCCGGTGCGGTGCTCGCGGGATCGGCCGTGCGCTTCGCGACCACCGGCATGGCCGAGCTCACCGGGTCCAGCGGCTGGGAGACCGCGGCCGGCGCCCTCGGCATCCTGCTCGCCCTGCTCGCGCTCTACGCCGCCTTCGGCTTCGAGCAGGAGGAGGTCGAGGGACGCATGCGACTCCCGCTGCTGCGGCGAGGCGCCGGCGCCAAGCCCCTGCACGACGACATGGAGGAGCAGGTCGAGGGCATCGCCAAGGAGGCCGGGGTCCGCCACCAGCTCTGAGGCGGGCGGGCCCGCGGCCCCTCGGCCCTAGCGAGCGGTCGCGGCGGTCCCGACCGTCAGCGGCTCCGGCGCCCCGCAGCACCCGCCCGCGGTGTCGTCGTACGCCGGCCCGGCACCGCACACGCCGGTCTCGGGCAGCGTCAGCTCCACCCGGGCGGCGGACGCGTGGTCCCCGGCGACCTCGGCGACGATCGAGCGGACCTGCTCGAACCCGGTCAGGGCGAGGAAGGACGGCGCACGGCCGTAGGACTTCATGCCGGCGAGGTACAGGCCCTGCTCGGGCTGGCGCAGCAGGTCGGCGCCGTGGGGGCTGACCGTGCCGCAGGAGTGGTGGGCCGGGTGGATCTCGGGGGCCAACCGGCTCGGCGAGGAGAGCTCGCCGTCCAGGTCGAGGTGGACCTCGGCCAGCCAGGACAGGTCGGGCCGGAAGCCGGTGACGGCCACGACCTCGTCGACCCCGGTGACCTCCCGGCCGTCGGTGGCGGTCAGCACCAGGCGGTCGTCGGCTCCCCGGGCGACGGCGGCCGTGCGGAAGCCGGTGACGGTGGCGACGGCGTCGGAGGACGCGACCTGCCGGGCACGGTTGCCCAGCGCACCGCGCGCCGCGAGCTCGTCGTTGTCGCCACCGCCGAAGGCGTTGCCGGTCTCGCCGCGGCGCAGCAGCCAGGTGACGCGGGTGCCCGCCTCGTCGGCGAGCCGGCCCAGTGCGACGAGGGTGTTCTGTGCCGAGGCGCCGGCACCGGCGACGGCGACGTGGCGCCCGGCGTACCGCTCCCGCACGGCCCGGTCGTCGACGTCGGGCACCGCGTAGCTGATCGCCGCGGCGTGGTCGGTCTCGCCGATCGCGGGATAGCCGTCGGTGCCCAGCGGGCCGGGCTGGCCCCAGGTGCCGGAGGCGTCGATCACGGCCGCTGCCCGGAGCACCTCGTGGCCGCGCGGGCCGCGGACGTGCACCGCGAAGGGCACCTCGTCGCGCCCGTTGGCGACGAGGCGGTCGCGACCCTCGCGGGCGAGGCCGACGACGCGGTGCCCGGTGCGGAGGTCGACGCCCGCGTCGGCCAGCGCTCCGGCGAGCGGACGGAGGTAGGACGTCACCCACTCGGCGCCGTCGGGGAGCTGCTGGGGATCCGGCGCCTGCCAGCCGGTGCCCGCGAGGAGCTCGCCGGCCACCGGGTCGACGAGCTCCGACCACGGCGAGAAGAGTCGGACGTGCCCCCAGTCGGCGACGGCGTGGCCGACCTCGCCGGCCTCGAGCACGACCACGGGCAGGCCGCGTCGGTGGGCGTGGGCCGCGGCGGCGAGTCCGATCGGCCCCGCGCCCACGATCACGAGCGGCTGGTCGGCGGTGGGGGTGAGCGTCATGGCAGGTCTCCTGGGTGGCACTTCATCGAGCGTTGTCGATGGACACTCTATCGACGCGGATCGATGCACACAACCATCGATCGACATCGATGATCGGCTAGGCTCGGAGCGTGGACGTCATCGACACCGCTGCCCCGCCGGACACCGCGCCCACCGCAGCCGCCCTCGAACCCGACACGGCGGCGACGTACGCCGAGTGGTTCGCCACGCTCGCCGACCCCACCCGCGTGCGCCTGTTGCACGCCGTCGCCGCCAGCCCCACCGGCGGCATGCGGGTGGGCGACCTCGCCACCGCGCTCGACATCAGCCAGGCGACCTGCTCCCACCACGTCCGCCGCCTCGCCGACGTCGGCTTCGTGGTGGTCGACAAGGTCGGCACTGCCAGCGTCGTCTCGGTCAACGCCGCCTGCTGCACCGGCCTCCCCCACGCCGCCGACGTCGTCATGGGGACGCTCGCGGCCCGCCCGTGCTGCCCCGAGGACCTGCCGACCGACGTCACCACGCGCGCGATGACCGACGCCGACCTGCCCCGCGTGCGCGAGATCTACGCCGCCGCGATCGGCGCGCGCCAGGCCACCTTCGAGACCGAGGCGCCGACCCGTGCCGCGCTGCGGGAGAAGTGGCTGCCGGGCCACCGCTGGGTCGCGGAGCTCGACGGCGAGGTGGTCGGCTTCACCGGCATCGCACCGACCTCGCCGCGTGCCTGCTACGCCGGCGTCGGCGAGACGACCGTGCACGTCGCCGAGCACGCGCGCGGCCGCGGCGTCGGCACCGCACTGCTGCACCGACAGGTCACCGAGGCCGACGCGGGCGGCCTGTGGACCCTCCAGGCGCACGTGTTCCCGGAGAACCGCGCGAGCCTGGCACTGCACCGCAGTGCGGGCTACGAGACGCTCGCGGTGCGCTCACGCATCGCCCGCCTCGACGGCGAGTGGCGCGACACGGTGCTGCTTGAGCGCCGCCGCGCCGACGACGCGTGAGCCGGGGTACGGCCGACCTGCGCGCCCTGCCCGACCTGCCCAACACCGCCGACGTGTGCATCGTCGGCGGCGGCCAGTCGGGCCTCGCGGTGGCCTACCACCTGCAGCGGCTGCACCGGCGTACGGCGCGACGGCCGACGGTGGTGGTGCTGGACGGGCGCGCGGCGCCGGGCGGCGCGTGGCGCGACGCGTGGCCCAGCCTGACGCTCTTCTCCCCCGCCGGCTACAGCTCGCTGCCCGGACGACTGATGCCCCGGCCCGACGGCGGCAGCAACCCGGACGCGGCCCACGTCGTCGACTACCTGACCGACTACGAGCACCGCTACGCGATCGACGTACGCCGCCCGGTCCGGGTGCGGGAGGTCGCGGCGGACCCGTCGGCGGCGGAGTCGTGGGTGGTGCACACCGATCACGGGACCGTGCGGGCGAGGACGGTGGTCAACGCGACGGGCACGTGGGACCGGCCGTTCTGGCCCGCGGTGCGCGGCATCGGCGACTTCCGCGGCCGCCAGCTGCACACGCACGACTACCGCGGCCCGCGCGACCTGGACGGGGACCGTGTGCTGGTGGTGGGCGGCGGCAACTCCGGCGCGCAGGTCGCGGCCGACCTGGTCGGCTCGGCGGTCCGGGTCCACTGGGTGACGCGGGAGCCGCCGCGCTACCTGCCCGACGACGTGGACGGACGGGTGCTCTTCGAGACCGCGACGCAGGCGGTGCGCGACCGCGCGGCGGGGCGGGAGGCCCGGGGTGTGGCGTCGTTGGGCGACATCGTCGCCGTCCCACCGGTGCGGGCCGCACGGGATCGGGGTGACTTGGTGGCCGAGCCGATGGTCGCGGCACTCACCCCCGACGGTGCCCGGTGGCCGGACGGCAGCACGGCACCGCTGGACGCGGTGGTGTGGGCCACGGGGTTCCGTCCGGCCCTGGCCCACCTCCACGGGCTCGGGCTGCAGTGGCGGTCAGGGCGTCCGGCGACCGTCGCCCCCGCCGGGTCACCGCACGCGGTGCGGTCCGCGGACCGCCGGTCGCTGTGGTTCGTCGGCTACGGCGACTGGTGCGGTCCGGCGTCGGCGACCCTGATCGGTGTCGGTCGGCCCGCCCGCGACACCGCCGCGGACATCGCCGACCACCTCGGCACCGCGCCCTGACACGGGCGGTCAGCCGGCGTTCTTGGCGTCCTTGGCCGCGCGGCGTACGCGACGGCGCAGCTGGAGGATGCGCAGCGTGCCGGCGATCGCGCAGGCGAGGATCGCGCCGGCGACGGCGGCCAGCAGGACGACGGCCAGCGGTGCCTGACCACTCCACGACAGGAACGACACCCGGACACTCTGGGTGTTCTGTGCGATGAAGATGATCAGCAGGACCAGGACGACGCCGAAGCCGGTCAGCCCGACCCAGAACTGGCCGGTGCGCGACTGCCGCAGCGGGTCCTCGGCGGGCTGCTGCTGCTCGACGGCAGGCTCCTGCGGCGACTCCGGCGGCGGTGGGGGCGGCTGTTCACTCATGCCTGCATCCTCTCGCCATGATCCCGCTCTCGCGCGAAGGGGACAGCGGGTGTCCCCGAGAAACACATGGTGGAGCTGAGGGGATTCGAACCCCTGACCTTCTCATTGCGAACGAGACGCGCTACCAACTGCGCCACAGCCCCAGAGCAGTAGGAACGTTAGCACCCGGCCCGCGGCCGGTTCGAATCGAGGTGGTCAGTCCCCGGAGGCGCGGCGGTGGGCCTCCGAGCCCTCCTCGCGCTGCGCCTGCTGGGCCTGCTCGGCCTCCCGCGCGAGCTGGGAGTCGGCCTCGTTGCGACCCGAGCTCCACACGCCGGTCGAGTCCAGGTCGATGGTGCGGACCGTGCGACCGGCCGGCGCCTTCTCGACATACGTCGGCAGCGTGATCGGGACCGGGTCCCAGCCGCGCTCGGCGGCCGGCGGCGCCTCCGGCGCGATCGCGGGGATCTCCTCGGTGCCGGGGCCGTCGGCGGCGTCCTCCTCGGCGATGACCTCGTCGGCGAGGGTACGCCGCGGCTTGCGGACCCGCTGCGAGGCGCGGACGGCCCGCTCCTGCTTGACCATCAGGCGGCAGGCCACCAGCCACGCCCCCAGCAGCGTGGCCGGGATCGCGACCCAGGCCCAGCCGATCGTGCCGATGCCGGCCGTGATCGCGGTGCCGGCCAGGGCGACCAGGACGACGCCGAGCACGCGGCGCCGTCGAGCCGCGGCACGGGCGGCCGCACCCCGGGTCGCTACGGGCGTCTCGATCTCGGGGGTGCCCTCCGACTCCGCCACCGACGGCTCGGGGACGGGCGGGGGCTCGACGCGCGGCGTACGACCGGTGACGACGAGCGAGGCATCGCCGGTGTCGCCGGCCTCGCGGCGGGCGAGCACACGCATGCGGTCGGAGAAGTCCTCGACCGAGCGAGTCTCCTCGTCGGCCTCGTGGGCAGTGAGCGCCTTCGGGATCAGGTAGACGGCCCACGCGCCGGCGAGGGCGATGAAGATCAGTGCGCTCAGGTCCACACCGCAGAGGCTATGACCGGTACCGCACGGCGAGGCGCATGTCTACCGGTGTGTCACAGATTGACCTGTGGGACGGATGGGGTTTCGGTTGGGTTCAGCCGACCGGACCCTCCTCCCAGCGGGCGAGCAGGCCGCGGGGCACGTCCTCCTTGGTGATGGCGAAGATCTTGTGGTCGCGCCACTCGCCGTCGATGTGGAGGAACTTCGGGGCGTAGCCGACCTCGGTGATGCCGAGCTTCTCCACCACGCGCAGCGAGTTGGTGTTCTCCGGCCGGATGCAGACCTCCAGCCGGTGCAGCCCGGCATGGAAGAAGCAGTGGTCGACGACCATCGCGACGGCGCGCGGCACGATCCCGCGGCCGGCGTGCTCCTGGGCCAGCCAGTAGCCGATCGAGCCGAACTGCGCCGACCCGCGCACGATGTTGTTGACCGTCACCTGGCCCACGAACCGGCCGTCGACCTCCAGCGCGAAGGGGTACGTCGTCCCCTGCCGCGCCGCGCGGGAGAGCCGGCGCACCATCCCTCCGAAGCTCGACGGGCGCTGCTCCCCACCGGGCGGCATGGTCGCGTCCCAGCGACTGAACCACGCGAGGTCACGCTTGCGGATCGCGCGCCAGGCACGCGCATCGGTGCGCCGGAGCGGGCGCAGCGTGACCACCGGGTCGCTGCCCGAGATCAGCCGGTTGGGCCACGCACGCCCCGGGCGTTGGACGATCATCCGCTCCCGAGAACGTGAGGAGTGGCTCAATGGTCGCTCCCCACGATCTGTTCGACCGCGTGGCCGAGGATCGGCTCGAGCACCTCGAGGGCGTCCTTCACCCCGCCGCGCGAGCCGGGCAGGTTGACCACCAGGCACTGGCCCGCGACGCCGGCGAGGCCGCGCGAGAGCACCGCGGTGGGGATGCCCTTCGCGACACCTGCCGCGCGGATGGCCTCCGCGATGCCGGGCACCTCGCGGTCCAGCAACTGCCGGGTCGCCTCGGGCGTGCGGTCGGTCGGGGTCAGGCCGGTGCCGCCGGTGGTGAGCACGACGCGGGCGCCCGCGGCCACGGCGGCGGCGATCGCCTCCCCGACCGGGTCGCCGTCGGGACACACGGCCGGGGCCTCGCAGGCGAAGCCCCAGTCCCGCAGGGCGTCGACGATCAGCGGACCGGTGGTGTCGTCGTACACGCCGGCGGCTGCGCGGTTGGAGGCGACGACCACGGCTGCGGGCAGGCTCATCGCTGCCAGTCCCCGGACTTGCCACCGGACTTGGACTCGACGCGGACGTCGGTGATGACCGCGCCCTTGTCGACGGCCTTGACCATGTCGACCACGGTCAGCCCGGCGACCGAGACGGCCGTGAGCGCCTCCATCTCCACGCCGGTGCGGTCGGTGGTGCGCACGCTGGCGGTGATCTCCACGGCGTCGTCGGCGACCTCGAGGTCGACCGTCACCCCGGAGATCGCGAGCGGATGGCACAGCGGGACCAGCTGCGGGGTCTGCTTGGCGGCCTGGATGCCGGCGATGCGGGCGACGGCGAGCGCGTCGCCCTTGGGTACGCCGTCGCCCCGCAGCAGGCGCACGACCTCGGGCGAGACGAGGACACGGCCGGAGGCGACCGCCGTCCGGGCCGTCACGTCCTTGGCGGACACGTCGACCATCCGGGCGGCCCCGCTGGCATCCACGTGGGTCAGTTCGTCACTCATGGTGCGACCAGACTAGAGCGGGAGCACCTCGACCGTCTCGCCCGCCACCAGCGACGGCCCCGGCGGGAGGACGAGCAGTACGTCGGCGTCGGCGAGCAGCTGCTGGGAGTGGCCCGCGTGGCCGGGCAGCAGCCGGACCCGGCCGTCCGGTGCCAGCCGCGCCGGCAGGACGACCGTGCGCTCGGGCGAGGTCGTGGCCGGCGCGGCCAGCGTCCGCATCTCGCGTGGCGTCGCCGTTCCCCGGAGCGCGGCCAGGGCGGGCTCGACGAAGAGCCGGAACGAGGTGTACGCCGCCACCGGGGTCCCCGGCAGGCACACCAGCGGCACGTCGCGGCCGTCGACGTGGAGGACGCCGGCACCCTGCGGTCGTCCCGGCTTGACCGCCACCGACCCGAACCAGGTGTCGGCGTGGTCGGCCAGCGCGGCCTTGACCACGTCATGGTCGCCGGCGGAGATGCCGCCGGTGGTGAGGACCAGGTCCGCATCGGCCGCTGCCCGCGCGAGCAGGGCGAGGAACGCGTCGGTCTCGTCCGGCGCCGGACCCCAGACGGTCGCCTCGCCCCCGGCGGCCCGCACCGCCGCCGCGATCGTGACCGAGTTGCTGTCGGGCAGGTGGCCCGGCGGCAGGTCGTCGTCACAAGCGATTCTGTCGTCCGCGGACGCCGACGACGACAGAATCGCTTGTGGCGACGCACCACCCAGCTCGGCGCCGGTGGCGAGCACGGCCACCCGCGGGCGGCGGCGTACGACGACCTCCCGGCACCCGGTGGCGGCCAGCAGCCCGAGGTGGGCCGGCCGCAGCAGGGTGCCGGCCGGCACGGCGACGGCGCCGGCGGTGACGTCCTCACCGGCGCGGCGGACGTGCTGGTCGGCGGCGACGGCGCGGTCGATGCGCACGCGGTCGGCGCCGCGGTCGGTCCACTCGAAGGGCACGACGGCGTCGGCGTCGGCCGGGACCGGCGCACCGGTCATGATCCGGACCGCGGCACCCTCGGGAAGCGGTCCCTCCCACGCGGCGCCGGCGGCGACCACGCCGGCGACCGGGAGCGTGGCGGGGCCGGCGACGTCACGGGCGCGGACGGCGTACCCGTCCATGGCGGCGTTGTCGAAGCGCGGCACGGCCAGGGCCGCCACCGCGTCCGCGGCGGTCACGCACCCGGCGGCCGCGGCGAGTGGCACCGCGACCGTCGGCACGGGCCCGAGCGCGCCGAGGACCCGCGCGCGGTGGGCCGCGACGGAGTCGGCCATCGCGCGGTCAGCCGTTGCCGAGGGTCTCGCCCGGGGCGACGCGCTGCGGCTGGTCGGACTCCAGGTCGACGTCGCCGATCACCGACACCCCGTGACCGAAGGTCCAGTCGCCCTCGACGCGCAGCGAGGAGGCCTTCGCCAGCGACGGCGCCCCCTCGGGGAACCGCTGGTCGAAGTCGCCGACCATCTTGTAGTGGTCGGCGTCGAGGTCGACGTAGGGCAGGTCGGTGGCGACCTGGGTGAGCCGGAAGTCCTGGCCGATCTCGTAGACGTCCGAGCGCAGCACCAGCAGGTCGTTGGTGGTCTTGACCGGCACGAACCGGTCGCGGCCGACCTCGATCAGCGCGGCACCGTCGAAGACCTCGATCGCCGCACCCATCGCCGACTCGATCTGGATGACCTCGGGGGTGGACTTGTCGCCGGGGTCGACGGTCTTGACGTTGCGGATCAGCGGCAGGCCGAGGATGCCGTCGCGGTGGTCGAGGACCTCCTTCATCGCCACGGTGTCGAACCACAGGTTGTTGGTCGACATGTAGCGGTGGCGGTCCAGGTCGGCCAGCGCCTCCTGGTCCTCGGGCAGCGTCTGCGCGGTCTCACGGAGCACCAGCCGGCCGTCGGACTTGCGGCGGGCGAAGTGGCCGCCCTTCTTGTCCGAGGGCATGCGCTGGACCGCCTCGATCGCGAACGGCGCCCCGCTCTGGGCGAACCAGCCGGCCACCTTCGGGTCCGGCACGGCGGCGAGGTTGTCGGAGTTGGAGATGAAGACGTGGCGGTAGCCCTGCTCGATCAGGTCGTCCAGCAGGCCGGTGCCGCGCAGCGCCGTGTAGACATCACCATGGCCGGGCGGACACCACTCCAGGTCCGGGTCGTCGGGCCACGAGACCGGCGTGAGGTCCTCGGCCAGGAGCTTGGGCTCCTTGTTCTGCAGGAACTCCAGCGGCAGCCCCTCGACGGGGAGGTCGTCGTAGCGGCCCAGCGCGTCGAGGGTGTCGGCGGAGGTGCGGAAGGAGTTCATGAACATCAGCGGCAGCGTGGCGCCGTACGCCGAGCGCAGGTGGAGCGCCTGCCGCGCGATGATGTCGAGGAAGCTGAGCCCGCGGCGCACGCACAGCAGCGACTTCGCGCGGTCCATGCCCATGGAGGTGCCGAGCCCGCCGTTGAGCTTGATCACCGCCGTACGCCGCAGCGCCTCGGTGGCGGCCTCCTCGGTGACCTCGACGTCCTCCAGGCGCGGGATGTCGACCGGCTCGATGCTCGACTCGGGGATCATGCCGGTCTCGCCGTGCTGCAGCAGCCGGTAGTAGTGCGCGAACGTCTCGATCGCGACCTCAGGCACGCCGGCCGCGGCCATCTTGGCGCGGGCGGCTTGCAATCCAGGTGCACCCATACCTCGATCGTAGGCTGACTTCGTGGCGCCTTCACATCGCCCCGAGCCAAGTGCCGCCAAGACGGCCCTGCGGGACCAGCTGCTCACCGCCCGCAACCGCCTCTCCCCCGCCGGGATCGGGGCGGCCTCCCGCGCGATCGCGGACCACCTCCTCGCGAGTGCGGAGGTACGCCGCGCGGCCACCATCGGCTGCTACGTCTCCGTCGGCACCGAGCCCGGCACCTCGCTGCTGCTCGACGACCTCCGCACGGCCGGCAAGCGGGTGCTGCTGCCCGTGCTGCAGCGGGACAACGACCTCGACTGGGCGCTCTACGCCGGCCCCGCCTCACTCGCGTCGGCGCGCTTGGGCCTGCTCGAACCGGTCACCCGACCGCTCGGACCGGACGCGATCGGCACCGCCGACGTCGTACTGCTGCCGGGGCTCGCCGCCTCGCCGGCCGGCATGCGGCTGGGGCGCGGTGGCGGCTCCTACGACCGGGCGCTGGCACGGCTGCACCCCGGCACCTGGACCTGCGTGCTGCTGCACGAGGGCGAGACCGGCCACGACGTGCCGGCCGAGCCGCACGACCGCCCGGTCGACGCCGCGGCCACCCCGTCGGGCGTGGTGCGCTTCCGCCACGGCTGACCCGGCTCACTGCGCACCGGGGGCACCGCCGAGCCACCGCACCCGTCCGCGGTCGGGGTCCCACCACCGCAGCCGGTCGGCACGCAGCGTGGCCGGTGGCGCGTGCGCCTCCAGCACCGTCCACGCCTGCGGCACGAACTCGCGTGGCAGTCGCAGCGCGAGGCTGACGTGCGGCACCCACCCCGGGTGCCGCAGGTCGGGCACCCGGCGCCGCAGGTCGGCCACGGCCGCGGCGAACCCCGCCTCGGGCTCGACGAGCAGCGCCAGGGCGACGCGCCGGCCGGTGCCGAGGACCACGAGGCCCCGCACCGCGAGGTCGGCGGGCAGCAGCGGCGCGACGGGGATCGCCGCCGGGGCCACCACTGCCTCGGTGAGGTCGGGGGCCGCGGCCAGCGTCAGGTGCGGGGCGTTGGTGGTGCCGCGGTGGTCGGCCAGCGACGGCAACCCTGCGTCGCGCAGCACTTGCCACAGCCCGGTGACGGCGTCGGCCGACGTCGCGGCCAGGGTCAGCTCGAGCGCGTGGTCGGGCACGGCGCCGCCTCGCCTCCCCTCACTCCGGCTGGAGCGTGAGGGTGTCCTCCGCCGCCGCGTCGACCGCCTCCCGCGAGAACGCCCACGGCAGGTTGTCGCCGCGTGCGAACAGGTCAGTCTGGTCGGTGTAGTGCGGGTGGAAGGCGTGGCCGGAGACGCCGGTGAGGTTGACCCACCGCGACGCGTCGAGGTCGTCGAGGTCGACCACCATCCGCATCGAGGGGCCGGTGGTGACCTCGAAGCCCTCGGCGGCGTCCCAGGCCAGGGCGTTGACCAGCGACGTGCCGCCGCCCACCTCCCAGCCGCCGCGGTTGAACATCCGCTCCACCAGGTCGACTCCGGACTCGCCGAGGGTCGCCGAGCGCAGGTCCAGCTCG
Organism: Nocardioides panacisoli; assembly: GCF_019448235.1. Taxonomy (NCBI): domain Bacteria; kingdom Bacillati; phylum Actinomycetota; class Actinomycetes; order Propionibacteriales; family Nocardioidaceae; genus Nocardioides; species Nocardioides panacisoli. The sequence continues at coordinate 2,194,355 of NZ_CP080409.1, forward strand.
TGCAGCTGGCCCCACTCCCACTCGTCGACGTTGGGCGAGAGCCGGGCGGTGAGCTCGTCGCGCGCGGCTCGCATCGCGTCGGCGATCACCTGGTCACGCCCCTCCACCGACGGGGTCGAGACGTCGTCCCACCACGGGGCGTCGGCATCGCGCAGCAGGTTGCTCACGACGGCGTACCACCGCTGGCCGCCGTCGGGGCGGAGCCCCTCGGGCAGCTCGTCGTGGAAGGTCCGCTCGAGCAGCTGGTCCCACACCGCGTTGAAGTACGCCGCCGCTGCGCTGTCGGCGCTGGCCTGGCCGTCCCAGTCGCGCAGCAGCTCCTGGGCGTCGCGGTAGTAGTCGTTGCCGAGCCGCGGCTCGAGCAGGTAGGGCACCAGGACGTCGCGCAGCGGGTGCTCCTCGTCCAGCTGCACCTGGTGCATGTCCTCGACGCCCAGCGTCTCGTCGCCGCCGACGAGGCCGTTGATCCGCGAGGAGCGGTAGCCGCGCGACCAGTCCTCGGTCAGGTAGTAGGGGTAGTCGGGCCCGATGACGGCCTGGTTGGCGGTCACGATGACGCCGGAGTCCGGATCCAGCAGCCGCGGCAGCGCGTCGAAGGGGACGTACTGGCCGGTCCAGTCGTTCTCCGGCCGCCAGCCGGCGGCCGGGACCAGGCCCTGCGTGCCGGACTTGCGGATCGGGACCCGTCCGGTGGCCTGGTAGCCGATGTGGCCCTCGGTGTCGGCGTAGACGACGTTCTGCCCGGGCACCGCGAACCCCGACAGGGCACTGCGGAAGGACTGCCAGCCGGTGGCCGTGTTGAGCTCGAAGAGCGCGTCCATCGTCGGTCGGGGCTCCAGCGCGGTCCAGGCAAGGGAGACGGCGTACTCCCACGAGCCCTCGGTGGGCACCACCCCGGAGTCCAGGACGCCCTCGGTGTTGTCGCCCAGGCCCACGTCGTCGGCGAGGTCGGACAGGATCGGGCCGTGGTCGGTGGACCGCACGGTGATCTCGACCGGGTCGCCGCCGTGGACGTCGATGCGCTCGCTCCGGGAGCGCAGCGGCAACGACTCGCGCCCGCTGCGCCAGGTGTCGCCCTCGATCCGCTCCACGTAGAGGTCGGTCACGTCGGCGCCGAGGTTGGTGAAGCCCCACGCGATGTCGGCGTTGTGGCCGATGACCACGCCGGGGACGCCGGAGAAGCTGAAGCCGGCGACGTCCATCGGGCAGTCCGCGTCGACGTTCCGGCAGTGGAGCCCGACCTGCATCCACACGCCGGGGAGCGACACCCCCAGGTGGGGGTCGTTGGCCAGGATCGGGGCACCGGTCTCGCTGCGCTCGCCGCCGATGACCCAGCCGTTGCTGCCCACGCCGTCACCGCGGCCGAGCAGCTCGGGGACCGCGTCGACGACGCCGCTGGTGCGCGCCAGGGCCGCCGCCGCGCCGTCACCGAGGGGCGGCCGCTGCGGCAGGCGGGTGCCGCCGGTGACCGCATCCTGCTCGAAGACGTCGTCGACCACCGCGCCCTGGGTGACGATCGGCTGGTGGGCCTGGAACGGGTAGGAGGGATAGAGGTCCGCGGCGCGACCCTCGCCGACCGCGGCCGTGCTCAGGGCGCGCCCGATCTCGTCGTCCAGGTTGCCCCGCAGGTCCCACGCCATGGCCTTCAGCCACGCCACCGAGTCGACCGCGGTCCAGTCCTCGATGGTGTAGTCGAGGCCGCCGAGCCCCAGCACGGTGTACTCCAGGGAGACCTGCGACGGCGACCGGTCGGAGAGGTAGGCGTTGACGCCCTCCGCATAGGCGTCGAGCAGGTCCCGGGTCTCGGGCTCCAGCAGCGACAGCTCCTGCTCGGCGACCCGGCGCCAACCGAGGGTGCGCACGACCATGTCGCTCTCCAGCCCGGCCTCGCCGAACATCTCCGCGAGGCGGCCGGCGGTGGCGTGGCGACGGACGTCCATCTCGAAGAACCGCTCCTGCGCGTGGACGAAGCCCTGCGCCAGCATCAGGTCGTGCATGGAGTCGGCATAGATCTGCGGGACGCCGTGCTCGTCGCGCACGACGTCCACCTCGCTCTCCAGGCCGCGCGCCTCGAGCGTGCCGGAGGCGTCGGGGAAGGAGCGGCGTACGACGACCACGCCCGCGACGAGCCCGGCGATGATCGCGAGGACCACGACGACGCCGACGTAGGTGCTCCAGCGCACCGGACCCGGCAGCGACCGGAACCGACGGCGAGGTCGAGGGGTCTCGGTGTCTTCAGCCATGGTGGGACCATTGTGCCGTGTCGCGATGCAGCGGCCGCCACCGCCGGAGCGGACCGGAATTCGCTGCTCGCCACCGGTGACCTAAACTGGCACTCAGAGCGGACGAGTGCTAAGTGAGAGTCCGCCCCGATCCACGGAGCTTCGATGCCGACCTACCAGTACGCCTGCACCGCCTGCGACCACGCCTTCGAGGAGGTCCAGAGCTTCTCCGACGACGCCCTGACCGTCTGCCCCGAGTGCGAGGGCCGGCTGCGCAAGGTCTTCAACGCGGTCGGCGTGGTGTTCAAGGGCTCCGGGTTCTACCGCACCGACAGCCGCAAGGGCTCCGGTGAGTCCTCGGGCTCGTCCTCCTCGAGCTCCTCGTCCAGCTCCTCCTCGGAGTCCTCGGGCTCCTCGTCCTCGTCGAGCTCCTCCTCGGGCTCGTCCAACGGCTCGACGAGCAGCTCCTCGGGCGGTTCGGCCGGCAAGTCCGCGGCCTCCTCCGCCGACTGATTCTTCCCGCGCCGGGCGCCCACGTCGGCGTCGGCGGCGGGCCTGTGGATGACGCACGCGGGCCCCGCCGGACCCGCCTAGCGTGCGGGCCATGGATGCGACCACGCCGCCCCTGACCGGCCTGCGCAACCGCGCGATCGGCGTACGCCGCCTCGTGCTGCGGCGACGACGTGCCCTCGCGGTGCTGCTCACCGTGGTCGCCGTCGGGGCCGGCCTCAGCGCCACCGCGCCGCCTGCGCCGGAGACCGTCGCGGTCACGGTCACTGCCGGCCCCCTTCCCGCGGGCACGGTGCTGGCACAGGACGACGTCACCACGGTCCGGATGCCGCCGGCCGCCGCGCCCGCGGCACCCGTGACCGACCCGGTGGGTGCCACACTGGCCGGGCCGATGGGCGCCGGCGAGCCGCTGACCGCCCAGCGCGTGCTCGGATCCGACCTCACCGCCGCGGCGCCGGGACGGACCGCGGTGCCGGTCCGGATCGGCGACGCCGCCCAGGCCGACCTGTTGCGGGTCGGGATGCGCATCGACCTCCTCGCCACGGACCCCCAGCAGGGCACGACGGCGACCGTGGCCACCGATGTCACCGTCCTCGGCCTGCCCGCGGACGCCACCGCGGGCGCTGGCGGCGCGACGGCCGGACGGGTGGTGGTCCTGGGGATGCCCGACGCGGCAGTCGCACCGGTCACCGCCGCCACCGTGGCGAAATACGTGACATTCGCGTGGGTACCGGTCTAAATTTCACCCTGAACGCTCGCGTCCACGTCGAGTGTGTCCTCTCGGAAGCACACAAGGAGACAACTCAATGTCCGGGTTCAAGAACTTCCTGCTCCGCGGCAACCTCATCGAGATCGCCGTCGGCCTGATCATCGCCCTGTCCTTCGCCGAGGTCGTCAACACCTTCGTCGCCTGGCTCACCGCCCAGATGCCGGACAGCGTCGACAACATCTTCAGCAACGACCCCAACAGCTTCGGTGCGTTCCTGAACGCGGTCGTCGCCTTCGTCATCCTCGGCGCCGTCGTCTACTTCCTCATCGTCACGCCCTACACCAAGGCCAAGGAGCGGTTCTTCCCCGAGGAGGCCACCGGCCCGTCCGAGACCGAGCTCCTCATCGAGATCCGCGACGCCCTGAAGTCGCAGCAGGGCTGACCCACTCACCCACGCACACGAGGCCCCCACCGTCGCGGCGGTGGGGGTCTCGTCGTGTGTGGGCGGGGACGGGAGCGATCCCCGGTCGGCCGGGGATCGCCTACCTTGTCGGGCACTGCAACGCTGGACAAGGTGGGCGAACGAAGGACAACCCCACGCCTGCCGGACGCGGTCGTACGACGCGGGTCGGGTCTCAGCCGCCGTGGTGGGGCGGCACCTGGTCCCGGAGCCACTGGTCGCCGGCCGACTCGCGGCGTACGCCGTCACCCGGCTCGCGCTCGTCGCTGGTGGTGTCGGGCAGCACCTCACCGAACACCTCGGCGCGGCGCCGACGCCGCTCCCACTCGCGGTCGTCGCTCATGCGCACAACCCGGCGTCCTGTCGGGCCTCGTCGGAGAGGCCGGAGCCGCCCCCCTGCGAGGGCGAGTCGGTGGGCTCGGTCGACTCGGACTCGGTCGGCTCCGAGGTCTCCGGCGTCGCGGACCCGTTGCCCTGGCCCGAGGCGTTGCCGGGAGCCGAGGTGGAGCCGTCGGGGTTGTCGGCGGCGCTGATGGACTGGTCGAGGAACTCCCCGGGCAGCGAGGAGTCGCGGCGTACGACGCGCCAGAGCCGCTCGACGTCGTCGGTCCACTCGACGCGGCCCGGCTGCGCCGTGGAGTAGACCCACGGGGTGGTCACGAAGCGGATGTTGCCCAGACCCACGCCCTGGAACTCCGCGCCGAGGGCGGCGAGCTTGCTGATGTTCTCGGCGTCGGTCTGCAGCGAGTCGGTGGCGGCGCTGAGGAAGGACACCATCTTGTCGGGGCGCGACAGCATCCCGCCGGAGATGGCCTTGTTCATGGTCGCGGCCATGAACGCCTGCTGCCGCTTGATCCGCTGCGGGTCGCTGCCGTCGCCGCCGGAGACGCCCTTGCGGACGCGGACGTAGGCCAGCGCCTCGTCGCCCTTGATCGAGCGGGTGCCGGCCTCGAGGAAGATGTTGGCCGAGGGGTCCTCGATGTCCTCGGGGATGCACACCTCGACGCCGCCCAGCGCGTCGACCATGCCCTTGAAGCCGGTGAAGTCGACGACGGCGTAGTTGTCGACGCGTACGCCGCTGACCTGCTCGAACTGTTGGATGGTGCAGGCCGGGCCGCCCAGGGAGAAGGCGGCGTTCCAGATGGTCTGCTCCTCGCCGGGGATCTCCTCGCCGTCCTCGCCGTAGCAGGTGGGCCGGTCGACCAGGGTGTCGCGCGGGATGCTGATGCCGTAGGCGCGCTCACGGTCGGCGGAGAGGTGCAGCAGGATCGTGGTGTCCGACCGGGCACCCCCACCCTTGAGGCCGTCGATGTTGTTGGCGCCCTCGCGGCTGTCCGAGCCCATCACCAGCACGTTCAGCGGCCCCTCGGGGCCCTTGGGCGGGCGGTCGGTCAGCTGGCCCGACACCTCGACGACGTCGAGGTTGCCGTTGAGGTGGTTGTAGACCGCGACGACGGTGCCTGCGGTGGCGATGGCCAGCGTCAGTAGCGACGCGCCGATCACCTTCACCACGGTGTGGCGATCGTTGCGGCCCCGCCGCTTGCCCCGGGCCGAGCGCGGTTGACGCGAGCGGAGACTGTGGCCGGTGCGGCGTGCAGCGCGCGCCCCCGCTCCCCGGTTCACGTGCTCGCTCATCTGGTCCCCTGCTCTGTGTCGCCCGGCCGTTCGCGGCACGCGCTTCCTGACCGCTCATTGTGACGGGCGGCGCCAAGGATCGGCGAATCCACCGCGCCCGGGCGGTTTCGCACCGGGCACACGGCGCCTGCGAAGATGTGCGCGCGGCCCCCGTAGCTCAGTGGATAGAGCAGCCGCCTCCTAAGCGAAAGGTCGTAGGTTCGACTCCTACCGGGGGCACCCGACGCTCGGCCGCTCACACGGGCGGGCCCGCCTCGCGCCGCATCGGGCGGTGCGGGATGCCGTCCTCGAGGAACTCCGGGCCGTCGACGGTGAAGCCGAAGCCGGCGTACCACCCGGTCAGCGGCGACTGGGCGTCGAGGACCGTCGGCCGCTCGCCCGCGCTGGCCAGTGCCTCCTGCATCATCTCCTCGGCGAGGCCCTGCCCGCGCAGCGTCGCGGCGAGCACGACCCGGCCGATGCGTACGGTGCCGTCGGCCTCCTCGAGGAGCCGGACGCAGCCACCGACGTCGTCGCCGCGCCACAGCACCACGTGGCGGGTGCCGGGCTCGAGGTCGCGCCCGTCCAGGTCGGGGTAGGGGCACTCCTGCTCGACGACGAAGACGTCCTGCCGCAACCGCCAGACCTCGTACGCCGTGCGGACGTCGAGCTCGTCGAACCCCAGCACCCGCAGCTGGACGCTCATCGACAGCTCGCGCAGACGCCGAAGAGCTCGATGGTGTGGCTCACGTCGGTGAAGTCGTGGTCGTCGGCGATGGATCGGGTCCACTGCTCGACGGTCGGAGCGGCGATCTCGACGGTGCGTCCGCAGCTGCGGCACACCAAGTGGTGGTGATGGTGCGGGCTGCACCGGCGGTAGGTCGCCTCGCCGTGCTCGGTGTGCAGGACGTCGACCTCGCCACCGTCGGCCATCGACTGCAGCGCGCGGTAGACCGTCGCGAGCCCGACCTTGTCACCGACGTTTCGGATCTCGTCGTGGATCTCCTGGGCACTCTGGAAGTCCTCGGCACGCTCCAGGGCGTCGGTGATCGCCCGCCGCTGGCGCGTCGGACGGGTCGCAGGCGTGGCGGCCACGGTGTCCTCCCGGGGTCGGCGTCGTCACACGACGGTGGTTGAGACTGGTTCTCATCCTACCGTGATCCAGTAGCGCTCCTTGGTGCCGCGCACGTCCTCCAGCACGCCGCCGGCCGCGCGGATGGTGCCGCGTGACGCGGCGTTCTCGGCATCGCAGGTCACCAGGACGCGCTCGATGCCCAACGCACCGGCACGGCGTACGCCGGCCGCCAGCGCCCGGCGCGCATGGCCCTCGCGCCGCCGGGAGGGCCGCACCGAGTAGCCGATGTGGCCGCCCTGGTCGAGCAGCCACTCGTTGAGCTCGTGGCGCAGGTGGAAGAAGCCGAGCACCTCCCCCGATGCGCCGTCGGCGATCCAGTAGTAGGTGGAGGCGACGCGCGTCCCGGCCGGGTCGGCCGACTCGGCGGCCAGCTGGGCGGCGACGAAGTCGCCACAGCCGGCCTCGGTGGCCACGACCTCGGGCATGTGCCACTCCCCCGAGCCGTGCATGGCCCCGGGGTGGCGGAAGTCGAGCACGGTCGCGGCCCAGCTCTGGTGCAGCCGGACGTCGGGCCGGACCAGGGCGGTCGGCGACGTGGAGCGCGTCGTGGTCATGGGCGGCATCCCACCACGCGGCGGTCGCGTGAGCGAACCGATTCCGACAGGAGAACCTGTTCTAGGGTTGGCGCATGAGCCGGTTCCAGATCGACGAGGCCACCGACGAGGAGATCGCCCGGGAGGAGGCCCTCTACGGCCCCTTCACCGACGCGGTCCGCGACCTCGTCGACGCCACGATCCGCACCCTCGTCGCCCCCGACGAGATCCGGCGCGCGCAGGCCGAGGTCGAGGCGATCACCGCCCGGCTGCGGGCCGAGCAGCTCCCCGGCTCCTACGGCGTGAAGTTCCGCGAGGACGGCCACGGACGTCCGTGGGGCAACGCGGTGATGGGGCTGCGCAACCCGATCGCTCCCCCACTGGTGGTGGAGAAGCTCGAGGCCGGCCGGGTCGCGACCGACGTCGAGCTCGGCGCGGCGTACGAGGGTCCGCCCGGGCTGGTCCACGGCGGCGTCGTCGCACTCGTGCTCGACCAGCTCCTCGGCCAGGCCGTCAGCTCGGGCGGACGACCCGGGATGACGGGGACGCTCACGCTCACCTACCGCCGCGGTACGCCGTTGGGTCCCCTGCGCGGCGAGGCCTGGATCGAGCACCGCGACGGCATCAAGACCTGGGGCCGCGGCCGCCTGCTCGACGGCGACGGCGAGGTCACCGCCGAGGCCGAGGGCGTGTTCATCCTGCCCCGCTGGGCGCGCGACCTCCCCGAGGCCGAGCACGTCTCCTACTTCGAGTAGCGCCGGGAGACGCCTCAGGCGCCGATGTGGACGCCGCGCTCGTTGGCGTCGGAGAGCCGCGACTCCTCGGCGGCCTGCGCCTCGAGCTCCTCGCGGCGGCGGTGCTCGGCGTCGGCGTCGAACTGCCCCGGGTCGGAGACCAGGTCGCTCGCCCCGCGCTCGAGCCGCTGCAACGCCACCCGGGCGAAGATCTGCTGCTCGGTGGTGGTGCGCTCGGACCGGTCGCGGCCGATGAAGGAGATGAACCAGTGCATCACCGCGGTCACACGGTTCTTGAAGCCGGTGATGTAGAAGAGGTGCACGACCAGCCACATCAGCCAGGCGATGACGCCGGTGAGCCGCAGCTTGCCGACCATCGCGACGGCCCGGAACCGGCTGATGATGGCCATCGAACCCTTGTCGAAGTACTTGAACGGCTCCTGGGCGGGCTTGCCCTTGACCCGACCGTCGATCTCCTTGGCGGCGTACTTCGCGCCCTGGATCGCGACCTGTGCGACACCGGGGAGGTTGTCCAACGAGATCATGTCGCCGACCACGAACACCTCCGGGTGGCCCGGCAGCGTCAGGTCGGGGTTGACCGAGATGCGACCGGCTCGGTCCAGGCCGGCGCCGGACTGCTCCGAGAGCGTCTTGCCGAGCGGGCTGGCCTGCACACCGGCGGCCCACACCTTGGTGATGGCGTCGATGCGCTCCTCGGTGTCGTCCTTGTACTTCACGACCAGGCCGCGCTCGTCGACGTCGGTCACCATCGCGCCGAGCTTGACCTCGACACCGAGGCCGCTGAGCTTGTCCTCGGTCCAGTCGCCGAGCTTCTTGCCGAACGGCGGCAGCACCTGCGGCGCCGCGTCGACGAGGATGACCCGCGCCTGCTTGCTGCTGATGGAGCGGAAGTCCTTCTTCAGCGTGCGGTGGGCGAGCTCGGCGATCTGGCCGGCCATCTCCACGCCGGTCGGGCCGGCACCCACGACGACGAAGGTGAGCAGGTGGTCGGTGGACTCGCCACGCTTGGCGGCGAGCTCGGCCATCTCGAAGGCACCGAAGATGCGGCCGCGCAGCTCGAGGGCGTCGTCGACGCTCTTCATGCCGGGCGCGTGCTCGGCGAAGTGGTCGTTGCCGAAGTAGGACTGGCCCGCGCCGGCAGCCACGATCAGCGAGTCGTACGGCGTGACGAGCTCGCGGCCCAGCACGTGCGAGACGACGTGCTGCTTGTCCAGGTCGATGTCGGTGACCTCGCCCAGCAGGACCTGGGCGTTCTTCTGGCCGGCGAGCACCTCACGGGTCGGCGGCGCGATCTCGCCCTCGGAGAGGATGCCGGTCGCGACCTGGTAGAGCAGCGGCTGGAAGAGGTGGTGGGTCGTCTTGGCGATCATCGTCACCTCGACGTCGGCGTTGCGCAGCTCCTTGGTGCCGAACAGGCCACCGAAGCCCGAGCCGATCACGACCACCTGGTGGCGGTCCGATCGCTGGTGGGCCATGCGGTCTGCCCGGTTGCCCTGGTCACGCTGGTCGGCGCCGGCGTTGTCCTTGGCTGCCATGTTGAACTGCCTCCTGCGGCGGACGAGATCCTCGAGCCTGGTGCGTCGGCCGGGCCCGCGCGGGTGGCGCGGACCGCCGACATCGCCAGTATTCCGCCGACACCGCCCCGGGCAGCAATCGTCGGCGGTGTGAGATTGACTGCTCCGCCGACGGCGCCGCGGCTCCGGCCCGCGCGACGCCTACGATCGGCGGGTGATCCCGCCGCGCCTGCTCCTCGCCGTCGCCGCGGGTGGCGCTGCCGGTGCGGTGCTGCGGTACGCCGCGGGCGAGGTCCTTCCCGAGGGCGACGGTGTCCCGTGGACCACCTTCGCGGTCAACCTGCTCGGCGCCGCCCTGCTCGCGGGGCTGGAGCTGCTGGCACCGGCGCGGCGTTCGCGCACCGTGGCGGCCGGCCTGGGGCCCGGACTGCTCGGCGGCTTCACCACCTTCTCGGCCACCTCCGAGCAGGGACGTGCACTGCTGGCGCAGGGTGACCCGGCCCTCGCGGCGGCGTACCTGCTCGGGACGCTGGGCGCCTGCCTCGTCGCGGTGACGCTGGTGGGGCGACTCGCCCCGCCGCTGCCCGAGGAGGACGAGCGATGACGTGGCTGTGGGTGGCGCTGGGTGCGGCCGTCGGGGCGCCGTTGCGCTACGCGCTCGGGCAGTGGCTCGACGGGCGGTTCCACCGCGGCACGCTGGTGGCCAACACGCTCGGCTCGCTGCTGCTGGGCATGACGGTGGGCTGGTCGCTGGACGGTGCCGCGGTGGCGCTGGTCGCGGTGGGCTTCTGCGGCGGCCTGACGACGTACTCCTCCTTCGCCGTGCAGGTGCGCGACCTGCCGCTGCGCACCGCTGTCGCGTACGCCGCCACCACGGTCGCGTTGGGACTGCTGGCGTGCACGGGCGGGTTCCTCCTCGCCCGCTGACCCGACCGGAGCCGGGTCAGCCGTAGCCGAGCTCGTGCAGCCGGTCGTCGTCGATGCCGAAGTGGTGGGCGATCTCGTGCACGACGGTGATGCGGATCTGCTCGACGAGCTCGTCCTCGTCGCGGCAGAAGTCCAGCAGCGGGTTGCGGAAGATGAAGACCTGGTTGGGCAGGCCCGGCGGTGCCCACGCGTCGCCCTCGGTGAGCGCGACGCCGTCGTAGAGCCCGAGCAGGTCCGCCGGCTGGTCGGCGGGCGGCTCGTCCTCCACCAGGACGGCGAGGTTGCGCACCCGCGCGGCGAGCTCGTCGGGGATCTCGTCCAGGGCGCGCTCGACGACCTCGTCGAAGCGTTCGGCATCCATCTCGACCGGCACGCCCCCATTGTGCCGGGGCCGGTCACACCTGACCCGCGGAGCGGTCGTGGCGGAAAAACAACGACGCCCGGACCGTGTGGTCCGGGCGTGCTGGCGACCCCGACGGGACTCGAACCCGCGGCCTCCGCCGTGACAGGGCGGCGCGCTAACCAACTGCGCTACGGGGCCATGTGAAGCGGGAGGAACTCTAGCCCATGCCCGGTGGCCGGAACCAATCGGGAGGCCCTCCCGCTCCTGGAGCACCCCCGACCGGATTCGAACCGGCGCTACCGCCGTGAAAGGGCGGGGTCCTGGGCCACTAGACGACGGGGGCTGGACCGCGCCCCAGCATAGGGGCCGGGAGGTCGCTTTCGGGATTCGGGACCGTCTCCGGTAAGGTTCCGACCGCTCGGGCAGGTAGCTCAGTTGGTACGAGCGTCCGCCTGAAAAGTGGAAGGTCGGCGGTTCGACCCCGCCCCTGCCCACGAGCACGGACGCCCCCGCCCGCCGGCGGGGGCGTTCGCTTTTCCGGCCGCGATGCCGACGCGGCGCGGGTTCTGGTTCACTCAGCCCGTGCACCTACCGACGGGACGCTTCACCGAGGTCGCGCGCCACCGCCCCGTCGCCCCGGTCGCCGACTGCCCGACCATCGCCACGGACACGGCCTCGCGCCCCACGGCGTACGCCGCCCCGTCGGCCGCGATCGAGCTCGACCTCACCGACGCGGCACGCCGGGGCGAGGTCGCGGCCCACCTCACCGACGCCCGCGGCGCCCGGCTCACCGCGCACCTGCGCGACGGCCGGATCGGCCTGAGGATCGCCACCGACCGCACGACGGACCACCACAGTCGGCGCCACGGCCGTGCTCGGCGACCCGAGGCGCTCGCGCTCACGCTGACCGGTCGCCACCTCACCGCACTCACCCGCGAGCAGGGGCGTTGGATCGCGCGTGCCCGCGTCGACCTCGCCCGACGCCTGGTGCCCCACGACCCGGCCTGGCTGGCGGGCCTGGTCAGCGGCTGGTCGGCCGACCCCGGCACGGTGCACGGCTGGCGCGCCGGTGTCTTCGGCCAGCTGGGCCTGCGGGACCTGCGCCTGGTCACCCACGCCAACGGGACGGCGTACCGCGACGACACCGGGGTGCTGCTCTCGGCGACCAGCGCCGGCCCGGGCTTCTTCGACACCGCCCACACCTCGCTGTGGCACCTCGACACCACGACCCACGCGCTGACGCACCGCAGCGACCTGTGGTTCACCCGACCCGACCGGCCGGGGGTGTACGGCGACCACGCCAGCCACGTGGTGCGCGACGGTGAGGAGTGGCTCGTCGCGACGAGCACGTGGGGCGACTTCGCGCTGCCGGGGCGGCGGCCCGACCAGCACGGCAAGCCGTGGGTCGACGTGACGCTGGCCCGGTCCGGTGGCGACCTCGCCGCGGGCACCCACGTGCTGACGACCACGCCGCTGCCGCTGCCCACCGACGGACTGACGTCGGTGGGGGTGTGGGACCCCCACCTGCTGCGGACCGCGGAGGGGTGGCTGGTGGGCTTCGTGAGCGCCCGGAAGTACTTCGAGTTCCACCCCGCACTCGCCGCCGGGCCCGACCTCGACGCGCTGTCGCTGGTCGGTGCGGTCACCGACCGGCGCGAGACCGAGGGCACCACGCTCGTGCCGACCGCGGACGGCGTACGGGTGCTGGCCAGCGACGGGCCACGCAACCCGCGCCGCCTGCGCCGCCGCCACCCCGTCCTGGACCGCGACCTGCGCGAGGTCGGCACGCTCGACGCGCCCTACCTCAGCAACATCGGCTGGCCCACGCTGGTGCCGCCGGGACCGGGTCAGCCGGACTGGCTGATGGTGACCTTCGACGGCACCCCGGCCGGTGGTCGGCTGGCCGGCTACGGGACCCACGGCGACGTTGTGGTCCTTTCATCCACCACCCCCTAGTCTTTTCGGTCCCACGGGTGTCGTGGGAAAGATCGAGCGGGAGGTGAAGCCGGTGTCGGCGATTCCCACCACCATGAAGGCAGTGCAACTGGTCGGCCACGGCGGACTCGACCAGCTGGTCTACCGCGAGGACGTGCCCACGCCTCGCCCCGCCGCCGGCGAGGTCCTCATCGAGGTCACCGCCTGCGGCATGAACAACACCGACGTCTGGGTCCGGGAGGGTGCCTACGGCACCGAGACCGACCCCGCGTCGGTCTCGACCTGGCGTCGCGGGCGCTCCACGCTGGAGTTCCCCCGCATCCAGGGCACCGACACCGTCGGGCGCATCGTCGCCGTCGGTGACGGCGTCCCCGAGGAGCGGATCGGCCAGCGCGTGATGGTCGACTTCAGCATCTACAACCGGCCCGAGGGCGACGAGAGCCTGGCCGACATCGACTACATCGGCCACGGTCGCGACGGCGGGTACGCCGAGTACACGACCGTGCCGACCGAGAACGCCCACGAGGTCGCCTCCGACATCAGCGACGCGGGGTTGGCGACGTTCTGCTGCGCCTACCTCACCGCCGAGCAGATGCTCGACCGCGCCCGGCTCGCCGAGGGCGAGCGCGTGCTGGTCACCGGCGCGTCCGGCGGCGTCGGCTCCGCGATCATCCAGCTCGCCCGCGTGCGCGGCGCGATACCGTACGCCGTCTCCAGCGCCGGCAAGGAGGACGCACTCCGCGAGATCGGTGCCGAGGGCGTCATCCTGCGCGACACCGATGACCTGGTCGCCGAGGTCGAGCGGGTCGTCGACGGCCCCGTCGACGTCGCGGCCGACCTGGTCGCGGGACCGATGTTCAACGACCTGCTGCGCATCCTGCGCCCCGAGGGCCGCTACACCACCGCCGGTGCCATCGGCGGTCCGGTCGTCGACTTCGACCTGCGCACGATGTACCTCAAGCAGCTGGAGATCCACGGCTCGTCCCAGGGCACGCGCACGGCGTTCCGCCGCCTGGTGCGCTACATCACCGACGGCGACATCAAGCCGCTGCTGGACCGGACCTACCGGCTCTCGGACTTCCACGAGGCCCAGCGCAACTTCATGGCCAAGTCCTACATCGGCAAGCTCGTGGTCGTGCCGGACCAGCACTGGGACACCGTGGGGGCGCCGCATGTCGGATCGTGAGCGCATCCTCGAGCTGATCGACACCCAGTCCGGCGGCGACGTCAGCCGGATCGTCACCTCGGGCATCGGCCCCCTGCCGGGCACGAGCGTGCTGGAGAAGCTGCGCTACATCCAGTCCGAGGGCGACGGCCTGCGGCGCCTGCTGCTCTCCGAGCCCTACGGCGACCCGGCCATGTCGGTGGACCTCATCGTCGAGCCGGGGCACCCGGAGGCGCAGGCGGGCTACATCATCATGGAGGCGATGGGGTACCCGATGTACTCCGGCTCCAACACGATCTGCACCGCCACCGCACTACTGCAGAGCGGCGCGATCGAGATGCGGGAGGGCCTGCAGGACGTCGTCCTGGAGTCCCCGGCCGGCCTCGCACGGATCAAGGCCAAGGTGACCAACGGGCGCGTCGAGTCGATCACGACCCAGGGCGAGCCGGCGTACGTCGCCGAGGAGGGGCTCTCGGTCGAGGTGCCGCACTACGGCCGCGTCGAGTTCGACCTGGTGTGGAGCGGCGCCTACTTCGCGATGGTCGACGCGTCGCGCCACGGCTTCACCATCATGGCCTCGGAGGAGATCGCGCTCGCCGCGTTCGGCGACGCGTTCGTGCGTGCGGCGCGTCCGGGACTGCTCCAGGAGCACCCCGAGCTCGGCGACGTCGGACCGCTGCCGTTCGCCCACTTCATGGGGCCGGTGCGCACGCTCGGCGAGGGGCGGCTGGAGTCGCCGTCGGCGACGTACGTCCACCCGGGCGTGATCTGCCGCAGCCCCACCGGCACCGGCACCTCGGCCCGGTTGGCGCTGATGGCGCGCCGGGGCGAGATCGGTGAGGGCGACTCGCTGGAGACGATCTCACCGCGCGGCAACCGGTTCGTCGGCACGGTGATGGAGGACGCGCAGGTCGGCGAGTACGCCGCACTGCACTCGACCATCACCGGTCGCGCCCGGCTGATGGCCCACTCCCGGATCGTGGTCGACCTCGACGACCCGCTCGTCGACGTCTCCGACCTGGAGGGACTCCTCACGCCGTAGCCCGGTGACGAGTCGGCGTGAACTCGGCGAGTTCACGCCGACTCGGCGGTGTCCGGAGCCGAGTTGGCGCCGACTCGGCAAGGTGTGATCCGGCCCACGTGGCGTTAGGCTCGGACCAGAACGGGTCGCACCACCCCTCGCGGCCCGGGACACCCCGCCACCCACCCGCGTGGCACGACCGAAAGCGACACCACCCATGGCTGCTGCAGCACCCCGTTCCACCGACCTGCTCGAGGACCTGCCACACGAGCAGGTCGTCATCGCCAACGATCCGTCGACCGGGCTCCGCGCCCTGATCGCGATCCACTCCACCGCCCTGGGCCCCGCGCTCGGCGGCACGCGCTTCCACCCCTACGCCTCCACCGCCGAGGCGCTGCAGGACGTGCTCGCGCTCTCCCGTGGCATGTCCTACAAGGCCGCGCTCGCCGGGCTCGACCTCGGCGGCGGCAAGGCCGTGATCATCGGCGACCCCGACACCGACAAGTCCGAGGCCCTGCTGCGCGCCTACGGGCGCCACGTGGAGTCCCTCGGCGGTCGCTACGTCACCGCCTGCGACGTGGGCACCTACTCCGTCGACATGGACCACATCGCCCGCGAGTGCCACCACGTCACCGGCCGCACCGTCGCCCACGGCGGCGCCGGGGACAGCTCGGTGCTGACGGCGTACGGCGTCTTCTGCGGCATGCGTGCCGCGGCCGAGTCGGTCTGGGGCGAGTCACCCGACGTGCTGGCCGGCCGCGTGGTCGGCGTGTCCGGCGTCGGCAAGGTCGGCCGCCACCTCGTCGGGCACCTCGTGGAGGCCGGCGCACAGGTGATCATCGCCGACGTCGACACCGAGGCCGTCTCCCGCGTGTGCGACGAGTACCCCGAGGTGCGCGTCAGCGGGTCCACCGAGACGCTGGTGGCCGAGCAACTCGACGTCTACGCGCCGTGCGCGCTGGGCAACGCGCTGACCGACCCCGTGGTCGAGCAGCTCAGCGCCAAGCTCGTCTGCGGCGGCGCCAACAACCAGCTCGCCCACCCCGGCGTGGAGAAGCTGCTGGTCGAGCGCGGCATCGTCTACGCGCCCGACTACATGGTCAACGCGGGCGGACTGATCCAGGTCGCCGACGAGCTGGAGGGCTTCTCCTTCGACCGCGCGCAGCAGCGCGCGAGCGGCATCTACGACACCACGCGGATGGTGCTGCAGCGCGCGGCGAGTGACGGCGTACCGCCGGCGATCGCCGCCGACCGACTGGCCGAGCAGCGGATGCGTGAGGTGGGACGCCTGCGCAACGTCTGGCTCCCGTGAGCCGATGCCTCGGGGTCCGGCCGGACCGGGCCCCGAGGCCGCAGGTCAATCGCGCGGGTTCGGCGAACTGGGGTCGGCGAACTCGGCCCACTTCTCGAGTTCGTCGTCGTCCTCGTCCACCGGCGGCGGCTGCTGGTCGGCATCGCCGTGGAGTTCACGTGCCAGCGCGTCGAAGTCCGTGTCGTGAGTGCGGTACTTCAGATCGCGGGCAACCTTGGTCTGCTTGGCTTTCGCTCGGCCGCGGCCCATTGGGTCCAGCCCCCTCGCACACTTTGGCCGGGACCGGCACGGGTCCCGGGCTAGGTCGTCATCTCTCTCGTGGGTGCAACGCTACCTGTTCGATGGCTGTTCCCGCACTTCCGGTGCCGATTTTCGTGTGCGTGCCGCGAGCACCGCGAGAGGGGGGCGCGGAGGGTCACCAACCGGGGTGCTGACCGGTGAGCGAGACGGTGCCGGCCTGCTCGGGGTCGACGGCGACCTCGCCGGCGACCCACGCCTCGATCTCGTGGGCGGCGAGCACCGCCAGGGCGGCGTCGACGGACTCCGGAGCGGTGAGCGCGACCATGCCGACACCGCAGTTGAGCGTGGCCTCCAGGTCGGCCTGCTCGACCCCGCCGACCCGGCGTACGAGGTCGAAGATCGGCTGCGGCGTCCAGCTGGCGCGGTCGAGCGTGGCGCCGAGCTCGGTCGGCATGACGCGGGCGAGGTTCGCCGCCAGTCCCCCGCCGGTCACGTGGGCCATGGCGTGGGTCTCGGTCTCGCGGGCGAGCGCCAGCGCGGCCTTGGCGTAGACCACCGTCGGCTCGAGCAGCTCCTCGCCCAGCGTCCGGCCGAACTCGGCCACGTCGCGGTCGACGGCCCACCCGGCCTGGTTGAAGAAGACGTCGCGGGCCAGGGAGTAGCCGTTGGAGTGCAGGCCGCTGGAGGCCATCGCGATCGCCACGTCGCCGGGGCGCACGCGCCCCGGGCCGAGCAGGTCGTCGGCCTCGACGACACCGGTGGTGGCGCCGGCGACGTCGTACTCGTGGGGCGAGAGCAGGCCCGGGTGCTCGGCGGTCTCGCCGCCGACCAGCGCGCAGCCGGCGGCGACGCAGGCCTCGGCGATGCCCTTGACGATGGCGGCGATCCGCTCGGGCACGACCTTGCCGGTGGCGATGTAGTCGGTCATGAACAGCGGCTCGGCACCGCACACGACCAGGTCGTCGACGACCATGCCGACCAGGTCGTAGCCGATGGTGTCGTGGACGTCCATCAGTTGCGCGACCGCGACCTTGGTGCCCACGCCGTCGGTGGAGGTCGCCAGCAGCGGGCGGCGGTACGCCGTCAGCGCGGTCGCGTCGAAGAGCCCGGCGAAGCCGCCCAGACCGCCCAGCATCTCGGGGCGGCGGGCCTTCTCCACCCACTCCTTCATCAGGTCCACGGCCGTGTCGGCGGCGGCGATGTCGACGCCGGCGCGGGCGTAGGCGTTCTCGGCAGCGTTGTCGACGGGGTCAGCCACGTGCGGACGTCCTTCAGGGGTTGTTGACGACGGGCAGGGACCGGTGGGTGCCGGGACCCTGCAGGCTCACCTCGAGCAGGTGCTTGCCCAGCATGCTCTCGTCGGGCAGGTCGACGGGGTAGTCACCGGTGAAGCAGGCGGTGCACAGGGTCGAGGCCTCCTGGCCGGTGGCCTGCACCATGCCGTCCAGCGAGATGTAGCCGAGGCTGTCGGCGCCCACGCTGGCGGCGATCTCCTCGGCGTCGAGGCCGTTGGCGATGAGCTCGGCACGAGTGGCGAAGTCGATGCCGAAGAAGCAGGGCCACTTGATCGGCGGACTGGAGATCCGCACGTGCACCTCGAGCGCACCCGCCTCGCGCAGCATGCGCACCTGCGCGCGCTGGGTGTTGCCGCGCACGATCGAGTCGTCGACGACCACGATCCGCTTGCCGCGGATCATGTGCTCCAGCGGGTTGAGCTTGAGCCGGATGCCGAGCTGGCGCAGCGACTGGCTGGGCTGGATGAAGGTGCGGCCGACGTAGGCGTTCTTCACGAACCCCTGGCCGAAGGGGATGCCGCTCTCGAAGGAGTAGCCGGTGGCGGCGGGGATCCCCGACTCGGGCACCGGGATCACCAGGTCGGCCTCGACGGGGTACTCCCGGGCCAGCTCGCGACCCATCTCCACGCGCGCTTCGTGGACGCTGCGCTCGTTGATGCGCTCGTCGGGGCGGGCGAGGTAGACGTACTCGAAGACGCAGCCACGGGGCCGGGGCTCGGCGAACTGGTGGGAGCGCAGGCCGTCGGCGTCGATGACGATCATCTCGCCGGGCTCGACCTCGCGGACCACGCTCGCGCCGATGGTGGCCAGGGCGGCCTCCTCGCTGGCGACGACCCAGCCGCGCTCGAGCCGGCCGAGCACCAGCGGCCGGAACCCCTGCGGGTCGCGGGCGGCGTACAGGGTGTCCTCGTCCATCCAGGTGAAGCAGAACGCGCCGCTGAGCTGGCCGAGGACCTCCAGGGCGCGCTGCTCGAGCGAGGTGTCGGGGTGGTGCGCCAGCAGCGCCGTGACCAGGCTGGTGTCGTTGGTGGAGGACTCCAGGCTGTGGGCGTGGATGTCGAGCTCGCCGTCGTCACTGGGCAGCGCCGCGACCTGCTCGGCGAGCTCGTGGGTGTTGACCAGGTTGCCGTTGTGTCCCAGCGCGAGCGAGCCGTGGCCGGTCGGCCGGAACGTCGGCTGCGCGTTGGTCCACGTGCTGGCCCCGGTCGTGGAGTAGCGGCAGTGGCCGATCGCCACGTGGCCGGCGAAGGAGTCGAGGGTGGCCTCGTCGAAGACCTGGGAGACCAGGCCCATCTCCTTGTAGACCAGGATCTGTCGGCCGTTGCTCACCGCGATGCCGGCCGATTCCTGGCCGCGGTGCTGCAGCGCGTACAGACCGAAGTAGGTCAGCTTGGCCACGTCCTCGCCGGGCGCCCAGACGCCGAAGACTCCGCACACGGGTGGCAGCCTACCGGCGGTGGGGCGTCACGACCGCATCGACCAACCTGTGCCGGTCGGGCCAGGGCTGGCTCGGAGCCGCAGAGCCCCTGCGCCACGCACGGCACGTTCGGTCGGCCGAACCGCCGGTGACGCACCGCGCGTGTCTCCGGCGATGCTCCACCGAGCCAGCCCTGGCCCGACCGGCACAGACCGTGGTGCGTCAGGAACCGAGATTGCGCAGCAGCAGGGCCTCGGCGTGGAGGACCTTCTCCCACTCGGCGAGGTGGAGGCCCTCGTTGGCGCCGTGGGCGCGGGTGTCGGGGTCCTCGACGCCGGTGACGAGCACGCTGGCCTGCGGGAAGGACTCCAGGAACTCGGCGATGAACGGGATCGACCCGCCCACGCCCATGTCGATCGGCTCGGTGCCGTCCCAGGCCTCGGTGAACGCCGCCCGCGCCGCGTCGTACGCCGGACCCTCCGCGTCGATCGCGATCGGCTCGCCGCGGTCGAGCAGGGTGGTGGACACCTCCGCACCCCACGGCGCGTGCTCGGCGAGGTGGCGCTCGAGGCAGGCGATGGCGTTGTCGGCGCTGTCACCGGGCGCGATGCGGACGGTGATGCGCGCCCGGGAGCTGGGCGTGAGGGTGTTGGAGGCGCCGTCGACCTTGGGGGCGTCGATGCCGGTGACGGTGACGGCCGGCTTGGTCCACAGCCGCTCGACCACCGAGCCGGTGCCGATCCACTCCAGGCCCGCGATCGCGCCGGACTCGGCGCGCAGCCGCTCCTCGGGGTACTCCACGTCGGCGGCCGGACCGCTGGTGAGGCCCTCGATGGCCGGCGTGCCGTCGGCGTCCCACAGCGAGTCCAGCAGGCGCACCATCGCCATCAGCGCGTCGGGCTGCAGCCCGCCCCACATGCCGGAGTGGACCGCGTGGGTCAGCGTGCGCAGCTCGACGTCCATCCGCACCATGCCGCGCAGGCCGGTGGTCAGGGCGGGCACGCCGATGTCCCAGTTGCCCGAGTCGGCGATGACGATGACGTCGGAGCGCAGCCGGTCCTCGTACTGCTCGAGCAGGTCCGGCAGCGTCGCGCTCGCGACCTCCTCCTCGCCCTCGATGAAGAGGCGGACCGTGACGGGGAGGTCGTCACCGAAGGCGCGGATCGCAGCGAGGTGGGTGACGATGCCGGCCTTGTCGTCGGCGGCACCGCGACCGAAGAGCCGGCCGTCGCGCTCGGTGGGCTCGTACGGCGCGCTGTCCCAGTCGGCGGGGTCGTTCTCGGGCTGCACGTCGTGGTGGGCGTAGAGCAGCACCGTGGGGGCGCCCTCCGGTCCCTTCTTCTCACCGATGACGGCCGGCGGGGCGCCGTCGAAGGCGCGCACGATCTCCACGTCCACGCCCTCGGCGGCGAAGAGGTCCGCGGTGGCCTGCGCACTGCGCTCGACCTCGCCGTGGCGGGCGGGGTCGGCACTCACGGACTCGATGCGGACGAGGTCCTCGAGGTCCTTGCGGAGACCGGGCAGCAGGTCGGTGATGGTGGCACGCAGGTCGCTCATGACCGCAGGTTAGCGGCCGTTCACCAGCGGGAGGTAGGCCGCGAGGTCGGTGCGCTCGCCACTGGCCACGACCCGGCCCTCGGCGAGCGCCGCGTCCCAGCCGAGCGCCCCGGTCGCGAGCGCGATCCAGGTCGCCGCGTCGGTCTCGACCACGGCCGGCGGCGTGCCCCGGGTGTGGCGCACGCCCTCGATCACCTGCGCCGCGGCGTACGGCGGCACCCGCACCTCCACCGCGCGGCCGGGCGCCCGGTCGGCGAGCACGGCCAGGAAGTGCTTGGTGAGCAGCTTCAGGTCGGCCCGCTCGGCCCCGCCGTCCCCGACACGGCCGAGCGCGGAGGCGACGTCGGCGGGGTCGGCGATACGGAGACGCGCGGGCACCCGGCGAGCCTACGGGACCCACGGGACGCCTCGATCGGTGACAATGGCCGCATGCTCCCCCGCCGCGCGCCGTTCGCGACCTGCCTCGCCCTCGTCGTGGCGCTGGGCGTCGCCGGGTGCGGCGAGGAGGAGGCCGCACCGCCGGGCCAGGTGATCGCTGCCCAGGGCGACGAGCAGCTCACCGACGGCACCAGGGCGACGCTGCTGGTCCCCACCGGGATCCTGCAGGTCTTCACCGGCGACGCCGTCGACACGCTGGCGCCGGACGAGACCCGCGAGCGTCGGGAGTACGACGCCCCCGCGGGCACGGCGTACGTCCCGATCGCGTGGCGGCTGCGCGCCGGCCGCTTCGGCAAGGTGGCCGACTACGTCGACACCGAGGCCGTGCCGGTGGTCGACCTGCTCGTCGGCGAGGACAGCTACCGCCTGCCGCCACCGAACCGCAACGGGGAGTTCCGCTCCTTCTACGTGCTCGCGGATGAGGCGCCCGACGCCCGGCTGCGCGTCACCTTCGACGGGGTCGCCCAGAGCCTCGACCTGCGCACCGGCGATCGCGAGCCCGGCGAGGCGCGGGCGCTCTACCGGCTCCCGAAGAAGCTGGCACCGGACACGTCGCGATGCAGCGACGCCGCCGAGTTCGACCTGCCCCGCGGTGTCGCGGAGTACGACTGCCGCCTGACGGGCCCGCTGCTGCTGCCCTACGCCGCGGGCGCGTGGGCACCGGCGGGGTCGCAGTGGCTGGTGGTCGACCTGCGGACCACGCTGACCCGGATGGCGCAGGCGGCGCCGACCGGTGGCGGCGGAGCCTACTGGGCGGCCGACGAGGTGACGACGACGCTCCGTGCCGGCGGCGAGGGCCCCGAGACCGTGCGGTCGCTGCGGATCCCGGCGGGCGAGTGCCCCACGGCGACCACCAAGGAGTGCGGGTACGCCGCGATCGCGACCTTCGAGGTCGCCGACGACCCACCGGAGGCGCTCGAGGTCACCCACGAGTACCACCTGCTGCGCGGGCCGACGTACGGCGGCTTCACGCCCAAGCGGCAGCGCACGGTCACCGCGACCGCCACGCTCGGGCTGGACTGATCACTCCTCGGTGGCCTCCGGCAGCCCCGGGTAGGGCTGGAGGAGCTGGAGGAGCGAATAGGTCTCGCGGTCGTCGGGCTCGTCGCTCCCCCGCGCCGTGGCGTTGCGGTCACGCCAGCGACCGATGACGTCGTTGAGCTCGGTCGCGAGCTCGTCGGCCTCCTCGGGGGTGAGCCGCAGTGAGTGCTCGGAGACGTTCTTGCGCTCCACTCGGTCCCCCTCGGGGCGGGAGAAGGCCTGCTCGACGAGGTGGTGACCCCAGGCCACCGCACTACGCCGGAACACGGTGTACGCCGCCTTGCCACCCGGCTGCGCGAGCATGTCCTCGGTCCGGAAACTGATGCCTTCACGGTCGACGAGACGCCACACCCGGTCGCGCCTGTCGCGCGCCGCCTCGGGGTCCTCCTCGACCAGCTCGTACTTCGCGAGCTGGCGCAGGTGGAAGCTCGCCTGGTTGGCGGGGATGTCCAGCAGGCGTGCGATGTCGGCCGCTCGCAGGGACCCGGCGGCGGAGAGCTCGTGCAGCACCCGGTTGCGGGTCGGGTGGGCGATGGCCCGCAGCACCCGCGGGTCGTCGTAGGTGGCCATGGCGGCAGCCTAGCCGAGTTGCGCACACATTGTTGCGCAAGAACCATTGCGCAATGTTTAGTGCGCATCATATCTTGCACACATGCCCACCTACCGCTCGCTGGCGCACAACCGCGACTTCACCGCACTCTGGATCGGCGCCACGGTCTCCGAGCTCGGCTCCCGGGTCTCCACCTTCGCGATGCCCCTGGTCGCCTATGCCATGACGGGCTCGGCCTTCTGGGCCGCGACCGCCGAAGCCGTCTACCTCGGCGGTCTCCTCCTCACCCTGCTCCCGGCAGGCGTCCTCGCGGACCGCTGCGACCGGCGCCTGCTGATGCGCGCGTCCCACGGCACCGGGGCCGTGGTCTACGCCTCGCTGGTCGTCGCCGGCGTCCTCGGGTCGCTGACCCTCCCCCACCTGCTGGGCGCGGCGCTGCTCACCGGCCTCGCGGCCGGGCTCTTCCAACCCGCCGAGACCTCGGCCATCCGCACCGTCGTCTCGACCGAGGAGCTGCCGACCGCGCTCAGCCAGCAGCAGGCCCGCAAGCACGTCGCGGGCCTCCTCGGCGGGCCGTTGGGCGGCGCGCTGTTCGGCATCGCGCGCTGGGCGCCGTTCGCCGGCGACGCGATCTCGTACGCCGCGGGCTGGCTACTGCTGGGCCGCATCCGCGCCGACCTCGCCGCCCCGCGGCGCTCCGACGCCCGGCCGGTGCGGGACCTGCGCGAGGGCGTGCGGTTCACCTGGCACCACCCGCTGTTCCGGGTGCTGCTGCTGTGGACCCCGCTGGTCAACCTCACCGTCAACGCGCTGTTCTTCGTCGCGCTGCTGCGGCTGATCTCCGCCGGCTTCCCCGCCTGGCAGATCGGGCTCGTCGAGGCGGTCATCGGCTGCTGCGGCATCCTCGGCGCCCTCGCCGCCCCCTGGCTGATCGAGCGACTGCCGACCGGGCACCTCACGGTCCTCGTCGCCTGGAGCTTCGTGCCGCTCGCCGTGCCCCTGGCCCTGTGGAACCACCCGATCGCGATGGCCGGCGCCGCCTCGATCGGACTCTTCCTCAACCCCGCGGGCAACGCCGGGATCGGCGCCTACCGGATGGCGATCACCCCGCCCGAGCTGCTCGGCCGGGTCCAGTCGGCGATGCAGTTCGTGTCGATGCTGGCGATGCCGCTCGCCCCGATCGTCGCCGGCGGCCTGCTCGCCATCCTCGGCGGCCGCGACGCGGTCCTCGCCCTGGCGGCACTCACCGCCGCCAGCGCGCTGATCCCCACCTGCGCCCGCACCGTGCGGACGCTGCCCCGCCCCGACCGGTGGCGGACCGGGGAGGTGCCGAGCGCGGTACCGGCGTGAGTCAGCCCTCGAGCGCCGCGGGGAGCGTCGCGCTCCACGCGGTGCGCAGCTCCTCGACCGGGACCTCGAACTGGCCCTCCACGGCGAGCACGTCCCCGCCGGTGACGCCGATCTCGGTCACCGTGACGCCGTGCCGGGCCGCGAGGTCGACCAAATGCTGGCCGTCGTGCAGGTGCGTGGTGACCAGGACGCGCCCGGCCGACTCGCTGAACAGCGACACGAACGGGTCGTCCGCCACCGCCACCCGGGCCCCGATGCCCGACTGCATCGACGCCTCCGCCAGCGCCTGCGCGAGGCCGCCGTCGGCGAGGTCGTGGGCCGACGTCGCGACGCCGACCAGGTCGGCCAGCAGCGCACCCAGCGCCTGCTCGGCGGCCAGGTCGACCACGGGCGGCCGGCCACCGAGGTGGCCGTGGACGGTGTGGGCCCACTCCGAGCCCGACAGCTCCTCACGGGTCTCGCCGAGCACGAAGACCCGGTCGGCGGGCGCGACGAACGCGCTCGGGGTGCGGCGGCGTACGTCGTCGATGACGCCGAGCACCGCCACCACGGGCGTGGGGAGGATGGCGGTGTCACCGGTCTGGTTGTAGAGGCTGACGTTGCCGCCGGTGACGGGGATGCCCAGCGCGAGGCAGGCGTCCTTGAGGCCGCGGCAGGCCTCGGCGAACTGCCACATCACCCCCGGGTCCTCCGGGGAGCCGAAGTTGAGGCAGTCACTGACCGCGAGCGGGCGGGCCCCGCCGGTGGCGACGTTGCGGTGCGCCTCGGCCAGGGCGAGCTGGGCGCCGGTGTAGGGGTCGAGCTTGGCGAACCGGCCGTTGCAGTCGGTCGCGACCGAGACGCCGAGGTGGGTCTCCTCGTCGACCCGCACCATCCCCGAGTCAGCGGGCTGCGCGAGCACGGTGTTGCCCAGCACGTAGCGGTCGTACTGGTCGGTGATCCAGGACTTGTCGCACAGGTTCGGGCTGGCGACCAGGCGCAGCAGGGTGTCGCGGAGCTCCTCCCCCGACGTCGGCCGCGGCAGCGCCTCGGCGGCGTCGGCCCGGAGCTCGTCCAGCCACTCCGGCCGGGAGAAGGGGCGCTCGTAGGTCGGCCCCTCGTGGGCGACGGTGCCGGGCGGTACGTCGACCACGGTCGCGCCGTGCCAGTCCACGACCAGCCGGTCGCCGTCGGTGACCTCGCCGATCACCGCCGCGTCGACCTCCCACTTGGCGCAGGTGGCCAGGAACGCGTCGACGTCGCCGGGCTCGACGACGGCCATCATCCGCTCCTGGCTCTCGCTCATCAGGATCTCCTCGGGCGACAGCGTGGCGTCGCGCAGCGGCACGAGGTCGAGGTCGACGTGCATGCCGCCGTCGCCGGCACTGGCGAGCTCGGAGGTGGCGCAGGACAGCCCCGCGCCGCCGAGGTCCTGGATGCCGGCGATCAGGCCGGCGCCGAAGAGCTCGAGGGTGCACTCGATGAGGAGCTTCTCCATGAACGGGTCGCCGACCTGCACGCTGGGCCGCTTGGCGGGGCCGTCCGCGTCGAAGGTCTCACTGGCGAGGACCGAGACGCCACCGATGCCGTCACCGCCGGTCTTGGCGCCGTAGAGGATGACCTTGTTGCCGGCCCCCGACGCCTTGGCCAGGTGCAGGTCCTCGTGCTTGAGGACGCCGACGCACAGCGCGTTGACCAGCGGGTTGCCCAGGTAGGTCTCGTCGAAGACCGCCTCGCCGCCGATGTTGGGCAGGCCCAGGCAGTTGCCGTAGCCCCCCACGCCCGCGACGATGCCGGGCAGCACGCGGTGGGTGTCCTCGGCGTCGAGGGGCCCGAAGCGCAGCGGGTCCATGACGGCGACCGGACGCGCGCCCATGGCGAGGATGTCGCGGACGATGCCGCCGACGCCGGTGGCCGCGCCCTGGTGCGGCTCGACGTAGGAGGGGTGGTTGTGCGACTCGACCTTGAAGGTGACGGCGTACCCCTGGCCGATGTCGAGGACGCCGGCGTTCTCGCCGATGCCGGCGAGCATCTTGCCCACCGGCGTCTCCTGGGGGATCTCGGAGAACTGCTTCAGGTGCACCTTGGAGGACTTGTAGGAGCAGTGCTCGCTCCACATCACCGAGTACATCGCCAGCTCCGAGCTGGTCGGGCGGCGGCCGAGGATCTCGCGGATCCGCTGGTACTCGTCCTCCTTCAGCCCCAGGTCGGCCCAGGGCTGGTCCCGGTCGGGGTCGCCCGTCGCCGCGGCGACGGTGTCGAGGCCGGTGGGGACGCTGTCGGTGCTGGAGTCGACCACGCGCACAATCTATCGGCGTCCCCGCCGGCCCACCGAGTCGGGCGCCGCGTCAGTGGGCGACGAGGTCCCGCTCCCGGAAGCGCCAGAGGCCGGCAGCAGCGGCGAGCAGCGCCAGGGCGAGCAGTACGCCGCCCGGCGCCAGCGCGAGCTCCTCGACGGGCAGCTGGGGCTGGTGCCAGAACGGCGACAGCCCGGCCACCGCGTCGGGCAGCTGCAGCAGCCCACCGAGGTAGTTCTGCAGCATCGCGAACCCGAACACGACCCACGCGAGCAGTGCCCACCGCGGCACGGCCCCGTGGAGCAGTACGCCGATCGCCCCCACGAGCAGGGCCGCGGGCGCCTGGGCGAGCGCGGCCCCGGTGAGCGAGGCCATCCGGTCCGACTCCCCCGTCACCAGCCAGTGCGCCGCCCCACTGGCGAACCCGGTGAGCGCGAACGCCACGAGGGTGGCGAGCACGGTCACGACCAGCGAACCGACGGCCCAGCCGACGCGCGACTGGCCACGGGCCAGCACGATCTCGGCCCGGCCGTCGTTCTCCTCGCTGCGCAGCCGCAACGCCGAGGCCAGCGTGAAGGCGGAGGTGATCACCGCCATGAACCCGACGGTGTAGGCGAAGAAGCCATCGACCAGGGTCCCGGACTGCGCCGCGAAGATCTCGGCCATCTCCGGGTTGTCCTCGACCAGCGACTCGACCTCGCCCGCGAAGGAACCGAACAGCGCGGACATGCCGACGAGGAAGACCAGCCAGCCCAGCACCAGGCCACGCTGCAGTCGCAGCGCGAGGCCGACGCTGGTCCCCAGGCCGGCACGGGCACGCGGCCTGCCGGGGCGGGCCTGCCACAGGCCCGACCCCTCGTCGCGGTGGGCGGTCAGGACGCCCGCACCGAGCAGGACGGCGCCCGCGAGCCCGAGCAGGGCGAGGACCGGCCACCACTGCGGGTCGCCGTAGGGCCGGATCGCCTGGGCCCAGCCCAGCGGCGACAGCCAGGTCCAGAACGTGCCGTTGACGTCACCGACACCACGGATGGCGAAGAACACCCCGAGGGTGCCGCCGGCGATGCCGAGCGCGCCGCGGGCCGAGGAGGTCAGCTGGGCGGCGAGCGCCGCGACGCCGGTGAACACCAGGCCGATGCCGGTCACCGAGGCCCCGTGGAGCACCGAGCCGCCCGGATCGAGGCCGGTGGCGATGAGCAGCCCGGCGTCGACGACGCCGAAGGCCAGCGAGGCGGCCACGGCGACCGACACCGCCGAGACGGTGTGGGCGTGGCGGCCGAGCACACCGCCGCGCAGCAGCTCGGCGCGGCCGCTCTCCTCCTCGGCGCGGGTGTGGCGGACCACGAGGAAGACCACCATCAGGCCCGTCACCACCGCCGCGGCCGACGAGAGCTCGTAGGACACGATGCCGCTGAGGTTGTCCACGTCGTAGGGACGACCGTTCATGAAGCGCCCCGCCGCGCTGCTGCTGACGGTCTCCCCGTAGCCGGCGATCTTGCGCGGGGTGTCGTAGAGCGCCTTGCTCGAGAGCGCGGAGACACTCGTCAGGGCCCCGAACCCGAGCACCCACACCAGGAGGCGGATTCGGTCGCGCCGCAGGATCAACCGCACGAGGTGGCCGGTGCCCGCCGTCTGGGCGCGGACGGCGCTCATGAGGTCGCCTCGACGCGGTCGTCGGCGTACTGGCGCAGGAAGAGCTCCTCGAGCGTGGGCGGGTGCGCCTGCAGCGACCGGACACCGGCAGCGGTGAGCGCGGTCAGGGCGCCCTGGAGCTGGTCGGAGTCGACCTCGAAGGTGACGCGCCCGTCCTGCTGCTCGACCCCGTGGACGCTGCCGATCCCCGACAGGTCCGCGGGTCGCTCGGTCTCGGCCACCACGGTGGTGCGGGTGAGGTGGCGCAGCTCGTCGAGCGTGCCCGACAGCACCGAGGCGCCGGCACGGATGATGGTGACCCGGTCGCACAGCGCCTCGACCTCGGCGAGGATGTGGCTGGAGAGCAGGACCGTGGCCCCGTCGGCCTTGAGCTCGGCCACGCACTCCTGGAAGACCGCCTCCATCAGGGGGTCGAGGCCGGAGGTCGGCTCGTCGAAGATGTAGAGGTCAGCACGACCCGCGAGGGCGGCCACCAGTGCCACCTTCTGCCGGTTGCCCTTGGAGTAGGTGCGGGACTTCTTCGCGGGGTCGAGCTCGAAGCGGTCCAGCAGCTCGGCCCGGCGGCGCTCGTCGAGGCCGCCGTTCATCCGGCCGAGGAGATCGATCACCTCCCCACCGGTCAGGTTGGGCCAGAGGCTGACGTCGCCGGGTACGTAGGCGATGCGCCGGTGCAGTTCGACCGCGTCGCGCCAGGGGTCGCCGCCGAGCACCTCGACCCGGCCCGAGTCGGCGCGCAGCATGCCGAGGAGGACGCGGACGGTGGTGGACTTGCCGGCGCCGTTGGGGCCGAGGAAGCCGGCGACCTCGCCGGGCGCCACGGTCATGTCGAAGGCGTCGAGTGCACGGACGGCCCCGAAGGTCTTGGTGAGGCCGGCGATGTCGATGACGGCGGTCATGGCTGCTCCTGGGTGGTCGGGGCGTCGAGATGGGCGAGGTAGGAGTCGAGGATGGTGTCGTCGGCCAGGAGGCCCTGGGTGAACAGCTCCAGGCCGGGGAGGGTGAAGCCGTCGAGGTAGCGGCGCCAGGTGACGGCGAACTCCTCGCCCTCGGGCGCCAGGGCGAGCTCGAGCAGGAGCGCACCGAGCTCCATGAGGGTGAGCACCCGGGCACGGCCCGCGGGGTCCCGGCTGGGCTTGACGGTGCCGTCGGCGACGCCCTGCTCGAGGTAGGTCTCGCCGTCGGCGAGCATCCGGTGCCAGAACGCGCGCGCCGTGGGCCCGCCGGCACGCAGGGCCTGCATGACGTACTGGACGAGCGGGCCGTACTCCTCCATCGCGCCGAACTGCTCGAGCAGTCCGCGCGCCTCGGGCCCGGCGTGCTCCTCCTGGGCACGCAGCAGGTCGTCGAGCACCCAGGTGTCGCAGGCCTCGCGCAGGCCCGCCTTGGAGCCGAAGTGGTGACGGATCAACCCGAGGGAGACACCGGCCTCGTCGGCGATCGCCCGCAGCCCGATCTCGAACCCGGACTCCGCGAAGAGCCGGATCGCGGCCGCGCGGATCCGGGCGGGGGCCGCGAGGTCATCGGTGGTTGTACGCACGTACAACATCTTATACATGCGTACAGTCTCGCGCCAGCAGCGACCGGCCGCTTGTGAATTACAGGCGTGTAGTTGCCGCGATTGTCTGTTACCCGTGTGATTTCTGGGGTTATTGTGCTTTCGCTTCCGATCGCATTCCCCACCTTGGAGCTTCCCCACCATGCCTGCTCTGCCTGCCCGGCCCGATCGACTCGGTCGGTCTGCCCGTCCCCGCACGTGGACCCGCGCCGTCGTCCGTTCGACCGTGGCCACCGCTGCCGCCGCGGCCCTGGCGGTCTCCCTGCTGCCCGGCAACGCGGGCGACCGTGCCGGAGGCTCCGGCGCGAGCGAGGCCGAGGACCGACTCCAGCTCGTGGGCACCAACAACCCGGTGACCCCCGGCAACTTCAACGGCTACGCCTTCGACCAGTGCGAGGCGCCGTCGCAGAAGACGATGAACACCTGGCTCAACCACTCGCCGTACCTCGGGGTGGGGATCTACATCGCCGGCGACCAGCGGTTCTGCCGCGAGCAGGCCAACATCACCCCGAAGTGGATCAGCACCCAGCTGAACAAGGGGTGGAAGCTGCTGCCGATCATCCTCGGGCCGCAGGCCTCCTGCCAGCCGCGGTTCCCCCGGTGGGGCGGCAAGTCGATCACCCCGTGGCCGGGCAAGAAGGGCAACTACTGGTGGGCGCGCCAGCAGGGCCGCGAGGAGGCGAAGAACGCCGTCGCGGTCGCGCAGCGCCTCGGCATCGTCAAGCGCAGCACGCTGTTCTACGACCTCGAGGGCTTCGACATCAGCAATCGCGACTGCCGCGAGTCCGCGCTGGCCTTCCTCAACGCATGGACGGTCAAGGTCAAGAGCCTCGGCTACCTCTCCGGCGTCTACTCCAGCGCCGGGTCGGGCATCAAGGCCCTCGACAACGCCCGCAAGGCCGGCACCCACCGCATGCCCGACCAGATCTGGATCGCCCGCTGGGACGGCAAGGCCAACACCTCCACCACCTACATCGGTGAGCAGGGCTGGCGCCCCGGTGGCCGCCTGAAGCAGTACCTCGGTGGTCACAACGAGACCTACGGCGGCACGACGATCAACATCGACTCCAACTACGTCGACCTCGGCCGCGGGATGCACGCCGGCTCGGAGAAGCACTGCGGCGGCGTCGACATCGACCTCAGCCGCTACCGCCCCGTCCGCCCGAAGTGGACCGGGTCCGCCCAGCGCCCCGTCCAGACCAAGGCCCTGCAGTGCCTGCTGAAGGAGAAGGGCTACTACGACCGCAACATCAACGGGCACTACTGGCCGCCGACGCGCAAGGCCGTCAAGGCCTGGCAGCGCGACCAGAACCTGAAGGTCACCGGCAACTTCTGGCGCTACCACTGGGTGGCCCTGCTCTCGCAGGGCAACCGGAACCCGCTGAAGTTCGGCTCTGCCGGCAGCGACGTACGCCGCGCCCAGCGCGCGCTCAACGCCGCCTTCTGGAACCTCCAGGGCCCCGTCGACGGGCGCTACACCAAGTCCCTCGGCAACGCGGTGGAGCGCTACCGCAAGAAGGTCGGCCAGGGCAGCTCGGAGATCCTGCACTGGGGCACGTGGAAGCAGCTCCAGCGCGGCAAGAAGTGACGGCTGGGTCCGTCGGTCGGCTCAGCCGACCGGCGGACCGGCCAGCAGGGCACCCACTGTGAGGACCGCGACCGCGGCGACGCCGGCCAGCAGGCCCTGACCGGGACGGCGCACCAGCCAGGCGGTGACCCGCTCGGGCACCGTGGTCGGCCCCTCCGAGGCGAGTCGCCAGGAGCCGGCGAGCAGTGCCTGCCGCTCGGCGTACCACTCGAAGGCGAGCGTGGCGAAGGGCGGGATCGCGCTCACCAGGCCGAGCAGGACCCGGCGCGCCGACCATCGCTGGTCGGTCCCCACCACGACCGTGACGAGGCAGTAGGCGATGAAGGCGACGCCGTGCAACGGGCCGAACACGCTGACGCCGACCTCGGTGCTCTCGGGAACGTACTTGAGGTACATCCCCGTCAACAGGCCCGCCCAGGTGCAGGCCTCGGCGATCGCGACGCCACGGAACAGCAGCCGCGGGCTCATGCGAGGGTCCGCTCGGCCAGCGAGGCGAAGAATCCCAGGCCGTCGGTGCCGGAGCCGGTGAGCGCCTCCACCGAGTGCTCCGGATGGGGCATCAGGCCAACGACGTTGCCGGCCGCGTTGGTGATGCCGGCGATGTCGTTCATCGAGCCGTTGGGGTTGCCCAGGTAGCGCACGACCACCTGCCCCTCCCCCTCGATCCGCTCCAGGGTCGCGGCGTCGGCGACGAAGCCGCCCTCGCCGTTCTTGAGCACGATCGTGATCTCCGCGCCCTCGTCGTAGGTGTGGGTCCACGCGGTGCGCGCATTCTCGACCCGGAGCCGCTGGTCGCGGCAGACGAACTTGCGGTGGTCGTTGCGGATCAGCGCACCGGGCAGCAGGTGCGACTCGCACAGCACCTGGAAGCCGTTGCAGATGCCGAGCACCGGCATGCCCTTGCCGGCGGCCTCGATCACCTGGGACATCACCGGCGCGAAACGCGAGATCGCACCGCAGCGCAGGTAGTCGCCGTAGGAGAAGCCGCCCGGCAGCACCACCGCGTCGACACCGTGCAGGTCGGCGTCGCCGTGCCACAGTGCGACGGCCTCGTGGCCGCCGATCCGCACGGCGCGCCGGGCGTCGGCGTCGTCCAGCGAGCCGGGGAAGGTGACGACCCCGACCCGCATCAGGCGTCCTCGACGTGGACGGAGTAGTCCTCGATCACCGGGTTGGAGAGCAGCTTCTCCGCCATCTGGTGCACCTCGGCGAGCACGGCGTCGGTGACCTCACCGTCGACCTGGAGCTCGAAGCGCTTGCCCTGGCGGACGTCGCTGACCCCGGTGAACCCCAGGCGCGGCAGCGCGCCGTGCACTGCCTTCCCCTGCGGGTCGAGGATCTCCGGCTTCGGCATGACTGCTACGACGACTCGAGGCACGGGTCGATCCTACGGGTGCCGGATCGCCGCTCGGTCGCCGAGTCGGCGCAAGCTCCTCAGCTGAGCTCGCGCTTGAGGATCTTGCCGGTGGCCGTCATCGGCAGGTCCTCGACGATCTCGATGATCCGGGGGTACTTGTAGGCCGCCATCTGCTCCTTGCACCAGGCCACGAGGTCCTCCGGGGTGCTGGTCGCACCGTCGTGGAGGATCAGGAACGCCTTGATCTCCTCGCCGTGGCTCTCGTGGGGTACGCCGATCACGGCGGCCAGCGAGACCTCCGGGTGGCTGAGCAGGACCTCCTCCAGCTCACGCGGGTACACGTTGTAGCCGCCGCGGATGATCATGTCCTTGGAGCGGTCGACGATGTAGTACCAGCCGTCGGCGTCCTTGCGGGCCAGGTCACCGGAGCGGAACCAGCCGTCCTGGAGCACCTCGGCGGTCGCCTCGGGACGGTCGTGGTAGCCCTTCATGATGTTGTGGCCCTTGATGGCGATCTCGCCGACGCCGGTCTTGCCGTCGTCCTGGAGCTCATCGGAGATCTCCTCCCAGGACTCGGGGTCGAGCAGCTTCATCTCCACACCGGGGATCGGCGTACCGATCGAGCCGACGCGGGGCGGCTCACCGAACCGCGAGAAGCTCGCCACCGGCGAAGTCTCCGAGAGGCCGTAGCCCTCCAGGATCGTCACGCCGAAGCGCTGCTCCACCTCGCGGTGGACCTCGGTCGGCAGCGCCGAGCCGCCGGCGACGGCGACACGGAGGTTCTCCCGGACCGCGTCGGCCTTGGCCTGGTCGTCCAGTGCGCCGAGGAGGCCCCAGTACATCGTGGGCACGCCGCCGAAGAAGGTGACCTTCTCCTTGACCATCAGGCCCAGGGCGGGCTCGGGCTCGAAGCGGGGCAGCATGACCACGGTGCCGCCGTAGGCGAAGGCGCCGTTCTGGATGACCGACTGGCCGAAGGAGTGGAACAGCGGCAGGACGCACAGGTAGGTGTCGGGGTTGGCCGCGTCGGCCCCGAAGAGGGCCTCGCCGGACTGGGCGTTGTCCCGCATGTTGCGGTGCATCAGCTCCGCGCCCTTGGGCTGGCCGGTGGTGCCGGAGGTGTAGAGGATCACCGCGGTGTCGTCGTCATCGGTGGCGACGGTGTCGAAGGTCGGGGGCTGCTCGGCGATGCCCTGGCCCAGCGTCTCGGTGCCCTCGACCGGCGACGCGGCGGTCGGGTCGACGGTGATCATGAAGAAGTGCTCGCAGGCCTCGGCGTCGACGAAGCCGGCGTGGCCCTCCTGCCCGATCGGCAGGTCGGCGGTGCCCTCGAAGCAGAAGTAGGCCTTCGCGTCGGAGTCCCCCAGGTGGTAGGTGACCTCGCGGGCCTTGAGCAGCACGTTGAGCGGGACGACGGTGGCGCCGGCCTTGAGGATGCCGAAGTAGACGATGGAGAAGTAGGGCAGGTTCGGGCAGCTCAGCGCGACCTTGTCGCCGGGCTGGATCCCGCGCGAGACCAGCAGGTTGGCCACCTGGTTGGCGGCGCCGTTGACCTGGGCGTAGGTGAGCCGGGTGTCCCCCAGCACGATCGCCTCGCGGTCGGCGTACTCCTGGGCGCTGTCTTCGAGCAGGGCAGCAAGATTGGTCATGGGCGACAAACTACTGGCCGGTTGTGTCCGTCGTCACCAGCACCGTGCACTGATTCCCAGCGCTGGATTGGTGGCAGCGCACAACCGGCGCCACCGACTCCTCAGAAGGTCTCGCCGGTGAGCCGCTCGTAGGCCTCGACGTACTGCGCCCGGGTGTGGGCCACCACCTCCGGCGGCAGCGACGGCGGCGCCTCACCCGAGGCGCGGTCCCAGCCGGACTCGGCCGACAGCGCCCAGTTGCGCACGATCTGCTTGTCGTACGACGGCTGGGCGCGGCCGGGCTGCCACTGGTCGGCCGGCCAGTAGCGCGAGGAGTCCGGGGTCAGCACCTCGTCGGCCAGCACGATCGCACCCGACTCCCCCGGCGCCAGGCCGAACTCGAGCTTGGTGTCGGCGAGGATGATGCCGCGGTCGCGGGCCATCTCCTCGGCACGCCGGTAGACCGACAGCGTCAGGTCGCGCAGCCGGTCGGCGACCTCGCGCCCGACGGTGGCGACGACGGCGTCGAAGTCGACGTTCTCGTCGTGGTCGCCGAGCTCGGCCTTGGTCGCGGGCGTGAAGATCGGCCCGGGCAGCCGACTGCCGTCCTCCAGCCCGTCCGGCAGCGGGTTGCCGCACACCTCGCCCGTGGCGCGGTAGTCCGACAGCCCCGAGCCGGTCAGGTAGCCGCGAGCGACGCACTCCACCGGATACATGTCCAGCCGCTCGCAGATCACCGCGCGGCCGCGCACGGCCTCGGGTACGTCGGCGTCCGCGGCGGAGAGGACGTGGTGCGGCACCAGGTCGGCGAGCTGGTCGAACCACCACAGCGACATCCGCGTCAGGATCTCGCCCTTGTCGGGGATCGTGGTGTCGAGCACGAAGTCGAAGATCGACAACCGGTCGCTGGCCACCATCAGCAGGTGGCCGGCGTACGCGCCCTCGGTCATCTCGTAGAGGTCGCGCACCTTGCCCGAGTGCAGGTGGCGGGCGCCGGGCAGGTCCGGTGCGGGAGGGATGTTGGGCATCGACACGCCCACAGCGTAGAGCCCGCTCAGGCGGGGGGCGGCGGCGGACAGTGTCGGGCCGAGTGGCATGGTGAGGCCATGCCGGAGTCCGCAGATGAGGTCTACGCCCGGATCCAGGAGACCGTCGGTCCGGACGGGCGCCTGCCGATGCCGCTGCAGAGCCAGTGGAACATCTTCCCGTGGGAGGTCGTCGACGGCGAGATCGTCCCGAAGGTCATCCCGCCGCCGGGCACGGAGGCGGTGCGCAAGGGCGACGACGACGCGCATCCGTTCGCGGAGGACGCCGAGGTCGACGCCGACCGGCTGGTCTGGGAGGACGAGCACTGGACGCTGAGCCACCCCGGCCGCCCGACCGGGCTGCCCGTCGTCCTCACCCTGACGCCGAAGGTGCGCGTCGACTCCGGCGTCCTCAGCGACGACCTCGCCTCGGAGATGGGGCGGATCATGAACCGTCTCGTGCGCATCATCGAGAACCTGCCGCACATCGGTCGGGTCCACGTGCACCGGTGGGGCGACTCGACCTCGCACCTGCAGGTCTGGTTCTTCGCCCGCACCGAGGGCCTCACCAACGTCCTCGGCCCGCTGGCCACCGAGTGGAACCTGATGATCCCGCCCGGGTCGGAGAAGGTCTGGCGCGAGGACCTGCACACCATCGCGCTCAAGCTCGCCAACTGGGGCGGGGACGCACGCGCCTGAAGTCCGGGAGGACGCCATGTCGGTCGTGAAGATCAACGCCATCCACGTGCCCGAGGGCGCCGGCGAGGAGCTGGAGAAGCGGTTCGCCGCCCGGGCCGGGAGCGTGGACAAGTCACCCGGGTTCCTCGGGTTCCAGCTGCTGCGCCCCACCGCCGGCGACGACCGCTACTTCGTGGTGACCCACTGGGCCGACGAGGAGTCGTTCGCCGCGTGGCGCGACGGTGACGCCAAGGCCGCCCACGCCGACGCCCCGGGCGAGGAGCCCAAGAAGCCCGTCGCCACCGGTGCCGACCTGCTGGAGTTCGACGTCGTCCTGGACGTGAAGCCGGCCTGAGGACCGCCGAGTCGGCGCGAACTCGGCTCGAAAACGGGCCGAGTCGGCGCGAACTCGTCGAGTTCACGCCGACTCGGCGCTGTCGGTGGCTGGGTCAGCTCGACTCAGCCGGGGTGGATCACTTCATCTCGTAGCACGGCGTCTCGGTGAACTCGTAGCTCTCCGCAGTGGGGCCGACGAACGGCTCCGCAGCGACCTTGAGCTTGGAGTCGGCCGCGGGGTCGACCGCGTTGAGCTGGGTCTCGCGGACCGCCTGGTCGTTGGGCTCGGCGGAGTAGTTGCCGGTGCCCTCGGGCAGGGTGCCCTCGCCGTCCACGCCGGTCAGGCTCTGCGCCGCCTCGTAGACGCCCTCGCGGGTGACGTCGTCGTTGGCGATCGCCTCCTCGAGAATGGCCTTCATGACGTAGCCGCTGGCGTAGCCGATGGAGTACCAGTCGTTCGGGGCCATGTCACCGGCCGTCTCCCGCATCCGCTCCATGCCCGGGAAGTCGGCGTCCCAGACGGGGAACGACGTCGCCTGCATGTACATCGCCTCCAGCGCCGGGGCTGCCGGCGACTCCAGCAGGGCGGTGTTCCAGGTCGGGATCGAGCCCACGAACATGGTCTGGAACTTCTGCGCGGCCACGCCGCCGACCACCGTCGCCAGCTCCTGCGGCGTGGTCGCGACCAGCACCAGGTCCGGCTTGGCCTTGAGCACCGCACCGATCGCGGCGGACTGGTCGTCACCGGCGCCGACGGTGCCGGTCTCGATGGCGGTGAAGTCCAGTCCGTTCTCCTCGGCGGCGATGCGCGCGCCGACCATGGCGTCGTCGCCGTAGTCACCGGGCAGGTGCACCACGGCGACGCTCTTGGCGCCCTGCTCCGCGGCGTAGTCCACGACGTTCATGCCCTCGGCGCAGTAGCTGGTGCCGACCTGGATGGCGGCCTCGTCCCAGATCCAGTTCGAGCCGAGCGAGGCCGGACCGACGATCATGCTCTCGTCGGTGGCGTCGCCCAGGATCGCGTTGGTGTGCGCTGTGCCGAGCGACTGCGAGATCGCCAGCACGTCGTCCTTGATCTTGTTGAACGCGTCCGCGTGGGCGGTCACGTCGTAGCCGCTGTCCTCGACGTGGCTGGTGACGTCGACCTCCCAGCCACCCTCGAGGCCGCCCTCGGAGTTGATCTGCTCCCAGAACGCCGCCTGCCCGGCGGTGAACGGCTCGCCGACGCCGGCGAACGGTCCAGTCAGGTCGGTGATCGTGCCGAGCGCGATGGTGCCGCCCTCGCCGTCACCGTCGCTGACGCCGGCGTCGCCACCGTCGTCACCACGGCCACAGGCGGAGACCGCGAGGCTCATCGCCAGCACACCGGCCAGCGCGCTGGCCCTCATCTTGTTCCTTTTCACAGTTCCTCCTGTGGTTGGTGGTGCAGTCCCCCTGCACACGGTTGGGGGTCGGTGGGATTCGTTCGGTCAGTAGGAGAAGGGGAAGCTCTTCCAGTAGATGCGGATGCGGTGCCAGATGCCGAAGAGGCCGCGCGGCTCGAAGAGCAGGAACGCGACGATCAGCACGCCGTACATCACCTCCTGGAACTGGAAGACGTTGGGCGACTCGCTCGCCGAGGTCGACAGGAACGGCACGAAGGCGGGCAGCTCCTCGGCGATCCGCGGCAGCATCGCGATGAGCATGGCCCCCATGATCGTCCCGGAGATCGTCGCCACGCCACCGATCAGCACGATCGCGATGAACTGGATCGACATCAGCAGCCCGAACTCCTCGGGGGTGAAGCTGCCGATCCCGGCGTAGAGCAGGGCACCGCAGACACCGGCGTAGAAGGAGGAGATGGTGAACGCGATGACCTTGTAACGGGTCAGGTTCACGCCCATCACGCCGGCCGCGACATCACGGTCGCGGATCGCCTGGAACGCGCGGCCGACGCGGGACCGGGCGATGTTGCGGGCGAGCACGCCGAAGATCACCAGCAGCACGAGACCGAACCAGAACAGCTTCTGCTCCTCGGTGAACGCGCCACCGTCGGTCAGGTTCATCCCGAACAACACCGGCTCGGCCGCGCCGCGGCTCTGCTCGGCACCACCGCTCATCTCACGGAATTCACGGAAGAAGTACTGCCCGATGAACACCAGGCCGAGGGTGACCACGGCCAGGTAGAGCCCGCGCAGTCGGGTGGCCAGCGGCGCCACGATCGCGCCGAAGACGGCAGCCACGGCGCCCGCACCGAGCAGCCACAGCGGGACGAACTCGATGCCGTAGCCCAGCCGGCGGGCGTCGGGGTCGCCGGAGATCACTGCGGCGGTGTAGGCACCGACGCCCACGAAGAAGGCGTGGCCCAGCGACACCTGGCCGGCGTACCCGGTGACCAGGTTCAACCCGATCGCACCGATCGCGAGCACCAGCCCGGTGTAGAGGATGGCCAGCAGGTCATCCGGGGTCATCAGCGGCAGCAGCGCGGCCACCACCAGGAGCACTGCCGTGCCCAGCGCCTTCGACCGGGTGTCGAACAGCGCCATGTCCTGCTTGTAGTCGGAGTAGAGCTCCGGACGTCCCCACGGTGGCCTCATACCCGCTCCACCTCCTTGGTGCCGAAGAGTCCGTAGGGCCGCACCAGCAACACCACGAACATCACCAGGTAGGGCGTGATCAGGAACAGGTTGGTGTCCAGGAAGGGGAACCACTCGCGGTGGTAGTCACCCACCACGCGCTGGACGACACCGATGATCAGCCCGCCGAGCACGGCACCCCCGAAGGAGTCCAGGCCGCCGAGGATGATCACCGGCAGCGCCGCCAGCGCGACCAGCCACAGGTTGCGGTCCATCGTGCCGCCGGTGTTGGAGGCGGCGAAGACGCCCGCGACGGTCGCCAGCGCCCCGGCCAGTCCCCAGGACACCGCGAAGACCGCGCCCACGCTGACGCCCTGGGCCATCGCGGCCTCCTGGTCCAGCGCCGAGGCCCGCATCGCCAGGCCGATCGGGGTCCAGCGGAAGAACGCGAAGAGTGCGGCGACCAGCACGGCCGCCACGATGAACGCCGCGATGTGGCGCTCGTAGACGGTCACGCTGCCGATCGAGACGGTGGCGTTGCCCCACGGGTCGCCGATCGGGCGCGGGTCGCGACCGATGAAGGCACCCGCGACGGTGCGGACGATGACGTCGATGCCGATGGTGATGATGGCGATGACGAAGACCGCCTTGCCCACCATCGGGCGGATCGCGACCCGCTCGACGACCAGCGACACCCCGGCGATCGCGATCGCCGCGACGGGAACGGCGAGGAAGAAGCCGATCTCGGGCGCGAGGTAGGTCACCAGCAGCGCGCCGGCCATCATGAACGCCGGCTGGGCGAAGCTGATCACCCCCATCGCCTTGTAGATCATCACGAAGCCGACCGCGAGCAGGGCGTAGATGGAGCCCTGGCCCAGGCCGCCGGCGATGGAGCCGAGGAGGTCACTCATGCCCGACCTCCGGCGTACATCTCGGCGACCAGCTCGTGGTACCTCGCATCGATCGCGGACCGCTTGACCTTCTGTGTCGCCGTCAACTCCCCGTCCTCGTGGTCGAGCTCCTTGGGCAGCATGCGGAATGCCTTCACCTGCTCCACCGGGTTGAAATGGGTGTTCACCTCGTCGACCACGCCCTGCACGAGCTTGTGCACCTCCGGCTTCTCCGAGAGGTCGCGGTAGGTCGTGAAGGCGAGGTTGCGCTGCTGCGCCCACGCCCCGACCGTCTCCAGCTCGATGCCGATGAGCGCGGTGAGGAACTTGCGGCCGTCGCCCATGACGACCGCCTCCTTGACGTACGGCGAGGCCTTGAGACTGTTCTCGATCTCCGAGGGCGACACGTTCTTGCCGCCGGCGGTGATGATGATGTCCTTCATCCGGTCGGTGATCTTCAGGTGCGTGCCCTCGACCCACACCCCCACGTCACCGGTGTGCAGCCAGCCGTCGGCGTCGATCGTCTCGGCCGTCGCCTCCGGGTTGCGCCAGTAGCCGACGAAGTTCGCGCCGTGCCGGGTGAGGATCTCGCCGGTCTGCTCGTCGAGCTTCACCTCGATGCCCTCGTGGGCCTCCCCGACCGTGCCGAGCCTGACCCGTCCCGGCCGGTTCGCGGTCGCGATCGCGGTGTTCTCGGTCATGCCGTACAGCTCGTGCATGGGTACGCCGATCCCCATGAAGAACTCCAGCACCTCCGGGGCGATCGGGGCAGCGCCGCTGCTGCCGTGGCGGACCTTGCGCAGCCCGAGCCGGTCGCGCAGCGCGCGGAAGAAGCAGATCCAGCCGATCGCGTAGACGATGCGGGTGCCGGCGGTGTGGTTGCCACCGGTGCGCACCAGCGTGGCGCCGATGCGTTCGGCGCGCTTGAGCCAGAAGCCGGACCACGTCCGCTTCAGCCAGGTGGCCGACTCGAGCCGGATGCGAGCGCCGGCCAGCAGCTTCTCCCAGATCCGCGGGACCGCGAAGAACAGCGTCGGCTGCACCTCGCGCAGGTTCTGCGGCACCGTGTCGATGGACTCGGCGAAGTTGACCTGCGTGCCGATCCCGGCGTTGTACCAGGTCGTGAGCACCCGCTCGGCGACGTGGCACAGCGGTAGGTAGGACAGCGTCAGGTCGTGCGGGCCCGGCGGCGGGTCGGAGAATGCGCTGCGCTCCAGAACCGTCTCGAGGGCGAACTCGACGTTGCTCACGGTGAGCATCGCGCCCTTGGGCGGCCCGGTCGTGCCGGAGGTGTAGACCAGCGTCATGACGTCGTCCGGCGACGCCTCGGCCATCCGTGCCTCGACGGCGCCGGGGTTGGCCGCGCGGTGCTCGCGCCCCAGGTCGAGCAGGTCGGCCCACGAGAGCAGCCGCGGGTCGTCGTACTTCTTCAGGCCGCGGTCCTCGACGTGGATGATCCGCCGCAGCTCGGGCAGCTCCTCGGGCACGTCGAGCGCCTTGTCGACCTGCTCCTGGTCCTCGGCGAGGTGGATGCTGGTGCCGCTGTGCGAGAGCAGGTAGCCGGTCTCGGCGGTCGGGTTCGTGGGGTACATCCCCACCGCGGTGGCGCGCACCGCGACGGTCGCCATGTCCAGGAACAGCCACTCGGGGCGGTTCTCACTCTGGATGCCGACCCGGTCGCCGGGCTCGACGCCGAGCGCCAGCAGGGCGTGGCCCACGTCCTGCACGGTGTCCCAGTACTGCGCCCAGGTGATCTCGCGCCACAGCCCCAGCTGCTTCTCGCGCATCGCGATCGCGTCGGGCATCGTCTCGGCCCGCTCGCGCACGCGGGTCACGACGGTGCGGATGCTCATGCGTCTCCCTCGCTCGTCGCCAGCTCCCCGCCGAGGTAGGCGCGGATCACCTCGGGGTGCTGCTGCACTTCCGCGGGTACGCCGGTCGCGACCGGCGTACCGAAGTCGACGACCAGGACGCGGTCGGCGATGTCCATCACCAGGCCCATGTCGTGCTCGACCATGATCATCGGGATGCCGAGCTCGTCGCGGATCTCGAGGATGAACCGCGCCATGTCCTCGGTCTCCTCGAGGTTCATGCCGGCGACGGGCTC
Organism: Nocardioides panacisoli; assembly: GCF_019448235.1. NCBI lineage: Bacteria > Bacillati > Actinomycetota > Actinomycetes > Propionibacteriales > Nocardioidaceae > Nocardioides > Nocardioides panacisoli. The sequence goes on from NZ_CP080409.1 coordinate 2,236,043, forward strand.
GTCCAGCAGCAGCAGCTTGGGGTCCATCGCGAGTGCGCGGCCGAGCTCGACCCGCTTCTGCACGCCGTAGGGCAGCAGGCCGACCGGCATCTTGCGCCACTGCTCGAGCTCGAGGAAGTCGATGATCTCCTCGACCCGACGGCGGTGGGCCAACTCCTCGCGGCGGGCCGGCCCGAGCCAGGCGAGCGCGGCCATCGTGCCGTAGCCGATGTGCTGGTGCCGGCCCAGCATCAGGTTGTCGATGATGGTCAGGTTGGCGAACAGCTCGATGTTCTGGAACGTCCGGGCGACGCCGCGGCGTGCCACCTTGTGGGTGGCGAGGCCGAGCAGGTCACGTCCCTCGAGCTCGACGCGTCCCTGCTGGGGCCGGTAGACGCCGGAGATGACGTTGAAGATGCTCGTCTTGCCGGCCCCGTTGGGGCCGATGACGGCGAAGAGTTCGTGGGAGTCGACGTGGAAGCTGACGCCGTTGACCGCCGTGACCGCTCCGAAGGAGAGGTGGACGTCGTCGAACTCCAGGACTCGCTGCGTACTCATGATGCCCACCGCTTCCGACGCTTGTAGTGCTTGACGTCCCGGAAGGACTTGGCAGCCTCACCCTCCGCTCCGAGCCCGAGATAGAACTCGCGGACGTCGTCGTCCTCGAGGAGCTCCGCGGCAGGCCGGTCCATCACGATGCGGCCGTTCTCGATCACGTAGCCGTGGTGGGCGATCGAGAGCGCCATGGTGGCGTTCTGCTCGACCAGGAGGATCCCGGTGCCCTGGTTGTTGATCTCGACGATGATGTCGCGGATCTGCTCCACGATCAGCGGCGCAAGGCCCAGCGACGGCTCGTCGAGCAGCAGGTAGCGCGGGTCGGACATCAGCGCCCGGCCCATCGCCAGCATCTGCTGCTCACCGCCGGAGAGCAGGCCCGCCTGGCCGTCCTTGCGGTCGGCCAGCACGGGGAAGAGCTCGAAGACGCGCGCCATGTTGGAGCGCAGGTTGCGCCGGTCGGCGTACCCACCGACGCGGAGGTTCTCCTCGACGGTGAGCTCCTTGAAGACCCGCCGTCCCTCCAGCACGTGCTTGACGCCCTTGCGCGCCCAGGCGGCTGCCTTCAGGCCGCCCACCTCGGCGTCGTCGAGCGTGACGGTGCCCTTCTCGATGGCTCCGTTGTGGATGTCGAGCAGTCCCGACAGCGTCCTGAGCAGCGTCGACTTGCCACCACCGTTGGCGCCCAGGAGCGCCACGATCTGGCCGTCGGGCACCTCGAGGCTCACCCCACGCAGGGCCGGCACGACGTCGTCGTAGACGACCTCGAGGTTCTCGACCGCGAGCATCAGTTGTCTCCCTCATTCCTGTGATCGGCCTCACAAGTGGGGGAGAATGTAGCGGCTCAGCGTGGGGCCATGTGTGACATCTCGCACACTGTTTGCGGACGTCGATGTCACCCTCCGCACAACGACGCGCGCCGGGGTTGCGTCAGAGGATCGCGCCGGGCTCGTACGTCGCCGCGTCCGGTTCGGCGGCCACGAGTTCGGCCACGCGACGACAGACCTCACGGGTCTGCGCGACCGCCGCTCCGGTGAAGGTGAGCGGCTCGGCCACCAGGCTGGCGAGCTGCTCCTCGGTGAGCCCGAGTCGCTCGTCGGCGGCGAGCTGGGCGAAGACGTCGTTCTCGGCCTGGCCCTGCCGCATCGCCAACGCCGTGCCGACCGCGGCCTCCTTGATGGCCTCGTGCGCGGTCTCGCGGCCGACGCCGTTGCGCACCGCGGCCATGAGCACCTTGGTGGTCGCCAGGAACGGCAGGTAGCGGTCGAGCTCGCGCTGGATGACGGCGGGGAACGCGCCGAATTCGTCGAGCACGGTGAGGAAGGTCTGGAACAGCCCGTCGACGGCGAAGAAGGCGTCCGGCAGCGCGACGCGGCGTACGACGGAGCACGAGACGTCGCCCTCGTTCCACTGGTCGCCCGCGAGCTCGCCGACCATGGACAGATAGCCGCGAGTGATGACGGCCAGGCCGTTGACGCGTTCGCACGAGCGGGTGTTCATCTTGTGCGGCATCGCCGAGGAGCCGACCTGGCCCTCCTTGAAGCCCTCGGTGACGATCTCGTTGCCCGCCATCAGGCGGATCGTCGTGGCGAGGTTGGAGGGGGCCGCGACCAGCTGCACCAGCGCGGAGAGGGCGTCGAAGTCGATCGAGCGCGGGTAGACCTGGCCGACGCTGGTCAGCACGCGGTCGAAGCCGAGGTGGGTGGCGACGCGCTGCTCGAGGTCGGCGAGCTTGTCCTCGTCGCCGCCGAGCAGGTCGAGCATGTCCTGGGCGGTGCCCATCGGTCCCTTGATGCCGCGCAGCGGGTAGCGGCCGAGCAGGTCGTCGAGGCGCTCGAGCCCGAGCAGCAGCTCGTCGGCCACGCCCGCGAAGCGCTTGCCGAGCGTGGTGGCCTGGGCGGCGACATTGTGCGAGCGGCCGGCCATGACGGTCGTCTCGTGCTCCGCGGCGAGCCGCGCCAGGCGCGCCAGGGTCGCGATGGCGCGGACGCGCAGGAGTTCGAGGGACTGCTTGACCTGGAGCTGCTCGACGTTCTCGGTGAGGTCGCGCGAGGTCATGCCCTTGTGGATGTGCTCGTGGCCGGCGAGGGCGCTGAACTCCTCGATGCGCGCCTTCACGTCGTGCCGGGTGACGCGCTCCCGCTCGGCGATCGAGTCGAGGTCGACGCGGTCGACGACCTTCTCGTAGGCATCGATGACGCCGTCGGGGACGTCGATGCCGAGGTCGCGCTGGGCGCGCAGCACCGCGATCCACAGCTGTCGCTCGAGGACGATCTTGTGCTCGGGCGACCAGATCTCGGCGAGGTCGGCTCCGGCGTAGCGAGTGGCGAGGACGTTGGGCACAGTCACGGTGCCCGATTCTCCCACGCCCCGACCCGGCGCGAGGAACGAGCGCCGGGTCGGATCAGGCTGGGAGGTCGAGTAGTGCCGCTGCTGAGCTTGCGAAGCAGCGACGCGCGTATCGAGGCCCACGGCGCCGACGGGCCGCCGTCGGGGATCACCCGCGTGGACGGACCAGCACCAGGGTGTCGTCGTCGCCGGAGGCGCGGACGTCGGTGAAGCCGCGCACCGTCAGCAGCCGCAGCGCCACGCGGTTCTCGGGCCGCACCCGGGCAGGGACACGTACGCCGGCCGCATCGGCCAGCGGCAGCAGCGCGGCGAGCGCCTCGGTCATCGCGCCGTGTCCGCGTGCGGTCGGGACCAGGCCGAACCCGACCTCGACCTCGGGTACGTCGTCCGCGGCCGGCTCGGGCGGGCCGAAGAAGCCGACCGATCCCATGACGGCGCCGGTGCGCAGCGACACCACCGAGCGCGGGCCCCAGGGGTCACCCTCGCGCCACAGGCCGGCGGCGTCGACGTCCTCGCGGCGCGGGAACTCCGGGTGCCAGTGGTCGAGGCGGCCGCCCTCGCGCAGGGCGGTGACGGTGGCCGCGTCCCACAGCGGCAGGGCGAGGCGCTGGGTGGTGATCGCCGCGGGCAGGGCAGGTGCGGACACCGTCACTCCCCCACGCGGGTCGCGTCGTCGCCGAGCATGCGCTGCCACCAGGCGACGTCGATCCACCGGTCGAACTTGCGGCCGACCGCGCGCATCACGCCGAGCCGTTCGAAGCCGCAGGCGCGATGCAGGGCCTCGCTGGCGTCGTTGGGCAGCGCGACGCCGGCCAGGGCCGTGTGGACGCCGGCGCGTTCGAGCTCGGCGAGCAGGGCGTCGTACAACGCGCGCCCGACGCCGCGGCCGGTCGCGTCCGGGGCGAGGTAGACGGTCGTCTCGCGGGTGTTCGTGTACGCCGCCCGGTCGCGGTAGGCGCCGGAGTAGGCGTAGCCGAGCAGGTCCTGGCCCTCTTCGGCGAGGAGGAAGTGGTCGCCGGGGTGGTCGCTGGTGAGCTTGTCGAGCCAGCGCTCGCGCGGCGGTGGCTCGAGCTCGAAGGTGGCGTGGCCGGTGCGCACGTGATGGGCGTAGATCGTGCCGATGGCGTCGACGTCGGCCTCGGTCGCGGGTCGGACCTGCACGGGCTCAGGGCTCCAGCGCTGCCGCGCCCTCGACGACGCCGAGTGGTTCGGCGGCGATGTCGGTGCGGCGCTGCAGGCCGTCGAAGGCGATGAGGTCCGCGGCGGCGTACGCGCGGGTGCGGGCGTCGGCGACGTCGTACCCGACGGCGCGGACGGAGAGCACGCGCCCGCCGGCGGTGACCAGTTGCTGCGAGTCGTCGCTCCCCGTCAGCGCGGTGCCGGCGTGAATGACGTCGACGTCGCTGACGCCGTTCGCGCGGCCGACGCCGGTGATGACGTCGCCCTTGGAGGAGGACTCGGGGTAGCCGGCGGAGGCGAGCACGACGCTGACGGCCGCGCCGTCACGGAAGCGCGGTGCCGGGACCTCGGCGAGCCGGCCGTGGGCGGCGGCGTGGAGCAGTTGGCCCAGTGGGGAGTCGAGCAGCGCCAGGACGGGCTGCACGTCGGGGTCGCCGAACCGGGCGTTGAACTCGATGACGCGCGGACCGGCGTCGGTGAGCGCGAGGCCGACGTAGAGGCAGCCGATGAACGGTGCGCCGCGGGTGCGCATCTCGTCCAGCGTCGGCTGCACGATGTCGTCGATCACCGTCGTGGCGAGGTCCTGCGGCGCCCACGGCAGCGGGCTGTAGGAGCCCATGCCGCCGGTGTTGGGGCCGCGGCCGCCGTCGAAGATGCGTTTGAAGTCCTGCGCCGGCTGCAGTGCGTATGCCGTGGTGCCGTCGCAGACCGCGAACAGCGAGACCTCGGGGCCGTGGAGGAACTCCTCCACCACGACGCGGCCGCACGCCTCCGCGTGGGCGAGGGCCTCGTCGCGGTCGCTGGTGACCACGACGCCCTTGCCGGCGGCCAGCGCGTCGTCCTTGACGACGTACGGCGTGCCGAACTCGTCCAACGCTGCGGCGGTCTCCTCCGGGTCGTGGCAGGTGCGAGCACGGGCGGTGGGTACGCCGGCGGCTGCCATGACCTCCTTGGCGAACGCCTTGGAGCCCTCCAGCTCTGCCGCGGCACGATCGGGCCCGAAGACCGCGATCCCGGCACCGCGGAGGTCGTCGGCGACGCCGGCCACCAGCGGCGCCTCGGGGCCGATGACGACCAGGTCGGCCCCAACCTGCTGCGCGAGCGCGACCAGCGCTCCCCCGTCGAGCGGATCGACGGCGTGCAGCGTGGCGTCGGTGGCCATGCCCGGATTGCCCGGAGCCGCGTGCAGCGCGGTCACCGCCGGGTCCGCAGCGAGCGCGCGGACCAGCGCGTGCTCCCGGCCGCCGGTGCCGACGACGAGGACGGTGAGTTCAGTCGTCACGGGCGCTCAGCCTACGCGGGGCGGGTGTCAACGAACCCACCGCGGCCCACTGGCTGCTCAGGGCCTGCCTGCTCCCCCAGCGCGGCGTGCGGAACTTGGCGGAGGCCTGATTCAACACGCGGTGCGGGTCAACGCAATTGGGACGACTGAAAGGCACGAGACTGGCGTGGTGGACCACGGAGCTCGAGGTGTCGAACGAGTGTGGTCGTGGGCTGCGTCTGGGGCCGAGGCCGAGGCACGCCGCCGCGACGCGCACGAGTTGGTCGGGGAGTACCTCCGGTCCGTCCACTACTTCACGATCGACTATCGACGGCAGGACGTGCATCCGGAGCTGATCGACGACGGTCCCCGCATCATCGAGGCCAATTCGGAGTGGCTCGATCCGCCGTGGCTCCACGAGGGTTTTGACGCGATCGAGTTCGGACTCGAGATCGCCACCGAGTCAGGTGCTGTCTTCTCCCTCACGTGGGATCCACCGGGCGAGCGCGAGGGGATCGGCCTACAGCGCGTCGCAATGCTCGGCAGCGGTGTCCACCGCGACGCGGGAGTGGGCATCTGGGACGTGGGTGCGCGCACACCTGCGTGGCGGTTGCTGGTCGGACGACGAATCACCGGCGTCGACCTTCACTACGAGCCCTGGGACGAGGAGACCGGAAGTCTGTGGTGCCCACGCATCACGGTGCGCGGCGAGAGTGGCCGTGTCGAGATCGTGATGGGGGACGCCGAGAACGGCCTCCTCGTGCCATCCGCAGACAACGTTGCAGTGCTTCACTCAGGTACTGAACGATTGGCCGACGGCCACTGACCAACGCCGGCCGGATCGAGATCCTTACCGCCGCATCCGAGCACCTCGGCACTCCGCCATCTGCAATGTGCTCGACGTTTCTGCTGAGCCCCGGCGTCCCACGGATGCGCTCCCCGGGCACTTCCGTGGGAGCACCCCGCACAGGCTGTTCCCAACCAACCCCCGGCCTGTCGCAGCGTGCCCTCGGAATGAGGCATCGTCGCCGCAAGAGCATCGGCTACCAAGTCGTCCGCTCACCCGCTCGGACGTGCGTCCCTTTGATCCCATGCAGACGGCGCCGCGGTGAGGGCAGCCACGCACCAGGGGACAGGCGCGGGCGCCTCTTCGGAAGGCAGTGAGGTCATCCATTCGAGCGCCGCTCGGGCGTCCGCCATGTTCGAGAACAGGCCAAAGCCGTTGAGACTGATCCCGGTTGCACTCGCGAGGTCATCGGCGTAGGAGTGACAGTGCCACGAGTGGAAATCAAGGGAGTCTTCGGCACCCAACAGTTCGTACCCGAGGAGCGTCCCTGCGGCTGGTTCCTTGCGGCCCAGGAGGGCGAACCACGGCTGCTCCGGGCCGCCCATGTTCTCGATCAGTCGGCTCGCTTCATCCGGCTTGAGCCCGACAGCGACCAACTGAGCGTCGGCACACATCGATTGCGCGTGATGCGCCTCGGCAAGGTCTTGAAACCAGTCCCAGTGGTCTGGCCGAGGCAGCTTGTCCTGAATGCAGTCGCTGATCGTGATGATCTCGGCGGGGACCGACCGATTACCCGGTGGCGGTGCCGCCGCGCGGACCAATACGTAGCCTCCAGTGATCGGCGACGAAGCCACGACATTCACGGGCAGATCGTAGGACAGTGACAACCATACGGCCGCCGATCGGCGGCGTGGGCGCCCCGCAGACCGAACGAGAGCCGGTCGTCCTGGGGGGCGGCAGGCGGGACAGACAAGCCCGCATCGCGGCATGCATGCTGTCAGGTTGTGCGCTGACGGCCGGTCTCGTAGGCCAGATGTTCTGCACGTTCTTCAAGGGCCAACCTGTTGGCTATCTCCCGCGCTCGAGTGGTGTCGCACCCCAACCCGAGGAGCGCGTCGCTCCAGCCCTCGATGAGGCAACCCATCGCTCCGAAGGTCTCTACGACTTCCGGCAAGGTGGTCCCGCCCTCGTGCAGGGCCACACGGAAGGTGGACTGGCCACCGTCGGCCAGAACATCAGTGGCCACCAGTGGACCCTCGGCAGACGCGATGGCCGCGACCTGGTCCCCGAAGTTCAGGTCGTAGGCGAAGAGTGGCACTGCGCACAGCAAGAACGAGCCGTCCGGCTGCGTTGCGGCGCGCAGTCCTTCCCAGACCTGTCGGCCGCCCTCGGGAGGCAGCGCGCACCACACCGTCGTATCAGCGGCATCGGCTTCGCTGACCGGCACGAGGCGGCCATCTTGAAACCGTCCCGTGGGACTCGGGTGTTCTAGGTAGTCGGCCCACATTGGCGCACACCGTACTGAGTCAGGCCTGCACGCTCGTCAGCATGTGACGCCCACGGTATCCACGATTGCCTGCGGCGCGCCACCGTCAGCTGGTTGTTCGCTCACGCTGGTGGCCGGGCGTGGGTGGGGCTGTGGATCGGTGGTGGTGGCCGGTCGGGGTGCGGGTGTGGACCGTGTGTCGTGGGCCGGGTCCGGCGCGGGCGACCCAGCCGGGGGCTTGTTTGGCGTAGTTGCAGGCCTCACACAGGGCTTGGGTGTTCTCGGTCGTCGTGGGGCCGCCGGTGGCGACGGCGTGGACGTGGTCGGTGTGGCGGATGGGTGCGTCGCAGTAGGGGGTGCGGCAGGTCTGGTCGCGGGTGGCGATGAAGTCCGCGAGCCCGGCTGGTGCGGTCCGGCTGCGGGAGGTCTGGGCGACCAGGGCTCCGGTGCCGGGGTGGGTGTAGAGCTGCTGGAACCACAGCCCGACGGCACTGTTGGTGGCGTGGGTGATGAGGTCGCGGGCCCACTGGGCGGGGACGGTGTCGTAACCCTCCAGGTGGGCCGGCTCACTGTTGCCTTGGAAGAGGGTGCGGTCGGTCAGCACCAGCTTGACCGCCACGTCCGGCCCCACCGCCGGTGAGCGGCCGGTGAGTCGTTCGACCATGGCGTCGGCCATCACCTGGCCACGGGACCGCTCATCCCCAGTGCTGCGGGCGGTATCGGCGGCTCCCTTGAGGGCGGCGTAGCAGGCCACCCCGTCCGCCACCGGGAGCAGTGCGGAGAACCGGACCATGGTGTCGGGGGCGGGACGGATGGAGACGTGCCGGTCGGCGGCGGCCTTGCGGGCCCGGTCGACCAGGCCGTGGGGGTCGATGCGGTAGACCAGTCGGCGGGCTTCGGCGACCAGTCGCCGGTCACCCCAGCCGGCCGCCTCGGGGCCGTTGAGCTGTCGGTCGACCTCGGCCCGGTCGCCACGACCCAGGCAGGCGGTCTCGCGGGCGATCAGGGTGGCACGCCACTCACTCAACGACCCCTCCCGCAGTGCGGTGAAACTGTGCGGGAGCTCGTCGACGAGTGCCTTCGCCAGCCCGAGGTGTCGTCCACCGCGGGTGGGTGACTCGCGGCGAGCCAGCGCGATCTCAGCCCCGACGCCCCGGCCGCGTTGGGACGCGGGCACGCCGAGGCACTCCTCGGCGGCCTCGCGCTGGTCGGCGAAGTCCACCGTGGCGCGAGCCTGCAACGCCGCGGCGGTGGACTTCAGGTCCTCCAACTCACGGACCAGGTCGATCAGTTCGGACTCCGAGAGCTGCCCGGGCAGCGGGGTGCCGGCGCGGTCGGCCAGCGTCTCCCGGGTCTCGTGGACCTTCTCGAGCAGTTCGAACATGTGTTCGATGATAGTGGTGGCCACCGACATCCGGATGCGGTCGCGGGGACCCTGTGGATGGTCTCGACACGTCGCTCGCTGCGCTCGCTCCGGCTCGACCACCAAGGCCACGTCGCGCTCGGACCTGCGGCGGCGCTCGCTCCGGCTCGACCAGCAAGGCATTGCGCTCGCGCCGGCTCGACCACCAATACCCGGTCGACCGCCAAGCAGGGGCGCGGTCAGACGAGGGGGTGGATCACCACGGACTGCTCGCGCTCGGGTCCGACGCCGAGGACCGACATGCGGGCGCCGGACATCTTCTCGATAGCGCGGACGTAGGCCTGGGCGTTCACGGGCAGGTCGTCGAAGTCGCGGCAGCCCGAGATGTCCTCGCTCCAGCCGGGGAAGTACTCATAGACCGGCACGGCGTGGTGGAAGTCGCTCTGGTTGACCGGCATCTCGTCGTGGCGTACGCCGTCGACGTCGTACGCGACGCAGACCGGCACTTCCTCCAGGCCGGTGAGGCAGTCGAGCTTGGTGAGCACGAAGTCGGTGACGCCGTTGATGCGGGCGGCGTAGCGCGCGATCACCGCGTCGTACCAGCCGCAGCGGCGGGGACGCCCGGTCGTCGTGCCGAACTCGTGGCCGGCCTCGCGGAGGAAGTCGCCGTTGGCGTCGTCCAGTTCGGTCGGGAAGGGCCCCTCCCCCACGCGGGTCGTGTAGGCCTTCACGATGCCGATGACCTGGTCGATGCGGGTCGGCGGGATGCCCGAGCCGGTGCAGGCGCCGCCGGCCGTCGCCGAGGACGAGGTCACGAACGGGTAGGTGCCGTGGTCGACGTCGAGCAGGGTGGCCTGTCCGGCCTCGAGCAGCACCGTCTCGCCACGGTCCAGCGCCTCACCGAGCAGCAGCGAGGTGTCGCAGACGTACGGCGCGAGCCGCTCGGCGTGGCCCAGCAGCTCCTCCACGGTGCGCTCGACCGAGGGGGCGCGGCGGTTGTAGATCTTGGTCAGCACCTGGCTCTTGAGCTCCAGGGCGCCCTGCACCTTCTGGGTCAGGATCTTCTCGTCGAAGAGGTCCTGCACGCGGATGCCGATGCGGTTCATCTTGTCGGCGTACGTCGGGCCGATGCCGCGCCCGGTCGTGCCGATTTTGCGCGAGCCCAGGAACCGCTCGGTGACCTTGTCCAGCTGCCGGTTGTAGTCGGCGATGACGTGCGCGCTCGCGCTGACCCGCAGGCCGCTGGTGTCGATGCCGCGCGCCTCGAGGCCGTCGATCTCGCTGAAGAGCACGTCGAGGTCGACCACGACACCGTTGCCGATGACCGGCGAGCACCCCGGCGTGAGGATGCCGCTGGGCAGCAGGTGCAGTGCGTACTTCTCCTGGCCGATGACGACGGTGTGGCCGGCGTTGTTGCCGCCGTTGAACTTCACCACGTGGTCGACCCGGCTGCCCAGGTGGTCGGTCGCCTTGCCCTTGCCCTCGTCGCCCCACTGGGCGCCGACGATCACGATCGCGGGCATCGCTCGCTCCTAACGCTTGAAGGACCAGCAATGCAAAGGCCCCAGCGCTCAGGCTGGGGCTCCTTGCGATGACACGTTACCAAAGGGTGGCCGTTCGGGGGGTTTCGAGGCTCAGGCCTTGGCGGCCTTCGCACCTCAACCACCGTGGGCGGCTGGGCCACTCCTCAACCGTCCTTGCGGAGCCACTCCTCCAGGCGTTCGCGGTCCGCGCCGAGCACCGGCGGTGCCTTGTGGGCGGTCTTGGTGACCTCGGCACCGCCGGTGTCGAAGAACCGCAGCGGCGGACCCGGGAGCGTGACGCTGCCCAGCGTCTGGTGGTCGACGTCGACCAGCAGGCCCTGGCTGCGCGCCTGCTCCCACTCATACACCTGGTCGATCGGGCGCACCCGACCGGCCGGGATGCCGGCCTCGTCGAGCTTGGCGAAGAGCTCGTCGGGCCCGAACGGCGCGAAGGTCTCCTCCACCAGGCCCACCAGCCGCTCGCGGTGGGCGACGCGCTCGGCGTTCGTCGCGAGGCCCTCCGCGGCCGGGTCCAGGTCGAAGGCGGCGCAGAACTTCTGCCACAGCTGCTCGCTGCCCACCGCGATCTGCACCGCACCGTCGCGGCAGTGGAACAGCCCGTACGGCGCGATCGAGGGGTGGTGGTTGCCACTCGCGCGGCTGACCTCCCCGGCGACGGTCCACTTGGTGCCGTTGAAGGCGTGGACGCTGACGCCGGCGGCCAGCAGCGAGGTGCGCACCACGGTGCCCTGACCGGTGCGCTCACGGTCGTAGAGCGCGGCGAGCACGCCGTGCGCGCCGTTCATGCCGGCGAGCAGGTCGCAGATCGGGGTGCCGACCCGCTGCGGCTCCTCGGGCGAGGGCCCGGTGATCGACATCAGGCCGGTCTCGCCCTGCGCGATCTGGTCGTAGCCGGCGCGGGCGCTCTCCGGGCCGTCGTGCCCGAAGCCGGTGATGGAGAGGACGACCAGCCGCGGGTTGATCGCGTGCAGGTCCTCGAACCCGAGGCCGAGGCGGTCGAGCACGCCGGGACGGAAGTTCTCCACGAAGACGTCGGCGCGGCGTACGAGGTCGCGCAGCAGGGCGACGTCGTCCTCGGCCTTGAGGTCGAGCGCCACGGACTCCTTGTTGCGGTTGGCCGAGAGGAAGTACGTCGCCTCGTCGGCCCCCTCGCCCTCCGGCGAGGCGAACGGCGGACCCCAGCCGCGGCTGTCGTCGCCACGGCCCGGCGCCTCGACCTTGATCACGCGGGCGCCGAGGTCGCCCATGATCATCGTGGCGTGCGGTCCGGCCAGGGCGCGGGACAGGTCGACGACCAGGACACCCGACAGCGGGCCGGCAGCGGTCTCGGACTCGGTCATCGGGTCTCCTCCAGGTTCGGCACGCGGGTGCCGGTCGTGGTGCTCTTCTCGATGGCGTGGGCCAGCTGCAGCACGCCGAGGTCGTCGCCGGGGCGGCCCACGACCTGCAGCCCGACGGGCAGCCCGGCGGGGGTGAAGGCCAGCGGCACCGACGCGGCCGGCATGCCGGTGGCCGAGATCCAGTAGCAGCCCCGCATCCAGTCCAGGTAGGTCTCGGTCGGCCGGCCGCCGACCTCGAACGGGTAGCGCTGCGTGCCCGGGAACGGTGTCACAGGCGACACCAGCGTCACCAGGAACTCGTGCTCGTCCAGGAAGCTGCGCAGCCGGTGGTAGAGCACGGTTCGGCGCCGGCCGGCGTCGAGCAACTGCTCGCCGGTGAGCTCCAGGCCCTGGGTGATGTTCCAGGCGGCGGACTCGCCGAAGTCGTCGGGCCGCTCGCGGTAGAGGTCGCCCAGTGCGAGGGCGTACCACCACGCCCGCCAGGTGCGGAAGACGTCGTCGGCGTCGGTCAGGTCGGGGTCGCGGTCGGCGACCTCGCAGCCGAGGTCACGGAGTACGTCGCGCCCCGGCGCCATCGCGGCGACGACGTCCTCGTCGACGGCCAGGCCGCCGAGGTCGGGACTCCAGGCGACGCGGACGCCGGAGAAGTCGCGGTCCAGCGGGGCACGAAAGGCCTCCACCGGGGTGGACTGCGTCAGCGGCGAGCGCGCGTCGGGCAGCCCCAGGACGGAGAGGTAGAGCGCCAGGTCCTCGGCCGTGCGCGCCATCGGGCCCGACACCGACTGGGTGAACCAGGCGTCGGCGGCCGGCCACGCGGGCACACGGCCGATCGAGGGCCGCAGCCCGACGACGTTGCAGAAGCTCGCGGGGTTGCGCAGCGAGCCGCCCATGTCGGTGCCGTCGGCCAACGGCACCAGGCGCGCGGCGAGCGCGGCGGCGGCGCCACCGCTGCTGCCGCCGGCGGTGCGTTCGGTGTCCCACGGGTTGCGGGTCAGCCCGAAGACCTCGTTCTCGGTGTGCGACCCGGTGCCCCACTCGGGGGTGTTGGTCTTGCCGACGAGGACGCCGCCGGCCTCCCGGACCCGCTGCGCGACCACGTGGTCGGTGGTCGGCACGTGCTGGCGGTACGCCGTGGAGCCGTAGGTCGTGCGGATCCCGGCGGTGTCGACGAGGTCCTTGTGCGCGACCGGCAGTCCGTGCAGCGGACCGACCGGCTCACCGGCGGCGAGCGCGTCGTCACAGGCCCGGGCGCGGCGTTCGGCCTCCTCGGGCGTGAGCGTCACGATCGCGTTGATGCGCGGGTTGATCCGCTCGATGCGCGACAGGTGGGCCGCCAGCACCTCGCGTGCGGAGACCTCCTTGGCCCGCAGCATCGCGGAGAGCTCCGTCGCCGAGCGCAGGCACAGGTCCTCGGTCATCAGGTGTCGTCCTTCGTCGTTGGAGCGACGTCGGGGCCCGGGCACAGCGGCCCGGGCCCCGACGTCAGTGGAGCATCACGGAGCCGGGTAGCCCGTCGGCTCGTCACCCAGGTCCACGATCGCGGCGACGGGGCCGCCGCCCTCGGGGCCCTGGTGGGCGGCCGAGACGGACACGAAGACCGCCGGGTCGCCGGTGACGGCAGCGGTCACGCCGCCGACGCACGCCTTGATCTGGCGGTGCCAGTGGACGTCGGAGTCGTCGAGCATCGCGTTGCGGCGCCCGCGGACCTCGCCGTCCTGGCTGGCCTCGCACTTGAGGAACAGGTTGACCAGGCGGCCACCGAGGTCGCTGGTGTGCGGCCGCTCGGGCAGCTCCAGGCCGGCGTCGCGGATGGCGTTCCAGAGGCCGTCCTGGTCCAGCGCGTCGTTCATGACCGAGTGGCCGATGCGGTAGCGGCCACCGACGTTCGGGGCGTTGCCGACCACGACGACCTGGGCCTGGTCCAGCTCGACACCCGAGGAGCAGGACGCGACCGCGGAGTACAGCTCGCGGCTGTGCATGACGTCCTCGTCGGTGGGCATGTCGATCTCGCCCAGCGCCACGGCGATGCCGAGTGCGGTGCAGCCGTTGGAGAGGTCCATCGACTCGTGGGTGTGCTCGGTCCACACCGTCTTGCCGCGGCTCTTGGCGTCGCGGATGGTGTGGATGGTCAGCAGCGGGGTCTTGGTCTGCACGTAGTGCACGTCGGCGGGGTCCTCGATGCCGGCGCGCTCCATGGCGACCTTCACCGCGTCGGAGACCTTGGAGACCATCGAGGTGCGGCCGATGTCCTCGGGCGCGAGCTCCTCGCTCATCGCGAAGCCGACGGTGAGGCGCGGCTCCTCGGTGGGCTCGGCGTCGGTGGTGGCGAAGATCGTGGCGTGGGGGCTGATCACGCCGTCGGTGCCGCCCGACCACACGATCGGGATCTCCTTGACCTGCGCCTCGGGAGCACCCTTGGCGATGAGGGCCTCACGGAAGGCGCGGTCGGCGATGATGCGGGTGTAGTCGTTGACGCCGCCGTTGCCTTCGGTCTTGCCGATGATGGCGATGACGCGGTCGGCCTCGAGCACGCCGTCCTCGATGAGCTTGGTGAGCTCACTGGCGTCGGCGACGGAGTGGATCGGGATCTTCCGGACTTCGATGGGCTGGGGCACGGTGGTTCCTTCCTCGGGGGTTTCCTACGTTCGTGCGTGGGTCGGTCAGGCGGTGGTGGCGTCGCCACCGCGGTCGGGTACGACGCGGGTGCCGGCGCCGCCGGCGACGGCCTCGCTGATGCGGGCCAGGGAGGTGATCAGGCCGGTGCCGCCGCGCTCGGCGAAGCGGACGACGGACTCGACCTTGGGGCCCATGGAGCCGGCCGCGAAGCGCTCGCGCTCGGCGATCGCGCGCATCTCGGCGGCGGGGGTCTCCCCCACCGGCGCCTCGTGGTCGGTGCCGTAGCCGGTGATCACCGCGTCGACGTCGGTGGCGATGACCAGCAGGTCGGCCTCGATGTGGTCGGCGATGAGGGCAGCGGTGAGGTCCTTGTCGATGACGGCCTCGACGCCGATGAGGGTGCCGTCCTCGGTCTGCGCGGTCGGGATCCCGCCGCCGCCGGAGCAGACGACGACGAACCCGGCCGCGAGCAGGGTGTCGGCGGCCGCGGCGTCCAGGCACACCCGGGGCTCGGGCGAGGCGGTCACGCGGCGCCACCCCTTGCCCGGCACCTCGACGAACTGCTGGCCGTGCTCGATCATCTTCTGCGCGTCGTCGCGCGTCAGGTGGCGGCCGATCGGCTTGGTCGGCGCGTCGAAGCCCGGGTCGTCGATGTCGACGACGGTGCGGGACACCAGCGCGGCGGTGCGCTGGGCGACCTCACGCTGCGCCAGGGCCACGTCGAGGGCGTCCATCACGGTCACGCCGACGGTCGCCTGGGTGGAGGCCACGCACCAGTCCAGCGGGACCGGCGGGACGACGGATGCGGCCAGCTCGTTCTTGCGCAGCAGGTTGCCGACCTGGGGGCCGTTGCCGTGGGTGAGCAGGACCTGGTGGCCCTCGGCGACCAGGTCCGCGATCGGCTCGGCGGCGCGCGCGATGGCTGCCCGCTGGTCGTCGGGGCCGGCGCTGCCGTCCGGTGCTGTCATGGCGTTGCCGCCCAGTGCGATCACGATCCGCATGCAGTCGAAACTAGTGATCGACGTGACGCGGGACACCGGCAAGACCTTCCAACGGCACGACGAAGCGTTGGCAGGTGTTACCAACCGCCGCGGTCAGTCCGCGGGAGCGTCCCGGAACTGGTCGACCAGGATGCGGTGCCCGTCGGGATCGCGGACGACGAGGTGGGCCGGCCCGGTGCCCGGCTCCGGGTCGGCGACGACGTCCGCGCCGGCGCCGTGCAGCGCCCGGGCGACCTCGCGGACGTCGGTGAAGTCGTCGGTCTCGCCGAGCGTGGCGTCCATGCCCGGGTTGAAGGTGAGCATCGGGGCGTCGAAGTCCATGCCCTCGAAGCAGAACAGCCCGACGACCGCGACGCCGTTGCGCAGGATCAGGTAGCCCTCGTCGGTCGAGCCACCGACGGGCTCGAAGCCGAGAGTGGCGTAGAAGTCGTGGGAGGCCGCCAGGTCCGCGACCGGGAGGCTGATCGAGAAGGCGCCGGGCTGCATGGCCTCACTCTAGGCGCGCGCCAGCACCGCCGCGACGCCCTCGGGCTCGCGGCCGAGCAGGCCCCGCAGCGGCCCGGGGCCGGTCGGGAGCCCGTGGGCGTCGTAGTAGGCGAACATCGCCGCCAGCCAGGGGTGGACGTCGGCCGGCGCCGGCACGCGGCGGGCGGTCACCGGACGGCCCAGGTGCACCGACGCGGCCGCAGCGACGTCGGCCACCGACACCAGCTCCGGTCCACCCAGCTCGTAGGTGGCACCGACGTGGCCGGGCTCGGTGAGCACCGTCGCGGCGGCCTCGCCGACGTCGGCCAGGCCGACCATGCCGAACGGCGTGGTCACGTCGTAGGGAACGGTGAGTTCGTCCGGCAGCCGGTCGCCGTCGGGACGCAGCTGCGGCAGCAGGTTGTCCACGTAGGCGCAGGGCTGCAGCAGGGTCCAGGCGAGGCCGGAGGCCCGCACGATCCGCTCCCCCTCCGCCTTGCCGAGGTGGTGCGGCATCGACGGCTCGTACGGCGCCGCCACCGAGTGGTAGACGACCCGCTCGACCCCGGCCCCCCGCAGGCCCGCAACGACGTCGCGCACCAGCTCCGGCTCGTCGGGATACAGGTTCGGCGCGATGAGGTACGCCGCGCCGCAGCCCGCGACGGCGGCCGCCGGGTCGGCGTACGCCTCCCGGCCGAGGGGACGAGCGGTGGCGCCGCGTGCCTCGAGGGCCGCGACGACCGCCCGCCCCGTCTTGCCGGTGCCGCCGAGGACGGCGACCTCGATGTGCTCACTCATCGGCGGTGGGTCGGCTCGCTCACTGCCAGTCGACCTCGGCGCTGGTGGCGCCGGCGGCGAGCGTCGCGTAGCCGGGGCCACGGTCGAAGAACGCCTCGTCGCCACGGGCGGCGACCAGCTCGGCACGCCTCGTCGTGGTGGCGTCGACGTCGTACCCAACCTCGTCCAGCGGGACGCCGGGGCTGACCTCGGCGGGCACGCCGGTCAGGACGACGCCGTAGTCGGCGAGCGCCCCCTCCGGGGAGACCTTGTGCCACCGCACGTCGCGGACGACGAGCTCGGGGTCCCGCACCAGCGGGTCACCCCAACCGCCGCCACCGGTGGTGCGGATGCGGATCACCTCGCCGGCAGCCACCGGCTCGGAGTCGGCCAGGGCGTCGACGTCGCGCTCGTTGGGACCACCCGGGTCGACGGTGACCTCGAAGGGCCGCCCGGCCTTGCCGCCCTTGACGCCCCAGCAGGCCAGGATCGAGCGGTCGGCGATGGACATGAAGTCCGCGTCGCGCAGCATCCGGATGCTCTTCTCGTAGCCGAGC
Organism: Nocardioides panacisoli; assembly: GCF_019448235.1. Lineage (NCBI taxonomy): Bacteria > Bacillati > Actinomycetota > Actinomycetes > Propionibacteriales > Nocardioidaceae > Nocardioides > Nocardioides panacisoli. The sequence continues at coordinate 2,253,302 of NZ_CP080409.1, forward strand.
CCACCGCGGTACTGGCCCGGGCCGCCGGAGTCGACCGCGAGCGAGAGCGACTCGACGATGAAGGGGAACCGGGACTCGGTGAACTCGGTCGGGAGGTTCCGCGAGTCCGGCACCACGTGGATGGTGTCCTCGCCGTCGGCGTAGTAGCGGCCACCGGAGCCACCGCCGAGCACCTCGCGCATCAGGTAGGAGCGGCCCTCCGCGTCGGTGCCGTAGACACCGGTGTAGCGGATGGTCTCTTGGTCGGCCGGCATCCGCCCGTCGACCGCCTTGGCGATCACGCCGGACAGCACGCCGAGCAGCCGCAGGATGACGAACGTGCGGGCGTTGGTCGGCGCCGGGAAGACCGGCGTCAGCAGCGTGCCCGGCTCGGGGAACCGCATGTCGATCAGCGGTACGACGCCCTCGTTGACGTCGAGCTCGGCCATGCGCTCGGGGGTGTCGGCCAGGTTGCGCAGGATCGGCGCGAGCCACTTCTTGAGGAAGACGCCGTCGGAGTAGTCACCGCAGTGGTTGATCGGCCCCTTGGCCTGCGGCGCGGTGCCGTCGAAGTCCAGCACCAGCCGCTCCCCCTCCGGGTCGTCCGGAGCGGTGCGCGTCAGGGTGATGCGCTGCGTGTGCAGTTGCGGGTCCTCCACGCCGTCGTGCTCGGCGTAGTCCTCCCACGTCCAGCTGCCGACCGGGATCTTGTCCAGGATCTCGCGACGGTAGGTCTCGGTGGTGCGGGCGAGGATCGCGTCGAAGCAGGCCTCGACCTCGTCGCGGCCGTAGCGCTCGAAGAGCTCCCCGAGACGGCGGGCGCCCATCAGGCACGCCGAGCACTCGGCGTCCAGGTCGGCGGCCAGCGAGTCGGGCATCCGCGAGTTGCGGGTCATGATCGCCAGCGCGGACCGGTTGGGCACCCCGGCGTCCCACAGCTTGATCGGAGGCACCATCAGGCCCTCCTCGTAGACCGTGGTGGCCTGGCTCGGCATCGAGCCGGGGACCGCGCCGCCGATGTCGTCGTGGTGGCCGAAGGCCTGCACGAAGCAGACGACCTCGTCACCGCTGAACACCGGGACGGTGACGCACAGGTCCGGGAGGTGGCCGATGCCGCCCTCGGACCGGTAGACGTCGTTGTGGAAGAACACGTCGCCGGGACGCATCTCCTCCAGCGGGAAGTCCCGTGCCACCGGGTGCACCAGCGCGCTGTACGAGCGGCCGGTCAGCTTGCGCAGGTGGCGGTCGTGGATGCCGGCACGGAAGTCGTGCGCGTCCCGGATCATCGGGCTGCGCGAGGTCCGCGCGATCGCGGTCTCGACCTCCTGCTCGACCGAGGCCAGGCTGCCCTGGACGATCTCGACCAGCACCGGGTCGGCCGACGCACCGCCGTCGGCGGTGAGCATCTCGTAGGGGAAATCAGTGGGGACACGACGACTCATCAGGACTCCTCCGCGCGCCGAACGATCAGGTTGAGGTGGGCATCGACCCGTGCCGTGAAGCCGGGGTGGAGCGGCACGGTCGAGCCGAACTCCTCGAGGATGGCCGGGCCGGTGACGACCTGGCCGGGCTGCACGTCGGGACGCCAGAACACCGGGGTGTCGACGTAGCCGACCTTGGGGTCGAAGCAGACGTCGCGACGGCTGCGCGGCGTCGGCTCGCCCGGGTCCGCCGGGACCTCGTGCGCCGGCAGGTCCGGACGCTCGATCGGGCCGACACCGGACACGCGCAGGTTGACCCACTCGACCTGCTGGTCCTCGTCGTGGGAGAAGTCGTAGCCGTACAGCGCGCGGTGCTCGGCGTGGAACCGGTCCGCGACCCGGTCCAGCAGGGCCCGGTCGACCGGGCCCTCGGGCACCGGCACCCGCACCTCGTAGGCCTGCCCGAAGTAGCGCAGGTCGGCGGTGCGGTCGTAGCGGTGGCGCTCCTCGGGGAAGCCCTCACCCGAGAGCGCGTGGCGCGCCTGGACGGTGAGGGCGTCGTACACGCCGGCGACGTCGTCGGCGGTGAGCTGGTCGTGCAGCTGCACATGGGTGCGGACGTAGTCGTTCTTCACGTCCACGGTCAGCAGGCCGAACGCCGAGACGTTGCCCGGGTCCGGCGGCACCAGCACGGTCGGTACGTCGAGGATGTCGACCAGGCGGCACAGCAGCAGCGAGCCGGAGCCACCGAAGGTGGTCAGCGCGAAGTCACGGACGTCCAGTCCGCGCTGGACGGTGATCTGCCGCAGCGCGTTGGCCTGGTTCCAGGCACTGATCTCCAGGATGCCGGCGGCGCACTCCTCGACGCCGAGGCCGAGCTTGCCGGCCAGCTCGGTGATGCCCGAGCGGGCGGCGTCGGCGTCGAGCGGGATCTCGCCACCGAGCAGGTGGGGTGGGATCCGGCCGAGGACGACGTGGGCGTCGGTGATGGCGACGTCGGCGCCGCCCTTGCCGTAGCACAGCGGGCCCGGGTCGGCGCCGGCCGAGTGCGGGCCGACCTTCAGGGTGCCCTCGGGCGAGAGCCAGGCGACCGAGCCGCCGCCCGCACCGACGGTGACGACGTCGATCATCGGGATCTTGCTCGGGTAGACGCCGACGCTGCCCTCGGTGGTCAGCGTGGGCTCGCCGTCGACCACGACGGTGACGTCGGTCGAGGTGCCGCCGCCGTCGCAGGTGAGCACCTTGTCGTAGCCGGCGGTCCGGGCGATGAGTGCGGCGCCCAGGGCGCCCGCGGCCGGGCCGGAGAGCACGGTGGTGATCGGCTGGTGCACGACCTCCTCGGCGCTGAGGACACCGCCGTTGCTCTTCATGACGTAGAAGGGCAGGCCGTCGCGGTAGGTCGCGAGCCGGTCCTTGATGTTGTTGACGTAGCGGGAGAGCTTCGGCTTCACCGCGGCGTCGACCAGCGTGGTCATCGACCGCTCGTACTCGCGGTACTCGCGCAGCACCTCGCTCGAGACCGACACGATCGCGTCGGGGTGCTCCTCGGCGAGGATCGCCCGCATCCGCTCCTCGTGGTCGGGGTTGGCGTAGGCGTGCAGGAAGCAGACGCCGAGGGTGTCGATGCCCTGGTCGCGGAACCAGCGGGCGACCTCGCGGGCCTGCTGCTCGTCGAAGGGGCGGATCTCCGCACCGGTGTGGTCGAGCCGGCCGCCCACCGAGCGCACCAGGTCGCGCGGCACGATCCGGTCCGGCTTCACCCAGAAGTAGGAGTTGCCGTAGCCGTCGGGCACCGACTGCCGCGCGATCTCGAGCATCGCGTCGTAGCCCTCGGTGGTGATGAACCCGAGCTTGCCGACCTTGCCCTCCAGCAGCTGGTTGGTCGCCACCGTCGTGCCGTGGCTGACCGCCTCGATCGCCTCGGCACGGTCGGCCTCGGCGACCTCCATCGTGTCGAGGATCTTGGCGATGCCGGCGAGGAAGCCCTCGGCCGGGTCGGACGGGGTGCTCGGCGTCTTGGTCGTCACCAGGCGGCCGGACCGCTGGTCGAAGGCGACCACGTCGGTGAACGTGCCGCCGGTGTCGATGCCGACCCGGATGCTGCCGGGGGCGGTGTGGCTGGTCTCACTCATGGCGACGATTCAACCCGGCGGACCCCCGCGGCGACCACGGCAGATTCTGCCACCGAAACCGGATTCGATGGGCAACTGTTGCCATGTGCCCCGGAGCTCGCGAGCACAGGAAAACGACGAGGTCCCGGCACCCCGAGGAGGGAGTGCCGGGACCCGTGAGCGCTCAGCGGCGACGCGCCGCCACGGCGCCGACGACGACGCCGAGCAGCACCAGGCCCGCACCGACCGCGGTGCCCTTGAGGAAGTCCTCGGCGCTGCCGGCCGATGCGACCGCACCGCCACCGCCGGAGGCGGTGAAGACCGCGCCCGGGGCCGCGGCGTCGCCACTGTCGGGGACCGCGGCCGTGACGGCCTGCTCGACCGGCTCCGCGGCACCGGTCAGCGCCTTCTCGACGTTGCCGAAGAACTCCGCCGCCATGCGCTTGCTCACCGAGGCCAGCATCCGCTGCCCGACGCCGGCGATCATGCCGCCCACGACCGCGTCGGCCTCGTAGCTGATCGTCGTGGTGCCGTCCTGGCCCGGCGCGAAGGACACGTCCACGTCAGTCGCGATGGTGCCGGGTGCACCGGCGCCCTCGGCGGTCAGCACCAGCGAGGAGTGCTCCTGCAGGTTGCGCAGCGAGCAGGTGCCGGCGTACGAGCCCTTGATCGCGGCGACGCCCGCCGTGACCGTCATGGCGTAGGTGTGCTCACCGGTCGTCTGCAGCTGCTCGCAGCCGGGGATGGTCCGCACCAGCACGTTCGGGTCGAGCATGGCGTCCCAGACGCGCTCGACGGGGGCGTTCAGGGTGGCTTCACCGGCGATCTTCATGGGTGCTCCTCAGGGCAAACAGCTCGGAAGGGGAAATGGGCATCGAGGTGATCGGGAAGCCCTCGGCGTCCTCGATCGCGGACGCGAAGAGTGCCGAGGAGGGGATCACGCCGGCCTCGCCGGCGCCCTTGATGCCGAGGGGGTTGAGGGGTGAGGGGGTCTCGAGGTGGTCGATCTCGATGCTGGTCGGCACCTCGGTGACGTAGGGCATCAGGAAGTCCATGAACGAGGCGTTGACCAGCTGGCCCGACTCGTCGTACTCCATCCGCTCGTACAGCGCCCCACCGACGCCCTGGGCGACGCCGCCGTGGATCTGGCCCTGCACGATCATCGGGTTGATCAGCGTGCCGCAGTCGTGGACCACGGCGTACTTCAGGATCGAGATCTCGGCGGTCTCCGGGTCGGTCTCGACGATGACGGCGTGCATGCCGGCAGCGAACGTCGAGCGCTCCGGCGAGTAGAAGTCGCGGCCCTCCAGGCCCGGCTCGTCGTCCTCGGCGACCGGCGGCTTGCCGGGGTCACCGACCGAGAACTGGGTCGCGGCCTGGGAGGCCTCGTCGAAGGCGTAGCGCAACGGGTTGGACAGCACCGCGACCGTCCCGAGGGCGATGGTGCTGTCCGGTGCACCCTTGACACCGATGACGCCGTCGTTGATGTCGAGGTCGTCCACGGAGCACTCCAGTGCCTCCGCCGCGATCCGCAGCGCCTTCTCCCGCACCATCCGGGCCGTCAGCGCGACCGCGGAGCCGCTCATCACGGCAGCACGGGAGGCGAAGGTGCCCACGGCGTAGGGCATGCCGCGGGTGTCACCGGAGACCAGCTCGACGTCCTCGAACGGGACACCCAGCTCCTCGGCCACGATCTGGGCGAAGGCGGTCTGGTGGCCCTGCCCCTGGGAGGTGAGGCCGATCGCGACCTTCACCCGGCCACTGGTCTCGACCTGGATGTGGGCACCCTCGTAGGGGCCGACGCCGGTGCCCTCGACGTAGCAGGCCAGGCCGACGCCGACGCGGCGTCCCTCGGCCCGCGCGTTGTCGCGGTAGGACTCGAAGTCGTCCCAGCCGACGAGGTCCTTGAGCTTGGTCAGCAGCCCCGGGTAGTCGCCGGAGTCATAGATCAGCGGACGCCCGTCCTGGAAGGTCATCCCGTGGTCGTAGGGGAACTCGTCGGGCTGGATGAAGTTCGCCGCCCGCACCTCGGTCCGGTCCTTGCCGAGCCGCTGCGCGATGGCGTCCATCGTGCGCTCCATGACGTAGACGCCCTGCGGTCGCCCGGCGCCGCGGTAGGGCGTGACGATCACCGTGTTGGTGTAGAGCGAGTCGAAGGTCACCTCGTAGCTGCCCGGCTTGTAGGGCCCCAGCAGCTGGGTGGAGGTGATGATCGGGACGATCAGGCCGTACGGCGTGTACGCGCCGTGGTCGTGCCAGAACCGGACCGAGAGGCCCAGCACACGACCGTCGTCGTCGAAGCCGACCTGGACGTGGTGGTCCTGGCCGCGCTCGTGCGCGGAGGAGATGAAGTGCTCGCGCCGGTCCTCGGTGAACTTCACCGGCCGGCCCAGCGTCCGGGCCGCCAGCGGCACCAGCACCTCCTCGGGCCACGGGTGCACGATCTTGACGCCGAAGCCGCCCCCCACGTCGGGGGTCATCACGTCGACCTGGGCGAGGTCGAGGCCGAGCTTGGCCGCGACCGCCGCCCGCAGGCCGGTCGAGGTCTGCGTGGAGCTCCACACCTGCAGCCGGTGGGTGTCGTTGTCCCACCGCGCGACGGTGGCGCGGCCCTCCATCGGCATCGAGGCGCTCCGCTCGACGTGGAGGTCGAGCTCGAGCGAGTGCGGGGCCGAGGCGATCGCCGAGGCCGGGTCGCCCACGCGTTGCTCGAACCGCGCGGCGATGTTGTCGGGGACGTCGTCGTGGACCGCGTTCGACGCCTCGCGGGCGGCATCGATGCCGACCACCGCGGGGAGGTGCTCGAACCTCACCTGGATCCGCGCGACCGCGTCCTCGGCGAGGTAGCGGTTGTCGGCCACGACGAACGCGATCGCCTCACCGACGTAGCGGACCTCGTCCTTGGCCAGGGCGTACTGGGTACGGCCCTGGGTGAGCGAGGGGTGCGGGATGAGCAGCGGCAGCGGGTCGGCCATCGCGCCGGTGAGGTCGTCGTAGGTGTAGACCGCGTGCACGCCCTCGATGTCGAGGACACCGGAGACGTCGATGTCGACGATGCGGGCGTGGGCGTGCGGGCTTCGAAGGACGGCGGCCTCGAGGGCGCCGGGCACCAGGTCGTCGGCGTACTGCCCGAGACCGCGCAGCAGCCGCTCGTCCTCGACGCGCTGGACCTTCTCCCCGATCAGCTTGGTGGTCATGCCGAGACCTCGCCTCCCTGCTCGTCGGCGATCTCCGAGGCACGCAGCACGGCGTCGACGATGTTCTGGTAGCCGGTGCAGCGGCACAGGTTGCCGGCGATCATGTCGACGGCCTCCTCCCGCGTGGGCCTGGGGTTCTCCTCCAGCCCGGCGGTGATGGTGGTCAGGAAGCCGGGGGTGCAGAACCCGCACTGCAGGCCGTGGCACTCCTTGAAGGCCTGCTGGACCGGGCCCAGCTCACCGTCGGACCGGGTCAGGCCCTCGACGGTGGTGATCTCAGCGCCCTGCGCCGAGACGGCGAAGAGCAGGCAGGAGCGGATCGGCTTGCCGTCCATCCGGATGGTGCAGGCGCCGCAGACCCCGTGCTCGCAGCCGACGTGGGTGCCGGTGAGGCCGATGTCGTGGCGCAGCGCGTCGCTGAGCAGCCGCCGGGCCGGGACCGAGATCTCGTACGGCGTCCCGTTGACGACGAGTCGCAGGTCGTGCAGCTCCTCGGTGTCGTTCGTCATGGGGTGGGGCCCTCCTTGCCGGCCCGGTCGAGCGCGTCGTCGTGGGCCGCGCGGATCACGCGGCGGGTCAGGGTGCGGGCCAGCTGGGTCCGGTAGGCCGCGCTGGCGTGGATGTCGTCCTCCGGCTCCAGGGCCCCCAGGGCGAGGTCGGCGGCCGCGTCCAACGACTCCTCGTCGGCGGTGCCGGCGGCGAAGGCCTCGGACAGGTCGACGACGGTGGGGACCTCGCAGACCGACAGGTAGCCGGCCCGCACCGAGGTGATCCGGCCGCCCTCGGTGCCGACGACGGCGGCGACGCCGCACAGGGCGTAGTCGCCGTGGCGGCGGGCCACCTCGTCGACGGCCACGCCGGCCCCGTCCGCGAGGGCGGGCACCCAGGCGGAGACCGCCAGTTCATCGGTCCGCACGCTCGACTCCATCGGCCCGGGGAAGAACTCCTCGGCCCCGATCTCACGGGTGCCGCCCGTCGAGGCGACCGTGATGCTGCCGCCCAGCAGGCGCAGCACCATCGGCATCTCCGCGGCCGGGTCCGCGTGAACGATCGAACCGACCGTCGTACCGCGGTTGCGGATCGTGCCGTGCGCCACCAGGCCGAGCGCCTTGGCCAGCAGGGGCTGGACGCGGGCAGCATCGGCGTCGGCCATCAGCTCGGCGTGGCGCACCAGCGCCCCGAACCGGACCCCCCGGCTGTCGCAGTCGACCTGCGACAGCCCGGGGAGGCCGTTGATGTCCACGAGGAGTCCCGGTGCCGCGAGCCGCATCGACAGCAGCGGCACCAGGCTCTGCCCACCGGCCAGCACCTTCGCGTCCCCGCTGGTGCCGAGGACCTCCAGGGCCTCCTCCAGCGTGGTCGGTCGGGCGTAGGAGAACGGTGCGGGTTTCACAGGGACATCATCCTCAGGTGGTGGTCGCCGGCGTCTCGGTGCCGAGCTCTTCGCGACGGCTCTTGACCAGGTGGAAGTAGGCGATCACCAGGATGGTGCCGAGCGCGATGCCACCGAGCTCGAAGTCGTCGGTGACCTGCAGCGTGACGCCGCCGACACCGGCGATGATGCCCGCGGCCAGGCCGACCAGGTTGACGGGGTTGCCGAAGTCGACCCGGTTCTCCACCCAGATCTTGGCGCCGACGAGGCCGATCATGCCGTAGAGCACGACCGTGATGCCGCCGAGCACGCCACCGGGGACCGCGTTGATGATCGCGCCGAACTTCGGGCACAGGCCCAGGATGATCGCGAACATCGCCGCGGCGTAGTACGCCGCCGTGGAGTAGACGCGGGTGGCGCTCATGACACCGATGTTCTCGGCGTACGTCGTCGTCGGCGAGCCGCCGAAGAGGCTCGCGAGTGAGGTGGCGAGGCCGTCGGCGCCGATCGCACGCCCCATGTAGGGGTCGAGGTCGTCGCCGGTCATCTCGGCGACCGCCTTGACGTGGCCGGTGTTCTCCGCGATCAGTGCGATGACACCGGGCAGCACCAGCAGGATGAAGCTGAGCGAGAACGACGGGCCGTGGACGGCCGAGACACCGTCGGCGAGCTGGCCGCTGGGGAGGCCGAACCAGTCGGCCGACTCGACACCGGCCCACGAGACGCGGTCACGGGTGACGACCTCGCCGGTCGCGTCCGGGGAGGTGATGGGGCCGAAGACGCCGTCGGCGGCCCACGAGACGAGGTAACCGAACACCAGCGCCAGCAGCACCGCGATGCGGGACCAGAAGCCCGGCAGCATGACGGCGGCCGCGACCATGAAGGTGGCGGTGAGCAGCGCGATCCACTGGTCCTGGGGCCAGTAGGCGTCGGCCACGACCGGCGCGAGGTTGAACCCGATCAGCATGACCACCGCGCCGGTGACCGCCGGCGGCAGGATCGTATGGATCAGCCGGGCGCCGGCGAAGTGCACCAGCAGGCCGACCGCGGCGAGCACGAGGCCCGCCACCAGGATCGCGCCGGTGACGTCGGCGGAGTCACCGCCCTGGGCTCGGATCGCGACCACGGCAGCGACGAACGAGGCGCTCGTGCCGAGGTAGCTGGGCACCTTGTTCTTCACGATCAGCAGGAACAGGATCGTGCAGACACCCGAGAACAGGATCGCGAGGTTGGGGTCGAGCCCCATGATGATCGGGAACACGAACGTCGCGCCGAACATCGCGACGATGTGCTGCGCACCGAGGCCGACGGTGCGGCCCCAACTGAGCCGTTCCATCGGGCCGACGGCCGCTCCGGGCGGCGGGGTCTTCCCGCCGTGCACCACTTCCCACTTGAACATCGACATGTGCTGAGTCCTCCTGAGTCCGCCCGAGTCTCGTGACGATGGGTCGACGCTAGTGGTGCGGATCACGCCCGGCATGGGCCAGAGATGCCAAACAGATCACGAAAGGGCTGGCGAGGCTTGCCAGCCGCGCCTGCGCTGGCCTTGGTGGTCGAGCCGGCCGAGCGCCATCGAGGCCGTGTCGAGACCACCCGCGCCGGCACGGTCGGCCGCGCGTGTCAGTCGGTGAGCTCGAGGGCGCGGAGGGCGACGGCGATGTCCAGGCGCAGGGCCGGGTCGGTGGTGAACGCGCCGAGCACACCCTCGAGCTTGGTGATGCGGTAGCGCAGGGTGTTGTAGTGGAAGAACTGCTGCCGGGCGGCCTCGGCGACGTTGAGGTTGGTGTCGAGCAGCACCCGCAGCGTCGTGCGCAGGTCGGCTGCCTCGGTGGTGTCCTCCGCGAGCGGGCCCAGCACGTCGCTGACGAACGACTCCACCTCGCCCGGGTCCGGCACGAGCGCGATGAGGCGGTGGATGCCGAGGTCGTCGAACCAGGTGGTCGCCGTACCGCCGGAGAGGCGGCGACCGACCCGGTTGGCGCGCCGCGCCTGGGCGTACGCCGCGGGCAGGTCCTCGACGCGAGCCGCGACCCGGCTGACCCCTACCGAGAACGGGCGCCGACCACCGCCGCGGTCGCCCGCGACGGCGGCGACCACGGACTTCACGGCGGCGTGCAGGTCCTCGGGCTTCTCGGGCACCGGGAAGAGGGTGACGACCTCGGTGAAGAAGTCGGCAGTCGGGATCGAGGGGTCGCGCGACTCGCACACCTGGCCCCAGGCGGCGGCGAAGCGCTCCTGCCACAGGCCCTGGGTCGGCGCGTCGACGGGCTCCTCGCCGGCCGGGATCGGGTCGAGTTCGGCGGAGATCACCACGGCGGGACGGTCCAGCTCCCAGCCGACCGTGTGGGCGTGCTCGACCAGCACGGCCGCGTCACCGCCGCGACCGAGGAACACGTCGCGCAGGAAGTCGCCGCGGTACTTGTTCTCCACCAGCGCCACCGCACGCTGCCGCGTCACCAGCAGGGCGACCACGATCGCGGTCCGCTCCAGGGCCTGGATGTCGGCGACCTCGAGCTCGTGGTCGGGGCTGATGCAGATGAGCCGCGCCAGGTCGGGCCCCCCGGAGGGCACGCTGAGCACGCGCACCTCGCCATCGCGGTGGGGGCAGGACGGGCTGATGCGCTCGACGCGGAGCCGCCCGGTCTCGTCGACCAGCCCCTGCTCGGCGAGGCCCTCGCGCTGCTCGTCGGTCAGGGCTCCGCCGCGCTCGCGGCCGTCGGTGGAGGTGACCACGATGCCGATGCCCAGCATCCGCGAGACCTCGCTGCCGATCCGGTCGACGTCGGCCCCCGAGAGCACCAGCTTCGACAGCGTGGTGTGCAGCGCATCGGCGCGCGCCGCCTGCTCGGTCACCGGACCGCTTGGCAATTCTTGGTCGCCTGCCGAGTCAGGGTTGGCAACACTCACCATTCAATGCAGCCTAGCGGAGTCACTACCGTCCCGGTATGCCCGCCAACCCAGCCAGCGCCGACGCACGTGGGGTCGCGGACGAACGCCGCCGCCTCATGGCGGCCGCGACGCCGGCGACGGCGGCGATGCTGGCCGGCCCGGAGCGCTCCGGCACCGTGGTCCACAGCGGAGCGGACGCGGCGTACCTCCACCTCAGTGACGGCGGCTGCCTCGCGGTGCTGGGCGTCCACGCCCGCGCGGTGCCCTGCGGGCTGCGCACCGCGCTCACCACCCTGGACCTCCCCCACGGCGCCGTCGGCATCGTCGGGTCCGACACCCTCAGGATTGCCGACCTGGAGCTCCGGGTCGGTCGCTACGTCGACGCCGGCGTCCCCGCCCTCCCGTCCGACGCCACCGACGGCCTCCCGACCATCACCGACCACCCCGCGGTCCGCGCCGTGGCCGACGAGCTGCCCGCCGCGGCACTGGCCGCCCTCCGCGAGGGCGACCCCGCCTGCGTGGCGGACCTGCTCGGGCGCGGCTCGGGCCTGACGCCGGTCGGCGACGACGTGCTCTGCGGCTACCTCGCCACCGCGGTCGCGGCCGGCAACGCCGCGGCCACCACCGCGGTCGCCGAGGAGATCACCCATCTCGCGCACCGGCGTACGACGGCGCTGTCGGCACAGCTGCTCGCCTGCGCGGTGGACGGCGACGTGCTCCCCGAGTTCGCCGCCCTCGTCCGCAGCCTCCCCGACCCCGGCCGCGCCACCGCAGCCCTGGCAGCACTGGTGGCGGTCGGCCACACCTCCGGGGCCGGCCTCGCCCTCGGACTGACGCTCGCACCCATCCACAGCGGAAGGACCAACCGATGACCGTGACCCACGTGGAGCTCCGAGCCGGCGCGTACGCCGACTCGGTGAGCCTGCTGCAGGTGAGCCGGGACGTCGCCACGACGTCCGGCGTCGCCGCGGCGCAGGTCGCCATGGCGACCCCCCTCAACCTCGAGGTGCTCGAGCAGATGGGCTTCGACATCCCCGAGGCGACGCCCAACGACATGGTCGTCGCGCTCCGGCTCGACGACGAGGACGCCCGCGACACCGCACTGGCGGCGGTGGACGCCGCCCTCGCGGCGATCCGCTCGCGTCCCTCCGGTGGTGGCACCGCCGAGGAGGCGCCGCCGCGCACGACCGGCTCCGCCTTCACCCTCGGCCGGGGCGACCTGGCGCTGGTGTCGGTGCCCGGTGCGAACGCGTTCGTCGAGGCGATGGACGCCCTCGACGCCGGCCACGACGTGATGCTCTTCAGCGACAACGTGCCGGTCGAGCAGGAGGTGCGCCTCAAGCAGGTCGCGGCCGAGCGCGACCTGCTGGTCATGGGCCCCGACTGCGGCACCGCCGTCGTCGGCGGCCTGGGCCTGGGCTTCGCCAACGTCGTCAACCCGGGTCCGGTCGGCATCGTCGCCGCGTCCGGCACGGGCTGCCAGCAGCTGCTGTGCCTGCTCGACGCGGCGGGCGTCGGCGTCTCCGCCGCCCTCGGCGTCGGCGGTCGCGACCCGAAGTCCGACGTGGGCGGCCTCTCCACCAAGGCGGCGCTGCGCCGCCTGGACGCGGACCCGACCATCGAGCAGATCGTCGTCGTCTCCAAGCCCCCCAGCCCGGAGGTCGCCGAGGAGGTACGCCGCCTGGCCGAGGAGCTCTCGACGCCGGTCGAGCTCGCCCTGCTCGGCCCGGGCCAGCCCGACCTGACCACCGCTGCCGAGCAGGTGCTGGGCAGCGCCGGTCACGACGTACCGGCCTGGCCGCACTGGGGCACGCCGGCCACGTCCGCCGGCGGCTCCTTCGTCCGCGGTCTCTTCGTGGGCGGCACGCTGTGCGACGAGGCCATGCTCATCGCCAGCGAGGAGCTCGGCGAGGTGCGGTCCAACATCCCGCTCGACCCGTCGCTGGCGCTCGACTCCTCGTTGCAGCACGCCGGCCACACCATGGTCGACTTCGGCGACGACGGCCTGACCCAGGGCCGCGCGCACCCGATGATCGACCCGACGCTGCGGCTGGAGCACCTCTCCCGCGCCGCCGCCGACCCCGAGACCGGCGTCCTGCTGCTCGACGTGGTGCTCGGCCACGGCGCGGAGTCGGACCCGGCCGCGTCGCTCGCCCCGGCGATCCGCGAGGCCCGTGCCCAGCGGGAGATCCCCGTCGTCGTCGCCTGTGTCGGCACCGCCGGCGACCCGCAGCGCCTGGAGGCCCAGGCGGCCGCGCTCGCCGACGCCGGCGCCGAGGTGTACCTGTCCAACGCCCAGGCCACGCGCCGGGCGGTCGAGCTCGTGAAGTGAGGCCAGTGATGACCAACCCCACCACTCCCCCGACCGGGGTCGTCGCCGTCGGCGCCGGCCTGTTCGCCGACGCCGTGGCCGACCAGGCCGTGCCCGTGACCCGGGTCGACTGGCAGCCGCCGATGGCCGACACCGAGGGCGACCTCGCCGCCGTCGCCGCGGACCCGCTGCGCCGCGAGGCCAACGAGCGCGCCCTCGCGGCGATGCTCGCCACGAACGCCCACCTGGTCGACGTGGCGCCGGCCCGCGAGGTGCTCGGCCTCGAGCCCGGCCAGTTCCTGCACGCCGGGCCGCCGATCACCTGGGAGCACGCCTCCGGTCCGCTGCGCGGTGCGCTGCTGGGCGCGGCCGCCTTCGAGGGTCTGGTCGACACCCCCGAGGACGCCGAGCCGCACCTGGCCGACGGCACCTGGACGCTCGAGCCGTGCCACCACCACGCCGCCGTGGGCCCGATGGCCGGTGTCGTGTCGCCCTCGATGTGGATGTTCGTGCTGGAGGACCCCGAGAGCGGACGGCGTACGTTCTGCTCGCTCAACGAGGGCCTGGGCAAGGTGCTCCGCTACGGCGCCTACGCACCCGAGGTGCTGGACAAGCTGCGCTGGATGGCCGACGTGCTCGGCCCCGTGCTGCGCGACGCCGTACGCGCGGCCGGCCCGGTCGACATCACCGCGATCCTGTCGCAGATGCTGCAGATGGGCGACGAGGCCCACAACCGCAACCGCGCCGGCACGCTGATGCTGCTGCGCGACCTCGGTCCGGCCATGGCCGCCTCCGAGCACCCCTCCACCGACGTGGCCGAGGTGCTGCGCTTCATCGGCGGCAACGACCACTTCTTCCTCAACCTCGCGATGCCGGCCTGCAAGCTGGCGCTCGACGCCGCCCGCGGCATCGAGGGCTCGACGATGGTGGTCGCGATGGCCCGCAACGGCACGGAGTTCGGCATCCAGGTCGCCGGCACCGGCGACCAGTGGTTCACCGGTCCGGCCCAGCTGGCCGACGGCCTCTTCCTCGGTGACTTCGGTCCCGACGACGCCAACCCCGACATCGGCGACTCCGCGATCACCGAGACGTCCGGGCTGGGTGGCTTCTCCATGGCCACGGCGCCGGCGATCGTGCGGTTCGTGGGCGGGACGGTGCCCGACGCGTTCGCCACCACCGAGCGGATGGGTGAGATCACCCTGGGCGAGAACCCGCGCTGGCAGATCCCGGTGCTGGACTTCCGGGGCGCGCCGACGGGCATCGACGTCAGCCGGGTGTGCCGCACCGGCATCCTGCCGCAGATCAACACCGGCATGGCCGGCAAGCTCGCCGGTGTCGGACAGGTGGGGGCCGGACTGGTGACGCCGCCGGCCGAGATCTTCCCGGCCGCGCTGGCCGAGCTCGCCACCCGAGCGCGCACGCGGCTCGGCTGAGGCGTGTGGTGGGATCTGTGCCCATGAGCAAGCAGCGGCGATGGGGCGCCCGGGAGCTGATCGACCTGGTGCTGGACGAGGGCTCGTACGAGTCCTGGGACACGCCGGTCGACACCAGCGCCCACCCGGCGGAGTACCGCGCACAGCTGGAGGCGGCCACGGAGCGCGCCGGCACCGACGAGTCGGTGCTCACCGGGCGGGGCACGGTGCGGGGCCGCCCGGTGGCGTTCGTGGTCAACGAGTTCCGCTTCCTGGCGGGCTCGATCGGGACCGCGGCGGCCGAACGCATCACCAGCGCCGTACGCCGCGCCACGGCCGAGGGGCTGCCGGTGCTGGCGAGCACGTCCTCCGGGGGCACGCGGATGCAGGAGGGCACGCGTGCCTTCATCCGGATGGTCGACATCTCGCGGGCGCTGATGGACCACCGTGCGGCCGGGCTGCCCTACCTGGTGCACCTGCGGCACCCGACCACCGGCGGCGTCTACGCCTCGTGGGGGTCGCTCGGGCACGTCACCGTTGCCGAGCCCGGCGCGATGGTCGGCTTCCTCGGCCCGAAGGTGTTCGAGGCCCTCAACGGGGAGGAGTTCCCCGAGGGCGTGCAGACGGCGGAGAACCTCGCCGCGAAGGGCGTCATCGACGCCGTCGTCCCGCCGGAGGAGCTGCCCGAGCTGGTCTCCAACGCCCTCGAGGTGCTGACCTCGCCGGCGACCCCGAGCCGGCTGACCCGCCGGCCGAAGCTGCCGCTGGAGGACCACGCACCGGTGTGGGACTCCATCACCCGGACGCGTGACGCCGACCGGGTCGGGGTGCGCGACCTGCTCCGGCTCGGTGCCGACCACACGCTGCGGCTGCGCGGCACCGACGAGGGCGAGCGCGACGAGACCGTGATCGTGGCGCTGACGCGACTGGACGGCCAGCCGTGCGTCGTCGTGGGGCAGGACCGCTCCCGCCAGAGTGCCGCGACCCCGATGGGGCCCGGCGCACTGCGCGAGGCGCGGCGTGCGATGCGGCTGGCCGCCGACCTGAGGCTGCCACTGGTGACGATCATCGACACCCCCGGTGCCGAGCTGTCGCCGGAGGCCGAGGAGAAGGCCATCGCGGGCGAGATCGCCCGTTGCATCGCCACCATGGTCACCCTCCCGGTGCCGTCGGTGTCGGTCATCCTCGGCGAGGGCTGCGGTGGCGGTGCCCTGGCACTCCTCCCGGCCCGGGTGGTGCTGGCCACCGAGCACGGCTGGCTCTCGCCGCTGCCGCCCGAGGGCGCCAGCGTCATCGTCCACGGCGACACCTCCCACGCCGCGGAGATGGCCCAGGACCAGGAGGTCGGTGCGCTCGCGCTGCTGCGGCAGGGCAACCTCGACGCGATCATCGCCGAGCCGGAGGGCGACACCACCGAGCAGCTGGCGCTCGCGGTCGTCGCCGAGGTGGGCGCCCACCTGCGCGCGATGAGCGAGGCCTGAGCCGCATCTTCCGCGGCCTCTCCCGCCCGGATCAGGTGTGGGCCCGCCCCGGGTCCACACCGGTCCGGAGCCGCCACGCGTGCAGGGCGAGCCCGAGCGCGGTCCTGCTCTCGTGCCCGTCGAAGGCATCGCGCCCGAGCACCTGGTTGATCCGGTCCAGGCGGTTGTAGAGCGTCTGGCGGCGGATGCCGAGCGCCTTGGCGGTCTCGGTCTTGCCGAGCCCCTGCTGCAGGTAGGTGTCCAGGGTGCGCACCAGGTCGGTGCCGTGCTCGGCATCGTTGTCCAGCAGTGGGCCGACCTGCTCGCGCAGGAACTCGGTGAGCTCCGGCGTACCGGTCAGGTGCGCCAGCAGCCGGTAGATCCCCCAGTCGCGCGCCAGCATGGGCTCGGCCCGCAGCCCGAGCCGCCGGGCGATGGTCGCGACGCTGCGCGCCTGCCCGAGCGACGCGGTCACGCCGTCCAGGCCGGTCGCCGGCTCGCCACCGGCCACCGCGACGATGCCGTGGCCACCGGTCTCCTCCACCGTGAGTGAGGCGCACATGGAGGCCAGCTGCTCGCGCAGGCCGGCGTCACCGCCCCGGGGCGCCCGGGCGAGCGCCAGGACCTCGTCGCCGACGGGCCCGACGACGCAGGCACCCAGGTGTGCGCGGCAGACGCGGCGGGTCGCCGCGACCAGGGAGGCCTTCGGCGTACGCCGGTCACCCGCGACCGCGAGCCCCACCACGGCGGTCTCGGCGTCGACCGCGAGGCCGGCGACCTCGAAGCGGGAGTGCAGCTCCTCGGTGGACGGCACCCGGTCCTCGACGATGTCGCGCAGCAGCGCGCTGTCGAGCATGGCCGGCTCCTGCGCGGACCCGGCCCGCAGCAGCTCCAGCCGGACGGCCACGACGCCTCGGTCCAGCACGGCCTCGAGGTCCTCGGCCCGGGCACCGGTGACCACCAGCGACCCCCAGTGGGTGTCGGCGAGCTCGACCGAGCGGTGGTGGCCACCCGGTTCGGGCGCCGCCGCCCGGCCCGTGGTGGTGCTCGCCGCGACGACCCGGCCGTCGTTGGCGAGCAGGTGGGCCTCGCCGTCGGCCAGGGCGGCGATCCGGCGCAGCAGCTCGGGCAGCCCCTGCTCGGCCAGGACGCAGTCGAGCAGGTGCTGCCAGATGCGCTCGCCGGCGCGCAGGTCACCGAACTCCCGCTCCTTGACCAGGTCGTGGAACGCCTCGACGACCTCCTCGAAGGGCACCACCTCCCGGAAGGTCAGCAGCACCAGGTCGCGCCGCCGCGCCGCCACCACCAGCGGCGGCGGCAGCGCGGCGAAGGTGCGACCGAGCTCCACGGCCAGCGCTGAGAGGCCGGCGTCGGCCAGCGCGTCGACGTAGGCCTCCAGGCGGGTCGGCGAGAGCCCCTTCAGGCCCAGCCCGGTGGTGAGCAGCAGCTCACCACCGCGCAACAGCGGCCCCATCTCGAAGACCTCCGAGGAGTGCACCCGGCGGATCCAGCACTCCCCGGTGCCCGCGTGCTCGACGTGGGGCGCACCGCGGCGCACCGAGGGGAGGGCGAGGATCTCGGACAGGGGGATCTGCACCCGGATCACCCTTGCTCACGGGGTGCGCTGCGGCAACCCGTCCGCGTCCGCGACCTCCTCGCGCCGCTGCCACGCGGGGTTGAGCGCGACCGCGGCGGCGAGGGCGACCAGGATCCCGATCACCGCCGGCAGGCCCCAGCCCTGCTGGTCGGCGGTGAAGGCGGCAGCCACGCCGACGGCGTACGCCGCCAGGCAGCGCCACTCCACGGTGCGGAACGCGTACGCCGCCCGCTCCGGCACGCCGTGGCGCCAGCGGCACCACCAGTCGCCGATCAGCGTGCCACCCAGCGGCGGGATCAGGATGCTGAGCCAGACCAGGTAGCTGATGAGGCTGTCGTAGATACCGGTGATCGCCAGCAGGCCGCCGATCGCGACGCCGCCCACGACGAACGGCTTCTTCGAGGGCCAGTTGGCGATCTCGGCACCCGCGACGCTGAAGGCGTAGGCGGTGTTGTCGTTCGTGGTCCAGATGTTGCCGATGAGCAGCACCACGCCCCACACGATCAGGCCCAGGTTGTAGAGCACCAGGACGAAGTCGGCCTCGCCGAACGCGATCGCACCGATGGCGCCGAAGAACAGCATCAGCCCGTTGCCCACCATGAAGGCGATCAGCCCGGCGCCGAAGGCCTGGCGGCCGTTGCGGGCGAAGCGGGTCCAGTTCGAGACCTGGGTGCCGCCGCTGACGAAGGTGCCGACGATGAGGGTCAGCGCCAGGGTCGTGGACATCTGGTCGGTGGGCTCGATCGCGGCCATGGCGTCCCAGCCGCCGACCTCCTCCACCGAGCGGAGCACCACCCAGGCGGCCAGTAGGAACATCAGCGGCACACTCACCGCGGAGAGCCAGAACAGGCCCCGGAAGCCGAAGTAGGCGGTCGTGCCCATGACGACGGTGCCCACCACCATCCACAGCGTGGCGCCGGCGCTGCCCCAGCCCAGCGCCTCGGCGATCAGGTTGCCCAGCGTGGCCACGCCGACGCCGTACCAGCCGATCTGGGTGAAGCCCAGCAGCAGCGAGGCGAGCTTCGAGCCCTGCGTGCCGAGCGTGTAGCGGCTCAGCATCACCGTGGTGAGCCGGGTGCGGGCGCCGACCAGGGCGAGCATCGCGACGTACACCCCGAGCACGGCGCTGCCCAGGAGCATCACCAGCAGGAAGTCGCCGAGCGTGAACGCCGCACCGACCTGGGCCCCCACCAGCATCGTCGGCGTGAAGAAGGTGAACCCGAGCAGCACCAGGGACAGCGGCAGGAGGCCGCGCCGGGCGTGCGGCGGCACCGGGTCCAGCGGGTAGTCGGGGTCGATGACGGCGTCCTCGACGCCGGTGGTGCGCTCCTCGCTCATGCCCGCTCCCCGATCTCGCCGATGTCCTCGAACCAGATCTCGGCCCGCTCGGTCATCATGCGCTCCATCAGCGCCCGGCACTCGGGGTCGTCGAGCACGTCGACCTGCACGCCGTGGGAGCGCAACCAGTCCTCGGAGGCCTCGAAGGAGTGGTTCTCCCCCACCACGATGCGGGGGATGCGGTAGAGCAGCGCCGTGCCCGCGCACATGAAGCACGGCGAGAGCGTGGTGTAGAGGACGCACTCGCGGTAGACCGAGGCGGGCAGCCGGCCGGCGTTCTCGATGCAGTCGGTCTCGCCGTGCCGGATCGCGCTGCCGAGCTGGATCCGCCGGTTGCGGCCGACCGCGACCACCTCGCCGTCACGCACCAGGGCGGCCCCGATGGGCACGCCTCCCTCGTCCCAGCCCTGCCGGGCCTGGTCGATCGCCACCCGCAGGTGGGCCTCGTCGGTCGGGTTCGTCATGACCGTCCCTTTCGTGGTCGCTCGTCGGATGAGACCCAGATCACCAGAGTCCGGCGGGTGCGAGGAGGGACAGATTGTCCTGCCGTCGGCACCGCCTGCCTGACATCCCGTCCCTCACCACGTCCCGCCGGGTCCCGGACTCGCCACGATCGTTGTAAGTTCTGCGGCGGGCCGCGCTCCGGGCCCCGACGCACAGGAGGACACGTGACCGCCGACCGGCAGACCATTCTCGGGACCATCCAGCGCTACGTGGACCTCGTCGCGACCGGCACTGCCGACGAGGTCGTGGCGTTGTACGCCGACGGCGCGACCATCGAGGACCCCGTCGGCAGCGGTGTGCTCGACACCCCGGCGGCCATCGCCGAGTTCTACGCGGCGGTCGAGCCGCTGGAGCAACGGAGCCGGCTCGGCGAGGTCCGCATCGCCGGCAACGAGGCGGCGTTCGGCTTCGAACTGGTGACGCAGGCAGGCGGCCGCACCTTCACCCTGGCGCCCATCGACGTGATGAGTTTCGACGACGAGGGACGGATCACCAGCATGCGTGCCTACTGGTCCACCGAGGACATGGTCCGGTCCTGACGGACCCCGCTCGCGGCACCTCTACAGTGGCGCGGTGACCCCGATGCTCGTCATCACCAACGCCGACGCCGGCACCGCCGACCAGGAGACCGTCCGCGGGGCCGTCGCGATCCTGCGCGAGCAGGCCGAGGTCGAGCTCTGCGCCACCGCGACACCCGAGGAGCTCGACGACGTGCTCGCCTCGGCGGGCTCGCGGCGCATCGTCGTGGCCGGCGGCGACGGCAGCATGCACGCGGTGGTCGCTGCGCTGCACCGTCGCGGCGAGCTGCGCGGCGCCACGCTGGGCCTGCTGCCGCTGGGCACCGGCAACGACCTCGCCCGCTCGCTGGGCATCCCGCTGGACGCCGACCTCGCGGCGAGGACCGTGCTGGAGGGCACCGACCGGCCGATGGACGTGCTGCTCGACGACGCCGGCGGCATCGTGGTCAACAGCGTCCACTTCGGTGCTGGCGCCACGGCGGGCGAGCACGGCGCCCGGTGGAAGCAACGCCTGGGCCGGGTCGGCGTCGGCAAGGTCAACCTCGGCAAGCTCGGCTACCCCATCGGCGCGGCCGTCGCGGCGGTGAAGCCCACCACCGTCCGGGTGCGCGTCACCGCCGACGGCGACGTCGTGACCGACCTGGACCGTCCGGTCCTCATGGTCGTGCTCGCGAACGGCTCCTCGGTCGGCGGCGGCACCGAACTCGCTCCCGGCGCCAACCCCTCCGACGGGCACATCGACGTGCTCGTCGCCTCCCCCGAGAGCTTCTCCGCCACCCTGCGCTACGCCGCCGGGGTCGCGCTGCGCCGCCACCCCGAGCACGAGAACGTGACGACACTGCGTGCCCGGGAGGTCGCCGTGAACGGCGGCACCTTCACCTGCAGCGCCGACGGCGAGCTCTCCGGGCCGGTCCGCAGCCGCACCTGGCGGCTCGAGCAGGCGGCGTACGCCCTGGCGGTGCCGGCGCGCTAGTCAGGAGCCGGTCGTGTGGGCGTTGTGCTCCAACGCCACCTCGACCCAGAAGTGCAGCTGCGCCTCGCGACCGAGGTCGTCCTCGGCGACGCTGATCCAGCTCGGCCCCATCGCGCGACCGTCGGACTCCGCGGGCGCGGCGCCGGCGCGGGTGGCGAGCTCGGCGAACCGGGACGGGTCCACCGACACGAGCAGGTCACCGCGCGGGCGGACGACCGCGACCACCTCGTCACGGACGAGGAAGGACACGCCTCCCTGCATCTCGCCCTCGGTGGTGGAGGGCTCGTGGGTGAGTGCGGCACGCAGCCGCTCGACGAGATCACTCTGCTGGGTGTCCATCACTCCCGTCTCTATCACAGGAAGGGGTACGGCGCACCACGACGTACGCCGCCGGCCCCGGACGCCCTAGAGTTGCCCGACGTGGCACGACGCAAGAACACCGGACCGCCGACCGACTGGGTCACCCGCACCGCCGACATGGCGCTGCGGCACGCACAGTCGACGACCGACGACGGCGAGCTGCCCGAGCTCATCACCTGCGCCTCGGGCATCAGTCCCTCGGGGCCGATCCACCTGGGCAACCTGCGCGAGTTCCTCACCGTGCACTTCGTCGCCGAGGAGATCCGCGGGCGCGGCATCAACGTGCGCCACCTGCACAGCTGGGACGACTACGACCGGTTCCGCAAGGTGCCCGCCGGCACCGACGAGTCGTGGAGCGAGCACATCGGTCGCCCCCTGTCGGCGGTGCCGGACCCGACCGGTGAGTACGACAGCTGGGCCGAGCGGTTCAAGGCCCCGCTGCGCGCGGCGCTCGCCGAGATGGGCTGCGAGATGGTCGAGGTCGACCAGACCGCGATGTACCGCAGCGGCGCCTACCGCGACCAGATCCTCACCGCGATCCGCAAGCGCGACGAGATCGAGGCGGTCATGGCCTCCTACCGCACCAAGAAGGGCAACGGGGACACCGACGACGACACCGAGGGCAGCATCGCCGGCTCGCTCGCACGGTTCCCCTACAAGCCCTACTGCAAGGGCTGCGGCCGCGACACCGTCACGCTGACGGCGTACGACGACGAGACCACCGACCTGTCCTACACCTGCGACACCTGCGGCGAGGCGCACGTCACCAACGTCGCGACCGAGGACGAGGGCAAGCTGGTCTGGAAGGTCGACTGGCCGATGCGGTGGACCCACGAGGGCGTCCACTTCGAGCCCGGCGGCGTCGACCACGCGACGCCGGGGTCCTCCTACACCGTCGGCAAGGACCTGGTCGGTCCGATCTTCGGCGGCAGCGCGCCCTCGTTCGTCGCCTACTCCTTCGTCGGCGTGGCCGGCATGCCGAAGATGTCCTCCTCCAAGGGCGGTGTGCCGACCGCGTCGGACGCGCTGCGGATCCTGGAGGCGCCGATCCTGCGGTGGCTCTACGTACGCCGCCAGCCCAAGCAGGCCTTCAACGTCGACTTCGGCGCCGAGGTGCTGCGCCTCTATGACGAGTGGGACGCGCTGGGTCGCAAGGCCACCGACCCGGACAAGCGCGACGCGGCGGTGCTGGCCTGGGAGCGGGCCGCCTCGACCGGCAGCGCGGGGCGCCTGCGCACGCCGGAGGTCGTCGTCCCGTTCCGGATGCTGTCCTCGGTCGCCGACGTGACCGCCGAGTCCGCGGACCTGATCTCGGCCACGATCCGCCAGGTCGGCCACGCGCACTCCTCGGTCGAGGAGCTCGAGCCGCGGCTGACCAAGGCGATGACGTGGACGAACGAGTACGTCGCCCCCGAGGACCGCACCACGGTGCGCGAGACCCCCGCGACCGACCAGCTGGCCGCGCTGAGCGACCAGGAGGGTGAGTGGCTGCGGCTGCTGCTGCTCTCGCTCCCCGCGGACTTCGACGACTCCGAGGCGCTGACGTCGGTGATCTACGGCGTACCCAAGGTCGCCCGCGGGCTCGCGCTCGAGGACAAGCCGACCGAGGAGGTCAAGGCGGACCAGAAGGAGTTCTTCAAGCTGCTCTACGGCCTCCTGGTGGACGCCGAGCGCGGCCCGCGGCTCCCGACGCTGTTCGCCGCCCTGGGCCCCGACCGGATCCGCACGCTGCTGACGCGCTGACCCGCCGAGTCGGCGTGAACTCGGCTCACAGGAGTGCCGAGTCGGCGTGAACTCGGCTCACAGGAGTGCCGAGTCGGCGCGAACTCGGCTCACTCCTGGCGGCTCCGGCGCGAGCAGTGCCGAGTTGGCGCCGACTCGCCCCTTTCCGGAGCCGAGTTGGCGCCGACTCGGCGAGGGAGTCAGCCCAGCAGGGCGTCGTACGCCGCGGGGCTGGTCTCGCGGAGGAACTCCGAGCAGCGCTCCCACTCGTCGGTCTCGCCGATGGCGCGGGCGGTGGTCGCCAGCAGCGCCAGGCAGGTGAGGAAGCCGCGGTTGGGCTCGTGCTCCCACGGCACCGGGCCGTGGCCCTTCCAGCCGTTGCGGCGCAGCATGTCCAGCGAGCGGTGGTAGCCCACGCGCGCGTAGGCGTAGACGGTGACGTCGATGGCCTGGTCGGCCTGCGCCTGGCCCGCCATCGCCGCCCAGGCGGCCGGCGAGGCCGGGAAGGTGCGCACCACGTCGGCGGGCGCCTCGCCCGAGTCCAGCGCCTCGCTGGCGGGGTCGACGGGCAGTTCGACGGGCGGCGGCCCGGCCATCAGGTCGTTGCCGGTGAAGCTCATCTCAGTTGATCCCCTTCCCTGCCGAGCGCAGGTTCTCGCAGGCCTCGACGACGCGCGCGGCCATGTTGGCCTCGGCGGCCTTGCCCCACGACCGCGGGTCGTACTTCTTCTTGTCGCCGACGTCGCCGTCGACCTTCAGCACGCCGGTGTAGTTGCTGAACATGTGGTCCGCCACGGGGCGGGTGAAGGCGTACTGGGTGTCGGTGTCGACGTTCATCTTCACCACGCCGTAGTCGACCGCGTCGCCGATCTCCTGCGGCGTGGAGCCCGAGCCACCGTGGAAGACCAGGTGGAACGGCTTGGAGCCTGATTCGAGGCCGAACTCGCCCACGACGGCCTCCTGGGCCTGCTTGAGCACCTCCGGGCGGAGCTTGACGTTGCCGGGCTTGTAGACGCCGTGCACGTTGCCGAAGGTCAGCGCGGTCATGTAGTACCCGCGGTCGCCGTGGCCGAGCGCGCGGGCGGTGGCGATGGCGTCCTCGGGCGTGGAGTAGAGCTTCTCGTTGATCTCGTTCTCGACGCCGTCCTCCTCGCCACCGACGACACCGACCTCGATCTCGAGGACGATGTTGGCCGCGGCGCACTTCTCCAGCAGCTCCTCGGCGATGTGCAGGTTCTCGTCCAGCGGCACGGCCGAGCCGTCCCACATGTGGGACTGGAACAGCGGCCCCTCGCCGCGCTTGACCCGCTCGGCGGAGAGGTCGATCAGCGGCCGCACGAAGCCGTCGAGCTTGTCCTTGGGGCAGTGGTCGGTGTGGAGCGCGATGTTGACCGGGTAGTTCTTCGCCACCTCGGCGGCGTACGCCGCGAACGCGACCGAGCCGGTGACCATGTCCTTCACCGTCGGGCCGGAGAGGTACTCCGCACCACCGGTGGAGACCTGGATGATCCCGTCCGAGCCGGCATCCGCGAACCCCTTCAGGGCCGCGTTGAGCGTCTGCGAGGACGAGACGTTGATCGCGGGGAAGGCATAGGCGCCGGACTTCGCGGCGTCCA
Source organism: Nocardioides panacisoli (assembly GCF_019448235.1). Taxonomy (NCBI): domain Bacteria; kingdom Bacillati; phylum Actinomycetota; class Actinomycetes; order Propionibacteriales; family Nocardioidaceae; genus Nocardioides; species Nocardioides panacisoli. The sequence continues at coordinate 2,278,082 of NZ_CP080409.1, forward strand.
GCATCTCGGCGTACTTCTCGGGGGTGGCGATCGGCATGGTTTCGGCGCTCCTGGGCAAGGGATCGGTACGCCGCCACCCTAGTGGAACCACTCGTCTTCACCGATCTGCTGTCAACGGCGAGGACCGCTGGTAGCGTCCGGCACCGCGCCCTCCAGCGCACCGTGTGTGGCAGGGCGTGACAATCCGACAACCACACAACTCTCGGGACAGGTTCCCGAGCTGGGGGACGTATGCGACGACCGCTCGTACTGGCCATCCTGACCGCACTTCTCGGCGCCACGTTGGCGATGGCCGCGCCGACGAGTTCGTCCGCTCTGGACACCGCATCGGCGACTGCTCCCGCGGTCGACACCTCGCCGCCGGCGGTCGGGAGCTGCCACAACCTGACGTCGAAGGAGGCACGCCGACGCGCGGACGGCAAGCCCGCCGTCGACTGCGACAGCCGGCACACGACGCTCACCATCAAGATCGCTCGGTTCAGCAACCCCGACTGGAGCCTCGGGCCGAAGATGAACCGCAAGATCAGCAAGAAGTGCATGCGCGGACTGGTGAAGTACTTCGACGGCCGCACCAAGCGGATCCAGCTCTCCGGCTACATGGTCTACAACTTCATCCCCAAGTGGCGCCAGCGGAACGCCGGTGCCAACTGGGTGCGGTGTGACATCGCGCTGCCGCGGCCGCGTTGGATGCCGCCGCTGCCCGGCAACGGCAACCCGCCGCTGGGTCGTCCGCCGCTCGCGGACAACATCGCCCGGTGCCTGAAGTCGATCAAGGGAACCTACTACTACACGACCTGCAACGCCGGCCACCAGGTCAAGGCGACGCGGGTGATCAAGACGCGCTACGACCGTTACCCCGGCCGCAAGAACATCGAGCGGGACGCGGAGCGTCGCTGTGGCAATCGTCTCGGGCGGAAGCTCGCCGTCTACGAGTTCCCCCCGCGAACGTGGTGGAAGGCCGGCCTGACGCACTTCGTCTGCTACGAGCGCGACTGACCGGAACCACGAGGGTGCGGCATCGTTGTCCCATGCATCGAGGCCGCACCCTGCACACCTCCTGGCGTTCGGCGCACGTCGCGTTGGCGCCGGAGGTGGCCTGGCAGGTCGTGGCCTCGGGTGCGCACGGTCCGCAGTGGTACGCCGACGCGGCGCCGTTGCGCATCCGGGGCCTCCTGGACCGGGTGGTGCGCGGTCCTGCCCGCCACCATCCGCCACCGGGTCGCCCGTTGCTCGCACCGGGCGACCCGGTCGGCCTGTGGCAGGTCGACGGGGTCGACGCCGACGAACGCGTGCTCGCGCTCACGGCGCGCGTCCGCGCACCCGGCGAGGTCCGGCTCGAGGCCACCGTCACCCCACACGGCCCGGACGGGACGGCCGCGACGGTCCGGATGAGCATCGCGTTCACGCCTGCCGGCGCCCTCGGTCGTGGCTACCTGGTCGCCGACCTGCCGGCCCGCGAGGCCGTCACCGAGCTCACCTTCCGCCACCTGATCGGTTCGCTCCGCGGGGACTGAGCTGCAGCCGAGCGGCGGGACTCACCCCCGCCAGGCGGCGTCGCCGGAGAGGTCGGCGTGCTGGCGCACCCATGCGTGCATCGCGATGGCCGCGGCCGCGGAGGCGTTGATCGAGCGGGTGGAGCCGAACTGGGCGATGGAGAAGGTGCCCTCGCACGCCTCGCGTGCGGACGCGGAGAGTCCCGGACCCTCCTGGCCGAAGAGGAAGCACACCGACCGCGGCAGGTCCATGGTCTCCAGGTGCGCCGAGCCGGGCAGGTTGTCCACGCCCAGCAGCGGCACCGGCCCGTCCGGCAGCGAGGCGAGGTGCTCGCGCAGGTCGCCGACGGTCGGGTGGTGCCGCACGTGCTGGTAGCGGTCGGTCACCATCGCGCCGCGCTTGTTCCACCGTCGGTTGCCGACGATGTGCACCTCCCGGGCGAGGAAGGCGTTCGCCGAACGGACGATGGTGCCGATGTTGAAGTCGTGCTGCCAGTTCTCGATCGCGACGTGGAAGTCGTGCCGCCGGGCGTCGAGGTCGGCGACGATGGCCGGCATCGACCAGTAGCGGTAGCGGTCCACGACGTTGCGCCGGTCGCCGTGCGCGAGCAGCTCGGCGTCGTACTGCTCACCGGTGGGCCACTCGCCCTCCCAGGGGCCGACGCCGACCTCGGGCGGCCCGTGCGGCATCGGGTCGTACGGCGCGCGCCGCTCCTCGCTGGCTGCAGGCTGCTCCTCCACGCACGCAGGCTACGCAAGCCTCGCCGTACCTCGGTCGGAGCCGTCGGATAGTGTCGAGGGGTGCCTGAGATCCTCGCCGTGCTTCCGGCGCTGCTCGGCATGGACTGGCTCGATCCCGACTGGCTGCTGGACCAGTTCGGCGAGCACCTGATCTGGGTCAGCCTCGTCATCCTCTTCATCGAGTGCGGGCTCTTCTTCCCCTTCCTGCCCGGCGACATCCTGCTGTTCGCGATGGGGCTCTTCATCGCCCTCGAGAACATCGACGTCGTCCCCGGTCCCCCACTGGTCGAGATCACCGCAGCGGTGGTGGCGATGGCGGCAGCGGCCTTCGCGGGCAACGTCACCGGCTACGAGATCGGGCGCAAGATCGGGCCGGTGATCTACGAGCGCGACGGGCGCATCGTCAAGCGCAAGTACTTCGACCTCACCCACCAGTTCTTCCAGCGCCACGGTCCGCTCGCGCTGGTGATCGGCCGGTTCTTCGCCGTGGTGCGCACCTACATCACCGTCGTCGCCGGGGCCACCGACATGCCGCGCCGCCGGTTCTACGTGTGGAGCCTCGTGGGGGCGGTGCTGTGGGTCGTGACGCTGACACTGCTCGGCTACAACCTGGGCCGCCGGTTCCCCCAGCTCGGTGAGCACCTCGAGCTCGCCCTGATCCTCATCATGGTGCTCTTCGCGATCCCGATGGTGTGGGAGTACTTCCGCAACCGCAAGCACGCCCACGAGACGCACTAGCGCACCGCGGCGTCAGCGCTCGGCGTGACGGCGCGACGCCCGCGACTCCACCACGATCAGCGCGACGACCACGGCGACGCCGATCGCGACCAGCAGCACCGGGCCCGCGGTGGGCGGGTACGGCGCCAGCAGCTCCCCCGGGCCGTGCGCCTCCTCCGCAGCTCCCTCGGCGACGGACTGCCACGGCCACAGGGCGCGCAGCGAACCGACCATCAGGCCCGCCATCGCCAGCAGCGTCACGCGGCGGTGCCGCTCCAGCAGGTAGCGCAGCAGCTGCACGAACGAGCCCAGACCGATCAGTGCGCCGGCAGCGAAGACGGCCAGGTAGCCGAGGTCGCGCTCGTCGACCGCGGTGAGGGTCGTGGTGTAGAGGCCGACCGCGAGCAGGAAGAACGACCCGGACACGCCGGGCACCGCCAGGGCGCAGATCGCGACCGCCGCCGCGAGGAACACCACCCACATCGGCGGCGAGCCGGCGTCGCCACCGACGGCGAGCCCGATCAACAGGTAGGCCAGCACGGCGGCGCCGACGACGACGGCCGCCTCACGGATCTGCTCGGCCACGGTGGCCGGCGGCCCGCCCAGCATCCGCAGCGGGACGGCGACGCTGGCCGCGACCAGGCCGAAGAAGAGACCCCGGGCGTGCTCGGGGTGGTCGGTGACGAAGCCCTCCATCGTGCCGGCCACGGTGGCCACGGCGGTCGCCATGCCCAGCAGCACCGGCACCACGAGCCACCAGTCGGTACGGCGTACCTCCGCACGGAAGCCCGCGAGCCGGTCCGGACCGAGCGCGAGCCGCTTCAGCGCCACCAGCGCGTGGGAGGCGGACCCGATGAGCTGCTCGTAGACCCCCGTCACCAGCGCGACGGTGCCGCCGGAGACACCGGGGACGAGCTCGGCGAGCCCGATGAGGAAGCCGCGCAGCAGGTCCAGCGGCAGCAGCAGCCGCGACCGTGCGGGCGCGGCAGCGGGCTCAGCCACGTGCGGCGTCCAGGTCGGCCTTGGTCAGCACCGAGTGCACGGTGAGCTCCACGTCGGCCAGCGGGTTCTCGCCCTCGGGGCTGCGGTCGATGGCGCACACGACGTGGTCGACGACGGCGCCGCCGGCACGCAGCTCGCGCGTCGCGTCCCGCACGGCCCCGCCGGTGGTGATCACGTCCTCGACCAGCGTCACCCGCTTGCCGTCGTACGCCGGCCCCTCGGCGAGCTTGCAGGTGCCGTACTGCTTGGCCTCCTTGCGCACGAACAGCGTCGGCAGGCCGAGCAGCTGGCTCACCGCCGTGGCGATGGGGATGCCGCCCATCTCCAGCCCACCGAGCAGCTCGGTGTCGTGCGGCAGCAGCTGGGCGACCTCACGGGCGACCCGCGCGAGGAGCAACGGGTCGGCCTCGAAGAGGTACTTGTCGAAGTACTCGTGGCTGACCTGGCCCGAGCGGAGGGTGAACTCACCGGTCAGGCGGCAGGCGGCGTCGATGTCGGCGGCGAGGTCCGGGTCGGTCGCGGTCACGGTCTCAGGCTAGCGAGGCGATCCCGGCTAGGGTCGGTGAGGTGCGCATCGGAGCCCGCCGCCTCGACGGCATCCCGCCGACCATCTTCGCCGAGATGTCCGCACTCGCCGTGCGGACCGGAGCCATCAACATCGGGCAGGGCTTCCCCGACGTGGACGGGCCGCCCGAGGTCGTCGCCCGCGCGGTCGCGGCGTTGCAGGACGGCGCCAACCAGTACGCCCCCGGCGTCGGGGTGCCGGCCCTGCGCGAGGCGGTCGCGCGCCACCAGCAGCGGCACTACGGCATCGAGCTCGACCCCGACACCGAAGTGGTCGCCACGACCGGCTGCACCGAGGGTATCGCCGCCGCGATCCTGGGCCTGGTCGACCCCGGCGACGAGGTCATCGTCATGGAGCCCTACTACGACTCCTACCCCGCGATGCTCCAGTTCGCCGGCGCCGTACGCCGCCCGGTCACCCTGCGGCCGCCGCACTTCCGGCTCGACGTCGACGAGCTCGCCGGCGCGGTCACGGACCGGACGCGGATGATCCTGCTCAACACGCCGCACAACCCGACCGGCACGGTGCTGGGCCGCGACGAGCTCGAGGCGGTCGCGCGCCTCGCGATCGAGCACGACCTGCTCGTGGTCACCGACGAGGTCTACGAGCACCTCACCTTCGACGACGCCGAGCACGTGCCGCTCTCGACGCTGCCGGGGATGCGCGACCGCACCCTGACGCTGTCCAGCGCCGGCAAGTCCTACTCCTTCACCGGCTGGAAGGTCGGCTGGGCCACCGGGCCCGCACCGCTGGTGCGTGCCCTCATCGGTGCCAAGCAGTGGCTGACCTTCACCTCCGGCGCACCGCTGCAGCCGGCGATCGCGCTGGCCCTGGACGAGCACCCCGACTTCCCGCGCCAGCTGGCCGACAGCCTCCAGCAGCGACGCGACCTGCTGGTCGACGGCCTCTCGCGGGCCGGGCTGACGGCGTACGTGCCACAGGGGACGTACTTCGCGACGACCGACGTGTCACACCTGGGCTGGGACAGCGGGATGGACTTCTGCCTCGCCCTGCCCGAGCGGGCGGGCGTGGTCGCCGTGCCCGCGGAGGTCTTCTACGACGACCCCGACGCGCCGGGCGCCGGGCGCCAGCTGGTGCGGTGGGCGTTCTGCAAGGAGGCCGAGGTCATCGACCGCGCCGCGGACAAGCTGGCGGCGGCCGACCTCAGCGCCTGATGGTCGCCCGCGGGTGACCTACCGGTCGCGGAACCAGCCGACGACGTCGGGCCGCAGCAGCAGCCACGTGGTCGCGGCGGCCGCGGCCACCACCACCAGCGACGGCGGACTGGCCAGCACGGTCGCCAGGCACACGACACCCACGCCGACCGTCGAGGCGATCAGCGCCACCCGGGCCCCGTTGCTGCCGCGGAAGGCGAGCACGGCGAGGACGATCGCGATCGCACTCCAGACCACCACGAACGCGGTCAGTGAGAAGACACCGGTCGCGATCTCGTCGCGACCGAAGCCCTGGAAGTCGAAGTCGGGCTGCTGGCGCTCGACCTCGGCGAAGAACTCCTCCCGCGCGACCAGGAGGACACCGGTGAGCAGCAGCATCATCGCGCTCACCAGGGCGCTCATCGACCACACGACGGCGCAGGCCCACACCAGCGCCATCGGGCGGCTGCGCCGCGGGGCCGGCGGGGCGGCGTACGGCGCCTGCGCGGTCTGCGTGGAGCCGAACCCGCTCACCGCGGCCGGCGCGGAGGGGGTGGTAGGCTGCTGCTGCGGGGCGCCGTGGCCGCCGGCCGGCTCGTTGCCCTGCTCGGCGTCCTGCTCGGGCTTGGTGAAGGGATCGGGCAACCCGGGGTCGACACGCTGCTGGTTGGGGGTGCTGCCCGTGGGGGTCCGCTGCGGCGGGGTGACCTTGTGGCGCCACGGCTGGCCGGCGAACCACTCCCGGGACGGCGTGAGCCAGAGCATGACGATGCCCGCGACCACGATCGGCGCGAAGAAGCCCGCCGTGGCAAACCCGCCGACGAGCAGCACGGGCGCGAGGAAGCTCAGCGCGAGCCGGGCGCTGGTGGAGCGGCGCAGCGCGTGGAAGCCGAGGATGGCGGCGGCGGTGGCCGCCGCGGCCGCGGCCATGCAGCCGATGCGCACCAGCATGGTGAGGTCGCCCAGCTCCATGCCCGTGCCGGCCAGCGGCGGTTCGGTGAGCAGTGACTGCAGGTTCTCCCGCGTCTCCATCGAGGTCAGGCCCGAGATCCGCTGCCACGCGGTGATCACCACGATGACCGACCCGCCGAGGATCAGCCACCCGGCGAAGGTCGCCTGACCGGGACGGGTTGCCTTCGCGTCCTGACTCATGGACGCCATTCCACCAGATCACTGGCGACGCCCCGGCCCGAGGGACAACCCCCGGACCGGGCCGCGGCGCCGGATTCACACCTTCAGCGTGAGCCCGTCCTCGCCACGCTCCACGGTGACCGCACCGCCGTCGCCGACCTCACCGGAGAGCAGCATCCGCGCCAGCGGGTCCCCGATGGCGGTCTGGATGAGGCGTCGCAGCGGGCGGGCGCCGTACGCCGGGTCGTAGCCGGTCTCGGCGAGCCAGTCGCGCGCGGCGTCGGTGACCTCGATGCTGATCCGACGCACGGCCAGTCGCCGCTCGAGCAGCGCGAGCTGCAGGCGCACGATCTCGCCGAGGTCGTCCTTGTCGAGCGCGTCGAAGGTGACGATCTCGTCGAGGCGGTTGAGGAACTCCGGCTTGAAGCTCTGCCGCACCGTCGCCATCACCGACTCCTGCTTCTGCTCCGCAGTCGTCGTCGGGTCGACCAGGTGGTGCGAGCCGAGGTTGCTGGTGAGGATCAGCAGCGTGTTGCGGAAGTCGACGGTGCGGCCCTGCCCGTCGGTCAACCGGCCGTCGTCGAGGACCTGCAGCAGGATGTCGAACACCTCGGGGTGGGCCTTCTCGACCTCGTCGAGCAGCACGACGCTGTAGGGGCGGCGTCGCACCGCCTCGGTGAGCTGGCCGCCCTCGTCGTGGCCGACGTAGCCCGGGGGTGCGCCGACCAGGCGCGCCACCGAGTGCTTCTCGGCATACTCGCTCATGTCGATGCGCACGATCGCGCGGTCGTCGTCGAAGAGGAAGTCGGCCAGCGACTTGGCCAGCTCGGTCTTGCCGACGCCTGTGGGGCCGAGGAAGAGGAACGATCCCGTCGGCCGGTCCGGGTCGGAGATCCCCGCCCGGGCACGGCGTACGGCGTCGCTGACGGCCGCGACGGCGCGCCGCTGGCCGATGAGCCGCTCGCCCAGGACCGACTCCATCTCCAGCAGCTTGGCGGTCTCGCCCTGCAGCATGCGACCGGTGGGGATGCCGGTCCAGGCCTCGATGACCTCGGCGACCTGCTCGGCGCCGACCTCCTCGCCGACCAGGGGGGTTTCGACAGGTTCAACCACCGACTGCCCGTTGGTCGAGCCTGTCGAGACCTCTGCGAGTTGCTTCTCCAGCTGCGGGATCTGGCCGTAGAGGATCTCGCTGGCCTTGCCGAGGTCACCCTCGCGCTGCAGCTTCTCGGCCTCGCTGCGCAGCTGGTCGAGCTGACGACGGAGCTCGCCCTCGCCCTCGAGGGTGGCCTTCTCCTGCTCCCAGCGGACCTCCAGCGCGCGGAGCTCCTCCTCGCGGTCGGCGAGCTCGCCGCGGAGGGTCGCCAACCGCTCGAGGGAGGCGTCGTCCTCCTCCTTGGCCAGCGAGAACTCCTCCATCTTCATCCGGTCGACCTGGCGGCGGAGCTGGTCGATCTCCTCGGGGGAGGACTCGATCTCCATGCGCAGCCGGCTGGCGGCCTCGTCGACGAGGTCGATGGCCTTGTCGGGGAGCTGGCGGCCGGTGATGTAGCGGTCGGACAGCGTGGCGGCGGCGACCAGCGCGGCGTCGGTGATGCGGACTCCGTGGTGGGCCTCGTACTTCTCCTGGATGCCGCGCAGGATCTGCACGGTGTCCTCGACGCTGGGCTCGCCGACCAGGACCTGCTGGAAGCGGCGCTCGAGCGCGGCGTCCTTCTCGATGTTCTCGCGGTACTCGTCCAGCGTCGTGGCACCGATCATGTGCAGCTCGCCGCGCGCCAGCATGGGCTTGAGCATGTTGCCGGCGTCCATGGCGCCCTCGCCCGAGGCGCCGGCACCGACGACGGTGTGCAGCTCGTCGATGAAGGTGATGACCCGGCCGCCGGCGTCCTTGATCTCCTCCAGCACGGCCTTGAGCCGCTCCTCGAACTCACCGCGGTACTTCGCGCCGGCCACCATCGCGGCGAGGTCGAGCGCCAGCACCCGGCGGCCCTTGAGGCTGTCGGGGACGTCGCCGTCGACGACACGCTGCGCGAGGCCCTCGACGACGGCGGTCTTGCCGACGCCGGGGTCGCCGATGAGGACGGGGTTGTTCTTGGTGCGTCGGCTCAGCACCTGCACGACGCGGCGGATCTCGGCGTCGCGGCCGATCACCGGGTCGAGGCGCCCGGCCTCGGCCGCCTCGGTGAGGTCGACGGAGTACTTCTCCAGCGCCTCGTAGGTGGACTCGGCGTCGGGGCTGGTGACGCGACGGTTGCCGCGCACGGAGGTGAGGCCGTCGCGGAGGCCGGACTCGCTGAGGCCGGCGTCGGTGAGCAGCTGCTGGGCGCCGGACTCGACGCCGGCCAACGCGATGAGCAGGTGCTCGGTGGCGACGTAGTCGTCCTTGAGCGAGGTCGCCGACTCCAGGGCTGCGGCGAGCACGCGGGTGAGGGCGGCCGAGGCGGTGGGCTGGGCGACGGTCGTGCCGCTCGCGCTGGGGAGGGCGCGCACGGCCTCGTCGGCGCGGCGGGTGAGGGCGTCGGCGTCGACGCCGGCCTTGGTCACCAGCGCCCGCGCGGTGCCCTCGGCCTGCCCCAGGAGGGTGGCGAGGAGGTGGACGGGTTCGGTGTGGGAGTGGCCGCTCGTGGTGGCGGCGAGCTGGGCAGCCTCGATCGCCTCACGGCTGCGGGTGGTGAACTTCTCGGCCGAGAACTGGCTCATCGACGGTCCCTTCCTGACGCGCGTCCCTGGTGGTGTCGTGCCCGCCCCGCGACCGTCCACCGACCCGATGGGAGCGGTCGCCACGGCGGGCTCTCGCCAGACATAACGTAAGGAAACTTGAGTCTGTTCCCATCAAGTCTGAGTGTGATCGGCGACGCGGCGCCGCGCACGGGGGCAATCCTGCGAATCCGCCTCCACTCTCCCCCGCGGACACCTACCCTCAGCCCCATGAGGGGGGCGACACCGGCGCGCGGCCGGGATCTCGAGGGACTGCCACAGCGATACTGGTGGCACCTGCACCACGTCCACGCGACCGAGCCGGCGACACTGGTCCTCGACCACGTGCTGGTCGGCCCCAGTGGCGCGTACGTGATCCGCTACCTGCCGACCTCGCCCGGTCTGCCGGCTCCCGCCATCCGCGACGCGCACGACCGCCAGCTCGACGCCACCCTGGCCGCCTGCACGACCGACGCGGCCGCGGTCGGCGCGATGCTCCCGGCGCGCTACCGCCGCCACGTCCGCCCCGTGCTGTGCCTGCGCAACATCGGCGACGTGGCCGAAGAGGTCAGCGGAGTGCTGGTCGTCTCGCCGGGCACCCTCGAGGACGTCGTGATCGCCGCCGCACCGGTGCTCTCGACCTCGGAGGCGCGCGAGGTCTGGTCGTCCCTGCGCGGCACCCTCGCCGACGTGGCGCCCTCGACGCCGTCGTCGCGGCGCCACCGTCACCTCGTACGTGCCGCGATCGCGGCCGTCGCCGTGGCGGCCGTCTCCGCAGGCGCCCTGGTCCTCGACCCCGGCCTCCTCGAGATGCTCCGCACGCGCAGCTGACACCGGGCCGCCCCCCGCCCGCCGACCTAGCGCTCGGAGTCGCGTCCCCGGGCCTTGACGTCCTTGCGGCGCTTGCGCCAGTCGAGGAATGCACCGAGGGCGCGGGCGATCCCGTAGTCGTGGCCACGCCCACCGGCGTGCCAGTCGGTGTTGGTGACGGGCCGGGGCGTCGGGTTCGGGTCGCCGGGCTTCCTCTTCGGCTGCTGAACCATGGGACTCCCCTCCAGTCGTGCACACCCGAACGCGTCCGTGTACCGACATCGTGGCACACGGATCCGTTGACACCCCTGTGAACGCGCGCGATTCTAGAACTGACGCGCTCTACGCATCCCGTTGCGTGATGCGCAACTGCACCGGGAGGTCCCATGACCCAGGTCCCCGCCTCGGCCGACATCGTCGTGATCGGCGCCGGCATCGTCGGCAACTCGCTGGTGCACCACTTGGCGCGCCTGGGGTGGCGCGACGTCGTCCTCGTCGACAAGGGACCGCTGCCCAACCCGGGCGGTTCGACCGGCCACGCCTCGAACTTCATCTTCCCCGTCGACCACTCCCGCGAGATCACCGACCTGACGCTCGACTCGGTGCGGCAGTACCGCGAGCTCGGCGTGTTCACCCGGTCCGGCGGCTTCGAGCTCGCCCGCACCGAGGAACGCATGGAGGAACTGCGACGACGGATGTCCAGCGCCCGCGCCTGGGGCATCGAGGCCGAGCTCGTGTCGCCGGAACTCGTCCGGGAGCTGGTGCCCTACGTCGAGACCGACCAGTTCCTCGGCGCCTTCTGGACGCCGGGCGTCGGCGTCGTCGACTCGTTGCAGGCCGGCACCCTGATGCGCGACGCGGCGATCGAGGCCGGCGCCCTCACCGTCGCGCCCAACGTCGAGGTCACCGGACTCGACGTCGAGGACGGTCGGGTCCGTCGCGTCCGCACCGACCGCGGCGACATCGAGACGGCGTACGTCGTCATCGCCTGCGGCGTCTGGAGCCCGAAGATCGGCGACATGGCCGGCGTCAGCATCCCGCTCACCCCGACCGTGCACCAGATGGTCAGCATCGGCCCGTGCCCACAGTTCGCCGAGCGCCCCGGGGAGATCAACTTCCCGATCATCCGCGACATGGACAACTACTGCTACGAACGCCAGCACGGCGCCGACGTCGAGGTCGGGTCGTATGCCCACCGGGCGATCCTCCACGAGCCCGAGGACATCCCCTCCATCGACCGGGCCAAGCTCTCCCCCACCGAGATGCCCTTCACCTCCGACGACTTCGACCCCCAGCTCGAGCAGGCCTTCGAGCTGATGCCCGACCTGCTCGGCGCCGACGGTGCGGAGCTGCGCTACGCCATCAACGGCCTGCTCTCCCTCACCGCCGACGGCTCCCCCATCCTCGGCGAGAGCCCGGTCAAGGGACTCTGGACCGCCGCCGCGGTCTGGATCAAGGAGGGCCCCGGCGTCGGCCGCGCCGTCGCGGAGTGGCTCACCCACGGCCACAGCGAGATCGACCTCCACGGCAGCGACATCGCCCGCTTCCACCCCCACCAGTTCCGCCGCGAACACACCCGGCTGCGGGCCGGCGAGTCCTTCATCAAGACCTACGGGATCGTGCACCCCGCCGAGCAGTACGAGTCCGACCGGGACCGACGCCTCTCCCCCATGCACGAGTCGCAGCAGAAGCTCGGCGCGGTGTTCTTCGAGGCCGGCGGCTGGGAGCGCCCCCACTGGTACGAGTCCAACGCCGACCTGCTCGCGACGTACGGCGCCGCGGTCATGCCGCGCGAGCACGAGTGGGACGCGCGCTGGTGGAGCCCGGTCATCAACGCCGAGCACCTGCGGATGCGCGAGGCCGCCGGCGTCATCGACCTCAGCGCCTTCCAGGTCTTCGACCTCACCGGACCCGACGCGCTCGCCACGGTCGAGCACACCTGCGTGGCCAGGTGCGACGTCCCGGTCGGCAAGGTCGTCTACACCCCCGTCCTCGACGCCGCCGGCGGGTTCAAGGCCGACCTCACCGTCATGCGCCTCGCCGAGGACACCTTCCGCGTCGTCACCGGTGCCGCCCACGGACGGGCGGACATGCAGTGGTTCCGCGATGCGGTGACCGTGGCGGCGACACGGTCTCGACAGGCTCGACCAACGGCGATCCTCGACACCGTGTTGACCGACCGCACGGACGAGATCTCCACGATCGGGCTGTGGGGTCCCCGGGCACGCGACATCCTGGCCGCGCTCACCAGCGACGACGTGTCCCACGAGGGCTTCGGCATGCTCACCTGCCGCGAGATCGCCGTCGCAACCGGCGCGGCCGAGGTACCCGTGCTGGCCTCGCGGATCTCCTACGTCGGCGAGCTCGGCTGGGAGCTCCACGCGCCCCGTGGCGGCGCCGCCGCGGTGTGGGACGCCCTGCTCGAGGAGGGGGCGGCGTACGACGCCCGCCCGGTCGGCATCGGCGTCTACGGCACGACCGGTCGGATCGAGAAGGGCTACCGCGCCTACGGCGCCGAGCTCGACTCCGAGCGGACCGTCGTCGAGGCCGGCATGCAGCGCCCGAAGGTGAAGGCCGCGGACTTCGTGGGCAAGGAGCCCTACCTGCGCCAGCGCGACGAGGCGCCGCGCACCGTGCTGTGCACCCTCACCGTCGAGGACCACACCTCGAGGTCGGGGACCGAGCGCTACATGCTCGGCGGCGAGCCCATCCTCGCCCGCGACGGCAGCCCGCTGACCGACGGCCACGGGCGCCACCCCTACGCGACCTCGGCCGGGTCGGCACCGTCGCTGGGGCGACACGTGTTGCTGGCCTACCTACCACCGGCCGAGGCCGTGATCGGCAACGAGCTGCTCGTCTCCTACATGGAGGAGCACTACCCGGTGACGGTGCGCTCGATCGACGCCACCGCGCTGTTCGACCCCGACAACGAGCGCATCCGATGACCGACGTCCTGGTCTGCATCAAGCGCGTCGCCGACGCGACCGGCGAGGTCGTCCTCACCGAGGACGCGCAGGCTGTCGACGGTCGCCACGCCGGGTTCACCGTCAGCGCCCACGAGGAGTGCGCCGTCGAGCTCGCCGTGCGTGCCGCCCACGCCACGACCGGGACGGCGACCGTCGTGACGGTCGGCAGCGACGACGCGGTCGACCAGCTCCGGGCGGCCCTCTCGGTCGGGTGCACCGCCGCGACCCACGTCCACGCCGACCCGACGACCTACGGTCCGCGGGACGTGGCGGCCGAGCTCGCCGAGGTGGTGCGCGCCCACACGGCAGCGGGTCGACCCCACGACCTCGTGCTGCTCGGCAACGACGCGGCCGACAGCGGCGACTTCCAGGTCGGCATCCGGCTCGCCCACGAGCTCGGGTGGCCGGTGGTCAACGGCGCCGTCACCGTCGAGGTCGAGGACGACGACGTGGTCGCGCGCGTCCATGCCTCCAGCGGCCACGAGACCTACCGCGTCCCCCTGCCGGCCGTGGTGACGGTCCTCGAGGGCGGCGTCGAGCCGCGGTACCCGTCGGTGCCGGGCCGCATGCGGGCCCGGAAGGTGGAGGTCGAGGACCGCAAGCCGGTCACCGACTTCGGTGGCGCGAGTCGGGTGCGGCTGCGGCTCCCCCCGCCCCAACCGAGCGAGGTGCAGGTGCTCGGCGACGGCCCCGGCGCTGCGCCCGCACTCGTCGACCTCCTCGAACAGCTGGGGGTGCTGCGGTGATCCTGGTGTTCCTCGAGACCGAGCCCGACGGACTGACCGAGACCTCGCGCGAGGCGCTGACCCTCGCCCGTGGCCTCGCCGGCGAGAGCGGAGGCGCCCCGGTCGATGCCGTCCTGGTCGGCGCCCCGTCGTGTCCTGCCGACACCGCGGTCGAGCAGGCGGCGGCGTACGGCGTCCGCGACCTGCACCACGCCACCGGCGAGGCCTTCGACGCCTACGGCGGCGCCGTGTGGGCCACCGCGGTCGAGGCCGTATGCCGCGACACCGGCGCTGGCGTCGTCGTCGCGGCCGGGACCCCGCGCGGCATGGAGGTACTGGCCCACGTCGCGGCGCGTGGCGGCGTGGCCATGGCGGCCAACGTGGTCGCCGCGGAGGGATCGGGGCCGTTGACCGTGACCCGGCAGGTGATGAACGGGGCGGTGCTCGAGGACATGGTCCTGGACGAGGACCCGGCGATCCTCACCGTCGCCGGCCACGCGGTCGAGGCTCGCCCCGCGGCGGAGCCGGGCGCCGGACGGCTGGTGCCCTGCCGACCCGAGGTGCCCGGGGCCGACCTGGTCGCGCGGGTGGTCTCCGCCGAGCCGCCCCCGCCGGACCTCTCCGGCGACCTGACCTCGGCCCGCGTGGTGGTCGGCGGCGGCCGGGGCGTGGGCAGTGCGGACGGGTTCGCCGACCTCCTGGAACTGACCGACCTGGTGGGCGGCGCACTCGGCGTCTCCCGGGTCGTGACCGGCAACGGCTGGCGTCCGCACCACGAGCAGGTCGGCCAGACGGGCAGCCGCATCTCCCCCGACCTCTACCTCGCCTGCGGCATCTCTGGCGCGATCCAGCACTGGGCCGGCTGCGCGAGCGCGCGGACGATCGTGGCGATCAACACCGACCCCGAGGCGCCGATGGTCACCCGGGCGCACTACGCCGTCATCGGCGACCTGCACGAGGTCGTCCCCGCCGTCATCGAGGAGATCCGCCGCCGCCGGGACGCGCCCTGAGGCGCGCACGCGCCTGCGTTGACGCCGACGGGCTCGACCAACGGCGGCCGCGAGACGGCTCAGCCGGCCACGGACGGGCGGTGGCCGAGGCGGCGGGAGACCTCGTCGGCGGCGCGGATGACGGCGTCGCGGACACGGGGGAACTCCGCGTCGCTGAGGCGGTAGACCGGGCCGGCCGCACTGAGCGCGGCGACGACCCGGCCGGTGTGGTCCCGGATCGGCGCGGCCACGGCCTGCAGGCCCTCCTCGTACTCCTCGCGCGCATAGGCGTATCCCTGCGTGCGGATGGCGGCCAGCTCCCTGCGGAGCTCGTCGCGGGTGGCGATGGTGCGGGCCGTGAAGCGCGGGAGCCGACCGACCACGACCTCGCGCAGCTCCGCATCGGTCAGGTGGGCCAGCAGGACCTTGCCGTTGGACGTGGCGTGGGGCGAGGTGCTCTGGCCGATCCAGTTCCGCATGGCGATCGTCGTGGTCCCCTCGGCCTGGCACACGTTGACCGCCATGCGCTCACTGAGGATGGCGACGTTGCAGGTCTCGTCCAGGTCGGCCGCGAGCTCGTCGCAGACCGACTGCGCGACCGCGCTGACGCTCAGGCCGCCCGCGGTCGCCGACGCCAGCCGCAGACAACCGACACCCAAGCGGTAGCCGCCCACGCCGTCGGGGACGGCGACCAGGTCGTGTCGAGCCAGCACGTCCACGAGGCGGGAGACCGTCGACTTGTGCACCCCCAGCTCCCGGGACAGCGACCCCAGGGTGGTCTCGCCGTCGCGGGCGAGGATGTCCAGCACCTGCAGCGCCCGGTCCACCGATCGCACCGGCGCACCGGCCTGTCGCCCCAGGTCCTCGGTCATGGGGCGATCCTATCGACGCTCGGTGTGTTGCGCCATACGCAACATATTGCGTTGTGCGCAGAGCAGCGCTATACAGGACCGATCAGCACCGGTGGCCGTTGGAGGCAGCCATGACCGTGATCCCCGACCCGCGCGTCCTTCTCTACCCGCGGATCCGCAAGTCTCCGTTCTTCCACGCCTCGCGCCAGCACGGCGTGGCGATGTACAGCGTCTACAACCGCACCTACCATCCGCGGCACTACGGCGATCCGGTCGCGGAGTACTGGGCACTGCTGACCGGCGTCACCCTGTGGGACACCGGCGTCGAGCGCCAGGTGGAGATCACCGGGCCGGACGCCTTCGACTTCACCAACCTGCTGGTCACCCGCGACCTGACCAAGTGCGAGGTCGGCCAGTGCAAGTACGTCTTCCTCACCGACGACGACGGCGGCATCCTCAACGACCCGGTCCTGCTGCGCCTGGGCGAGAACCACTTCTGGCTCTCCCTGGCCGACAGCGACATCCTGCTCTGGGCCCGCGGCGTCGCCCACGGGCTCGGGTACGACGTCCACATCCGGGAGGCCGACGTCGGCCCCGTCCAGGTGCAGGGGCCGCACTCGGCCGCGGTGATGCGCGAGGTGTTCGGCCCGAGCGTGCTGGACATCGGTTACTACCGCCTCGCCGAGTACCAGCTCGACGGCATGGACGTCGTGGTGTCCCGCACCGGCTACACCGCCGAGGTCGGCTTCGAGATCTACGTCCGCAACGCCAGCCGCGACGGCGTCCGGCTCTGGGAGACGGTGTGGGCCGCCGGGGAACCCTTCGGCATGAAGGTGATCGGGCCCTGCCACCTGCGGCGCATCGAGGCCGGCATCCTCGCCCAGGGCTGCGACATCACCTTCGAGACCAACCCGTTCGAGGTCGGCATGGGCTATGACTGGATGGTCAGCCTGGACCAGGAGGCCGACTTCATCGGCAAGGCCGCGCTGCGCCGCATCAAGGAGCAGGGCGTACGCCGCCGCCTGGCCGGCGTGGAGATCGGCGGCGAGCCGCTGGGCACCTTCAACGACGGTTCGATGATCGAGCCCTTCCCGGTCCACCACGGGGACGACGAGGTCGGCACCGTCACCTCGGCCTGCTTCTCGCCGCGGCTGGAGCGCAACATCGGCTACGCGATGCTGCCGATCGAGCTGACCGAGCTCGGCACCCGGGTGGAGGTCACCACGCCCGCGGGCCGGGTGGGCGCGGTGGTGGTGCCCAAGCCGTTCGTGGACCCGACCAAGGACGTGCCCAAGCAGGACCTGGTCGACCTCACCGCCGGGCAGGAAGCGGAGCGCTCCGATGTCGTCCCGCACTCGACCGGCTGACCCCGAGGTCCGGCGCACCCTGCGCCACTGGCTGGAGCAGCCCCGCTACGAGGTGCTGCCGCTACCCGGCATCGTCGACGAGGTCGCGGCAGCCCTCCCCTCGCCGACCACCCTCACCGTGACGGCCTCACCCACCCACGGGACGGCGGCCACCCTCGAGGTCGCCGAGCACCTCTCCGCGCAGGGGCACCGCGTCGTGCCGCACCTCGCGGCGCGGCTGCTGCACGACGAGGCGGAGCTGGCCGAGGTGGTCGACCGCCTCACCCGGCACGGCATCGGTGATGCCTTCGTCGTGGCGGGCGACGCCCCGGAGCCCGCGGGCAGCTTCGAGGGCGCGCTCGAGGTGGTGACGGCGCTCTCCCGGCTCGCGCCCCACCTGCGTGTGGGCGTGGCCGGCTACCCCGAGACGCACCCCCGGATCCCCGACGACGTCGCGAGCCGGGCGCTGTGGGACAAGCGCGACCACGCGGCGTACGTCGTCACCCAGGTCTGCTTCGACGCCCACGTCGTGCGGGCGTGGGTGGCGGGGCTCCGCATCCGTGGCATCGGGCTGCCGGTCCTGCTCGGCCTGCCCGGGCCGGTGCCGACCACCCGGCTGCTCCGCGTCGGCCAGCGGATCGGTGTCGGCGCCTCGCTGCGCTTCCTCACCGGCAACGCCGGCATGCTGCGCGTCCTGCGGCCGGGAGCCTTCGACCCGTTGCCGTTGCTGGGCGACGTGGCCGAGCCCGGCGGCGACCTCGTGGCCGGCGTGCACCTCTACACCTTCAACGCCGTCGCCGACACCGAGCAGTGGCGGCTCGGTGTGCTCGCCGACCTCGCCGAGGACGCCGCATGAACACCACGAACCTGTCGATCGCACGGTCGGCCACGCCGAAGCCGATCGAGGACGTGGCCGGCGCCATGGGGATCGGCCCCCACATGTTGGAGCACCACGGCCGGGGCGTCGCGAAGCTCGACCTCGCCGCGATCGAGGAGCTGGGCGACCGGCCGCGGGCGAAGTACGTCGTCGTCACCGCGATCACCCCGACCCCGCTCGGTGAGGGCAAGACGACCACGACCGTGGGCCTCGGCCAGGGCCTCAACCGGATCGGTCGGGCCGCGACGATCGCGGTGCGCCAGCCCTCGATGGGGCCGACGCTGGGCATCAAGGGCGGCGGCGCGGGCGGCGGCATGAGCCAGGTGATCCCGATGGAGCGGCTCAACCTCCACCTGACCGGTGACCTGCACGCGGTGACGGCGGCCCACAACCAGCTCGCGGCGATGGTCGACAACCACCTCTTCCGCGGCAGCCCGTCCGGCCTGGACCCGAGCCGCGTGACGTGGCGTCGCGTGCTCGACGTCAACGACCGCGGGCTCCGCAACGTGGTGACCGGCCTCGGCGGCGCGCTGGACGGCCCGACCCGGCAGTCGGGCTTCGACATCACGGCCGCCTCGGAGGTGATGGCGACCCTGGCGCTGACCACCTCGCTGTCCGACCTCCGGGCGCGGCTGGGGCGGATCGTGGTGGGCCAGACCACAGCGGGTGCACCGGTGACGGCCGAGGACGTCCGCGGCGCCGGCGCCATGACCGTGCTGCTGCGTGAGGCCATCCAGCCCAACCTGCTGCAGACCCTGGAGAACACGCCGGCCCTGGTGCACTGCGGACCGTTCGGCAACATCGCGACCGGCAACTCCTCGGTCGTCGCCGACCTGATCGGCATCCACACCGGCGAGTTCCTCGTCACCGAGGCCGGCTTCGCCGCCGACATGGGCTTCGAGCGCTTCTGCAACCTCAAGTGCCGCGTATCCGGGCTGGCGCCCGACGCCGCCGTGGTGGTCGCGACCGTGCGGGCGCTCAAGGTCCACTCGGGCCGTCACCGGGTGGTCGCGGGACGGCCGTTGCCCGAGGAGCTGCTCGCCGAGAACCCCGACGACGTCCGGGCGGGGGCAGCGAACCTGCTCGCACAGATCGAGATCGTGCGCCGGCACGGCGTCACACCGGTCGTGGCGGTCAACGCCTTCCCCGGCGACCACCGGTCCGAGCTCGACGCCGTCCGCGAGATCGCGGCGACCGCCGACGTCCGCTGCGCGGTCTGCACCCACTTCACCGACGGTGGGGCGGGCGCGACCGAGCTGGCCGAGGCCGTGGCCGAGGCGGCGGCCGGCCCCTCCCGCTTCTGTTTCCTCCACCCCACCGAGGCCTCGCTGCGGGACAAGATCGAGACCATCGCGACCCAGGTGTACGGCGCCGACGGGATCGACGTGGCCCCCACCGCCGCGCGCTCCCTCGCGGCCTACGAGGACGCGGGGTACGGCGACCTCGGGGTCTGCATGGCCAAGACCCACCTGTCGCTCTCCTCCGACCCCACGCTCACCGGGGCGCCGAGGGGCTGGCGGCTCCCGGTCCGCGAGGTCCGCCTCTCGGCGGGCGCGGGTTACGTCTACGCCATCTGCGGGGACATGCAGACCATGCCGGGCCTCGGGTCGGCCCCGGCGGCCGAGTCGATCGACATCGACGCCGACGGCCGGACCGTGGGCCTCTTCTGAGGCCCGTCGCCGGGAGGGACGACGGGTCTCAGCCGCCGACCTTGCCGGCCTGGGCGTTGAGGGTGCACTGCGTCGCGCCCTCGACCACCCGGGCCGAGGCCTTCCAGTCGCGGGACTCCTTGGGCGGCACGCCCTTGACGACGGCCACGCCGCGGCCGAGCACGTCGCTGGTGTCGTTGATCCAGCTCACCGTGATGACGAAGTCCCGCGGTCGCCCGCCGGAGTTGGTCAACGTGCCGGCGACCTCCTGCTTGCCCGCATCCGTGGTGCACTCGCCGTCCTGCTCGACGTCACTCGCCACGCCCTTGGCCTGCTTCAGCTGCGGCACCGTGGGCAGGTCCGTGGGCGAGACCCCGTTCTCGCGCGGGGTCGCGCTCACCGTGGCGTCCGCGCCGTTGCCCTGCTCGTCGCCGTCCCCGGAACCGTCGCCGGTGCACCCACTCGCCAGCAGGGCGAGGGCGGCGACGGCGATGCCGGCGGAGCGGAGGGAACGGGACCGAGACAGCATGGCAGGCACTCCTTGGCTGGTGTGACGTTCGCGATCAGGGTGACACATGGGACCGAGGGTGCTGGCGGTCAGGACCGGTCCGTCCGGCGTCGGGCCACCAGCAGCAACCCGCCGAGTCCGACGAGCAGCAGTCCGACCAGGCCGATCAGCGCGGCGGGACCGCCGGTGTCGGGCAGCAGGCCGCCACCGTCGCCCTCCTCGGCACCGGACTGGGTGTCTCCGGAGTCCCCGGCGTCACCGGTGCCGTCCGGACCGCCCGGTCCCGGCTCCTCGGGCACGTCGGCCTCGACCGCCGCGGTGTCGTCGACGCTGCCGACTGCCTCCCCGTCGTACATCGCGGTCGCGGTGGCCGTGTTGAGGATCTCGCCGGCCTGCGCATCGGCGGCCGTGGCGACGTACGTCGCCGTGCAGGTGACCGTCTCCCCGGGCGTCAGGTCGCCGTCGGGGCAGGTGACGTCGACCCCGGCGGCGCTCAACATCGGGTCGTCGACGCCGACATCGGTCAGGGTGACCGACCCGGTGTTGGTGACCGCGAAGGAGAACTCGACCTGCTCACCGGCGTCGGCGAGGTCGTCGCCGTCCTCGTCGCGCAGCTCGGCGGTCTTCTCCAGCGCGATCCCCGGCTCGGCGCGGGTCGGGGTCGAGACCTCGTCCTCGTCGGAGACCTCGACCGGGGTGCCGTCGACCGACGCCACGCCCAGGGCGGTCGCGACGTTGTCCACGGACCTGTTGTCGACGTCGGCCTGGGTCACTTCGTAGGCGACGTTCGGGGCGCAGGTCGTGTCGTCGCCCGGTGCGAGCTCGGTGGCCTCGCAGGTGACCGCACCCACCTTCGGGTCCTGCACCTCGACCTGCGCCAGTGCCAGGTTGCCGGTGTTGGTCACCGTGAAGGTGTAGGCGATGACCTCACCCACGTCGGCGATGCCGTTGTCGTTGGCGTCCTGCAGTTCGCCGACCTTCTCCAGCGACAGGCTCGGGTCCGGTGCCTCCACCGGCGTGGTCGTCGAGTCGGTTGCCGACCGCACCGGCGCCTCGTCGGGGTCGACACCGGTGGCGCTCGCTGTGTTCTCGAAGCTGCCGTTCTCCTCGTCGGCGGCGGTGAGCTCGTACGGCGCGTCGGTGCGGCAGGTCGTGTCGTCACCCGGCGCCAGGGTGGCGTCGTCACAGCTGACGGCCCCCACGCTCGGGTCGTCGATGGCGATCGAGTCGATCGTCACGTTGCCGGTGTTGGTCACGGTGAAGGTGAAGTCGACGGTGTCACCGGCGTCGGTGATGCCGTTGTCGTTCACGTCGTCCGGCGCACCGGCCTGCTTGTCGAGCGTGAGCTCCGGGGCCGCCTCGGGCACGGGCGTCGAGGTGGCTGCCTGCTCGGAGCTGACGGTGTCGTCGTCGCCCGTCAGTCCGGTCGCGGTCGCCACGTTGTCGACCGACCCGTTGTCGACGTCGGCCTGGGTCACTTCGTAGGCGACGTCGGGGGCGCAGGTCGTGTCGTCGCCCGGTGCGAGCTCGGTGGCCTCGCAGGTGACCGCACCCACCTTCGGGTCGTCCACCGCGAGCTCGGTCAGCCCCCGGTTGCCGGTGTTGGTCAGCGTGAAGGTGTAGTCGATGACCTCACCCACGTCGGCGACCTCGTTGCCGTTGGCGTCCTGCAGCTCCGCGACCTTCTCCAGCACCAGGGCGGGCACCGCCTCGATCGGCGTCGAGGTCTGGTCGGCGTTGGACTCCACCGGAGTGTCGAACGGTCCCTCGGCCACGGCGGTCGCGACGTTGTCGGCCGTGCCGCCCTCGACGTCGTCCTGGGTGATGCTGTACGTCGCGCTGCACTCGGCGACGTCGCCCACCCCGAGCGTGGTCGGGTCGCAGGCGACCGGACCGACCAACTCGTCGTCGATGGTGACCTCGTCCACCGGCACGTTGCCGGTGTTGGTGACGGTGAAGGTGTAGTCGATGGTGTCACCGGCGCCGATGAAGTCGTCCCCGGTGGCCTCGACCGGCTCGGCGGCCTGCTTGTCCAGGCTCAGCGCGGGCTGCGGCTCGTCGACGCCGACGTCCGCGGTGTCCTCGTTCGACTCCACGTCCTCGCCGTCACGGTCCACACCGGCGGCCGTCGCGACGTTGGTGACGGTCGTCCCCTCGTCGTCGGGCTCGAAGGTGTAGGTGCCCGAGCACGTCGCCGACTGGCCGACCTCGAGCGTGTCGCGGTCGCAGGTCACGTCCGCGATCCGGTCGTCGGTCACCGCGACGCCGTCGACGGGCACGTTGCCCTCGTTGGTGACGACGTAGGTGTAGTCGACGGTGTCACCGCGATCGATGATGCCGTCGTCGTTGACGTCGACCGGGTCGCCGGCGGTCTTGGTCAGGCCCAGCGCCGGCGCCGGGGTCTGCACCGGCGTCGAGGTCGAGTCCTCCACGGCGTCCACGGTGTCGCCGTACCCGTCGAGGCCGCTGGCCCGCGCGGTGTTCTGCACGGCTCCGGCGGACTCGTCGCCTCCGGTGATCGTGTAGGTCTCCGCCGAGCAGGTCATCGACTCGCCCGGGCCGAGCTCGTCGCGCGGGCAGGTGACGTCGCCGACGGTGTCGTCGGTGACGCCGACCCCGGTCAGCGGCACGTTGGACTCGTTGGTCACCACGAAGGTGAAGGCCAGCGTGTCACCGGCGTCGGTCAGCCCGTCGTTGTTCTCGTCGACCGGCTCGGCGACCTGCTTGTCCAGCACCAGCTCGGTGACGGGGGTGTCGACCGGCGTGGTGGTCGTGTCCTCCTGGGACTCCGCGTCGGCGTCGTCGGGGTCGGTGGCGAGCGCCGTCGCCGTGTTGAGCACCTCGCCCGCCGTCTGGTCGGCCTCGGTGATCACGTACGGCGCGTCCGCGGTGCACTCCAGGGACTCACCGACCGGCAGCACGCCCGCCGGGCACGTCACCGCGACGGCGGGGCTGGCACCCGAGAGCACGTCGTCGTCGATGCGCACGTTGCGCAGCGGGACGTTGCCCTCGTTGGTCACCCGGAAGGTGTATTGGATGGTGTCGCCGCGGGCGATGATCCCGTCGTTGTTCTCGTCGACCGGGTCCGCGGCCTGCTTGTCCAGCGTGAGCGCGGGCGCCTGGGCGGTCACCGGCGTCACCGTCTGGTCCGGGTCGGAGGTCACCGATCCGCCGTCGGGGTCGGTGCCCGTCGCGGCGGCGCTGTTCTCCACGACGCCGGTGTCGGTGTCGTCGCTGGTGATCTCGTACGGCGTGTCAGCGGTGCACAGCGTGGCCGCGTTCGGCGCGAGCGTCGTCTCGGGACAGGTGATGTCGATCGCGGGGTCGAGCGCGGAGAGCATGTCGTCCGCCACCGCGATCCCACTCACCGGGACGTTGCCGGTGTTGGTGACCTCGAAGCTGAACTGGATCGTGTCACCGATGTCGGTGATCCCGGAGTCGTTCTCGTCGACGGGGTTGCCGGCGCGCTTCTCGATGCTCAGCTCCGGCTCGGAGCGCTGCACCGCAGTGGTGGTGCCGTCCTCGTTCGACGCCACGTCGCCGCCGTCGGGGTCGGTGCCGAACGCCGTCGCCGAGTTCACCACCTGGCCGGCCAGCGTGTCGGCGTCGGTGATCTCGTACGCCGTCGCCGTGCACGTCGTGTCCTCGTTGGGCCCGAGGGTCGTCGCCTCACAGGTGATGGTGACGGCCGGGTCGGCCGCGGCGAGCATGTCGTCGCCGATCACCAGGCCCTGGACGGGGACGTTGCCGGTGTTGGTCACCGAGAAGGTGTAGACGATCGTGTCACCCGCGTCGACGAGACCGTCGTCGTTGACGTCGGTGGGCGTCCCCGCCTGCTTGTCCAGCGACAGGCTCGGGGCAGGCGTGTCGACCGGCGTGGTCGTGGAGTCGGGCTCGGAGAGCACCGTGCCGTCGTCCGGGTCGAGTCCGCTGGCGCGGGCGGTGTTGTCGAAGGAGCCGTTCTCCTCGTCCGCCTCGGTCAGCTCGTAGGGCTCGTCGGTGCGGCAGGTCGTCTCCTCGGTCGGGGCCAACGTGGTCGCGTCACAGGTGACCGCGCCGACGCTGGGGTCGAGGATCTCGATCGAACGCACCGGCACGTTGCCGCTGTTGCCGACCACGAAGGTGAAGGCCACGGTGTCGCCGGCATCGGTGATGCCGGACCCGTTGACGTCGGTGGGCGTACCCGCCTGCTTGTCCAGGGTCAGCGACGGCTCCGGCGTCGTCGTCGGCGTCGAGGTCCGCGACGGGTCCGAGACGACCTCCTCGTCGTCATTGGTCAGTCCGGCGACCGTGGCGACGTTGTCGACCGATCCGTTGTCCACGTCGCCGCTGGTGACCGTGTAGGGCACGACGGTCTGGCACGTGGTGTCCTCACCCGGGTCGAGCTGGGTGACGTCGCAGGCGACGTCACCGACCTTCGGGTCGTCCACGGCGACGGCCCGGAGCGGGACGTTGCCGTTGTTGGTGACGGTGAAGGTGTAGACGATCGTGTCGCCGGCGTCGGTCAGCCCGCTTCCGTTGACGTCGACCGGCTCGGCGGCCTGCTTGTCCAGCGACAGCGACGGCGCCGGGACGTCGACCGGGGTGCGGGTCTGCGCCTCGGTGCTCTCGACGTCGTTGTCGTCGGGGTCCAGACCGGCCGCGACCGCGGTGTTGAGGACCTCGCCGGCGGTCTCGTCCGCGTCGGTGATCACGTACGGCGCGTCCGCGGCGCAACTGGTGTCCTCGCCCACCTCGAGCG
This sequence comes from Nocardioides panacisoli, assembly GCF_019448235.1. Classification (NCBI taxonomy): domain Bacteria; kingdom Bacillati; phylum Actinomycetota; class Actinomycetes; order Propionibacteriales; family Nocardioidaceae; genus Nocardioides; species Nocardioides panacisoli. The sequence goes on from NZ_CP080409.1 coordinate 2,303,047, forward strand.
AGGTCTGGTCACAGGTGACGGCGCCCGCGACCGGGTCGTCGATGCTGAGCCCGGTGATGGGCACGTTGCCGTTGTTGGTGACGGTGAAGGTGTAGGCGATCGTGTCACCGGCAGCGGTCAGGCCGTCGTTGTTGACGTCGACCGGGTCGGCCGCCTGCTTGTCCAGGGTGAGCGACGGCGCCGGGGTGGTCACCGGGGTCACCGTGCTGTCGGGCAGCGAGGTCGTCTCGTCGTCGTCGGGGTCGAGCCCGGTGGCGATCGCGGTGTTGCGGACCTCGCCGAGTCCCTGGTCGGTGCCGGAGATGACGTAGGTCTCCTCCGCCGCGCACTCGGCCTCCTCGCCCGGGGCGAGGGTGGTCGGGTCACAGGTGACCACGCCGACGGTCTCGTCCTCGATGGCGACGTCGGTGATGGGCACGTTGCCGTTGTTGGTGACGGTGAAGGTGTAGGCGATCGTGTCGCCGGCGTCGGTGATCCCCGACCCGTTGACGTCCACCGGGTCGGCGGCGCGCTTGTCCAGGAGCAGCTGGGGGTTCGGCGTCTGGACTGGCGTCCGGGTGCTGCCCTCGTTGGAGGTGACCTCGTCACCGTCACGGTCGACGCCGGCCGCGGTCGCGACGTTCTCCGCCGCGCCCTCGGCCTCGTCGGCCTCGGTGATCACGTACGGCTCGTCGGCCTCGCACACCGTCGACTCGTCCGGCGCCAGCGTGGTCTCCTCACACGTCGCGCCGCTGATCCGGTCGTCGACGATGGCGACGCCGTCCACGGGGACGTTGCCGGAGTTGGTGACGGTGAAGGTGTAGGCGACGGTGTCACCGGCGTCGGTGAGGCCGCTCTCGTTGACGTCCTCCGGGGTCGCGGCCTCCTTGACCAGGGTCAGCGCCGGCTCGGGCGTCGCGACCGCGGTCGAGGTGGAGGCCGGGTTGGACACGATCGTGTCGTCGTAGCCGTCCACGGCCTGGGCGCGGGCGGTGTTCTCCACCGTGCCGGCGGCCTCGTCCTCGGCGGTGATCGTGTAGAGGAGGTCGGCACGGCAGAAGGTGCTCTCCCCGGGCTCGAGGTTGTCCAGGATGCAGCTGACGGGGCCGACCAGCGGGTCGAGCACGTTGAGCAGGTCCAGCGGCACGTTGCCGTCATTGGTCACGTTGAACCGGTAGCGGATGGTGTCGCCGGCATCGACCAGGCCGTCGTCGTTGACGTCGGTCGGCGTACCGGCGGTCTTGGTGAAGGCCAGGGACGGACGCGGCGTCTCGACCACGATCGAGGCGTCGTCGACGTCGCTCACCGGCTGGTCGTAGTCATCGGTGCCCGAGGCGGTCGCCGTGTTGGTCAGCGTGCCGCCCTGGTCGTCCTCGGTGATCGTGTAGACCGGCGCGCTGCAGGTGGCGACCGCGCCGGCCGCCAGCCCGGCGGTGGTGTTGACGTCGGGCGTGCAGGTGACCTCGCCGAGCATCGGGTCGTCGACGGTGATCTCCCGGACCGGCACGTTGCCGGTGTTCTGGAGCCGGAAGGTGTAGCGCACGGTGTCACCGGCGTCGATGAGACCGTCGCTGTTGACGTCGACCGGCGTACCGGCGGTCTTGGTGAGGCTCAGCGCGGCGGACGGGGCGTCGACGGGTGCGGTGGTGGTCGCGTCGGTGGGCGAGCGCACCTCCTCACCGTCCGGGCTCTCGCCGACGGCGTACGCCGTGTTGACCGCCTCGCCGGCCGCCTCGTCCTCGGCGGTGATGGTGTAGACCGCGGTGCACTCGATCGCGTCACCCACGGCCAGTCGGTTCTGGTCGTCCAGCGCCGAGACGTCGCAGTCGGCGGCCTCGATGGTGACCAGGTCGTCGACGATGCCGTACTGGCTGGCGGGGTCGAGGGTCACGGGCACGTTGCCGGTGTTGGACACCGTGAAGGTGTACTCGACGGTGTCACCGCGGTCGGTGATCCCGTCGCCGTTGACGTCGACCGGCTCGGCGGCCTCCTTGTCGATGACCAGTGCGGGGCTGCTGGCCGTGATCGGCGTGGAGGTCGTGTCGGGGTCGGACTCCACTGGGTTGTCGTAGGGGTCCTGGCCGATCGCCGTCGCGGTGTTGTTGATGGTGCCCGACGTCGAACCGTCCGGGAGGTCGTCCTCGGTGATCAGGTAGGGCTCGTCGGTGGCACAGTTCGTGGACCCACCCGGCTGCAGGATCTCGATGTCGCAGCTGATGGTGCCGACGGTCTCGTCGATGACGCCGATGACGTCGATCGGCACGTTGCCCGGGTTGGAGACGACGAAGGTGTAGGGGATGCCGTCACCGACGTCGGTGATGCCGCTGTCGTTGTTGTCGATCGGCTCGCCGGCGGTCTTCTCGATCTCCAGCGCGGGCAGGGCCTGCTCCACCGGGGTCTCGGTGCTGTCGTCCTCGGAGGTGACGGTCCCGCCGCTGCGGGCGTCACCGGCCGCGGTCGCGGTGTTGACGACCTGGCCCCGGACGGTGTCGGCCTGGGTGATGACGTAGTCGTCGTCCGCGGTACAGGTCGTGGACGCACCGGGCTCGAGCGAGGTCTGCTCACACGTGACGCCGGGGACGAGGTCGTCGTCGATGCGGATGTCGTCGAGGGCGACGTTGCCCGCGTTGGTCACCTGGAAGGTGTAGAGGATCGTGTCGCCGCGGTCGATGATCCCGTCGCCGTTCTCGTCGACCGCCGGGGCGGCCTCCTTGTCCAGCTCGATCGCCGGGGCCGGCGCCTCCACCGGGGTGGAGGTGGTGTCGGGCGCGGAGACCACCCGGGTGTCCTGGAGGTCGACGGCCCGCGCGGTCGCGGAGTTCTGCACCGTGCCGGCGGCCTGGTCGTCGGTGGTGATCTCGTAGGGCTGCCGCGTCGCGCAGGTGGTGGACTCGCCCACCGCGAGCTCGGAGACCTCGCAGCTGGTCAGGCCGACCTTCGGGTCGATGACGACCAGGTTGCGCACCGGCACGTCACCGGTGTTGGTCACGACGAACCGGAAGATGATGGTGTCGCCCGCGTCGGTGATGTCGTCACCGTTCACGTCGACCGGCGCGTCCGCGCTCTTGTCGATGGTCAGCCGCGGCGCGGGGGTCCGCACCGGGGTCGAGGTGGTGTCGGAGTTGGAGACCACGCCGTCGCCGTCGGGGTCGTTGGCCCGCGCCTCGGCGACGTTCTGCACCGCGCCGGCGCTCTGGTCGGCCGTGGTGATGGTGTAGGGCGTGTTGGTGGTGCAGGTGGTCTGCTCGTCCACGCCCAGCGTCTGGTCCGCACAGGTGGTCGGACCGACCTTGGCGTCCACGATCCGCAGCGCCGTCACCGGCACGTTGCCGGTGTTGGTCACCACGAAGGTGTAGCTGATCCGGTCGCCGGCGTCGGTGAGGCCGTCACCGTTGGTGTCGACCGGCGTACCGGCCTGCTTGTCCAGCGACAGCTCGGGCGCCGGGGTCTGCACCGGGGTGGAGGTGCCGTCGGGCGCGGAGGTGATCGCCTCGCCGTCGGGCGGGAGGCCGGTAGCCGTCGCGGTGTTCTCGACGGTGCCCTCGGTCTCGTCGGCCTCGGTGACGGTGTAGACGTCGTCCGCGGCGCACTCGGTGCTGCCGCCGGGCTCGATGCTCTCGCTCAGGCAGGTGACCGGCCCGACGAGGTCGTCGTCGACTGCAACGTCGGTCAGGACCACGTTGCCGTTGTTCTCCACGGTGAAGGAGTACTGGATCGTGTCACCGGCGTCGGTGAGGCCGGAGTCGTTGACGTCGGTGGGCGTCTCGGCGCGCTTGAGGATCTCGATGCCGGGCTGGGCGACGGTCACCGGCGTGGAGGTGCCGCTCGGGGCCGAGGTCACCGGGTCGGCGTCGGGGTCGGCCGCGCTCGCGGTCGCGGTGTTGTCGACCGTGCCGAGCGCCTCGTCGTCGGCGGTGATGGTGTACGTCGTCGCACACGTGGTGGCGGTGCCGGGGGCCAGCGTGGTGGCGTCACAGGTGATGTCGCCGGTGATCTTGGCGTCGTTGATGGTCACCGCGTCCAACGGCACGTTGCCGTTGTTGCGCACGTTGAAGGTGTAGCGGATCGTGTCACCGGCGTTGACCAGGTCGTCCCCGTTCTGGTCGGTCGGCGTGCCGGCGCGCTTGGTGAGTACCAGCGACGGAGCGGGCTGGTCCACCGTGGTCGAGGTGGCGTCGGTGGCCTCGGGTGCCGGGTCGTCACTGCGCGGCGTGCCGGTGGCCGTGGCGGTGTTGGGCACCGAGCCGGCGGCCTCGTCGTCCTCGGTCACGGTGTAGGTGGCGGTGCAGGTCACCGCTGCGCCGGCCGCGAGGGTGACCGGGCTGCCGGGGCAGGTGACGGTGTCGACGTGGTTGTCGTCGACGCTGACGTCGTCGAGCGGCACGTTGCCGGAGTTCCGCACCAGGAAGGTGTAGGAGATCGTGTCGCCGGCGTCGACCAGTCCGCTGTCGTTGACGTCGGTGGGCTCGGCAGCCTGCTTGTCCAGGGTGATCGCGGGGGCCGGGGCGGTGGTCGGGTAGCTGTTGTCGCCCGGCGTTCCGGTGACGGTCGCACCGTTGTCGCGACGCGTGCCGGACGGGGTCGCGGTGTTGTCCACGCTGCCCGCGGCGACGTCGTCGTCGGTGATCGTGTACGCGGTCGAGGTGCAGGTCGTGGTGGCGCCGGGCGCGAGCGTGGTCACCGGGCAGGAGATCGTCGCGGCCGGCGTCGCGCCGGCCAGCGTCGGGTCGGCGACGGCGATCTCGTCCAGCGGCACGTTGCCGGTGTTGCGGACCGTGAAGTTGTAGGTCAGCGTGTCGCCGGTGTCGGCGAGGCCGTCGTTGTTGACGTCGCTGTAGGAGGCGATGCTCTTCTGCAGCGACAGGGCCGGCGCCGGGGCCTGCGTCGGGGTGGAGGTGGAGTCCCCGTCGGTGACGGTCTGGCCGGTGGGCGAGGTGCCCGCGACCTCGGCGTCGTTGTCGACCGAGCCGTTCGCCTGGTCGGCGGCGGTGATCGTGTACGGGTTGGTGACCGGCGTACACGTGGTCCGGGCGTCGACGGCGAGGCTGGTGGCCGCACAGGTCACCGCACCCAGCTTGGGGTCGGTCAGCGTGACGTCGCCCAGCGGCACGTTGCCGGTGTTGGTGACCACGAAGGAGTAGCTGACCGTGTCACCGGCGTCGGTGATCCCGTCGTTGTTGGCGTCGACCGGGGCGGCCACCCGCTTGTCGAGGTCGATGACCGGCTCCGGGGCGGTCGTCGGGGTGGAGGTGGTGTCCGGGGCGGACTGGACCGTGGTGCCGGCGGGGTCGTCGCCCGAGCCGGACAGTCCGGTCGCCCGGGCCTGGTTGTCCACCGCTCCGCTGGTCTCGTCCGCGGCCGTGATCGTGTACGGCGCCGCGGTGCAGACCACGCTCGCCCCGGGCGCCAGACTGGTCGGGTCACAGGTCACGGGCCCGACCTTGGGGTCGGCCACGGCGACGTCGTTGATGATGGTGTTGCCCGTGTTGGTGACCTCGAAGGTGTAGCTGATCGTGTCACCGGCGTCGGTGATGCCGTCGCCGTTGGCGTCGATCGGGGCGGCGGCCCGCTTGTCGAGGCGGAGCCGGGGTGCGGGAGCGTCCACCGGCGTCGTGGTGGTGCTGTCCTCGGGCGAGGTCACCTCGCCGCCACCGACGGTGTCCTGACCCTCGGCACTCGCGGTGTTGACGACCTCGCCCGCGGTCTGGTCGGCCACGACGATGGTGTAGCTCGCCTCGCAGGTGGTGTCCTCACCGGGCGCGAGGGTCGTCACGTCGCAGTCCACGGTGGCGACGCGGTCGTCGACGACACCGACCTGGTCGACGGTGGTGTTGCCGTTGTTGCTCACCACGAAGGTGTAGGGGATGGTGTCGCCAGCGTCGATGATGCCGTTCTGGTTGACGTCGACGGGGTCCCCGGCCTGCTTGTCGATCACCAGGGACGGATTGGCCTCGCTGACCGGGGTGATCGTCTGCGCCACGTCGGACTCGACATCGCCTCCGTCGGGGTCGATGCCCGTCGCGGTCGCGTTGTTGACCACCGCGCCGTCACCCTGGTCCTGGGCGGTGATCGTGTAGTCCGCCGTGCACTCGATGGTCGCGCCGACAGCAAGGTCTGCGGGCGTGGCCGGCGTGCAGTCGTCGACCGGACCGATCTTCGGGTCGTCGACCTCGACACCGGCCAGCGGGACGTTGCCGGCGTTGGTGATGGTGAACGTGTAGGGGATCGTGTCGCCGGTGCCGACGTCGCCGCTGCCGTCCTCGTCGACCGGGGTCCCGGCCTCCTTCTCCAGCTCCAGCGCCGGGGCCGGGGTCTGCACCGGCGTGGTGACCGCGGACGGCGCGGAGTTGACCTGGGCGCCGCTGGGCGCGGTGCCGCGTGCGGTGGCGGTGTTGACCACGCGGCCGCTGGCCTGGTCGTTCTCGGTGATCGTGTAGACGACGCTCGTGCAGCTGGTGGTCGTCTCGCCCGGCGCCAGGGTGGTCGGGTCGCAGGTGATCGTGGTCGGCGCGAGCTTGGGGTCGTCGACGGTGATCGCGGAGACCGGGACGTTGCCGGTGTTCTCGATCTCGAAGTCGTAGGTGATGGTGTCACCGGCGTCGGTCAGCCCGGAGCCGTTGACGTCGTCGGGGGCCGACTGCGACTTGGTGATGGTCAGTTCGGGGTCCGGTGTCTGCACCGGGGTCGAGGTGGTGTCGGTGTTGGAGGTGACCTCGGTCCCGTTGGCCGAGCCCGAGGCGGTGGCGGTGTTCTGGACGGCGCCGTCGTCCTCGTCGGCGGTGGTGATGGTGTACGTCGCCGTACAGGTGGTGTCCTCGCCCGGCGCCAGCGACGTCGCGGGGCAGGCGACGTCGCCGATGGTCGCGTCGTTGATCTCCACGCTCGCGATCGGCACGTTGCCGGTGTTCTCGACCACGAAGGTGTAGTCGATGGTGTCGCCGGCGTCGGTCAGCCCGGACCCGTTGGCGTCGGTCGGCGTACCGGCCTGCTTGTCCAGGCTGAGCGTCGGGTTCGGCCGGGTGAGGTCGGTGCTGGTGCTCGAGGAGGGCGAGGTGATCAGCGTGTTCTGCGGGTTCCGTGCACGGGCGGTCGCGGTGTTGGTCAGCGTCGGGTAGTCGCTGGCGGTGATCGTGACGTCGCCGGACGTGCAGGTGGTCGAGGCGCCGGGAGCGAGGGTGGTCGCCGCGCAGGTCGTCGTCCCCGCCTTCGGGTCGTTGATGGCGAGGTTGGTGAGCGTCGTGTTGCCGGTGTTGGTCACCTGGAAGCGCCAGCGGATCGTGTCGCCGGCGTCAGTGATGCCGTTGCCGTTGGTGTCCTGGGGGAAGCCCGGGACGACCTCCTTGGTCATCGCCAGGGAGTTGGCGCGCGTCAGGGGCGAGGAGACGGTGTCGGTGCCGGTCACCGGGTCACCGGAGGGCGGGGTGCCGGTCGCCGTCGCGGTGTTGTCGACCGCGCCGCCGTTGATGTCGGCCTGGGTCAGCGTGTAGGTCGCCGAACAGGTCTTCGACTGGCCCGGGTTGAGCGTGGCGGGGCTCGCCGGGCAGGAGACCGGACCGGTCTTGGGGTCGGTGACGCCGACCGAGGTGAGCGGCACGTTGCCGGTGTTGGTCACCTCGAAGGAGTACGGCAGCGTCTCGCCCGCGTCCGGTCGGTTGTTGCCGTTGGCGTCGTTGAAGGTGCCCGCGCTCTTGACCACGCGGATCCGGGGGGTCTGCTCCAGCGGCTTGCTGACGCTGCCCTGGGCTTGGACGGTCGCGCCACCGCTGGAGGTCGCCCGTGCGGTCGCGGTGTTGTCGACCTGGCCGGCGGTGATGTCGGCCTGGGTCAGCGTGTAGGTGCCGGTGCAGGTCGTGGACCCACCCACCGCGACGGTCGGGTTGGCACAGGTGACCGAGGCGATCTTGTTGTCGGTGACGGTCAGCCCGGTCAGCGGGACGTTGCCCGTGTTGCGCACGGTGAAGGTGTAGGGCAGCCGGTCGCCGGCCGAGACGATCCCGTCGTTGTTGGTGTCCTGCACGGTGCCCGCGGTCTTGGTGAGCGTCATCGCGGGCGCCTCGGGGACGATCTGGACGCTGTAGTCCTCGACCTCACCGGAGGTGGCGCGGCCGGTCGGGCTGGTGACCTGGCTCCCGACGTAGGAGGTCCGGAACCGGGCATAGGTCGCCCCCGGGCTCGCGCCTGCCGTGGCCGTGGCCGGCCAGTTGAGCTGCACAGAGGTCGCACCGGCGGCGAAGTTCGCCGAGGCGCGTTCGCCTGCGTCGAAGCTGCCGTTGCGGTTGGTGTCGATCCAGCCGGCCACCGTGCCGGCCTTGCTCGCTCCCGAGATCGGGACGGTGAGGCTGTAGGCGCTGCCCTGGGTGATGGAGGGCAGGCCACCGAGGAAGGCATCCTCGTCGGCGCCGTCACCGGCCGGGAGGTTGGCCGAGGAGCCCGCGGCCACGGCGTACGGCGAGGTGGTCGTGTTGACGCCGTCGGTGTCGGCGTCGTCGATGTCGACCAAGGCGCCCAGCTGCAGGTCACCGACGGTGTGCTGCGGGGCCACCGGGCCCTGGTAGCTGGTCGGGGCGTCGCCGAAGTCCTGGCCGGTGGTCCAGGTGTAGTGGATCTCGTCGACGAGGTTGCTGGTGTCGATCGCGTCCTGGCAGTCCTGACCGAAGCCGCGCGAACAGTGGAGCTTGACGTCCAGGCGCAGCGACAGGGACGTGAACGTGCCGGGGACGACGACCGAGCCGCACCCCGCCGTGCTCCCGCCGTTCGGATTGTTGCCGGTGTTGCAGACCGAACCCGCGAGGGCGTTGACGGTCTCGACCGTGTCGCCCGTGGAGACCAGGTTGGTGCTGCCCGGCTGCACGGCTCCGAACTGCGGACCGCCGGTGAGGCGCAGGACCGCAGTGGCCGCGACCCGTCGGTTGCCGTTGCCGCTCCAGCCACCGAGACCGGTGAGGTGGAGGACCGGGTTGCGGACCGGTTGACCGAAGTTGACCTGCATCGTCCCCCGGTTGGTGCACGTCGTCACCGCACCGTTGAAGGCCGGTGCCGTGCAGTTGCTGCCACCGAAGCCGTCACTGGCGGAGATGTCCAGGTCGGTCGCGGACTCGTTGAGGTCGAGGTCGGGCGTGTAGAGGGCGTTGGTCGCGTTCTTGGCCGACATCGTCACGCCACCGGCGACGTCGATGCCGCCGCCGGTCTCGGCGAAACTGGAGTTGACCGTCAGCCCCGAGGGCATGGTCTCGGTGGTCGTGCCGGTCGTGCCGTTGAAGGTCACGGTGGTCGGACCCTGCTCGGTGGCCAGCGCGGGCACGGCGACGAGCGCCACGCTCACCATCAGGGCGCCCGAGACGAGCATCCTCACGGCCCGCGAAGCACGCCTCGATCGCAACACCTTGTGTCCCCCAGTACGAGTAGGTCGTCATGGCAACGGCACAGCCACCGGCTTGATCCCGTGGGGGACAACCCCGGCGCCCGAGTCGGGCATAGAGATTAACACCGGATAAGCGTCACGTGCAGTGAATTCTCGGTGTCGAGAGACATCGATTTCTGCAGGTCAGGGGCGGGGTCGGTCCTTGCCGTCCGCATCCGGCGGCGCGGCGTGCTCGGGCAGGTCGCTCGCGGCCTCCTCGGCGTCGACCAGGGCCAGTCGGCAGAACTCCTCGCCGAACGGCGTCAGGTGGAGGCTGCGGCGCACGACCTTGGCGAACTTGACCGAGTGCAGGGCGTCGAGCACGTCCGGCTGCGCCTCCAACACCTGGTACTCCTGGTGGTCGGTCACGGGCTCCCGGGAGAACCAGACCAGCCCGAGTCGGAAGAGGTTGTGCAGGTAGGACGGCACGTGCTCGAGGTAGCGCACCCCGGCACGGGGGCCGATCATCTGGAGCCCCGGCGCGATGAGCTGGCTGCTGACCATCCCGGTCAGTCCACCGGTGCGGATGTCGACACTGGGTTGGGGGCCGCCGCGCAGCAGGAGGAGCAGGATCCGCCCCTCGTCGGGCGCGAGCTCGTCGAGGATCCGGTCGAAGGCGGGGTGCCGGTCGTCGGTGCTCCACACGTCGCGCGAGCGGTGCAGCAGGTCCTCGCCCCGTTCACGCAGCGTCTGCGGCCGGTTGGCCAGGACCTCACCGTTGACGGCCACCGGACGGTCGGAGACCGCGCCGAGTGCCTCGCCGGCGTTGAGGAGTGCCTTCGCGACTGGCGTACCGTCCGCGACCTGACGGGCGAGGTCGCCGACGGTGCCGACGTACTGCCCGACGTCGTGGACCAGCGAGGCCGCCTCGTTGCGGTCCGTGACCGCCTTGCCGACGCGGAACCAGCTCCTGGCCGTGGTGCGCAGGCCCCACTCCGCGGTGTGCAGGGCGGCGGCGCCGGCGACGCGGGCCAGCCCGGGCACGGAGTCGACCACGTTGTACTCCCGGACGGCGGGCAGCCGCGACGGGTCGCCGTACTCGTCCTCGCTCATGACGCCTGCCCCTCTCTCACGGCGGGAACCCCGGGATCAGCCCCCAGTTGTAGATGGCGACGTGGAGGAAGCCACCGGCGGCCCCCATGACGGCACCGTGGGCGTAGAGCATCCACTCGTCCTCCTTGATGGCGGCGCGCATCATCTCCACGAAGTCCCGCGGCGGCAGCTCCTTGGTACGCCGCGCCAGCAGGCCCTGGATCTTGTCCGACTGCCGCGCGGAGAACTCCGGGTCCTTGAAGGGGGTGATGGTGCGCCCGACGGCCTGCCGGGTGACGCCCTCGCGGATGTTGTCGAAGCGCTCCCCGCCCAGCGCCACACGGACCGCGCCCCGCATCGGGCCGGCCGCCCGATCGATGGCCGGCCGCAGGGCGTCGGCGAGCATCTGGCGCGTGCGGTCGCCGCGAGGACCGTCCATCAAGAAGTCACCGATCCGCTCCAGGGTGATGACGTCGTCGGCGATGATCCGCGCATAGACCTCGGCGCACTGGTCCTGGCGGCGCAGGAACAGGCCCTGCACCTTGATGCCCAGGATGCGCTTGGGCTCGGGCGGGTCGAAGATCAGCCACATCCCCAGCAGGTTGGTGATCCAGCCGACCACCACGCCGAGGATGGGCAGCAGCCACCAGATGTGCCAGGTCTGGTCGACGATCGCCACCGGGATGCCGAGCGCGAAGCCGAAGATGAAGCCGAACGCGACCATCAGGTTGAGCTCGCGCTGACCGACGTCGCGGAAGACGCGGACCACCAGCTCGGGGTTGTTGCGGAAGTGGTCGATGACCATGATCTTCGGGTCGAGCAGCTGGTCGATGTGGACGCCGATCTCGTCGGTGATGCGTCCGATGAGCTCGGGGAGCTGGGCCTGGACCCGGTCGATGATGGCCTGCTTGGCCGCCGGCGGCAGGTCGCGCCACAGCCGCGGGTGTTCCTCACGCATCACCTCGTCGACGATGTCGGGCAGCTCGGGGCGGAACATCGCCACGATGTGCTCGGCGATCTGGTCGGGCTCGAGCTGCTGGTAGAACTCCGCCGGCGTGCCGAGCTTGGCGATGACCTTGTCGACGGCGATGCTGCCCATCTTCGCGGCGCGCGCCGGCACGATGCCCTGCCAGCCGAGACGCCCCTCGGGCCAGCCGGGGACCTCCTGCAGCTTGCGCGGGAACAGCGTGACCGCCTCACGCCAGCCGGGGATCGCGACGCCGTAGAACCGGATCGGGCTGAAGAGCATCCAGAGTCCCGACCAGTTGATCAGCCAGCCGACGACGCCGGTGAAGACCGGGATCGATGCGAACGCGAACCAGTCGACGTGCGCCGCCCAGTCGGCCAGCCACCCCAGCACTGCGTCCACGTCACATCCCCTTCGCCTCGCCCGTCACCCCATGTCACACCAACAACGGGACAGTGCGAGGTTAGTGCCGCGCGGAGCGCCGGGGACAGCGATCCGCCGTACGGACCGCGGACGACGCGTCGACCCCACGGGGCACGCGACGCCGTCGACGGTGGACGGACCGGCGCCCGCGGGGCAAGATGACAATCACAACCTCAGAGGGGCCCATGGACACGATCTTCATCGCCGGCACCTGGCGGCCGGCAGACGACTCGGGGACCAGGACCATCCGTTGCCCCGCCGACGGTCGCGAGGTCGCGACGGTGGCGGAGGGAACGGCGGCCGATGCGCGTGCGGCGGTCGCCGCGGCGCGCTCGGCCTTCGACGACGGGCCGTGGCCGCACACGCCCACGGCCGACCGGGCGGACCTGCTGCGTCGCCTCGCCGACCGGCTCGAGGCGGAGAAGGACCACGTCGCGGAGCTGGAGTCACTCGACACCGGCAAGCGCTTCGTCGAGGCGCAGATCGACATGGACGACATCATCAGCGTCTTCCGGCACTTCGCCGACCTCGCCGCGAACGACGCCGGCCGGGTCGTCGACACCGGGGTGCCCGAGGTACGCAGCCGCGTGGTCCACGAGCCGGTCGGGGTCTGCACCCTGATCACCCCGTGGAACTTCCCGCTGCTGCAGACGGCCTGGAAGGTCGCGCCGTGCCTCGCGGCGGGCAACACCTTCGTCCTCAAGCCCAGCGAGCTGACCCCCAGCACCTGCATCTGGCTGCTGCGGACCCTCGCCGACCTGGGCCTGCCCGACGGGGTGGGCAACCTGGTGCTGGGGACCGGCGCCGAGGTCGGCGCGGCCCTCGTCGAGGACCCGGCCGTCGATCTCGTCTCCTTCACCGGCGGGCTCCACACCGGCCGGGTGATCATGGCCAGCGCCGCGGCGACGGTGAAGAAGGTCGCCCTGGAGCTGGGCGGCAAGAACCCCAACGTGATCTTCGCCGACGCCGACCTGCCGGCCGCGATCGACAACGCCCTCACCGCAGTGTTCCTGGACTCGGGCCAGGTCTGCTCCGCCGGCACCCGGCTCATCGTGGAGTCCAGCATCCACGACCGGGTGGTGGACGAGCTGGTCGAGCGCGCACGCGGCATCCGGCTGGGCGCGCCGTTCGACGACCAGGCCGAGGCAGGCCCGCTCATCAGCGCCGAGCACCGGGACAAGGTCGCGCAGTACGTCGCCGACGCCGTCGAGGACGGGGCCGACCTGCGCTGCGGCGGTGGCCCACCCGAGGGGGCGGAGTACGACGACGGCTTCTACTACCTGCCCACGATCCTGGACCACTGCGCCGCCGACATGCGGTGCGTGCAGGAGGAGTCCTTCGGCCCGGTGCTGACGGTGGAGACCTTCGAGGGTGCCGACGGTGACCGCGCCGAGGAGGCTGCGGTCAGCCTGGCCAACGACACCATCTACGGCCTGGCGGGCGCCGTGTGGACCGAGAACGCCGGACGGGCCGAACGGGTGGCGGCCCGGATGCGGCACGGCACGATCTGGATCAACGACTTCCACCCCTACGTGGCCGGCGCCGAGTGGGGCGGCTTCAAGCAGTCCGGGGTCGGCCGCGAGCTCGGCGTGGCCGGGCTGGAGGAGTACCGCGAGACCAAGCACGTGTGGCACAACACCCGTCCCGCGCCGGCTGACTGGTTCGTCGACCGCAGAGGAGGAGCACGATGAAGTCCTACGACGTCGTGATCGTCGGCGGCGGCTCGGCCGGGTCCGCCCTGGCCAACCGGCTGTCGTCCGACCCGCACACCAGCGTGCTGGTGCTCGAGGCGGGCCGCAACGACTCGATCCTCGACCCGTTCATCCACATGCCGGCAGCGCTTCCCTACCCGATCGGCAACCGGCTGTACGACTGGAAGTACGAGTCCGAGCCCGAGCCCCACATGGGCGGCCGCCGGGTCTACCACGCCCGCGGCAAGGTGCTCGGCGGCTCCAGCTCGATCAACGGCATGATCTTCCAGCGGGGCAACCCGATGGACTTCGAGCGGTGGGCCGGCGACGCCGGCATGGAGCACTGGGACTACGCCCACTGCCTGCCCTACTTCCGGCGGATGGAGACCTGCCTCGCCGGTCCGGACGCCTGGCGCGGCGGCTCCGGCCCGCTCGTGCTCGAGCGCGGGCCCGCGACGTCGCCGCTGTTCGGCGCCTTCCTGGAGGCCGTGCAGGAGGCGGGCTACCCGTTGACCGACGACGTCAACGGCTACCGGCAGGAGGGCTTCGCCAAGTTCGACCGCAACGTCCACCGCGGGCGGCGGCTCTCCGCCGCGCGGGCCTACCTCCACCCGGTGGAGCACCGCAAGAACCTCGACGTCGAGACCCGTGCCTTCGTCACCGGGCTGCGGATGGAGGGCACGCGCTGCACCGGTGTCGACTACGTGCGCGCGGGCAAGCTGGAGCGCTCGGTCACCGCGGGTGAGGTGATCCTGTGCGGCGGTGCCTTCAACAGCCCGCAGCTGCTGCAGCTCGCCGGCATCGGCGACGCCGAGCACCTGGCGAGCGTCGGCGTCGCTCCCCGGCTCGACCTGCCCGGCGTGGGCGCGAACCTGCAGGACCACCTCGAGGTGTACGTGCAGCACGCGGCACGGCAGCCCGTCTCGATCGCCCCCTGGTTGGCGCACCACCACAAGCCGCGGATCGGCGCGGAGTGGCTATTCGGTCGCCGCGGCGTCGGGGCGTCGAACCACTTCGAGGCCGGTGGCTTCATCCGGAGCAACGACGAGGTCGGCTGGCCGAACCTGATGTTCCACTTCCTGCCGATCGCGATCCGCTACGACGGCAGCAAGCCCGCCGAGAGCGACCACGGCATCCACGGCTACCAGGTCCACATCGGCCCGATGTACGCCGACACCCGCGGCTCGCTGCGCATCCGCTCCAACGATCCGCGCGAGCACCCGGCGATCCAGTTCAACTACCTCTCCACCGAGAACGACCGCCGCGAGTGGGTCGAGATGGTGCGCGCCGCACGCACCATCCTGGAGCAGCCGGCGTTCGCCGCCTTCAGCGGCGGCGAGATCTCCCCCGGGCCCGAAGTGTCCACCGACGAGGAGATCCTCGACTGGGTGGCGCGCGACGCCGAGACGGCACTGCACCCCTCGTGCACCGCGAAGATGGGCACCGGCGAGGACGCGGTCGTCGACCCGGAGACGATGCGGGTGCACGGGACCCAGGGATTGCGCGTCGTGGACGCCTCCGTGTTCCCCTACGTCACCAACGGCAACATCTACGCCCCCGTGATGATGGTCGCGGAGAAGGCGGCGGACCTGATCGCCGGCAACACGCCACTGCCGCCGCTGCCCGACGTGCCGTGGTACCGCCACGGCCGGGGCGACCCGCCGTACCCGCCCGGTGATCCCCGCAACGACGCCTGGGACGCGACGACCGAACCACCGAGTGCAGCAGCCGCCGAGGCCGCGCACAGGACAGGAGAGACGTCATGAGCATCGACACCGACCCCGTCGAACCACGCGCGGCGAGCCGCGACGACCACAGCGGCGGGCCACCGGCGCGATGGCCGGTCTTCCTGTCCTCGGTCGTCGGGATCAGCCTGATGGCGATCTGGGCGATCGTGGCGCCGGGCAACGCCGAGAGCACGATCTTCACCGTCGTGGACAAGGTGACCACCGGGTTCGGCTGGTTCTACATCCTGCTCGCGACGGTGATCCTGGGCTTCGTGCTGTTCCTGGGCATCTCCCGCTACGGGCACGTCCGGCTCGGTCCTGACCACTCGCGCCCGGAGTACTCGACCTTCGCCTGGGCCTCGATGCTCTTCGCGGCCGGCATCGGCACCGACGTGATGTTCTTCTCCGTCGTCGAGCCGGTGACGCAGTACGTCGCTCCCCCGTCGGGCGGGGCCGAGGCCGAGTCGGTCGAGGCGGCCCGCGAGGCGACGGTGTGGACGCTGTTCCACTACGGGATCACCGGCTGGGCGATGTATGCGCTGATGGGGCTGGCACTGGCGTACTTCGCCTACCGGCTCAACCTGCCGCTCGCCGTCCGCTCCGCGCTCCACCCGATCCTCGGGTCGAAGATCAACGGGCCGATCGGGCACGCCGTGGACACCGCCGCCGTGCTCGGCACCGTCTTCGGCGTCGCCACGAGCCTCGGCATCGGCGTGGTCTTCCTCAACGTCGGCCTCAACGTGCTGTTCGGGATCGGCGTCGGCACCGGCGCGCAGATCGCGCTCGCCGCACTCGCCGTCGGCATGGCCGCCGTGTCGGCGACGACGGGCGTCGACAAGGGCATCCGGATGCTGTCCCAGCTCAACGTGATCCTCGCGCTCGGCCTGGCCGGCTGGGTGCTGCTCACCGGCAAGACGACGTTCATCCTCAACGCCATCGTGATGAACGTGGGCGACTTCGTGCGCACCTTCCCCGCGAAGACGACCGAGACGTTCGCCTTCGTCGACAACGCCGAGTGGATGTCGCTGTGGACGCTGTTCTTCTGGGCGTGGTGGATCGCCTGGGCGTCCTTCGTGGGCCTCTTCCTGGCCCGGATCTCGCGGGGCCGCACCATCCGGCAGTTCGTGGCCGGGACGATGATCATCCCCTTCACCTACATCGTGATGTGGATCAGCATTTTCGGCAACGCCGCCATCGACCGCGTCCGCGGTGGCGACACGAGCTTCGCCGAGGAGGCGCAGCAGTACGACGGCGCCGGCTTCTACACGCTGCTCCAGCAGTACCCCGCCTCGGGCGTGGTCATCACGCTCGCCTTCATGGTCGGGCTGCTGTTCTACGTCACCTCCGCCGACTCCGGCGCGCTGGTGACGGGCAACCTGAGCTCGGACCTGCGGTCGGTGCACGACGACGCCGCCCCGTGGATGCGGATCGTGTGGGCCTCGGTCACCGGCGTACTCACCATCTCGATGCTGCTGGTCGGCGGGATCCTGGCGCTGCAGTACGCCACGATCATCTTCGCGGTGCCGTTCGCGATCGTGCTGATCCTGGTGATGTGGGGACTGGCCCGCGCACTCCGCGTCGAGGGACGGCGGGCGGACTCCGCCGACCACCACCTGCCGGCGCTGCTCTCGGCACGGTCCGAGCACGAGGGAGGGCGCGGTGCCTGGCGCACCCGCCTCGCCCGAGCGGTCAGCTTCGTGGCCCCCGAGGACGCCACGCGGCATCTGACCACGGTGATCCACCCCGCCCTGGAGGCCGTGGCCGTGGAACTCACCGAGCGGTCGGTGACCGCGAGTGTCACCACCGGCGACGCCGAGGACGGCTCGCCGTGGGTGGAGCTGCGCAGCGACGCCGACACCCACCCGTTCGTCTACCGGGTGCAGCTCGACGTGGCGCCGGTGCCGACGTACGGCGGCCGCGTGCTGGGAGACCGCGACCGGTACGGCCGGCTCGAGGTGCACCTGGGCGATGGCGGCCAGGACTACGACGTCATGGGCTACACCGAGACCCAGGTGATCCACGACTGCCTGGACCAGTACGAGCAGCACCTGGCCTTCCTGCGGCTGGAGTGAGCCGGCAGGAGCACTAGGAGCGGCCGCGGCGCCAGACCACCAATGACTGGCTCGGCGCCGCGGTCCGCAGCACCGGCAGGGTGTTCGGGGCGCTCGCCGGACGGGTGCTCATCGTCTGGCGCAGCACCTCCTTGGCGGCGTCGAGCTCCGCGGCGAGCTCGGCGTTCTGCGCCCGCAGCGCCGCCACCGTGTGCTCCAGCTCCAGGATGCGGCGCACGCCCTCGATGCCGATGCCGGACGAGGTGAGCTCGGCGATGCTGCGCAGCAGCTCGACGTCGGTCGAGGAGTAGCGGCGACCACCGCCACCGGTGCGACGGGGCGTGATGAGCCCCATGCGCTCGTACGTGCGCAGCGTCTGCGGGTGGAGGCCGCTGAGCTCGGCGGCCACACTGATCACGAAGACGGCGGCGTCCGGGGCCGGGTCCACCGGTCCGCGCGGGCCGACCATCACTGCTCACCCTCGGCGAAGAGGTTGCCGCGCAGCCGCGCGTCGGCCGTCGTGGCGGCGTACGCCTCGAGCGCCTGGCGGGCATCGTCGGTGAGCGAGCCGGGCACCTGCACCTCCACGGTGGCGAGCAGGTCGCCGCGACTGCCGTCGGGCTTCTTCGCGCCCCGACCGCGCACCCGGAACGTGCGGCCGGTGGGCGTGCCGGCGGGCACCTTGACCGTGACCGGGGTGCCGCCGAGTGTCGGCACCTTGATCTCGGCACCGAGCGCCGCCTCGGGGAAGGAGATCGGCACCTCGACCGTCAGGTGGTCGCCCTTGCGACCGAAGACCCGGTGGGTGGCGACCTTGACGGTGACGAACAGGTCGCCGGACGGGCCGCCGTTCTCCCCCGGCGCGCCCTTGCCGCGCAGCCGGATGCGCTGGCCGTCCTTGACCCCGGCGGGGATCTTGGCCT
The DNA here is from genome assembly GCF_019448235.1 of Nocardioides panacisoli. Lineage (NCBI taxonomy): Bacteria > Bacillati > Actinomycetota > Actinomycetes > Propionibacteriales > Nocardioidaceae > Nocardioides > Nocardioides panacisoli. The sequence continues at coordinate 2,321,240 of NZ_CP080409.1, forward strand.
GGATGGTGCGGGTGTTCTTGCCACGGCCGGATCCGAAGCAGGTCGGGCACGCCTCGTCGTAGACGAACTGGCGACCGCCACACGCCGGGCACGGCTCGTTCATCGAGAACGCGCCGCCCAGCGAGGCGACGACGTACCCGCTCCCCTCACAGGTGGGGCACGTGTGCGGACTGCTGCCCGGCTTGCCGCCGGACCCCGAACACGTCGCGCACGGGCCGTCGGAGGAGATCCGCAGCGAGACCGTCACACCGTCCAGCGCGTCGGTGAACCCGATCGTCGTGGAGGTCTCCAGGTCCGCACCCCGGGCGGGCCGCGGGCGGCGACGGGCACCGCCGCCGCCCCCGAACCCGCCGAAGAGGTCGCCGAACAGGTCGCCGAAGCCACCGGCCCCGCCGCCCTGCTGGCGCATCATGTCCTCGAAGTTGACCCCGCCGGCACCGCCGCCGAAGCCACCGCCGGGGTAGCCGCCGCTGGCGAAGAGCTCCTTCGCCTCGTCGTACTTCTTGCGCTTGGCGGGGTCACCGACGACGTCGTACGCCTCGGCGACCGCCTTGAACTTGTCGTGCTTGGCGGTGTCGTCGGGGTTGGAGTCGGGGTGGTTGGCGCGCGCGAGCTTGCGGTAGGCCTTCTTGATCTCGTCCTGGGAGGCCGACTTCGCCACGCCCAGGTCGGCGTAGTAGTCCTTGTGCGCCCACTCGGGACGGATCTCCTGGTCCTGGCTCACGCGCGCCTCCCCTCACTCCTCGTTCTCGACGACTTCCTCGGCCGGCTCCTCCGGCTGGGTGGACTCTCCGGACGGCGACTGCGCCGGGGCCGGCTGGTCACCCTCCTCAGGATCCACCACCAGCACCTGCGCGGCCCGCACGACACGGTCGCCGATGCGGTAGCCGCTCTTGGCGATCACCTTGCAGGTGGTGACACTGACTTCCGGGTCGGTGCCGATGTGGGACAACGCCTCGTGCAGCGTCGGGTCGAACTCGTCCCCGACGGTGCCGAACCGCTCCAGGCCCCGGTCGGCCACGATCCGCTCGAGCTGGTCGGCCACGGCCTTGAAGCCGCCCTCCAGCTCACCGTGCTCACGCGCCCGGTCGATGGTGTCGAGCACCTCGACGATCGGAGTGAGCGCGGCGAACGTGGCGTTCTCCCGGACCTGCTCCCGGTCACGCTCGACCCGGCGGCGGTAGTTGGCGTACTCCGCCTGGAGCCGCTGGAGGTCCGCGGTGCGCTCGGCGAGCGCCTGCTCGGCCTCGGTCACCGGGTCGCCGCCGGCGGGCTGGTCCTCCTCGACCGCCGCGACGTCCTGCGGCTCGACCGGGGCGCCTTCCTCGACCATGTCGTCCACGCCGCTGGTGCCCGGGTGGTCCGGGCCCGGCGACGTGGGCTCCTGCTCGGCGTCGGTCACTTGTCCTCGCTCTCGGACGAGGTGTCCTCCTCGTCCACGATCTCGGCGTCCACGACGTCCTCGTCGCCCTCACCGGTGGCCCCGGTCGTCCCGCCGGCGGCGGACTCGTCGGCCTCGGCGGCGGCGTACATCGCGGCGCCCATCTTCTGGCTGGACTCCCCGAGCTTGCTCACGCCGGCGTTGATGTCCTCGGCGGTGGCGTCCTCGTTCTCCAGCGTCTTCTTCAGCTCCTCGACGTCGGCGCCGACCTCGGTCTTGACGTCCTCGGGCAGCTTGTCACCGTTGTCCTCGAGGAACTTCTCGGTGGAGTAGACGAGCTGGTCGGCGGAGTTGCGCGCCTCGACGGCCTCCTTGCGGGCGGCGTCCTCGGCGGCGTACTCCTCGGCCTCCTTGACCATCCGGTCGATCTCGTCCTTGCCGAGCGCCGAGCCACCGGAGATGGTCATCGACTGCTCCTTCTCCGAGGCCTGGTCCTTCGCGGTCACGTGGACGATGCCGTTGGCGTCGATGTCGAAGGTGACCTCGATCTTCGGCACACCACGCGGCGCCGGGGGCAGCCCGGTGAGCTCGAAGTTGCCCAGGGGCTGGTTCTGGGCCCACATCGGGCGCTCGCCCTGCGCCACCTTGATCTCGACCGACGGCTGGTTGTCGTCGGCGGTGGAGAAGATCTCGCTCCGCTTGGTCGGGATCGTGGTGTTGCGCTCGATCAGCGTGGTCATCACGCCACCCTTGGTCTCGATGCCCAGGCTCAGCGGGGTGACGTCGAGGAGCAGCACGTCCTTGACCTCACCCTTGAGGACACCGGCCTGCAGCGCGGCACCGACCGCCACGACCTCGTCGGGGTTGACGCCCTTGTTGGGCTCCTGACCACCCAGCAGCTCCTTGACCGTCTCGGTGACGGCCGGCATGCGGGTGGAACCACCCACGAGGACCACGTGGTCGATCTCGCCGACCTTGACGCCGGCGTCCTTCAGAACGCTCTGGAACGGCGCCTTGGTGCGGTCGAGCAGCGACTCGGTGAGGCGCTGGAACTCCGCGCGGGTCAGCTTCTCCTCGAAGTGGAGCGGGCCGGACTCGCCGTGGGTGATGTAGGGCAGGTGGATCGTGGTCTCCGAGGAGGAGGACAGCTCGATCTTGGCCTTCTCGGCGGCCTCCTGAAGGCGCTGCGCGGCGATCTTGTCCGCGGCGAGGTCGACGCCGTTGTTGTCCTTGAACTTCTTGACCATCCACTCGACGACCGCGTTGTCCCAGTCGTCACCACCGAGGTGGTTGTCACCGGAGGTCGCCTTGACCTCGACGACGCCCTCGCCGATCTCGAGCAGCGACACGTCGAAGGTGCCGCCACCGAGGTCGAAGACCAGGATGGTCTGGTCGTCGCCCTTGTCCAGGCCGTAGGCCAGGGCGGCCGCGGTCGGCTCGTTGACGATGCGCGAGACGTTGAGGCCCGCGATCTCGCCGGCCTCCTTGGTGGCCTGCCGCTGGGCGTCGGAGAAGTACGCCGGGACGGTGATGACCGCGTCGGTGACGTCCTCGCCGAGGTAGGCCTCGGCATCCCGCTTCAGCTTCTGCAGCACGAAGGCGCTGATCTGCTGCGGGGTGAAGTCCTTGTCGTCGATCTCGGTCTTCCAGTCGGTGCCCATGTGGCGCTTGACCGAGCGGATGGTCCGGTCGACGTTGGTGACGGCCTGGCGCTTGGCGACCTCGCCGACCAGCACCTCGCCGCTCTTGGAGAAGGCCACGACGGACGGCGTCGTACGGGCACCCTCCGCGTTGGCGATCACGGTGGGCTCGCCGCCCTCGAGGACGGAGACCACGGAGTTGGTGGTACCCAGGTCGATACCGACTGCACGTGCCATGGGATGAACTTCCTTTCCGAAAGGTTCCGGGGTGACTCACAAGTTTGTTGAGTGGTGTGCACTCAAGTCTGCCACTGGGCACAACGGCGGACCAACCCGGGTTGTTCCCGACGCGCTCAACGTTGTCGCGTCGGCGCCTGCGGAGCGCAGGAATGGTGTCACCACCCCCGGTGTTGGCTGTGGGTATGACTGTTCCTTCGATTCCCCTGAACGACGGCACGTCCATCCCCCAGCTCGGCTTCGGCACCTTCCAGGTCCCGCCGGAGGACACCGAGAAGGTGGTGACCGCGGCCCTCGAGGCCGGCTACCGCCACATCGACACCGCCCAGATGTACGGCAACGAGGCCGAGGTCGGCGCGGCCATCGCCGCGTCCGGGATCCCGCGCGACGAGCTGTACGTCACGACCAAGCTCAACAACAACTCCCACGCCACCGACGACGTACGCCGCACCTTCGACGAGTCGCTGGCCAAGCTCGGCCTGGACCACGTGGACCTGTTCCTCATCCACTGGCCGCTGCCGACCCGCTACGACGGTGACTACGTCTCGACCTGGGAGGCCATGCTCGCGTTGCGCGAGGACGGTCGCCTCCGCTCCGCCGGCGTCTCGAACTTCCAGCCGGCGCACCTGGAGCGGATCGTCGAGGCGACCGGCACCGCGCCGGTGGTCAACCAGATCGAGGTGCACCCCTTCTTCGCCAACGAGGCGGCACGGTCCGGTTCGGCCGCGGTCGACGCCCGCGTCGAGGCCTGGGCGCCGATCGCGCAGGGCAAGGTCCTCGACGACCCGACGATCGCGAAGGTCGCCGAGGAGACCGGCAAGTCCGCTTCGCAGGTGACCCTGCGGTGGCACCTGCAGCGCGGCGACATCGTGTTCCCGAAGACGATGTCGGCCGAGCGGGCGGCGCAGAACTTCGACGTCTTCGACTTCGAGCTCAGCGCCGACCAGATGGCCACCATCGACGGCCTCGACCAGGGCGCCGAGGGGCGCATCGGTCCGGACCCGGACACGATGGACTGGATCCCCGACTGAGGCCGAGGCTGACACGCCAGGACGACGCCCGGGGTCGGGCGGGCCACCGGCCCGCTCGGCCCCGCGTCAGTTCCCGACGGTGACCTTGACCGGGTTCGAGGTGACGTCCGCCTTCCGATCGACCATCCGGAACCGGTTGGGGCCGTTGACCCCGGTCTGCACGTAGGTGGAGAACGTCTCGTTCGACACCGCCGCGGTGACGGGGAAGTCCTGCCACGACCCGTTCTCGAAGCGCTGCACCTGGAGCACGACCCCTTCACCGCCGGGATAGACGCCGGTGAGGTCGATCCGGTCGAAGTTGCCGACCTGGGTCTGACCGGCCGAGAGCGAGATCTCGCCGTCCTTGTCGCTCTCCTCCTCCGTCGGTTCGGAGGACTCCTCCGACGCCGATGCGGAGGCCGAGCTGGACCCGTCCTCGGCCGGCGGGGAGAACAGCGTGATGGCGGGCCCGCTCGGCCCGTCGGTCGCCTGGATCGGCGGGATGGAGAGCCGCTCCTGCTGCGCCGTGGAGCCACCGTCGTCGTCGCCACCACCGAAGCCGAGGAACTGCAGGCCGACGAAGGCCACGACGGCCAGCACGAGCCCCACGGCGACCGAGACGGCCACGAGCGCGACCAAGCCGTTGCGGACGGCTCGCTGCGGGCGCTCGTCGAGGTCACTCATGTCGACATTGTTGATGAGACCGCCAAACCGGCGAAATCCTCAGAAGCCCCGGGTCCAGACGACTTCCTCGCGCAGCCGGCGTGAGCGCCAGCCCTGCGGCGTACGGACCAGGCGGTGGTGGTAGCGCCCGCCGACCTCGACGACTCGCTCGGCATCACCGTCGACCACCCGCATCGGGTTGTGGAAGTACGCCGTCACGACGGCCTCGTCGCGACTCCCGCCCTCGGGGAACTCGACCACGACCTGGCCCAGCGTGTGCAGGTAGCGCTGGGAGAAGAGCGGGAGGTTGGCGGCCAGCCACTCCTTGACGACCGGGTAGGCGTCGGCGATGCCCCCGGACTCGGTGTAGTCGACGTGGGCGTCGGACGTGAAGACCGTGTCGAGCCGGTCCCACTCCTGGGCGTCCACCGCAAGCGTGTACCGCGCGAGCAGGTCGTTGATCTCGGCCCGGTCGGCGAGCTCGGCGAGGTCCATCTGCTCAGGCCCGGGACTCGAGGACGACGACGGGGATCTCCCGGTCGGTCCAGGCCGCGTAGTTGTCGAAGTCGGCGTACAGCTCGACCAGCCGGGGCCAGAGTGCCGCCCGCTCGGCCGGCTCGGTGACCCGGGCACGCACGGGGTGGCGGCCGCGGCGGGGCAGGTGGATCTCGGTCTCGGGGTTCGCCCGCAGGTTGTGGTACCACTGGGGGTGCCGGGGCAGCCCGCCCTGGGAGGCGACGACGACGTACTGGTCGCCGTCGTCGAGGAAGAGCAGCGGCGTCGTGAACCGCTGCCCGCTCTTGCGGCCCACGTGGTCGAGCAGCAGTACCGGGACCGGCTTCTTCCATCCCGCACCGATGCGCCATTTCGCGCCGAGGCGGCCGTTGGTGGCGCGGAAGGCGGCGACGTTGAGCCTCGCGCCGTACTTGATGAGCTTCGCGGTGACCGGGGAGTCCAGTCCCTTGGGCTTCTCGGAGGGCATCGCCATGGCAGCACTCTGGCAGACGGCGGTGGCAGAAATCTAGAACACGTTCTACTGTGGCGTCATGCGGTTCACCTACGCCGAGGCGATGACCCACGCCGAGTACTACGCCCCGCTGGCCCGCGCGGCCGAGGCCGCGGGCTACACCTCGATGACGGTCGCGGACAGCCTCATCTACCCCGAGGAGTCCGACTCGACCTATCCCTACACCGACACCGGCGACCGGGAGTTCCTGCAGGGCAAGGAGTTCATCGAGACGATGGTGCTCTGCGCCCACCTCTTCGCGGTGACCGAGACGCTGCGGCTCACGCCGTTCGTGCTCAAGCTGCCGGTGCGGCCCCCGGTGCTGGTGGCCAAGCAGGCGTCCTCGCTGGCGTACCTGTCCGGCAACCGGCTCGGCCTCGGCGTCGGCCTCTCCCCCTGGCCGGAGGACTTCGCCGCGCTGGGCGTGCCCTGGGCCAAGCGGGGCAAGCGGATGGATGAGTGCATGGACATCCTCCGCGGCCTCACCAGCGGTGAGTTCTTCGGCTACGACGGCGACTTCCACTCCTTCGAGCCGCTGCAGCAGTGTCCCGCCCCGACCGAGCCCGTCCCCCTCCTGGTGGGCGGTCACTCCGACGCCGCGCTGCGCCGCGCCGTGCGCAAGGGCGACGGCTGGATGCACGCCGGCGGCGACGGCGAGGAGCTCGACCGGCTGCTGACCCGGCTCGCCGAGATCCGCCGGGAGGAGGGCGACACCCGCGACTCCTCGCAGTTCGAGGTCCACGTGATCTCCTACGACGCCTACACCCCCGACGGCGTGAAGCGGCTCGCCGACAAGGGCGTCACCGACTGCATCGTCGGCTTCCGGGTCCCCTACATCAAGGGGCCCGACACCGAGCCGCTGGAGACGAAGGTCAAGCACCTGGAGCAGTACGCCGAGAACGTGATCGCCCAGGTGCACCCGTGATCAGCAAGCCGTTCCAGGACGCGATCGCGGAGGCGGAGCAGCTCATCGAGTCCGCCGACTTCATCCGCACCGAGCAGGACCTGCTGGAGGGCTACGACTACCTCGCCGGCCGGATCCGGATGGCGGTGCAGACGGCGTTCGACTACGACCTCGAGCACCCCCTCTTCATCAACCCCACCCACCAGTTCTCCCGCCAGGGCCTGGACAACCCCGACGCCATCTACTTCCACGCCTACCTGCGCGAGGGCGTCGAGTACGTCGTACGCGGGCGCCGCGGCACCTCGGCCGACCTCTCCTTCCAGGTCATGGGCGGCACCTACTCCGCCGACTCGGCCGCCACCAGCCTGATGGCCTTCGACGACCGCGAGCTCGACGTCGCCGAGGACGGCAGCTACGAGTTCCGCTACCTCGCCGAGCCGGGCGCGAAGACGATGATCGTGCGGGAGGTCTTCAACGACTGGGACTCCGAGGAGCGCGGCAGCCACTGGATCGAGCGGCCCGACACCCTCGGCCGCCCGAAGCAGCCGCTGACCCGCGCCCTGCTGGAGAAGAGGTACGACGTCGCCGCACGATCGCTCGTGGGCTCGGTGCAGACGTGGTTCGCCTTCCCCCACTTCTTCCAGTACCGGGAGCCGGTCAACACCCTCACCGTCCCGAAGGCCACCCCGGGCGGCCTGGCCTCCCAGTTCTCCTCCATCGGCCACTACGCACTGGAGCCCGGCGAGGCGCTGGTCGTCAGCGTGCCCGAGTGCCACGACTGCAGCTACCAGGCCATCCAGATCGGCTCGGACTGGTACGCCTCCACCGACTACGAGACCCACCAGACCTCGCTGACCAAGGCCCAGGCCGTCACCGACCCCGACGGGGTGATGCGCTTCGTGATCGCCGAGCAACCGCCGCCCGGCCCGGACGGGTCGCCGGCGCCGGTCGCCAACTGGCTCGAGACCACCGGTCACGCCACCGGGCCGATGATGCTGCGCTGGCAGCGCCTCGAACGTGACCTGACCGAGGCCGACGGCCCCACCATCGAGCGTGTGCCGCTGGCCGAAATACCGACCCTGGTGCCGCACCACCACGCCCTCACCGACGAGGAGTACGCCGCCCGGATCGCCGCGCGGCAGCGTGCCGTCAACCGAAGGATGCTCTCGTGACCGGACTGCTCGACGGCAAGGTCGTCGTCCTCTCCGGGGTCGGCCCCGGGCTGGGCCGCTCCCTGGGCGAGGAGGCGGCGAAGGCGGGCGCGGACCTGGTGCTGGCCAGCCGCACCCCCGAACGCCTGGAGAAGATGGCCGAGGTCGTGCGTGGGCACGGCCGCCGTGCGCTCGTCTGCCCGACCGACATCACCGACGAGGAGGACCGCGCGAACCTGGCCGAGGCCGCCCTGGCCGAGTTCGGCCGGGTCGACTGCCTGGTCAACAACGCCTTCGGGATCCCCCCGATGGCGCCGATCAGCACGCTGGGGCTCGACGTGCTGCGCAGCGCGCAGGAGACCAACGTGTTCGCCCCGCTGCGGCTCTCGAGCCTGTTCGCGGACGCGCTCGCGGCGACCGGGGGCTCGATCCTGATGGTCAACTCGTGCGTGCTCCACCAGAGCCAGCCCGAATTCGCCGGCTACAAGCTCTCCAAGGGCACGCTCGCCCACCTGGCCTCGTCACTGGCGACCGAGCTGGGGCCGCGCGGCATCCGGGTGAACTCCATCGCGCCGTCCTACATCTACGAGGACGTCAACAAGGCCTACTTCGACTACCTCGCGCAGGAGTCGGGACGCACCCACGAGGAGGTGTACGCCGAGAAGGCCGACCTCAACGACCTCAAGCGACTGGCCACCCCCGACGAGGTGGCCCGCGCCGCGCTCTTCTTCGCCAGTGACCTGGCCTCCGCGGTGACCGGGCAGCTGCTCAACGTCGACTGCGGTGAGTTCCATGGCAGCTGAGGCTCCGGGGGCTCCGCCCCCGCCGCGGCAGCGCGCGGACGTCGGCACGTTCGAGGACATCTGCGCGGCCGCGTCGCGCACCACCGGCCTCGACGACTTCGGTGGCCCCGACGAGCGCGAGCACGAGGAGGGGCTGCGGCTCCTGGTCGAGGACCTCGCCTCGCCCGAGGCGGGCCTGACACCGGTCGGGAACTACTTCCAGCGCGCGCAGGTGAAGAGCGCCCTGGTCGGGCGGCTCCTGACCCAGGCGCGCTTCACCGAGTTCCCGCAGCACCGCGACGTCCCCATCCAGCGGCCGATCTTCGTGCTCGGCCTCCCCCGCACCGGCACGACCGCACTGCACCGGCTGCTGTGCGCGGACCCCGCCAACCAGGGCCTGGAGGCATGGCTGACGGAGTTCCCCCAGCCCCGGCCGCCGCGGGAGACGTGGGAGGACGACCCGGTCTTCGCGGCCATGCAGGCGGCGTTCTCCGAGCACCACGTCACCAACCCGGAGTTCATGGGCATCCACTACATGGATGCCACCTCGCCGGAGGAGTGCTGGCGGCTGCTGCGCCAGACCGGCAAGTCGATCGGTTTCGAGTCGTTGGCGCACGTGCCGCGCTACTCCGCCTGGCTGGCGAAGCAGGACTGGACCGATGCCTACCAGCGGCACCGGCGCAACCTGCAGCTGATCGGGCTCAACGACCCCGAGAAGCGGTGGGTGCTGAAGAACCCCTCCCACTTGGCCGCGCTGGACGAGCTGATGACGGTCTACCCCGACGCGCTGGTGGTGATGACCCGGCGCGACCCGGTGACCTCGATCGCCTCGGCCTGCTCGCTGTCGTCCGAGGCCACCGCCGGCACGTCGACGACGTTCGTGGGCGAGACCATAGGACGCACCCAGCTGGAGATGCTGGCCCGCTCCTGGCACGCCTTCTGGGACGCCCGGGAGCGGTACGACGCGACCCAGTTCGTCGACGTCGACTACCGCGAGTTCGTGGCCGACCCCGTGGGCACCGTCGGCGGCATCCACGACGCCTTCGGCCTCACGTGGAGCGACGCCGCCCGCGCCGAGGTCGAGCGCATCGACGCCGAGTCCCGCTCCGGCCGCGCCCGGCCCTCCCACTCCTACGACCTCGCCGACTACGGCCTCACCGAGGACCAGGTCCACGCCGCCTTCGCTCGCTGACGCGACGTGAGGGTCGAGTGCTCACTTCCTCCCGTCGAATGCTCACTTCTTGCGGGTCGAGTCGGCACTTCCTCACCGACGACTGCTGATTGAACGGCAGGAAGTGAGCATTCAACCCGCAACACGTGAGCACTCGACCAGCTGCTGGTGCGCTCAGCGGGCGGTGAGGCGGACGCGGGCACCTTGGCGGGGGACGCTGGTGATGTTGCGGACCTTCGGCCGGTCCTCGCCGAGGGCAGTGACGGCGTAGGAGGAGAAGACCTCGCGCAGGATCTCGGTGCCCTCCATCTGGGCGAAGCCGGCACCGATGCAGCGGCGTACGCCGCCCCCGAAGGGGATCCAGGTGTTGGGCTCGGGGGCATTGCCGTCCAGGAACCGCTCGGGGCGGAACTCCTCGGGCCGTTCATGGTTGTCGGCGCGGGCGTGGGAGACGATGATCGACGGCCCGACGGTGGTGCCGGCCGGCAGCTCGCGCCCACCGATGACGGCGGGACGGGTCAGCGTGCGCACCACCATCGGGATGATCGGGTGCAGTCGCATCGACTCCTTCATCACCGCCTCGAGGAACGCGTCATCGCCCTCGTCCGCGGCTCGCTGGGTGCGCGCGAGCAGCTCCGGGTCACTGCCCACCTCGTGCAGGGCCCAGGCCAGTGCACTGGCGGTCGTCTCGTGGCCTGCCAGCAGCAGCGTCACCAGCTGGTCGCGCAGCTCGGTGTCGTCCAGCCCGCCGCCGTCACCGGTGGCGTCGGCGTCATCGCCCTCGCCGACCAGCAGCAGCCGGGAGAGTACGTCGCGCCGCTCCGCGAGGTCGCCCGCCTGCCGGCGCTCGCGGATCTCGGCGTAGATGAGTCGGTCGAGCTCGACCTGGTTCTCGATGGTGCGCCGCCACGGGCCGAACCGCTGCAGCCACGGGTAGGCCCAGCCCATGAGCACGACCGGGCTGATCTCCACCGTGGCGGTCACCCGCGGCCGCAGCCGGGCGAGGCGCTCCTCGTCGGTGACGCCGAAGACGACCCGCAGGATCACCTCCAGGGTGAGGGCGTTCATCCGGTCCAGCGAGCGGAACTCCGCCCCGGAGCGCCAGCCACCGACCTCGTCGCGGGCGACCTCGGCCACCAGTGACCGGTAGCTGCGCAGCGCCTGCCCGTTGAATGCCGGCATCAGCAGCTTGCGGGCCCGCTTGTGCTCGTCGCGGTCCTGCAGCAGCAGGGAGTGCTCGCCCATGATGGGGCCGAGCACCGAGTTGCCCTTGCCGGCGAGGAAGTGCTCCGGGTCGCCGGTGAAGACCTCCTTGGTGTCCTCGGGCCGGGTGACCATCACCAGCGGCCGCCCCTTGGGCACGAGCCGCAGGGTGAAGGTGTCGCCGTAGCGACGGCGTGCCCACGCGTGGAGCCGGTGGCGGAACCGGAACAACGCGATCGTCTGCACCAGCGCGGGCCACCGCGGCCCCGGCGGCAGGTCCTGCTGCGGGACGGGTGGGAGGCTGCCGTCCTCCGACAGCCCGCTCATCCGCTCCAGCCGGCGCCGGGTCAGGGCTGCGGTGTCGTCGGGGGCGCCGTGCGTGGTCGTCATCTGCCTGACGCTACTCGTCGGTCACCGGTGCCGGATCCGACCACGGTAGGAGATCGGCGGGGTCGGGCGCGGCGATCGTGCCACCCGCCGTGGGGTTGGATGGGGCCATGGAGTTCAGCGAGGTCGTACGCCGTCGCCGCATGACGCGGAACTACACCACCGACCCGGTCGACCCGGCCGTCGTCGAGCAGGCACTGGCGCACGCGACGCGTGCACCGAGCGCGGGCTTCAGCCAGGGGTGGGCCTTCGTCGTGCTCGACACCCCGGCCGACGTCCGCCGCTTCTGGAGCGCCTCCTCCGACGACGTCGACGACCCCGACACGTGGCTGGCGGGCATGATGCGGGCGCCGGTGGTGATCGTGCCGTGCAGCGTCAAGGCGGCGTACCTGGACCGCTACGCGCAGCCGGACAAGGGCTGGAGCGACCGTGACGAGGCGCGGTGGCCGATGCCGTTCTGGGACCTCGACACCGCGATGGCCTCGCTGCTGGTGCTGCAGACGGCGACCGACGCCGGTCTGGGGTCCTGCTTCTTCGGCATCGTGCCCGACCGGATCGACGCCGTGCGGGAGGCGCTGGGCCTCACCGGGGCCGACGCCCCCCACCCGATCGGTGCGATCACCCTGGGCCACCCCGCACCACGCCGTGAGGGCGCGCAGGGCTCCCCCACCCGTCGGCGGCGTACGCCGTGGCAGCAGGTCGCGCACCGCGGGCGCTACGGCGCGGGGTGGGTCTCGACAGGCTCGACCAACGGGTCCCGCTCGACCAACGGGTCCCGCTCGACCAACGGGTCCCGCTCGACCGACGGGTCCCGCTCGACCAGCGGGCTCCGCTCGACCGACGAGTCCCCCGGGTAGGCCCGATGCCCCGTCCCCCGTTGGTGGCGACCCACCTCTCCGCGGAGGACCTGCGTCGGTCCGAGCCGGTACTGCCCCGCATCGCGCGCCTGCTGCGTCCCTACCGCCGCCGCATCGGGCTGGTGCTGGTCGCGGTCGTGTCCGCGGCGGCATTGACCTCGCTGGTGCCGTTCCTGACCCGGGCGGTCTTCGACGACGCGCTGTTCCCGCTCGACGGCGGCGAGCCGCGGCTGGACCTGCTGGGCTGGCTGGTAGCCGGGATGTGCGCGATCCCGATCGTGACGGCGTTCATCGGCCTGGGCCAGAACTGGCTGACCTCGACCATCGGGAACTCCGCGATGGCCGACCTGCGCGGCGACCTCTTCGCGCACCTGCAGCGCATGGAGCTGGCGTTCTTCACTGCGACGAAGACGGGCGCGATCCAGTCGCGACTGGCCAACGACGTCGCGGGGGTCCGCACCGTGCTGACCGACACCGCGACGACGATCGTGCAGAACACCGTCACGGTCTCGGCAGCGTTCGTGGCGATGGTGATCCTGTCCTGGCAGCTGACCGTGCTGACGCTGGTGCTGATGCCGCTGTTCGTGTGGCTGCAGCTGCGGGTCGGGCGGCGCCGGCAGCGGCTGGCGCGCCGCACCCAGGAGTCGCTCTCGGAGATGACGGCCATCACCGAGGAGGCGCTCAGCGTCTCGGGGATCCTGCTGGCGAAGGTCTTCAACCGGTCCGAGGCCGAGGTCGCGCGCTACCGCGAGGCCAACCGGGTGCAGACCGAGCTGCAGGTGCGGCAGGCGATGACCGGCCGCGCGTTCTTCGCGGTGGTGCAGACCTTCTTCGCCATCACGCCGGCCCTGATCTACCTCGCGGCGGGCCTCATCATCACCGGATCGCTCCCGATCGGTGCCGACGCGCTGACCGCCGGCACGCTGGTCGCCTTCACCACGCTGCAGGGACGGCTGCAGATGCCGCTGCTGGCCCTGATGCGCGTCACGCTCGACGTGCAGACCTCACTTGCCCTCTTCCGGCGGATCTTCGAATACCTCGACCTCGAGCCGGCCATCACCGAGCGACCGGACGCGGTGGTGCTGGACCGGGAGCAGGTGGTCGGCCGCATCGAGTTCCGCGGCGTGTGGTTCGCCTACCCCCGTGCCCGCCAGCCCGGCGAGCCCGCGCCGCCGGCCGACGGGGTCTCGACGGGCTCGACCACCGAGGAGTCCTGGGCGCTGCGCGAGGTCGACCTGCTCGTGGAGCCGGGTCAGCTCGCCGCCGTCGTGGGCCCGTCCGGGGCGGGCAAGACGACCGCGACCTACCTCGTCCCCCGCTTCTACGACGCCACCGAGGGCACCGTCCTCATCGACGGGTACGACGTCCGCGACCTGACGCTCTCCTCGCTGGCCGACGCCGTCGGTGTGGTCACCCAGGAGCCCTACCTCTTCCACGGCACGATCCGGGAGAACCTCGCCTACGCCCGCGACGGTGCCACCGACGCCGAGATCGAGGACGCCGCCCGGGCCGCCAACATCCACGACGCGATCATGGAGTTCCCCGACCGCTACGACACCGTCACCGGCGAGCGCGGCTACCGGCTCTCCGGCGGGGAGAAGCAACGGCTGGCACTCGCGCGGGTGCTGCTGAAGGACCCGCCGATCCTGATCCTCGACGAGGCCACCTCCTCCCTGGACAGCGCGACGGAGCGGCTCGTCCGCGAGGCCCTGGAGCGCGCGACCTCGCAGCGGACCACCATCGCGATCGCCCACCGGCTCTCCACGATCCGCTCCGCCGACGTGATCTTCGGGCTGGAGAGCGGCCGCGTCGTCGAGCGCGGCACCCACGACGAGCTCCTCGAGGACCCGCACGGCCTCTACGCTCGTCTCCACCTCGAGCAGTTCTCCCGCGACACCGGCGGGGACGACGCCGGGCGGCGGGCCGACGTACCGTTGTGAGCGAGGTGAGGTAGTCCCTGACGAAAAGCACCCCGAACCAGCCGATCCAGGTGCTTTTCGTCAGGGACTATCGAGACGACGAGGTGAGCACGATGTCCGACGAGGAGCACGAGGGACGCGAGGAGCAGCGCCCGGCGCGCGCCCGCGACCGGCTGACCGGCAAGTCGGCCGCCGCCGCGCGGATGGCGCAGCAGCACCGGTGGGTGGACATGCAGGTGAAGGCCGCCATGGATCGCGGGGAGTTCGACGACCTCCCGGGGCAGGGCGAGCCGATCAAGGGACTCGGCGCCACCCACGACCCCGAGTGGTGGGTCAAGCAGCTCGTCGAACGGGAGCAGATCGCCGTGCTGCCGCCGTCGCTGCAGCTGCGCAAGGAGGACGCCGAGCTCGACGACGAGCTCGACCGGCTCGGCGCCGAGCGGGAGGTCCGCGCGACGGTCGAGGACTTCAACGACCGCGTCATCGCCGCCCGCTACCGGCCGCCCGAGGGCCCGCCGCTGATCACGATGCCGCGCGAGGTGGAGGAGACGGTCGCGGCCTGGCGGGAGCGCCGCGCGGCACGGCGTACGACGGCCGCTGCCGCACCCGCGCCGCCCCGACGCCGGTGGTGGCAGCGCCGCCGGGGCTGAGCGTCCCGACCGCTCCGCGAGACGTGCGCCATACCCGGGTCGTGGGCTCCGCGATAGGTTCCGGGACATGGCGAGTAGCAAGAGCCCCAAGGACTTCTTCCGGCCGCTCGCGGTCGGTGCGCCGACCCCGGTGGCCGAGATCCCGGCCAGGCCGAGTCGCGCGATCCACTTCTTCGACCCGAGCAACCCCAAGATGGCGGCGAAGGTGCCCGACATGGTCGGCACCGTCGACGTGCTGCTGGGCAACCTCGAGGACGCGGTCAAGGCAGACAACAAGGAGGCCGCCCGCAACGGACTGGTCGAGATCGCGCAGGCCACCGCCAATATCGGTGGACGCAGCGGCCCGACCCAGTTGTGGACGCGCATCAACGCGCTCGACAGCCCCTGGGTGCTCGACGACCTCACGACGCTGGTCCCGGCCATCGGCGACAAGCTCGACGTGATCATGGTGCCCAAGGTCGAGGGCGCCGAGGACATCCACTACGTCGACCGCATCCTCGCCCAGCTCGAGGCCAAGGCCGGCCTGAGCGAGCCGATCCTGGTCCACGCGATCCTCGAGACCGCGCGCGGTGTGGCGAACGTCGAGGAGATCTGTGGCGCCAGTCCCCGCATGCAGGGCCTCTCCCTCGGCCCCGCCGACCTGGCCGCCGACCGGCGGATGAAGACCACCCGTGTCGGCGGGGGCCACCCCGGCTACCTGGTGCGCCAGGACCCGGTGGACGGCGACATCGACGGACAGCGGACCTCCTACCAGCAGGACCTGTGGCACTACACGGTCGCGCGGATGGTCGACGCGTGCGCGATGCACGGGATCTACCCCTACTACGGCCCGTTCGGCGACATCGCCGACACGGTGGCGTGCGAGGACCAGTTCCGCAACGCCTTCCTGCTCGGCTGCGTGGGCGCCTGGAGCCTGCACCCCAAGCAGGTCGCGATCGCCAAGAAGGTCTTCTCCCCCAGCGTCGAGGACGTCACCCACGCCAAGCGGGTCGTCGCAGCGATGGGTGACGGCACCGGCGCGGTGATGCTGGACGGCAAGATGGAGGACGACGCCTCGCTCAAGCAGTGCCTGGTGATGGTCGAGCTGGCCGACCGGCTGGCCGCGATCGACCCGGACCTGAAGGCGGCGTACGACGCGATCGAGGTGGATGCGTGATGGCCGCGCACGACTCGACCGCCGGTGCCGACGCGAGCACCGAGGAGAAGTTCCGCCCCCGCCGCTCGGTGCTCTACATGCCCAGCTCCAACGAGCGGGCCCTGGAGAAGGCGAAGACGATCGCCGCGGACGGCATCATCTTCGACCTCGAGGACGCCGTGGCCCCCGATGCCAAGCCCGAGGCGCGCGACGCCGCGTGCGCGGCGGTGCAGTCGGGTGAGTACGGCCGCCGCGAGCTGACGATCCGCGTCAACGGCATCGGCACCGAGTGGCACGAGGCCGACCTCGCCGCGGCGGCGCAGGCCGGTCCCGACGCGATCGTCGTGCCCAAGGTCAACTCCGCCGAGGAGGTGGCCCAGCTGGTGGCCGCCATGGAGGCGGCCGGTGCTCCCGACCACACCACGCTGTGGGCGATGATCGAGACGCCGATCGCGATCCTCGACGCCCTGCCCATCGCCCGCGCGAGCGAGCGGCTCACGGCGTTCGTGATGGGCACCAACGACCTGGTCAAGGAGCTCTACGCCGAGCACGTGCCCGGTCGCGAGCCGCTGCTGCCGAGCCTGCACCAGGCGTTGCTCGCGGCCCGTGCCGCCGGCATCGCGATCATCGACGGCGTCTACAACGACGTGAAGGACACCGACGGCTTCCTCGCCGAGTGCCGCCAGGGCGCGCAGCTGGGCTTCGACGGCAAGACGCTGATCCACCCCGGCCAGGTCGAGGGCGCCAACACCGCCTTCGCCCCGTCGGAGGAGGCCGTCGCCGACGCCCGCGGCCTGATCGAGGCGTGGGAGGCGGCCGGCACCGGCGTGGTCACCCACAACGGCAAGATGGTGGAGAACCTCCACGTCGACTCCGCACGCCGCACGCTCACCATGGCCGAGGCCATCGCCGCCCTGGGCGACGACTGACGACCCGCCGAGTCGGCGCGAACTCGGCTCCCGGACCCGCCGAGTCGGCGTGAACTCGGCCTCCGGGGTCGAGCCACCGCCGAGTTCACGCCGACTCGACCCCCGTACGGTGTCCACGTGTCCAGCCTGCTGATCCGCCGCGCGCGCCTCGTCCCGATCACGGCGTACGACGTCGCGCCGGCCGGGCCGGTCGACGTGCTGGTCCGCGACGGCGTGGTCACCGACGTCGGGCCCGACCTCGCGCAGCCCGACACCGCCGTGCCCGAGCACGACGCGGACGGCCGGTGGCTGGTGCCGGGGCTGTGGGACGCCCACGTGCACCTCGGCCAGTGGACGCTCAACGCCCAGCGCATCGACACCAGCGACGCCGCCTCCCCCGCGGACGTGCTCGCCAAGGTCGCCGACTGGATCGAGGCCGCTCCCGACGGCCCGGTCGTCGGCTACGGCCACCGTCCGGGCGCGTGGACCGAGCAGCCGACGGTCGCGCAGCTCGATGCGCTCGCCCGCGACGTCCCGGTGGTCCTCATCGCCGGCGACGCCCACCACGCCTGGCTCAACACCACCGCCCAGCAGCGCTTCGGCCTCCCGGTGCGCGAGGGCATGGTCGCGGAGAACGAGTGGTTCGCGATCCAGGACCACGTGCTCGAGCTCGCGGGCGAGGACGGCACCTCCCCGGCGGCCTACCGGGCCACGCTGGACCACGCCGCGTCGCTCGGGGTGGTCGGGCTGACCGACTTCGAGTTCGGCAACTCCCTCTACCGCTGGCAGGAGCGCTGGGCGGACGGGTGCGACCGGATCCGCGTCCGGGTGGCGCTCTACCCCGACGACGTCGACCAGGCGCTGTCGGTGGCGCTGCGCACCGGCGACCCGCTGGTGCCCGGCGACGACCGCCTCACGATGGGCCCGCTGAAGATCATCAGCGACGGCTCACTCAACACCCGCACCGCGTGGTGCCACGAGCCGTACGCGATTCCCGGGCCCGACGGCCCCACCGGCGCCCCGAACCTCTCCCCCGAGGAGCTCACCGCGCTGCTGCGCACGGCCCACGGCGCGGGTCTGGAGGTGGCGACCCACGCGATCGGCGACGCCGCGGTCGGCGCCGCGCTCGCGGCGTACGCCGCCACGGGAGCGCAGGGCTCGATCGAGCACGCGCAGCTGGTCGAGCGTGACCACGCCGCCACGATGGCCGCGCTGGGCCTGCGGGCGAGCATGCAGCCCTCGCACCTGCTCGACGACCGTCACCTGAGCGAGGAGGTGTGGCCGGGCCGCACCGACCGGTGCTTCGCGCTGCGCTGGATCCACGACGCGGGCGTGCCGATCCGGCTCGGCTCCGACGCCCCGGTGGCGCCGCTGGACCCGTGGCTCGCCATCGACGCCGCCGTACGCCGCGCCGCCGCCGACGACGCCCCGTGGCACCCCGAGCAGGCCCTGACACGCGCCGAGGCGCTGGCGGCCTCCGTGGACGGCCAGCCGATGGTGCGGCCGGGGTCGCGGGGCGACCTGGTGCTGCTCGACGCGGACCCGCTGCGCGAGGACGTCCCGTCACCGCCGGTGGCGCTGACGGCCGTGGCCGGGCGGCTCATCCACACCGCCGGCTGAGGCGGGCTCAGGAGCGGAGCAGGTCCACGACGAGGTCGGCGACGGCCTGCTGCTCGGCCGGGAACGGGTGGACCGCCGCGGCGTTGGGCGTGCGCTCCAGTCCGACGATCCACGGGTCGTCGGCGCACATGTGGTGGCCCTCGGCGACGGCGAAGGTGTCGACGTAGTCGACGTCGGCGGCTGCGGCGGCATCGGCCAGGGTGGTCACGAGGATCTCGTTGGCGCGGCGGGTGTAGGCGTAGTCGCCCTCGGCGAGCCGGAAGACCTCGCAGCCCTGCTCGGCCGTGGGCGGTGCCCATTCGGGGTAGCCGACCACGACGATCCGCGCGTTCGGGGCACGGTCGGCGATCTCCTCCAGCGCCCGGTCGAAGCGGGTGCGGATCTGCTCGGCAGCAGTGGCGAGGTACTGCTCACCGAGCTGGTCGGTGCACGGCGACCCCGCCGGGTCGCGGGAGGCCAGCTGGGCGCACCGGATGACGCTGAGTGCGTAGAGCGAGGTGTCGTTGGCGCCGAGCCGGATGGTCACCAGGTCGGTGTCCTCGCCGAGTGCGTCGAGCTGGGGTGGGTTGCCGCTGGGCTGCTGGACCTCGGTGAGGTTGCCCAGCTGGGCGCCGTTGCAGCTGGCGTCGGTGAGGGCGAGGTCGAGCTCGAGCGCGATGAGCCGCGGATAGTTGATGGCGGACTGGTAGCACTCTTCGCCACGGTTGAGCCCGGTGCCGGGCGCCGCGGTGTAGGAGTCGCCCAGCGCGACGTAGGACTGGCCCGCCAGTGCGGACTCGCCCTCGCCGGCGGCCGGGTCGTTGCAGGCGGTGAGCATCGCCACGGCCCCCAGTGCCACGGCGAGCATCCCCACGACTGCCCTCGACCGCATGGGGGTGAGCCTACGAGCGGGCGCCGACGTCACGGCGGGGGTGCCGGATCATGGGCCGAGCGGACCGCGCTCGTCGAGCAGTGCGACGAGGAGGTCGGCCGCGACCAGCTGCTCGCGCCGGTAGGGGTGGAACGGGGCGGCGCGGCCGTTGGGGCTGGCTCCGGCGATCCAGGGCTCCTCGGCGCACATGTGGTGGCCCTCGGTGGCCGCCCACTCGTCGACGTAGTCCACCTCCGCGGCAGCGGCGGCCGCCGCGACGGTCTCGACGATGAGCTCGTTGGCACGACGCGCGTAGGCGTAGTCGCCGCGCGCGAGGTCGAGCTGGTCGCAGTCCTCGGGGGCCTCCGGCGGTGCCCACTCGGGGTAGCCCAGCACGACGACCCGGGCCTCGGGTGCGCGTCGGGCGATCTCCGCGAGGGCCTCGTCGAGCGCCTCACGGGTGTCGGCGACCGCGTCGTCGAAGTAGTCGGCCCCGAACTCCTCCGCGCACGGACTGCCGTCCGGGTCGCGGTCGGCGACCTTGCCACAGTTGATCACCGAGTGGGCGAACAGCGAGGCGTCGTTGGCGCCGATGCGCATCGTCACCAGGGCGGTGTCGGCCGAGAGGGCGTCCAGCTGCGGCGGGTTGCCGAAGGGCGGCTGCTCCTCGGTGAGGTGCTGCGTGCGTGCGCCGCCGCAGCTCATGTCGGTCAGGTCCAGGTCGAGCCGGTCGGCGACGAGCCGGGGGTAGTTGCGCTCGGACTGGAAGCAGGCCTCGCCGTCGTCCGCCCCCGTGCCCGGCGCCACCGTGGAGGAGTCGCCGAGCGCGACGTACTCCAGGCCGCCCCAGCGGGGGTCATCCTCGCCGCAGGCCGCCAGGAGGGGGAGCAGCACCGCCGCAGCGGCAACCCAGCGCATGGCCTCAGCCTACGGTCGCGGCCCCGTCGTCCCCGGCACCGGCCGCGGCGGGCGACATCTCCTCCGAGCGCAGCAGCTCCTCGACCAGGTCGGCGGTGACCGCCTGCTCGCGCGGGTAGGGGTGCAGGGCGGCGGCGGTCGACCGGGGCGTCACGCCGGCGATCCACGGGTCGGGAGCGCACATGTGGTGGCCCTCGGTCGCGGCCCAGACGTCGACGTAGGCCACCTCGGCCGCCAGCGCGGCGTCGCGGAGCTCGGTGACCATGACCTCGTTGGCGCGGCGCACGAAGGCGTGGTCGCCGTCGGCGAGCGGCAGCTCGTCACAGCCGCGGGTCGTCGCGGGCGGGGCCCACTCGGGGTAGCCCACCACCACGATGCGGGCGCTCGGCGCGAGCCGCTCGATGCGCGCCAGCGCCTCCTCCAGCTCGGTCCGGATCTCGGTCGCCACCGCGTCGAGGAACGCCGCGCCACCCAGCTCGTCGGCGCACGGCGCACCGTGCGGCGCCTGCCGGGCCAGCTGCGGGCACTGGTACGCCGTGCGGGCGTAGAGCGAGGAGTTGTTGGCACCGATCCGCAGCGTCACCAGGTCGGTGTCCACCGACAGCGCGCGGAACTGGGGCGGGGCCGCCGTACGCCGCTGCACGCCGGTGAGGTCGCCGATGCGGGCGCCACCGCAGCTGGCGTCGGTGAGGTCCAGTTGCAGCGCCGAGGCCACGAGCCGCGGGTAGTTGCGGGCGGACTGGTAGCAGGCCTCGCCCAAGTCGACGCCGGTGCCGGGGGCGGCGGTGTAGGAGTCCCCGAGCGCGACGTAGTCCAGTCCCGCCCAGGCACTGTCCTCCGCGGCCCGGCCGCAGGCCGACAGTGCCAGCGGGAGCAACAGGAGCAGGACCCACCAGCGCACGGGAGGCAGCCTAGGCATCGGCCCCCAACGCGATCGTCAGCGCCAGCACGGTCCCCGGGTCGGCCAGCGCGTCGCCGTACGCCTCGCGCAGCTGCCCCATGCGGTAGCGCACGGTCTGGGGGTGCACGAACAGTGCCGCCGCCACGTCGTCGCGGCGCCCCTGGTGCAGCAGCCAGGCGCGCAGCGTCTGGGTGAGCTTCTCGATCGTGGCGGGCCGCAGTCCCTCCAGCGGCGCGAGGGCCTGCTCCCGGAGGTCGGCCAGCGCGTCGGCGTCGGCGGCGACCACCAGGGCCGGGAGGTGGGCCTCGGTGTCCTCGGTGAGGCCGAGCGCGTCGGCGCGCAGCACCCGGTCGTACGACGCCCGCACCCGCAGCCACGGGCGGGCCGGCCCGACCAGGCACCCGCGGTCCGCCGCGTCGCGCAGCAGCCGCGGCCGGGCCGCGCCGTGCATGTCGGGCACGAGCAGCAGCGTCCGCTCCTCCAGCTCGGGCAGGTCGGCGGCCTGCAGGGTGCGGGCGGGCAGCCGCTGCAGCAGGGGGGCCACCTGTGCCTCGGGCACGACGACGGCGGTCAGCGTCTCCGGCGCGGACCACTCGGCCCGCTCGGCGGCGTCGACCACGGTCGCGGGGGGTGACTCGGCGAGCAGGTGGCGGGAGATGCGCTCGAGGCGCTGCTGGCGCAACCGGCTCGAACTGGCCGACTCGTCGGCGTGGCCGGCGACGCTGGCGGCGGACATCTCGTCGATGTAGGTGAAGACCAGCTGCGCGAAGGCGGCCAGCGTGGTCGCGTCGAGTCCCTGGTGGACCGCCTCGCCGGCCATCTGCTGCCAGGCGACGCGGGCGCCGATGCGGTAGGCCGAGAGCAGGGCGTCGGTGGTGCGGCCGCTGCGGGCCTCGCCGCGGCCGAGCTGGTAGGCGCCGTCGACGGCGGCGGCCCGGGAGATGGGGGCGTCGGCGCCGCGGTTCTCGCCGAGCAGGGCGAGGAAGCCGTCGAGGGCGACCTCGACGGCGTTGCGGATGGTGCGGCCCATCGGCCCGGAGAAGGCGTCCTCGTAGCTGGGGACCTCCTCGATGATGGCGTTGACCACCTCGTCGGCCGCGTGCGGCAGCTCGGCGCGGATGCCGGCGGCGACGTCGGGCGGGAGGGTGATGAGGTCGGTCTGCTCCGACTGGGCCATGTCATCTCCGTATTTGTTCGCTGTGAACAAAAACCTACGCTCGGTTCACCACTGACGGTCATGACTTTACCTCCCTTGCCCGGGAGACTGGGAGCCGTGAGCACGACGAGCGCCACCACCCGCACCGCCGGCCCCGGCCTGGGGGCGACGCTGCGCCAGCGCCTGCGCTCGGTGGCCGACGCCGCCGTC
The DNA here is from genome assembly GCF_019448235.1 of Nocardioides panacisoli. NCBI lineage: Bacteria > Bacillati > Actinomycetota > Actinomycetes > Propionibacteriales > Nocardioidaceae > Nocardioides > Nocardioides panacisoli. The sequence continues at coordinate 2,343,899 of NZ_CP080409.1, forward strand.
ACGCCGCTGGACCTCGACGACGTGCTGGACCACTTCCACCCGCTGCGCCGCAACACCGACCTGCGCGGCCGGATCGTCGAGGTACGCCGCGAGACCGCCGACGCCGCGACCGTGGTCATCAAGCCGGGCCGCGACTGGGCCGGCCACCGCCCCGGGCAGTACGTCCAGGTCGGCATCGACGTCGACGGCACCCGCCGGTTCCGCAGCTACTCCCTCACCCACGGCCCCCGCCGCGACGGCCACATCTCCATCACCGTCAAGGCCATCGCCGGCGGCATCGTCTCGCCGCACCTGGTGCACCGCGCCCGCCCCGGGCAGCTGGTGCACCTGCAGCAGGCAGCCGGCGACTTCGTCCTGGGTGACCCCCACCCGCCGAAGCTGCTGCTCGTCACCGCCGGCTCGGGCATCACGCCGGTCATCGGCATGCTGCGCAACCTCTTCTCCCCCGCCGAGGCGCCGTCGCTGGACATCACGCTGCTCCACGTCAACGCGACCGAGCCCGACTCCATCTTCAAGGACGAGCTGCGCCGCCACGCCGCGGCCGACCGCATCCGCCTCATCGAGCACTTCGACGACCGCGACGGCCTCCTCGACGTGGCCACGCTGCCCACGCTCGTCCCCGACCTGGCCGAGCGCACGGCGTACGCCTGCGGGCCGGCGGGACTCCTGGACGCGCTCGAGGACTACTGCGCCGAGCACGACCTCGACCTCACCACCGAGCGGTTCCGCGCCGCGACCGTCCTCACCGACGGCGAGGGCGGCACCGTCTCCTTCGCCGCCGCCGGCGACGAGGTCGCCGTCGACGGCACCACCCCGATCCTGGACGCGGCCGAGGACGCCGGCGTCCTGATGCCCAGCGGCTGTCGCATGGGCATCTGCATGGGCTGCGTGCTGCCGATGACCGAGGGCGCCGTGCGCGACCTCCGCACCGGCGAGCTCACCGTCGCCGTGCCCGGCGAGACCGGGCCGGGCGGCGTACCCGTCCAGACCTGCATCAACACCGCCGCCGGCGACTGCCACCTCGACCACTGACGCACCTCCCGCGACCGACCGAAAGGAAGCGCGTTGACCACCATCACGAACAAGCCCGTCGACCCGACCGCCCACCTCACGCCCGAGCAGGTCGAGCAGCTCGGCGCCGAGCTCGACGCGATCCGCCAGGACATCATCGACCAGCGCGGCGAGAGCGATGCGGCCTACATCCGTCGCATGGTGACGGTGCAGCGCAACCTCGAGCTCGGCTCGCGCGCCGTCCTGCTCTTCAGCGTGCTGCCGCCGGCCTGGCTGCTGGGCACCGTCGGCCTGTCGATCTCCAAGATCCTGGAGAACATGGAGATCGGCCACAACGTCATGCACGGCCAGTGGGACTGGATGCGTGACCCCAAGATCCACTCCACCACCTGGGAGTGGGACAACGCCTCCACCGCCGACGGCTGGAAGCACTCCCACAACGAGGTGCACCACACCTACACCAACATCGTCGGCAAGGACAACGACCTCGGCTACGGCATCATGCGCGTGGACGAGGAGCAGCGCTGGATCCCGATGTACCTCGCCCAGCCGCTGTGGAACTTCCTCAACGCCTGCTTCTTCGAGTACGGCATCGCCGCCTACGACCTCGAGCTGGGCAAGAACCTCACCAAGCCCAAGGACGAGCGGCCCGAGGGCTTCAAGAAGGCTGCCCGCGCCACGCTGCGCAAGATCCGCCGCCAGGCGACCAAGGACTACGTCGTGCACCCGCTGCTCGCGCTGCCGACCGGGTCGCTGCTGCCCACGCTGGCCGCCAACGCCGTCGCCAACCTCACCCGCAACATCTGGTCGCACTCGGTGATCATGTGCGGCCACTTCCCCGAGGGCGTGGAGACCTTCGAGCTCAACTCGATCCCCGACGACGAGACCCGCGGCGAGTGGTACCTGCGCCAGATGCTGGGCTCGGCCAACATCTCGGGCTCGCCGGCCATGCACGTCATGACCGGCAACCTCTCCCACCAGATCGAGCACCACCTCTTCCCCGACCTGCCCAGCAACCGCTACGCCGAGATCGCGCCGCGGGTGCAGGAGCTGTTCGAGAAGTACGACCTGGCCTACTGCACCCGTCCGCTGGTGCCGCAGGTCTACTCGGCCTGGCACAAGGTGGTGCGCCTCTCGCTGCCCAACGGCTGGCTGGAGACGACCAACCGCAAGAACCTCCCCAGCCAGCTCAAGCTGCTCGCGAAGCTGGCCCGGGCCGACCGTCGTACGCGCCGGCGCGAGCTGAAGGCACTGGAGGCCCGTGCCGCCGCGCAGCCGGAGGAGTACGCCGACACCGCGGCCTGAGCGACGTCGGCCGACACTGTCGGTGGGCGGTGGCAGGCTGGCGCCATGGCAGCGGACGAGGTCCCCGGCCGCCTCGGCGGGACTCCGGAGCGGCCGGCGCGCTTCTTCGCCGGTCCCGAGGAGTTCGCGGCGTGGCTGGCGCTCCACCACGACACCGAGACCGAACTGTGGATGGGCCTGCACCGCAAGCACGTTCCCGACCGCGGCCTGACCTGGGAGCAGGCGGTCCCCGAGGCGCTGTGCTGGGGCTGGATCGACTCCCTGGTCCAACGCATCGACGGTGACTCCCGGCGGCAGCGGTGGACGCCCCGCAAGCCGACCTCGCAGTGGAGCCGGGTCAACCTCGACCTCGTCGAGCAGCTGCGTGCCGAGGGGCGGATGCAGCCCAGCGGTGAGGCGATCTGGGCGCAGCGACGCACCGACGTCGCGCCGTACGGCCGCGGGGACGAGGCGACCCTCCCGGCGCCCTTCGCCGCGCGCCTGGCCGACTCACCGGCCGCGACGGCCTTCTGGGAGGCCGCGACCGCGACGTACCGCCGGGTGTGCACGGTCTGGGTGACCTCGGCCAAGCAGGAGGCCACCCGCGAACGCCGGATGGCGCAGCTCATCGAGTGCTGCGCCGCCGGCGAGCTCGTCCCGAGCCAGCGGTACGGCGACCGGCCGCGCTGGGTGGACCGGGCCGCCGAGGCGGCCGTGGGCGCCGCCGGTCCCCCGCCGGGGGCCCGCTGAGGCGGGTCGCCGCCTACACTCGGACCATGAGTCTGGTGACGTGTCAGGTCGAGAACGGCATTGCCCAGGTCCGGTTGAACCGGCCCGACAAGCTCAACGCCCTGACGTTGCCGCTGCTGGCCGAGCTGCGCTCGGTCGCGCGCGAGCTGCGGCGCGACAAGACGCTGCGCGCCGTGGTGATCGCCGGCGAGGGCGACGCCTTCTGTGCCGGCCTCGACTTCGCGACCGTCATGAAGAACCCGGCCGGGATCGCCAAGGCCTTCGTGCCCTCGCCGTTCACGGGCACCAACCTCTTCCAGGAGGCGCCGTGGTCGCTGCGACGCATCCCGGTGCCGGTGATCGCGGCGGTGCACGGCCACTGCCTCGGCGGCGGCATCCAGATCGCCCTGGCCGCGGACTTCCGGTTCGCCACCCCGGACGCCACCATCTCCGTCCTGGAGGGCAAGTGGGGCCTGATCCCCGACATGTCCGGCGTCCAGGCGCTCAAGGAGCTGGTCGGCATCGACCAGGCCAAGCGGCTCACCATGACCGCCGAGATGGTCTCCGGCAAGGAGGCCAAGGACCTCGGCCTGGTCACCGAGCTCGACGCCGACCCGGTCGCCGCGGCCACCGCGTTCGCCGAGCGACTGGCCGAGAAGTCCCCCGACGCCCTCGCCGCCGGCAAGCGGCTCTTCAACGAGAGCTGGGACGCCTCGCCGCGGCGTACGTTCGCCAAGGAGCGGATGGAGCAGCTGCCGCTGCTGTTCGCGGAGAACACCAAGATCCTGCGCTCGGCCCTGGCGAAGAAGGTGCCGCCGGTCTTCGGTCCGCGGCGGCGCTGAGCCGCTGTCGGCCCCCGGTCAGGGGTAGGCGATCCCGGTGATCTCCTCGCTGAGCTCCCACAGCCGGCGGGCCGCGGCCTCGTCGCGCGCCAGCCGGGTCCGGCCCACCACGCGGGGCGGGCCCGACATCTGCCCCGGCCCACTGGGGCCGCAGTAGGTGTCGCCGGGCAGCTCGGCGGTGGTGGCCATCAGCGTCGGGAGGGCCCCGTGGGCCGCCGACTGGGACACCGCCTTGATCGCGCCGTCCAGGATGCTGGCGACGCCGCCGGAGGAGCGGCCGTACTGGCCGTTGGCGGCCAGGTGCGTGCCCGCGAACCCCGGGTGCGCGGCCAGTGCGCGCACCGGGAGTCCCTCGGCGCGGCAGCGTCGATCGAGCTCGCCGACGAAGAGCAGGTTGGCCAGCTTGGACTCGGCGTACGCCGTCCAGCGGCGGTAGCGACCGTGCTGCTGGCGCGGGTCCCCCAGGGGGACGCGGCGTGCCATGCGGTGGTACTGCGAGGACACCGTCACCACCCGGCCGTCGCTGCTCTGCACCAGCTGTGGGAACAGCAGCCCGGTCAGCAGGAAGGGCCCGAAGTGGTTGGTGGCCAGCTGCAGCTCCAGCCCGTCGCCGGTCCGGCGGTGGGGCGGCGCCATGACGCCGGCGTTGTTGACCAGCGCGTCGATCGCGCCGATCCGTGCCGCGACGCCGGCCGCGTGCCGCACCGAGTCGAGGTCGGCGAGGTCGACGACCAGGGCCTCGACCTGGGCCTCCGGCGACGTCGCCAGGATCGCCTCACGGGTCTCGTCGATCTTGCCCGGGCTGCGTCCCGCGAGCACCACCCGGGCGCCCCGCTGGGCCAGCTCCCGCGCCGTGTGGTGTCCCAGTCCGCCCAGCGTCGGGCCCGTCACGACGATCGTGCGGCCGCCCTGGTCGGGCATGTCGGCCAGTTCCCACGGCCGACCGGCCAACATCGCCTCGGTCGAGCTCACGGGGTGGTCCCCAGGTTCGCCAGGACCTGCTGTGCGAGCGCGGCGTCGCCGGTGACGGTGACCGCGTCCGGGGAGACCGTACGGCGCCCGCCGGCGAGCACGATGAAGGTGCCGCGGTCCATCGCCAGGCCCACGGTGGGCTCCTCGGGCGGCGCGGAGAGCCGCTGGGCGCGTCCGTCGTCGTCGACCTCGACGGCCTGGGTGGGTGACCCCTCCACGTCGAGGACCGCGGTGGTGCCGGCCGGCGGCGCGACGCGCTTGCCGACGACGTAGCCGAAGCCCTCGCTGAGGTAGTCGGCGGTGTGCTGGGCCCCGAGGGTGTCCAGGTGGCCGGGGCGGCCGACCGCCCGGCGTACGTCCTGCTCGTGCATCCACACGTCCAGGGGTCGGTTGCGCAGGAGCGTGCCCCAGTTCCACGGCACCCCGCCGAAGGTGGTCTCCGGCTGTGCCGCAGCGTCCTCGGGCATGTGCTCCAGCAGCCAAGCGTGACGCTCGGCGGTGACGGTGCGGATCTCCTCGACGATGTCCGCGGGACTGCGGTCGCGCCGGTTCACCACGCCGATCTCGGTGTAGAGCCCCATCAGGCCCGCCACGTGGGGTGGCTCGCCGACGTCGGCGGTCTCCTCCGGACGCCCCGCGAGGATCGACTCCAGGTGGGCGGTGTGGGAGGCGCAGGCCTTGACGTCCCATCCGGGGAGGTCGGTGGGGGTGCCCCACTCGTCCTCGGGCACCTCCTCCAGCAGGTCCACGAAGTCCCCGACGGAGGTCCACCAGGCCTCGACGTAGGTGGCCAGCAGCTCGCGGTCGCTCATGGCCGCGAGCCTAGAGGACGTGGTTCAGCCGCGCGGAGGGTCCTGCGGCGGCGGCTGCTGCGGGGGCTGCTGCGGCGGGGGCTGGCGCTGGTCGACCACCGTGCCGGCGCCACCGCCGCCGCGGGGGGCACGCTGCCGGTTCATCACCAGCGCGAGCACGATCGACAGCACGCCGACGAGGATGAGGATCCACCCCAGGGCGCCCTCGTCGACGAACTCGGTGCCGACGTTGACCACGTCGAGCGCAAGGATGAGACCGGCCAGCAGCAGCACGATCCCCAGTCCGATACCCATGGTTGCTCCGTCCCCTCTGCCCGCCGGTCGGTCCCGGCGGTGCGATGTGTCGACCCTAGGGCTGGGCCGGTACCCACGTCCAACACCGATCAAACCCCCACACGACGACGCGGGGGTCCGGCACCGTGCGGTGCCGGACCCCCGCGGGTCGTGCGATGGTTCAGCGGATCAGAAGGCGTCCTCGTCGAGGTCCATGATCGCGAGGTCGGTCGCCTCGGCCATGGCACGCTCGGCGGCGACCTTGGGCAGCACGCTCTGTGCGAAGTACTGCGCGGCCGCGACCTTGCCTTCGTAGAAGGACTTGTCCTTGCCCGGCTCCCCGTCGAGCTTGCCCAGCGCGACCTCGGCCTGGCGCAGCAGCAGCCACGAGCAGACGACGTCACCGAGCACCATCAGCAGGCGGGTGGTGTTGAGGCCCACCTTGTAGATGTTGCGCAGCTCGCCACCGGAGCTCTCGTCGGCCGACATCAGGTCGTTGATCATCAGCCCGACCATCGCCTCGGCGTCGGCGAGCGCGTTGGTCAGCAGCTCGCGCTCGTTCTTGAGCCGGCCGTTGCCGCTCTCCGCCTCGAGGAAGGACTTGATCTCGCCCGCGACGTGGCCCAGCGCCTTGCCCTGGTCCTTGACGATCTTGCGGAAGAAGAAGTCCTGGCCCTGGATCGCCGTCGTGCCCTCGTAGAGGGTGTCGATCTTGGCGTCACGGACGTACTGCTCGATCGGGTACTCGGCCAGGAAGCCGGAGCCACCGAAGGTCTGCAGCGACTCGGTGCCCAGCAGCACCCACGAGCGCTCCGAGCCGTAGCCCTTCACGATGGGCAGCAGCAGGTCGTTGACCGCGACCGCCAGCTTGTTCTCGTCACTGTCCGCCCGCCCCTCGTGCTCGGCCACCATGACGTCGTCCTGCCAGGTGGCGGTGTAGAGCACCAGCGCGCGCATCGCCTCGGCGAAGGACTTCTGCGTCATCAGCGAACGGCGTACGTCGGGGTGGTGGGTGATCGTCACCCGCGGCGCGGTCTTGTCCGAGGCTTGGGTCAGGTCGGGACCCTGCACGCGCGACTTGGCGTACTCCAGCGCGTTGAGGTAGCCCGTGGACAGCGTCGCGATGGCCTTGGTGCCGACCATCATGCGGGCGTTCTCGATGACGTCGAACATCTGCGCGATGCCCTCGTGCACCTCGCCGACCAGCCAGCCCTTCGCGGGCTCGCCGCCGCCGACCTGCGGGTCGCCGAAGGTGACCTCGCAGGTGTTGGAGACCTTCAGGCCCATCTTGTGCTCGACACCGGTGACGTAGACGCCGTTGCGCTCGCCGGTCAGCTCACCGGTCTCGTGGTCGAAGTGCTCCTTGGGCATCCAGAACAGGGAGAGGCCCTTGGTGCCCGGCCCGCCGGCGCCCTCGACGCCCTCGGGGCGCGCGAGCACCAGGTGCATGATGTTCTCCTGCAGGTCCGACTCGGCGCTGGTGATGAAGCGCTTGACGCCCTCGATGTTCCAGGAGCCGTCCTCGTTCGGCGTGGCCTTGGTGCGGCCCGCGCCCACGTCGGAGCCGGCGTCGGGCTCGGTCAGCACCATGGTGCAGCCCCACTGACGCTCGGCCATGATCTCGGCGACCTTCTTGTCGCGGTCGGTGCCGTTGTTCCACAGCACCTGTGCGAACGGCGCGCCCGCGGCGTACATGTGGATCGGGGCGTTGGAGCCCAGCACCATCTCGCCGATGGCCCAGTTCAGGGTCGAGGGCGCCGGCGTACCGCCGAGCTCCTCGTTGACCGACAGGCGCCAGAACTCGGCGTCCATCCACGCCTGGTAGCTCTTCTTGAACGACTCCGCCAGCGGCGCGGTGTGCGTCGCGGGGTCGAACACGGGCGGGTTGCGGTCGCTGTCCTCGTAGGAGGCTGCGAGGTCCTCGCGGGCCATGCGGTCCACCTCGGCGAGGATCTCCTTCGCCGTCTCCGCGTCCACCTCGGCGAACGGGCCGGTGCCCAGCACCTGGTCCCGGCCGAGCACCTCGAACAGGTTGAACTCGATGTCGCGCAGATTGCTCTTGTAGTGGCTCACTTGTCCCCACCGTTTCTCGTCTCCAGGGCAGCCGGTCCGGCTACCTACTCATCAGTAACTTCAATCATACGGCGGGCGCTAACACCGTGCAAGCAAACCGGGATGTGACCCCATCCTCGAGTGAGATGATCGACTTATCTGACACACTTGACCTATGCGCGTCTCCGCCAAGTCGGACTACGCCCTCCGGGCCCTGATCGAGATGACGAACCGCACCGCGGAGCGCGCCGTCAGCGCCGAGGAGCTCGGTCGCGCCCAGGAGGTCCCCTCCGGCTTCCTCCAGGCGATCCTCGCCGACCTCCGCCGCGCCGGCATCGTCCGCTCCCAGCGCGGGCAGTCCGGCGGCTGGCGCCTGGCGACGGAGCCGACCGCGGTGTCGGTGGCCGACGTGATCCGCGCCGTCGACGGCCCCCTGGTCTCGGTCTACGACATGCGGCCGGAGTCGGTGCGCTACCAGGCCTCGGCCGAGGTGCTGCAACACGTGTGGATCGCCGCCCGCGTCGCCCTCCGCGAGGTCTTCGAGGAGGTCACGCTCGCCCAGCTCGCCAGCGGCGACCTGCCCGATGCCGTCACGGCCCGCACGGCCCACGAGGACGCCTGGCAGTCCCACTGAGGCTTCCTCGCCGACGGGTCCGCCTCCGGGTCGGGGCCCCTGCGATCAGGCCGTGGGGCGCAGCGCACCGAAGCGGCGCGGCGGGGCCGTCGCCAGTTCTGCGGCGAGCGCCTCGTTGCGGCGGGTGAGCCGCTCGATCTCGCGGATCGCCTCCTCCAGCACCTGGTCGAGGTGCTCCTCGCGCGCCGAGGCCTCCTCGGTGCGCGGGGTGAGGTCAGCCGTGGGGTCGCCGTGGACGTCGTACGGCTGCGCGTGGAGGTGGTCGACCCAGGACCGCGCGATCGCGTCGAGCACACCGGCGCGGGCCATCGGCGCAGTCGGCACCAGCCAGGCCGCACGGGCGGCGACCGGCTGCGGGACCTCCTCGAGGCCCAGCGAGGCGGTGCCGAATCCGACGATGTCGCCGAAGGTGCGCCAGATCCGGGCCTGCTCGTCGCCGTGGCGGGTCGGGTCGCCGTCGGCGAGGACGACGTGGATCCGTTCGGGGCTCCGCACGGCGCGTCCCCACCGCTCGAGCACCACGCCGAGGTCGGCGTCGGGCTCACCGAGCACGGTGAAGGCATGGGGCGCGGAGGCCGTCACGACGACGTGAACCTCGAACCGGGACAGGCCGTCGACGAAGAGGTCGATCTGGTCCGGCTCCGCGGTGGCGAGCAGGGGCGCACTGAACGCGACGGTGTCGCGGCCCTTGCCGGCGCGACGGTAGACGTCGGCCCAGGTGCCCTCGACGTGCTTGCGGCGGATGCCCCAGGTGCGGTGGCTGCGGGTGACCTCGACCGCGGCACGGAAGGACTCCTGGGCGTGCTTGGCGGGTGCGTTGATCCCGAGCTCGACCAGCGCGTCGCGGTGGTGGGCCAGGGCGGGGCCGAGGACGTCGCCGACACCCGGCATCCCGACGTGGATGAACGCCTTGCGCTTCGTGGCCATGGTGCGAGCGTGGCCGATGCCGGTGAGCGGCGGGTGAACGGCGTACGACGGCCGAGGACACGCTCGTCGACGGCCGCGCAGCCGTGCGTGACCGATGCCCGAGGGGCTAGAACGTGTTCTCGTTTCGGCCTACGATCGCGGCATGATCACCAGCGACGCCATCACCTGGAACGCGCCCGACGCCCCCCACCCCGCGCGGGCGGCGTCCCAGCGGTCCTACTCCGCGGTCGCCCGGGGAGACCTGGCGGAGTGGCTCACCGTCTACGCCGAGGACGCGGTGCTCGAGGACCCGGTCGGGCCGTCGATGTTCGACTCCGAGGGCCGCGGCCACCGCGGCCACGACGGCATCCGGGCGTTCTGGGAGGCCGCGATCGCCCCCATCGCGACCTTCGAGTTCGAGATCAACGACTCCTTCGCCAATCCGGGATCCAACACCTGCGCCAACGTCGGCCGCATCCGCACCGCGTTCCCCGACGGCAGCCACACCACCACCGACCTGGTGATGGTCTACGTCGTCGACGACGACGGCCGCGTGACGTCGATGAAGGCCTTCTGGGAGCCCGAGCGGACGATGGCGACCTTCACCCCGGCGTGACCCGACGCGATAGTCCCTGACTAAAAGCACCTGAATCGAACCTGTTCGGGTGCTTTTCGTCAGGGACTATCGACCTGGTCGGCCAGCCAGTTGACCAGCGGCCGGAGCCGGCGCCAGTCGTCACGGACGCGGTCGAGCAGCTCGGGGGTGTGGATGAACTCCTCGAACCCGTAGGACTTCATCCCCAACAGGGTCTTGTGGCGCAGCAGCTCGATCCGCGGATGGTCCTTGGGATAGCCGCGCGGGGCGGTCTTGAGCTGCTCGCCCTCGATCCGGAAGCCACCGCGCTCCAGGTCGGCGAGGATCTTGAGCAGCAGGGCGCCGTCGTCGTCCTCGGCCATGCCCTCGCGCAGCGCCGCCAGCTGGTCGCCCGCCGCGTGGTACACCCCGCCGCCGATGCGTACGCCGGGAGCCGCGATCTCGACGTACCAGCCGGTGGCGGGCCCCACGCCGACGAAGGCGCCCTGGTGGGTCTTGTAGGGCGTCTTGTCCTTGCTGAAGCGGACGTCGCGGTGGGGCCGGAACACCTTCGCCTCACCGAACTCGTCGGCCAGCGCCGCCGTCAGCTCCAGCATCGGGGCGCGGACCTGGTCGCGGTAGGTCTGCTTGTGGGCGTCCCAGAACGACTTGGTGTTCTCCACCTCGAGGTCGTCGTAGAAGTCGAGCGCGGCGACGGGGAAGCCGGTGAAGGTCAAGAGCGGATGACGAGGCTCGAACTCGCGACATCGACCTTGGGAAGGTCGCGCTCTACCAACTGAGCTACATCCGCGTGCCGGGCGACGGGGTCCACCGCACCGGCGGTGAGGATGCTACCCGATGGGCTGCAGGGTCGGTCGCTTCGGGCTGACCCCGTCGCCGGAGGAGCGCCCGGTCATCCGTCGCTTCACCCACGGGGCGAGGTGGGTCCGCGCCCACGCGCGGTCCTCCTGCCACCGCTCGCGGCGGGTGCGCACCGGCACGGGCGCCGGGGCGAGCGGCGCCAGGTCGTGCCGGATCCGCAGGGCGTCGAGCACTGCGATGGCGATCGACTGGTGGCCGACGGGATTGAGGTGGAGCCGGTCGGCGTCGAGGACCTCCTCGACCTTCCAGTCCCGCATGCGCCACATGTCGACCACCATGGCGCCGTGGTCGTCGGCGATCTGGCGCACCCACTCGTTGAAGATCGCCGTGCGGCCGCGCACGACCTTGATCACCGGGTTCATCCCCGGGTCGGCCAGGGTGAACATGACGACGGTGGCGCCGGTGGCGCGCAGGCGGCGTACGGCGTCGGCGTACGCCGCGGCGAGGTCGTCGAGGTCCACGCGCGGGCGCATCACGTCGTTGCCGCCGCCGTGGATCGTCACCAGGTCGGGCCCCAGTGCGATGCCGGCCTCGACCTGCTCGTCGAGGATGGGGCGCAGCTTGCGGCCGCGGATGGCGAGGTTGGCGTAGCCGAAGTCGGGGACGTTGCCGGCGAGCTGCTCCGCGACCCGGTCGGCCCACCCGCGGACGCCGTTGGGGCGCGTGGGGTCGGCGTCGCCGACGCCCTCGGTGAAGGAGTCGCCGAGGGCGACGTAGCGGCGGAAGTGCGAGGGGATCAGCGCGTCCACGGACATGTGGGCATTGTGTCGCCCACGACGTGCCGGCCGGCCGGTAGGGTGCCCACGTGCTGCTCAGTGACCGCGACATCCTGGCCGAGATCGACTCCGGACGGGTCGCGATGGAGCCGTGGGACCCGGAGATGCTGCAGCCGTCGTCGATCGACGTGCGCCTGGACCGGTTCTTCCGCGTCTTCGAGAACCACAAGTACCCCCACATCGACCCGGCGGCGGACCAGTCCGACCTGACGCGGATGATCGAGACCGACGCCGACGACCCGTTCATCCTGCACCCGGGAGAGTTCGTGCTGGGGTCGACGTACGAGGTCGTCAGCCTGCCCGACGACATCGCGGCCCGCGTGGAGGGCAAGTCCTCGCTGGGACGGCTCGGCCTGCTCACCCACGCGACCGCGGGGTTCGTCGACCCGGGCTTCTCCGGTCACGTGACCCTGGAGCTGGCGAACGTGGCGACGCTGCCGATCAAGCTCTACCCGGGGATGAAGATCGGGCAGTTCTGCTTCTTCCGACTCACCTCGGCCTCCGAGCACCCCTACGGCTCGGCGAAGTACGGGTCGCGCTACCAGGGCCAGCGGGGCCCGACGCCGTCGCGCTCCTACCAGGGATTCCACCGCACGCAGATCTGACCGCACACCGGCCGCGTTGGTCAGGTTAGGCAACCCTCAGTTAGGCTCGCCGGCATGACCACCTCCAGCAACACCTACGTCGCCAGCCTGCCCATGGTGCTGGACCGCGTCACCGCCCGTTCGGTGCAGCGGGTCAGCCCCTCGGTCGTGCGCATCGAGCTGGCCGGCGACTGCCTCGCCGAGTTCGGCGTCCCCGGTGACGTCCACGACCAGCGCATCAAGCTGGTCTTCCCCGGCGCCGCCGGCACCCTCCCCTCCTTCGAGGGGATGGACGAGTCCTGGTGGAGCACGTGGCTGGAGCTGCCCGAGGAGGAGCGCGGCTCGATGCGCACCTACACCATCCGCGACGTCCTCGGCAGCGGCACCGACACCCGCCTCGTGGTCGACATCGTCGTCCACGAGCCCACCAGTGGCGGGCCCGAGGGAGCGGGCAATGCCTGGGCGCTCCGCGCGAACGCCGGCGACCAGCTGGTCATCATCTGCCCGCGGCGCGGCCACGAGTTCGGCGGCATCGAGTGGGCACCCGGCGACGCCTCACGCCTGCTCATCGTCGGCGACGAGACCGCTGCCCCCGCGATCCGCGGCGTCCTGCGCGACCTTCCCGCCGACGCGCGTGGCGCGGTGTTCCTCGAGACCGTGACCGATGCCGACGTCTACGACGACATGCCGGGCCCTGACGGCGTCGAGGTCACCTGGCTGCCACGCAACGGCCGCCCGCGCGGCGAGGACCTGCACGCCGCCGCCATCGCCCACCTCACCGGTGGCGCCGCCGATGCCACCTACGACACGGGCGTGCCCGACGACGCCATCGACCCCAACCTCTGGGAGACCCCGGTCTACTCCTCCTCCGGCGAGGACACGGCCACCTCGACGGCGGTCCCGAGCGAGGGGACGCCGTACGCCGGGCTGTATGCGTGGATCGCCGGCGAGTCGAAGGTCGTCACCGGCCTGCGCCGACAGCTGGTCAAGGACCTGGGCATCGACCGCCGCCAGGTCGCCTTCATGGGCTACTGGCGCGAGGGCGTCGCCATGCGCTCCTGAGCGACGACAACTGCCGACTCGACCGGCAAGAAGTGAGCACTCGGCGGAGGGAAGTGAGCACTCAACCCTCTCCGAGGCCCAGCTCGGCGGCGGCGCGCTCGCGCATCTCGACCTTGCGGACCTTGCCGGTCACGGTCATCGGGAACTCCTCGACGACCATCACGTAGCGCGGGATCTTGTAGTGGGCGAGCCTGCCGGTGGCGAACTCGCGGACGCCGTCGGCATCCAGGGGCGCCGCCCCGGCCTTGACCCGGATCCAGGCACACAGCTCCTCGCCGTACTTCTCGTCCGGGACGCCGATCACCTGGGCGTCCTCGACGTCGGGATGGGTGTAGAGGAACTCCTCCACCTCGCGGGGATAGATGTTCTCCCCGCCGCGGATGACCATGTCCTTGATGCGGCCGACGATGTTGCAGTAGCCGTCCTCGCGCATCACGGCGAGGTCGCCGGTGTGCATCCAGCCGTCGGCGTCGATGGACTCCGCCGTGCGCTCCTCGTCGTCCCAGTAGCCGAGCATCACCGAGTAGCCGCGGGTGCAGAACTCGCCCGCCTCGCCGCGCGGCACCGTCTCCCCCGTCACCGGGTCCACGACCTTGATCTCCACGTGGGCGGCCGCCCGACCGATGGTCTCGGTACGCCGTTCGAGGTCGTCGTCGACGCGGGTCTGGCAGCTCACCGGGGAGGTCTCGGTCATGCCGTAGGCGATCGAGACCTCGGCCATGTGCATGTCGTTGACGCAGCGCTTCATGACCTCGACCGGGCAGATCGAGCCGGCCATGATGCCGGTGCGCAGCGACCCGAGGTCGAAGCCGTCGAAGTCGGGGTGGTGCTGCATCGCGATGAACATCGTCGGGACGCCGTAGACCCCGGTGCACCGCTCGTCCTGCACGGCCTGCAGCGTGATCGCGGGGTCGAAGCCCGGCGCGGGGATCACCATGGTCGCGCCGTGGGTGGTGCAGCCGAGGTTGCCCATCACCATTCCGAAGCAGTGGTAGAAGGGCACCGGGATGCAGAGCCGGTCGGCGGCGGTGAACGCGATGGTCTCGGTGACGAAGTAGCCGTTGTTGAGGATGTTGCGGTGGCTCAGCGTGGCGCCCTTGGGGTAGCCGGTCGTCCCCGAGGTGTACTGGATGTTGATCGGGTCCTCCGGCCGCAGGTCCCGTGCCCGCTGCGTGAGGACGTCGGCCGGCTGCTCGCGGCCGGCGGCGACGAGGTCGTCCCAGTCGTCGGTGTCGACGTAGATCGTCCGCTCGAGCGTCGGGCACTGGCTCGCGGTCTCCTCGACCATCGCCCGGTAGTCGCTGGTCCGGAACGACGTCGTCGCGAGCAGGAGCCGCATCCCGGAGTGGTTGACGGCGTAGGCAAACTCGTGGGTCCGGTAGGACGGGTTGACGTTGACCAGGATCGCGCCCGCCTTGGCGGTGGCGTACTGCGTGATCGTCCACTCCGCGCAGTTCGGTGCCCAGATCCCGACCCGGTCACCCTGGGCGATGCCGAGCGCGATCAGGCCGCGGGCCACCTCGTCGACGGCGTGGTCGAACTCGCGGTAGGTCCACCGGCGTCCCGTGGCGACCTCGACGAGCGCCTCCTCGTCGGGGTACGCCGCGACGGTGCGTTCGAGGTTCGCCCCGATGGTCTCCTCGAGCAGGGGCGTCGTGGTCTCTCCGGCGGCGTAGGACTCCATCGGACCATCGTGGACCCCGGGGGCGGGTGATGCCACCCGCCCCACGGGATCACAGGTCGAACAGGGAGTCCGATCCGCTGATGTCGGCGTCGGTGCGGGGCTGGTGGGCGGGCCCGGAGGACTTCGGTGCCGGCTTCTCCTGCTCCGGCTCCTCCTCGGACTCGACCTGCTCGGTCTCGTCCGGCGCGTCCCCGGACTCGTCGTCCTGCGCCGCCTCGTCCTGCGCGGGCTCCTTCGACTCCTCGGGCTCGGGCGACTTCGCCTCGGGCTCGGGCTCGGGCGCCTTCGCGGCGGGCGCGGGCTCGGGCGCCTCGATGTCGAACAACGACCCCGACCCGATCTCGGTCGCCGGCTCCGCCGGGGCGCTCGCCGCGCTCGCGGTGGGCTCCTCGGTCGGCGCGGTGTCCTGACCGGTGTCCTGCTCCTCGGCCGCCGGCTCCGACGCGGGCTCCGGCTCCGGCTCGGGCGCCTTCGCGGCGGGCGCGGGCTCGGGCGCCTCGATGTCGAACAACGACCCCGACCCGATCTCGGTGGCGGGCGCGGGCGACTCCTCGGCGGCCGGCTCGGCGGGCTTCTCTGCCTCGGGTGCCTTCTCGGCCGCGGCAGGCTCGGCGGACGCGGTGTCGGCAGCAGGCTCCGCCGGTGCCGGCTTCTCCGCCTCCTGCGTCGGCGCGACGTCGAAGAGGGAGCCACCGGACCCGAGGTCGGCCTCGGGCTCGGCCGGCTTCTCCGGCGCCTTGTCCTCGGGCTCGGCCGTGGCATCCGCAGGCTCGGCCTTGGCCTGGGTGGACTCGGCCGGGGTGTCGAAGAGTGAACCGCCCTCGTCGAAGAGCGAGCCGTCCTCGCCGCCGGACTTCTCGGGGGCCGACGCGGTGTCCCCGGCCGGCTCCTCGGCGGGCGTGTCGAAGAGGGAACCGCCCGAGGACGGTGCCGGCGTCGAGGCGGGCTCGGCGTCGGCGTCATCGAACATCGAGCTCGGGTCGTCGAACATCGACGTACCGCCGGAGGCCTTCGCGTTGGCCCCGACGTCCTCGGTGTCGGTGACCGTGTCCTCGGTGATCGTGGCGTCCCCGGCCTCGGGCTCGGCCTTCTCCTCGGTGGCCACGGCCGCGCCCGCCGGCGCGCCCTCGCCCGGCGCGAGCTTCGTGGCCTGGGTGCCCTTGACCGAGGCCAGCAGCATCTGCGCGACGTCGAGGACCTCGACCTCCTCGCGGGCACCACCGTCGGCCTGCATCTTGGTCAGGCCGTCGGAGAGCATCACGCGGCAGAAGGGGCAGCCGACGGCGATCTGGTCCGCGCCGGTCCCGACGGCCTCGTCGGTGCGGTTGAGGTTGATCCGCGAGCCGAGCTTCTCCTCCATCCACATGCGGGCACCACCGGCACCGCAGCAGAAGGACCGCTCGCCCGAGCGCTCCATCTCCTTGTACTCCGCGCCGGGCATGATCTGCAGCAGCTCGCGGGGCGGCTCGTAGACCTGGTTGTGGCGCCCGATGAAGCACGGGTCGTGGTAGGTGATGGACCGCTGGTGGGCCCCGGCACCGTCGGCCACCGGGGTGAGCTTGCCCTCGCGCACCAGCTGGTTGAGCAGCTGGGTGTGGTGGACGACCTCGAGCTCGACGCCGAGGTCCTTGTACTCGTTGCGCAGGGTGTTGAAGCAGTGGGCGCAGGTCGAGACGACCTTCTTGACCTTGTACTCCTTGAAGGTCTCGACGTTCTGCTGCGCGAGCCCCTGGTAGACGAACTCGTTGCCCGCGCGACGGGCGGCGTCGCCGGTGCAGGTCTCGCCGTTGCCGAGCACACCGAAGGAGACACCGGCCATGTCCAGCAGCTCGGCCACGGCCCGGGTGGTCTTCTTGGCACGGTCCTCATAGGCACCCGCGCAGCCGACCCAGAACAGCCAGTCGACCTCGTCGAGGGACTCGATGTCCTTGCCGACGACCTTGACGTCGACGTCGAGGCCCTGGGTCCAGTCCAGCCGGGCACTGGCGGACATGTTCCACGGGTTGCCCTTGTTCTCCATGCCCTTGAAGAGGCCGTTGAGCTCGGAGGGGAAGTTGGACTCGACCAGCGTCTGGTAGCGACGCATGTCGATGATGTGGTCGACGTGCTCGATGTCAACGGGGCACTGCTGCACGCAGGCGCCGCAGTTGGTGCAGGACCACAGCACGTCCTCGTCGATGACGAAGTCGCCGTCCTCGGGGTTGTAGAACCAGTCGCTCCACGCGACGTCCTCGGTGTTGTCGCCGGCCTTGCCGACCAGCGCCTTCTCCCCGTCGCCGCCGGCGTTGGCATAGGCGTGCTCGCGCAGGCCCATCATCAGCAGCTTCGGCGAGAGGGGCTTCTCGGTGTTCCAGGCCGGGCACTGCGACTGGCAGCGGCCGCACTCGGTGCAGGTGGTGAAGTCGAGGATGCCCTTCCAGGAGAAGTCCTGGATGGACCCGGCGCCGAGGGTGGAGTCCTCGTCCATCTCCTCGAGGTCGTCCAGGCCGACCGGCTCGCCGTTCATCATCATCGGCTTGACCGCGCCCAGCGCGGTGCCGCCGTCGCCCTCGCGCTTGAACCAGATGTTGAACCAGGCGGTGAACCGGTGCCACGCGATGCCCATGGTGAGGTTGCGGGCGATGACCATGAGCCAGACCATCGCCAGCGCGATCTTGAACATCGCGATGAAGTAGATGATCTGCTCGTTGGCACCGGCGCTGCTGGGGTAGATCTCCGCGAGCCAGGAGGCCAGCGGGAAGTGGGCGCGGGTGGCGACGTCGGTGTGGCCCTCGGCGACGCCGAGGTTGTACTCCGCGGCGCGGATGAACAGGATCGCGCCACCCTCGAGCAGGGCGAGGTACTCCACGAAGTAGGCCTGCCACTGCGTGGAGCCGTAGAACCGGCTGTCGCGTCCCTCGGTGCGCGGGTGGTGCTTCTGCCGGTAGATGATCAGGAAGATGATGCCGATGCTGCTCAGCAGGCCGATGAACTCGGCGAACCACTCGTAGGGGTACCAGTGGCCGAAGACCGGCCAGACCCACTCGGGGTCGAAGAGCTGGAAGTAGGCGCCGAGCACCGCGGTGGAGAGGAAGAGGAACGCCGCGTAAACGAACCAGTGCATGATGCCGACCCAGGTCCACTGCAGCATGCGCGTGTGGAGGAAGGTCTCCTTGAGCATGGTGAGCGTGCGCTGCACCGGCTGGTCGGTGCGGCGGGCCGGCTGGCCCACCCGGATGACACCGAGCATGGACGTCACCGCGTTCGCCGTGAGCACCACTGCGACCGCAGTGAGTGCGAACGAGACCACGATCGCGAAGATCTGCAACATTTTCTCTAACGCTCCTCGGCTCAGGACGCGGGCCTGCGGGTGAGCCTAGGCCCCACTCCCCCCGTCCGCGCTGCAAGGGAAGCCTTACTACGGTCGGGGTTCCTCGATCCTACCGTCGGGTAACTTACCGCGCCGGTGGTTCCGCCGACGACCGGTCAGCGTGAGACACGGACCACGTTGCCCCCGGCGTCGAACGCGATCCGCAGCCGGACCTCGTCGCCGTTGCCGCGCTCGGCACAGATCTCGAAGGCGTCCCCGAGTCGTTGGTGGGGCTGGCCCACCGCCTGCAGCACCTCGCGGGTTCCCATGCCCGGCCGGACCTCGCGGCGGACCGCGGCCGGCGTGAGGCGCCGGTCCGGGTTGCGGCACGAGTCCGGCGCGATGCCGGTCGCCCGCTCCCACATCTGCAGGTAGGCCTCGGCGCCGCGGGTCATGTCCTCGACGATGGCGTCGCCGTCGCCGTTCTGGCGGTCCGCGATCCGGCGCAGGTCCTCGATCCAGTCCGGGTAGAGGCCGTACTGCGCGACCCCGTCGACGTTGATGTCCCAGGTCCGCTCACCGGCGGTCTGCCGATCGATCTCAACGCCACCCAGACCCGTGAACGGGTAGGTCACCGGGTTCGGCACGTCGGCGCCGCGCGGGTCGCCCTGGGCACCGAGGCCGTTGATGTCGGCGCCGAAGCCGAACCCGAAGTAGTAGCGGTCGTCGGCCCACCCGAGATGGCGACGCCACTTCTGCACGAACCCCTCGGCGTCACCGGCGTAGGGCGTGATGAACCCGCCCGCCTCGTAGATGCGCGGGTAGGTGTCGGGCGTGGACCAGGAGTGGGAGGAGATGACGCCCTGGTGGCCCAGGTCCTCGATGGTGTCCATCGCGGTGGCACGGGCCTTCACGCTGAGGTGGTCGGGGTCGAAGATCATGTCCCGGTCGGCCAGGGCCTCGATGGTGTGGGTGCCGAGGTCGGTCAGGCCGCGCCGGTTGCAGTGGGCGGGCTGCTGGTAGAGCGGCACCGCCGGCAGCACGTCGCCGAAGACCTTGCCGATCGCGCCGAAGAGCGCGTCCTGCTGGCCGGCCGAGATGTCGGGCAACGTCAACTGCGGGTTGTCGTGGCTCTCACCGTCGGCCGGCTCGCAGTGCTCCATGTCCCAGAACGTGCCGGTCTCGAGGAAGTTGGCGGCGTTGACGGCCACGCCCACCTCGCCGGCGTCACCGGCGACCCCGGCCAGTGCGTTGTCGAACTTGTTGACCAGCTCCATCTGCCGGACCCCGAGGTCGTGCATCTCGTCGAGCTGGGCGTCGATGTCGGCGGGGTCGCAGGCGGCCACGTCGCGGCCGCCGACCTGCTTGAAGGTGCACCCGAACGGCACGCTCGTCTCGATGCCCATCACGACCGCGAGCTTGCCGGCGTTGATCACCTCGCGCGCCTCGAACGGGTCGGTCACGATGCGGTAGAACCCGCGGCCGGGGCCGCCGTACTGGGCGTCGACGTAGTCCTGCAGCTCATACATCCGCTGGGCCTGGAGCCGCAGCGAGTCCATGTCGTCGCACGAGTTCTTCTTCAACGGGTAGAGCTGGCAGAGCTTGTTGTTCTCCACCAACAGGTTGACGAAGAGCCGCTCGCCGCCGCGCCAGGCGCGCTCGAGCCACTTCCAGTAGGTGCCCTCGTGGGTCAGCGAGTTCGGGGCGGGCCAGTCCTTGAAGGTCGGCCAGCCGACGGGGTCGTGGTACGGCTCGCCGGACAGCGCCGACTCCAGCACGCCTCCCAGGCCGAGGGTGGCGGTGTGGTCCGGGCAGTCCTGGAGGGCGGTCGGCGCCCCGTAGCGGTGCCAGGGCCGGCCGCAGTGGACGCGTCCGCCGAGGAACTCGAACGCCATCCCGTGGGTGTGGGCGTCGACGTACCCCCGGACCTCCTGGTACGGCGTCACTCCTGCGTGCGGGTCACCGGTGACGTTGACGTCGGCCTCGGGGAAGGGGTCGCACCCCTCGGCGAGCCGGAGCCGGAAGACGGCGCCGGCCGGACGGGCGACGACGCGGTTGCCACGGACGGCGAGCTCCTTGCCGTCGGCGGCGAGCACGAAGCCGTCACCGCGTGGCGTCAGTGCCCAGTCGGCGCGGGGGTTGGGCTGCGCGACCAGCTTGGCCCACGAGGTGACCACCGCCCAGGCGAGCTCCCCGTCGGCGGTGTGCAGCAGGTAGCTGCCCAGGTCGGTCGCCTGGAAGCGGAAGGGCGTGGGGGTGTCGGACAGCTGCACGCGAGTGCCGGTGGTGGCGAGGAAGCGGCCGTCCGGTGCGCGGACCGTGTAGCAGCCGCCGGCCATCTCGTAGCGGTCGGCGGGCACGCTCGACCGCTCGCGGGCGAAGGAGGCGGTGGTGAGCTCAGGGTCGGGCAGGTCGCGCTCGGCGGCGACGAACTGCTCGGCGTCGTCCCGTTCCGCGGCCGTGGTGGGGTCGACGGTGTCCTCTCCGGTGACCGCCGCGCGGGAGACCGAGTTCTTGGTGGCCGGGTCACTGTGGTCGTGGTCCGGGGTGCCGGGGAGGTGCGCGTGGCCCGACGGTGCGTCGGCGAGCAGCTGCGCGTCGGCCGCGACGACCGACCCTCCCCCGCCGGGGGCGATCACCGCGACGGCGATCACCGCGGCCGCGGCGGCCCCGGTGATCGCGAGGTGGCGGGTGGTCGTGCGCGTGCTTCGCCCGGTGCCCATGTCCCTCCAACGAGGCAACGGCGGCCGGGTCCCGCCGCCGGCGCCGAGGCCCGTCGGGGCCCGGCAGGCATCATGGAGGGGTGCTCGTCCGCGCCCGCCTCCGCTCCACCGCCCTCGGGACCGCTGCGCTGGTGCTGCTCGCCGCCTGCAGCACCTCGGCCTCGGAAGAGGCCTCCCCCACCGACCCCAGCGCGAGCGCGTCGGCCGGTCAGGCGACCGAGGACGGTGCCGACGACGAGCTGGCCGTGGCCCTCAGCGAGCCGCGCGAGGACTCGGTCTACCCCGAGTCGGGCGACCCCGGCGTCGACGCACTGCACTACCGGCTCGACCTCACCTGGCAGCCGAAGCGTCGCCACCTCGACGCGGTCGAGGAGGTGACCCTGCGGGCCACCGAGGACGCCCGCGAGCTCCGCCTCGACCTCAGCGACGCCCTCACCGTGACCGCGGTCCGGGTCGACGGCCGCGACACCGACTGGACCCAGGGCAAGCACGACCTGCGCATCCACCGCCCCGTCGAGCGCGACGAGCGCTACGTCGTCCAGCTCGCCTATGAAGGCACGCCCCGACCGGCCACGGCACCGACCGAGCGCAGCGACTTCGACGGGCTCGGCTGGCACGTCACCGACTCCGGCGAGACCTGGACGATGCAGGAGCCCTACGGCGCCCACACCTGGTACGCCGTCAACGACCAGCCGGCCGACAAGGCCCTCTACGACTTCACCCTCACCGTCCCGGCGCCGTGGACCGGCATCGCCAACGGCGAGCTGACCGGGACCACCGAGCAGGACGGCCGGCGGACCACCACCTGGCACCTGTCCGAGCCGGCGTCGTCGTACCTCACCACCGTCGCGTTCGGCGACTACACGGCGTACGAGTCCGAGTCCGAGTCCGGCGTCCCGGTCACCGTGTGGTCCCCCACCGGCCGCGGCACCGGCGACCAGCCGCTGGGCGAGACCGGCTACACCGCCGAGGCACTCGACTGGGCCGAGGACCTGTTGGGCCCCTACCCCTTCGACACCCTCGGCGCCGTGATCGTCGACAGCGCCTCGGCGATGGAGACCCAGACGATGATGACCCTGGGCGATGCGGCCTATCCCACGTCGCGGCCCGTCGTGGTCCACGAGGTCGTGCACCAGTGGTACGGCAACACGGTCTCGCCGGCCGACTGGAGCGACGTGTGGATGAACGAGGGCATGACGATGTACCTGCAGTGGTGGTGGGAGGCCGAGCACGGCGACCTCACCCTGGAGGAGATCGTCACCGGCGCCCGCCAGCAGGTCCCCGACATGCGCAGCCTCGCCGGCCCGCCCGCGGCGTACGACCCGGACAACTTCGGACAGTCCAACATCTACTTCATCCCCGCGATCATGTGGCACGAGCTGCGCCAGCGCATCGGCGAGGAGGCCTTCCGCGAGATGCTGCGGGCCTGGCCGGAGGAGATGGCCAACTCCGCGCGCGACCGCGACGAGTACGTCGCCTGGGTCGAGGAGCAGACCGGCGCGGAGCTCACCGACTTCTTCGAGGGGTGGCTGCTCGGCGACGCCACCTGAGCGTCCGGGGGCCTGCGCGGCCCCCGGGACGCGCAGGGCTCAGAACATCATCGCGGTGCCGGGGTCGGACACCATGCCCGCGACGTCGGCGAGGAACGTCGATCCCGCCGCACCGTCGATGTGGCGGTGGTCGAAGGACAGCGCCAGGGTCACCACGTCGCGGGGCTCGACGCGCTCCGCGCCCGTCTCGTCGGTGACCACCCACGGCTCGCGACGGATCGCCCCCAGGCACAGGATCGCCGACTCACCGGGGTTGATGATGGGCGTGCCGGCGTCGACACCGAAGACGCCCACGTTGGTGATGGAGAACGAGCCGCCGGCCTGGGCGGCCGGCTGGGTGCGTCCCTCGCGGGCGGTGGCCGTCAGCTGGTTGATCTCGGCCGCCAGGTCGCGCAGCCCGAGCTGGTCGGCGCCCTTGATGTTGGGCACCACCAGTCCGCGTGGCGTCGCCGCGGCGATGCCCAGGTTGACGGTCGGCTTGATCACGACCTCCTGGGCGTCGGAGTCCCAGAAGGAGTTGATGATCGGCGTACGCCGCATCGCCAGCGTGACGGCGCGCGCGACCACGAGCATCGGCGAGAGCTTGAGGTCCCGGAAGTCGCGGTGCTGCTGCAGTCGCCGCACCAGCTCCACCGTCGGCGTCGCGTCGACGGTGACCCACTCGGTGACGTGGGGCGCGGTGAACGCCGAGGACACCATCGCGGCCGCCATGTGCTTGCGGACGCCCTTGATGGGCTCGCGGACCTCCTCGCCGGAGACCACCGGGCTCGCGGCGCGATGGCTGCCCGCGGCCGGCGCGCCAGCGGCGCCACCGCCGCCCGCCGCCTGCTCCACGTCCTCGCGGGTGACCACGCCACCGTCACCGGTGGGCGCGACGTCGGCGAGGTCGACGCCGAGGTCCTGGGCCAGCTTGCGGACCGGGGGCTTGGCGAGCACGCCGTTGCCGCTGCTGCCGGCCGCCTCCTCGCCGCCGGGGCTGACCCGGGCGCGGCGCTTGAGGCTGGTCTCCTTCGGGCCGTAGCCGACCAGCGTCGGGTTGCCCTCCGGCGGGACGTTGGTGTCGATCGGCTCCGAGGCGGCCGGCGGCTGCGGCGTCTCGGTGGTCTCGGGGACCGGCACGTCCTCGGCCCCGGACCCCTGCTCGGCCTCGGCAGCCGGCTCGGCGGCCTGCTCGGGTGCGGGCTCGGCCGGTGCCGCTGCGGCAGCACCGGGCTCGCCGATGTCGATGATCGGGGTGCCGACCGGGATGGTCTCGCCCTCCTCGACCAGCAGTGCGGTGATCTCGCCGGCGTAGGGCGAGGGCAGCTCCACGATCGACTTCGCGGTCTCGATCTCGACGATGATGTCGTTGACGGCCACGGTGTCACCGACGGCGACGCGCCAGGTGACGATCTCGGCCTCGGTCAGTCCTTCGCCCACGTCGGGCAGCTTGTACTCAGCCACGGTGTCTCGGGTCCCTCTCAGAAGCTCAGCGAGCGGTCGACGGCGTCCAGCACTCGGTCCAGGTCGGGCAACCAGTCGTGCTCGATCCGGGCCGGCGGGTACGGCGTGTCGAACCCGCCGACACGCAGCACCGGGGCCTCGAGGGAGTAGAAGCAGGACTCGGTGATCCGGGCGGCGAGCTCGGAGCCCATGCCGAGGTTGACGTGCGCCTCGTGGACCACGACCGCGCGGCCGGTGCGGCGCACCGACTCCACGACCGGGCCCATGTCCAGCGGGGACAGCGTGCGCAGGTCGATGACCTCCAGCGAGCGCCCCTCGTCGGCGGCGACCTTGGCGGCGTCACGGCAGGTGCTCACCGTCGGCCCGTAGGCCAGCAGCGTCAGGTCGTCGCCGGACTGGACCACGCGGGACTCCCACAGCGACGCCGGCGAGGCCGTCTCGTCCACGTCGGCCTTGGCGCCGTGGTAGAGCCGCTTGGGCTCGAGGAAGATCACCGGGTCGTCGGAGGCGATGGCCTGCTGGATCATCCAGTAGCCGTCCTCGGGGTTGGAGCAGGCGACCACCTTCAGTCCCGGGGTGTGCGCGAACTGCGCCTCGGGGGACTCGCTGTGGTGCTCGACCGCGCCGATGCCGCCACCGAACGGGATGCGGATGACCATCGGCATCGCGAGCCGGCCGCCGCTGCGGGCGTGCATCTTCGCGACCTGGCACACGATCTGGTCGTAGGCGGGGTAGACGAAACCGTCGAACTGGATCTCCACCACGGGGCGGTAGCCGCGCAGCGCCATGCCGACGGCCGTGCCGACGATGCCGGACTCGGCCAGCGGCGAGTCGATCACGCGGTCCTCGCCGAAGTCCTTCTGCAACCCGTCGGTGATGCGGAAGACGCCGCCGAGCTGGCCGACGTCCTCACCCATGATGAGGACCTTGGGGTCGTCGTCCATCGCACGGCGCAACCCCGCGTTGAGGGCCTTGGCCAGGGTCATCGTCGTCATCGGGCACCTCCCTCGGCCGGCGCGAACGAGTCGAGGTACTGCGCGTAGGCGTCGCGCTGCGCGGCCAGCTCCTCGGTCTGCTCGGCGTAGGTGTTGTCGAACGGTGAGAGCGGCGAGGGGTCGGCCAGCTCCTTGCAGACCTTGCGCATCCGCTCGCCGAGGTCGTTCGCCTCCTGGTCCACGTCCTCGAAGAAGGACTGCTCGGCCAGCCCCTTGCGCTTGAGGTGCGCCTCGACGCGGGCGATCGGGTCCTTGAGCTTCCAGTGGTCCACGTCGCTGCCGAGCCGGTAGCGGGTCGGGTCGTCGGTCGTGGTGTGGGCGCCCATCCGGTAGGTGTAGGCCTCGATCAGCGTCGGGCCCTGGCCCTCCCGGGCGTGCTTGAGCGCGGCCTGGGTGACGGCGTACGTCGCGAGGACGTCGTTGCCGTCGACGCGCACGCCGGGGAAGCCGAACCCGAGGGCACGCTGGTAGAGCGGGATGCGCGACTGGCGCTCGATGGGCTCCGAGATCGCCCACTGGTTGTTCTGGCAGAAGAACACCACGGGTGCGTTGTAGGAGGCGGCGAAGACGAAGGCCTCGTTGACGTCGCCCTGGGAGGACGCACCGTCACCGAAGTGCGCCAGCACGGCGCTGTCGCGGCCGTACTCGCCGGTGCCGACGTTGCCGTCGCGCTGCATCCCCATCGCGTAGCCGGTCGCGTGCAGCATCTGCGCGCCGATCACGATCGTGTAGTAGTGGAAGTGGTGCTCGACGGGATCCCAGTCGCCGTAGTCGGTGCCCCGGAACAGGCCCAGCAGCTTGGCCGGGTCGATGCCGCGGCACCACGCGAGACCGTGCTCGCGGTAGGTCGGGAAGACGTGGTCCTGCGAGCGCAGTGCGCGGCCGGCGCCGATCTGCGCGGCCTCCTGGCCCAGCAGCTGCGCCCAGATGCCCAGCTCGCCGTGGCGCTGCAGCGCGGTCGCCTCGGTGTCGAGTCGGCGTACGAGCACCATGTCGCGGTAGAAGCCGCGGATCTGCTCGGCGGTGAAGCCCATGGCGAAGTCGGGGTGCTCCACCCGCTCGCCCTCGGGGGTGAGGAGCTGGACCAGCTCCGGCCCGCCGTCCTCCTCGGCCCGGCTCAGCTGGACGGGTCCGTAGGACTCCGCCAGGTCGGGTACGACGTCGTCGGTCATCGCTGCGCCACTCCTCTTCTCGCCGCCGAACGGGGTCTCCGTGCTCGGGCAGTCAGGCTTGCTCAGGCTGAGAGGCGTGCCGGACAACCGCATGGGTGGCGGCTGTGACCCGGCCCACATCTCGTGGGTCACAACGTACCGCGCCGCACCACCGACGCCAATCCGCCGCGCACCCCGTCGCGGAGCCGATGAGTCGCACCCGGCCGCGCCGTAGCCTGAAGGGCATGATCCTGATCTGTGTGAAGTGGAAGGTGAAGCCCGAGCACGCCGAGGCGTGGCCGGAGATCACGCGCGAGTTCACCGAGGCGACGCGCGCTGAGCCGGGCAACCACTTCTTCGAGTGGTCGCGCAGCCTGGCGGACCCCAACGAGTACGTGCTGCTCGAGGCGTTCGACGACGACGCGGCCGAGGCGCACGTGACCTCCGACCACTTCCAGAAGGCGCGTCAGGACCTGCCGCAGTACGTCCAGGAGACGCCGCTCATCCGCAACATCCAGGGCCAGCCCGCCGAGTGGGACCGGCTCGGCGAGTTCCAGGCCGACTGAGTCGCCGCGGGTCGGCGGTCGCAGGCGCGACCGCCGATCCCGCGCGAGCGCGCCGCGTCAGCCGCGACCGTGCGGCTCGTCCCAGACCGAGAGGTCCGGACCCTTGGGAACGACCCCGGTCGGGTTGATGAAGTCGTGCACCACGTAGTAGTGCGCCTTGATCTGGTCGAAGTCGATCGTCTCGCCGAAGCCGGGCGTCTGGTAGAGGTCGCGGGCATAGCCCCACAGCGCCGGCATCTCGGTGAGCTTGTTGCGGTTGCACTTGAAGTGGCCGTGGTAGACGGCGTCGAAGCGGGCCAGCGTGGTGAAGAGGCGTACGTCGGCCTCGGTGATCGCGTCGCCCATCAGGTACCGGCGGTCCGTCAGCCGCTCCTCGAGCCAGTCCAGCGCGGCGAACAGCCGGTCGTAGGCCTCCTCGTAGGAGCTCTGGTCGCCGGCGAAGCCGCAGCGGTAGACGCCGTTGTTGACCTCGGTGAAGACCCGGTGCATGACCTCCTCCATCTCCTCGCGGAGGTGGTCGGGCCACAGGTCCGGCGCGTCGGGCTTGTGGAACTCACGCCACTCGAAGGAGAAGTCGTGGGTGATCCACGGGAAGTCGTTGGTGACGAGCTTGCCGGTGGACTCCTCGACCATCGCGGGCACGGTGATGCCGCGCGGGTAGTCGGGGATCCGGGCGAAGTAGGCCTCCTGCAGCCGCTCGATGCCCAGGACGGGGTCCTTGCCCCCCGGGTCGAGGTCGAAGGTCCAGCTGCGCTCGTCGTGGGTCGGGCCCGGCATGCCCAGCGAGATGACGTCCTCGAGGCCGAGCAGCTTGCGGATGATGATCGCGCGGTTGGCCCAGGGGCACGCCGCGGCGGCGATCAGGCGGTAGCGCCCCGGCTCGACCGGCCACAGCTCACCCGCCACCTCGCCGTGCTCGGGGGTGCGGGCGTCCTTGGTGATGCGGTCGGGGACGTAGTTCATGTCGCGCTCGAACGGTTTGGTTCCCATGTCAACCACATTAGCGGGTCGATGAGAAAAGGGCGTTCCTGCCGACGCGTGGGCTCGGGGAGGGAGACCGGCTCGAGGGGGTCTCGACACGCCCGCTCGTCCCTCACGGGCGGCTCGACCACCAAGGAGTCCCAAGCACTCACGGGCGCCAGCGACCGTGTCGAGACCCGGCGGGTCAGGAGGCCAGCAGCGCGGCGTTGATGCCGAGCAGGGCCAGCAACGCGATGACGCCGAGGACGAGCGCGGTGACCAGCAACGGCTTGGCGGCGCCGCCGGTGGCCGTGGCGGCCGGGGGCGGCCCGGGCTCGGTCGGCCCCGCGCCGGGCGGCGGCAGGGTGCGCTCGGTCCACCCGGTGCCGTCCCACCACCGCTGGTTGCCGTCCCCGTCGACGTACCAGCCGGGGGCCGGAGTGTCCTCACTCATGCGCGCTCCTCGTCGCCTCGGTCCTGCGGTGGGCACCGTACGCCGCGATCCTTCCACGCCGGACCCGACGCGGCCGGGAGTCACCCCGCCGACGGCGCGGTGCTGACACACTGAGGTCCATGACCAACCTCCTCGTGCGGTGGGCCATCACGGCGATCTCGCTGGCCGTGGCCGCGCACTTCCTCGACGGCATCTGGTTCGACGGGGCGGACTCCGGCCAGCAGGAGATCCAGGACAAGCTCGTCCCGTTGCTACTGGTGGCCGCCATCTCCGGAGCCGTCACGGCCTTCGTGAAGCCGGTCGTGAAGCTGCTGTCGCTGCCGCTGATCCTGCTGACGTTGGGGATCTTCCTGCTGGTGATCAACGCACTGATGCTGATGTTCACCGGGTGGCTCTCGGAGCAGGTCGGCATCGGCTTCCACGTGGACGGCTTCTGGCCGGCAGTGGGCGGCGCGATCATCATCAGCCTCACCACCTGGATCCTCGACGCCCTGGTGGGCGAGGACTGAGGAGCCGGAGCCCGACGGCACCGGGACGGGGCATCACTCGCCCCGCCCCGGTGCCGATCAGTCCGGGTCAGTGCCCGCTCAGCGCTTGCCGCCCAAGCCCTTCACCAGGCCCCGCACGTCCTTGCGGTCGGGCAGCCAGCGACGCAGCTCGCGGATGGTGGTCGGCACGCTCTGGTCGTCCAGGACCGGCTTGAGCACCTTCTCCTTGACCTTCGGCGGAACCACCCGGCCGTTGTGTCGCAGGCCCAGGCGCTCCGCGGCGTCCTCGGCCGCGCGCTGGGCCGCCGTACGGGGCTCCACGGTCGGCTTCGGTGCGCCCCGACCACCACGCGTGGCGGTTGCCGCACCCGACGGTCCGCCCGTCCACACCAGGCTCGAGGTCGTCGCGGTGCCACTGGAGGAGGCCGCCTGCGCCCGGGTCGCCGCCGTGTCTCCGACCACGAAGGTGGGCGTGCGCACCGACCAGACCTGGTTGCCGGCCGGGTCCTTGACCAACACGCGGTAGTAGACCCGCTGGCCACGCGTCACGCCGGTGTCGACCACGTCGAAGGTGTCCAGCTCGTAGGGAACCGTCTCGGAGTCGACGACCGCGATCGGGTTGGTGGTGTGCCAGTCGCGATAGACCTCGTAGGTCAGGTCGACGTCGTCGCGGTCGGAGGCCTCCAGGACCCGGAGGTTGACCCGCGCGCAGCCGTCACAGGTGCTGCCCGAGGGCCAGGCCGCACGTTCGGGGGCGGACGAGCCGACACCGAACCGGCTGATGTTGGTCTGGGCGCTGCCGTTGAGGGTGTCGTAGCCACCACCCATCACGAGCTGCTCGCCGTCGGTGGCGAGCGCGCGGGACAGCAGCCGCGAGTCCGGGTTGGCGCTGGTGCCGCCGGTCTGCACGAAGTAGGGACGCACCGTCCCGGTGTCCTTGTCCAGCGCGTGGATCGCCAGGTTCACCCGCGGCGACTGCTCGGGCATGCCGCCCGCGTCGGCGCAGTCGTGGGCGTGGCTGGCGACGTAGACGTCGTCGCCGATGGGCAGGACGCCGAAGGTGTCGCCGTAGCACTTGGCGTACCACCGCTCGTTGCCGTTGCTGGTGTCGATGGCGAAGACGCCCTCGGTACGCCGCGAGGTGGACGCGCGGTCGTCACGACCGCCGACGTAGACGGTGTCGTCCTGGACGGCGAGTGAGGTGCCCCAGCTGGTCGGTGAGTAGAGGTACTCGCTGTCGTAGAAGGACACGTTGGCACCGGTCTGGGCGGAGACCGCCGCGAAGCCCTGCGTCGCCTGCCCGTTCATCGCGCGGAACGGCCCCGCGGCGAACACCTGGGAGTCGTCGCTGGAGACCGCGAGGTCCACCACGCGCAGCGACTCGCCGTCGATCCGGTTGGAGATCCGCGGCGCCCAGGACCGCAGCGAGTTGTCGGTGAGGTCGAAGGCGGCCAGGTCGTTGCGCGTGGACCAGTTGGCGCGGGTGAAGGCGCCACCGACGTAGAGCGTCTCGCCGTCGTTGGAGGCGGCCAGCGCGTCGACGAAACCGTCGGTGCCGTTCCAGCCGACGACGCCGAGGAAGTCGCCGGTGGCGGTGTCGAACTTCGCCACGTGCTCGGTGCGCTCGCCGTCGATCTGGTTGAAGTCACCACCGACGTAGAGGGTCTCCCCGTCGGGCGAGAGCTCCAGCGCCCGCACGATCGGCGGCGCCGAGCTCCAGGTGTTGACCAGCTCGGGGGTGAACGAGGCGATCGGCGCTCCGGTCTGGGCGTCGAACGCCGCGAGGTAGGCCTGTCCGGTCTCCTGGCTGCCGCGAGCGGCGCCGTGGGGTCGGGTCGAGGTGAAGCCGCCGCCGGCGTAGATGCGGTCACCGGCGACCTCGACGTCCCACACCGGGCCGTTGGTCTGCCCCATGGCGGTGGCGCTGCCCTGCATCAGGGTGTGGGTGTCGTCGAACGCGACGGCAGGTGGCGTCGCCACCGCCAACGCGACGGTGGTCATCGCCAGGCCGGCGAGGGCTGCCGTCGTACGACGCAGCAGCGAGGGGGTGTTCATCGGGCTCCTCCCAGGAGGGGTTCGGGTGTCGGGGTGGCGGGGGCGGACCAGGCGTCGGTCCAGGTGGGGTCCCCGAGGACGTCGGCGAGGCGGCGGTTGTGCGGCGCGTAGTGCTCCTCGAGGTCACGCCGCACCTCGGCCGCCATGGGCGAGCTCGGCATGTGGTTGCGCCAGCGCGGATCACCCTCGTGATCGGCGAGGCCGAGGAAGTCGTGGACGGTGCCGAGGACTCCGGGCTGGTCGCGGTAGAGGTCCTCCGCACGCACCACGAGGACCTGCGACCGGTCGAAGTGTGCCAGCCACCCGGCCACCTGGTCGGCGTACTCACCGCGCGAGCGGTAGGAGAACCAGTCCCGGGCACGGGAGTCGTGGTCGGGGTCGGCGAGCATGCGGTCGAGCTCCCCCGCAAGACGTGCCGGCTCGGCCGCCAGCGCGGCGGCGAAGTCGAGGTCCTCGGTGCCCTCCTTCACCCGCTCCTTCCAGTGCGAGTACGCCCGCTCGACCGGGTCGCGCAGCGAGATCAGCACCTTCACCTCGGGGAAGAGCTCGGCCGCCCGGGCCGGGACCCGGGGGTCGAAGAGGTAGGTCGGGCACGCGTCCCCCACCAGCGACGCGCCGTGGGCGCGGGCGTGGCGGCGGCGGGCCACCGTCGTCGGGAAGTGGCCGCGGTACCAGGCCGGGCCTCGCACGTAGTACTGGGAGAAGAAGTGGGGGCTCTTGAGGTGCTTGGCCGCCGGCACCATCGACTGCACCTGTGGGTGGTCCGCGAGCGCGTTCCACAACGTCGTCGTGCCGCCGCGCTTGGTGCCCACGACCAGGAAGTCCGGTCCCGGGCGGAACGCGGCGGTGGCCGTCGTGCCCCACCGGATGCCGCGTTCGACGGTGTCCTTCGCGCCCCGGGGCAGGCCACGCTTGAGCAGCCGCACCGCGGCCGGGTCCGTCGTACTCATCGTCGTCCTCCGATCATCTCGGGCAGGTCCTCCAGGTGGAGCGCACGGCGGTTGGCCCAGATCAGGCCGACGTAGGCCGCGACCCCGGCCAGTGCGTGGAGCGCCAGCCAGCCGATCGACTGCTCCCCGACCAGGCGGACCACCAGGCCCAGCAGGCCGAAGGAGCCGGCGCACACGGCGGCGGCCACCAGCAGTCCGCGGTAGGGCGGCACCGCTCCGGTGTGGCGGTGGCCGCGCACCAGGCACAGCACCGAGTCCAGGCCCAGCGAGAACGACCACGCGATCGCCGCACCGACCAGGCCGTACGCCGGCACCAGCACCAGGTTGAGGCCGATGTTGACCAGCAGCGTGAAGAAGGTGTTGGTGGCGGTGAGGCCGCTGTGGCCGGCCATCAGCACGACTGCGTTGATGTTGCCCATCAGCAGGTAGAACAGGATGCCCAGCGCCATCACCGACAGTCCGTCGGCCGCGACCACGAAGTCCTCGCCGATCCAGCCGAGCACCAGCGGCGCGAAGGTCGCGAGCAGGAAGAACCATGGCCACGACAGCAGCACCAGCCAGATCGAGGACAGCTGGTAGGCCCGGTTGGCACGGCCGTGCGCCTGCTGCGCGTACGCCGCCGCGATGGTCGGGGCGGACCCGACCCGCATGGCCTCCATCGCCATGGTGCCGGTGGTCACGAACCGGCTGGCGGCGGCGTACGCACCGGCCATGGCGGGACCCAGGAAGTAGCCGACGATCAGCACGTCGACCCACACGATGCAGGTCTCGAAGAAGGAGGCGAACCCGCGCGGGACGTTGAAGCGCCACACCTCGCCGGCCAGCTGCCGCGCCGGGGTGGGCGGGAGCGGCTCGGCGCAGCGGGTGCGCTCGTCGGCGGCCCGCCGGACGACGTACCAGACGACGCCGAGGTCCATCACGACCAGCGGCAGGGCCCACACGAGGACCAGCAGGCCGCCGTTGCCGCCGGTGGCGAGCGCCATCGCGGCGATCAGCGCCACGCGCGCGGTGGACAGGCCCACCTGGTAGGCGAGGATGTAGGGGCGCAGGTCGCCGAAGCCGCGCGAGCCGACCAGCGCCGCCTGGCCGAAGGCCGAGAAGACCAGGGTCACCGCGACGACCCGCAGGTGGGTCTGCAGCACCTCGGCGTCGTCGGCGAGCAGCGCCGAGGCGACCGGGCCCGAGGCCAGCCACAGGGCGGTGCCGAGCAGCGCGCTCCACACCAGCACGGGCACGGCCGTGACCCGCACCGTCGCCCAGACGTCCTCGTGCGCGTGCAGCGAGCGCCGTCCCGAGACCATCCGCAGCAGCCCGGTGTCGGCACCGAGCACGGCGATGCCGTTGAGGATGGTCCAGATCGCGACCGCCTCGAAGAAGATGCCGGCCTGGTGGGCGCCGAAGAGGCTCCCCACGAGCAGCGTGAGCGCGAAGCCGGCGACCCCGGCGTACATCGAGCCCGCCATCGTGAGCAGCCCGCCGCGCGCGATGGTCTGCTTGTCGGCCGAGGACTCCCCCGCGCCGGGACGGAGCGGGGTCACCACGGGGGCCTCAGATGCCGCGGCCATACGCGTGCAGCCTCCGTTGCACGAACTCGGCGCGAGCCGGACTCCCGCCCACCAGGCGCGCCAGGACAGCGCGCGGCTCCCACGGGTTGTCGCGGCGTACCCGGCGCAGGCGGGACTTCGCCTCGGCGTGGCGACCCGAGGCGGACAGCGCGAACGCGATCTGGCCCTCGATGCGGGCACGACCACGCGGCGACGTCGCGAACTCGGGGTGCTTGGCGAGCAGGTGGTCCAGCGCGGCCGCGATCATCGGCCACTTGCTGAAGTAGTGCGACTGGCCCGCCCAGACGATCTCGGCCACGATCTCCTCGACGAGCACGATGCTGCCCGCGCGGGCGAGCCGCAGCAGCAGGTCGTAGTCCTCGGCGTAGCCGCCGGGCAGGTGCTCGTCCCACCCCCCGACCTCGCGCAGGGCCCCGGTCCGCATCAGCAGGGTCGAGGGGTGCAGCTCCATGATCCGGTCGCGCAACAGGTCGGAGTGGTTCACCACGTCGGCCGGCGCCGGCCGCTCCACCGTCCGGTCGCCGCTGAGCACGCGGATGCCGCCGCCGGCGCACACCGCGTCCGGACGCTGCTGGAGCAGGGCGACCTGCGCGCGCAGCTTGCCCGGCAGCCACCGGTCGTCGTCGTCGCACAGGGCGACCAGCCCGGTGCCGACCAGCGCCAGGCCCTTGTTGCGGGCGCGGGCCAGACCCGGGTGCTCCTCGTTGTCCTCGACACGCAGGGACCACGTGGGACGGGGCGGCGCCGGCAGGTCGGCGTCGGCCGGGATCGGGCCGTCGAAGACGCAGATGACGTGGACGTCCCCGGCGTAGTCCTGTGCCCACAGCGAGGCGAGTGCCTCCCGCAGCAGCGCGAGCCGGTCGCGGGTGGAGATCAGGACCGTGACGTCGGGCTGCGCGGTCCCGGCGGTCGGGCCCGTGGTGGTCATCGCAGCGACTCCAGCAGGGCGTCGAGCTGCGAGGACGAGGCAGTGCCCGTGGACTCCTCGCGTCCAGCGGCGTCCGTCTCGGCCTCGACGAGGACCTGCATCGCCAGCTCGGTGGCCTGCTCGGTCACCGTGACCATGCCGGCCGGCGCGACCTCGACCATGGCGAGCCGCTCCACCAGCGCCCGCACGTCGCTCACGGGCTGGTCCTCGAGCACCAGCAGCACCACCTGGCCACCGGCCGCCGCCTCCTCGAGGTCGTCGCGGTCCGCGTGGTCCATCGTCGCCACGTCCGGCAGCGTCCGGGTGAGCAGCTCGGCGACCGCGTCGGCGCAGCGCCCGATCGGCACCAGCAGCACGCGGGCGTCGGAGCCGACCATGGCCGGGAGGAACATCCGGTGCGCCTGGCGGGGTCGCACCTCCTCGGTGATGCGACCGAGCAGCCGCAGGCCGGGGATCGGAACGCCGGCACGGATCCGGGGCGCCGCGGCCTCGACGAGCAGCGCGAGCAGGGCACCGAGGATCGCGCCCCCGACCAGGCCCACCGCGACGTAGGTGGCCGGCCGCAGCACCGACTGCTCCGCGGAGTCGGCGGGGTCGCGCACGATGCTGCCGGGCTCCACGACGGTGAGCTCGAGGTTGCGCAGCTCCGAGGCGACCGCGTCGCGGTTGTCCGGCGCCGTCACCGTCGCCTGCTGACGCAGCAACGCCATGCGGCCGTCGATCTCGTCGCGGGCGGTCTGCATCGCGCGGTCGAGGTAGACCTGGGCGGCCACGGCGGCACCGCGCTCGGCCCGCTCGTCGGTCTCGGCGTCGTAGGTGAAGTCGACCAGCGAGGTCCCCGACCGGTTGGCGACCCGCAGGTTCTCGGCCACGGCGTCGGGCTCGACCTCCAGGATCCGGGCGACCTCGTCGACCTGGGGCTGCAGCGCCGCGATCTGTGCCTCCGTGTCACCGGCACGGGTGTCGTCGGAGACCTGGCCGGCCGGCGCGAAGCCCGGACCGAGCTTCACGGTGGCGGTCGCGGAGTACTGCGTCGGCATCTGGCTCGCGAGCAGCAGTCCGCCGAGCAGGCCGACGACGACGCCCACGGCGACCAGCCAGCGGCGCGCACGGAGCGCGACGGTCAGTTGGGGCACGTACATGATCTCGGCAGCGCGCATGCGGGGTCCTTCAGCGTGGGATCGGGAGCTCATCGGGGGTTCCTTGGCGAGACGGCGACGAGGTGTCGCGGGGGTCTGGGGGATCGGGCCGGTGGCGACCGGCGGTGGTGGCGCACACGGCGAGGGCGACGAAGGCGACCGCGAGGCCGTCGGGCACGACCTCGTAGAAGACCAGCTGGGCCAGCAGGACGAAGCCCACCGCGTGCAGCCACACCTCGGGCGCACGGCCCTCGCGAGGACGCCAGGCCCACAGGGCCGCGAGCAGCGCGAGCACGAAGAGCGCGGCACCGATGAACCCCTGGGAGACCAGCAGGGTCCAGATCTGGCCGTGCGTGCCGACGGCCACGTCGTTGCTGTCGGCCAGTCCGGCCGAGGACTGCGGCGAGGCGTAGCCGACCAGCGGCGACTTCATCGCGAGGCCGAGCGAGGCGTCGTACAGCGTGGCGCGGGTGGAGGTGTTGGAGTAGGCGAACCGGTCCGCGATGAGCTCGGAGAGCGGCGAGAGCAGCACCGCGAACGTCCCGACGACGGCCGTGGTCACCACGGCGACCAGGGGCCGGAAGTCGCCGGCGAGGGCACGCCGCACCAGCACGTAGGCGACCGCGAGGCCGATGGAGATCCAGCAGCCGCGGTTGAGCGAGATGATCACCGGGATCGCCCCGATGACCAGCAGCGCGACCAGGGCCACTCGGAGCGCGACCCGGCGGGTCGTCACCAGGGCGTAGATCGCGATCGGGGTGGTGATCCCGACCGCGGCCCCCCACTCGTTGGTGTAGGCGAACAGCGGGCTGGGGCGGGCGATGCCATAGACCTGGTCCCACTCGGAGAACTGCGGCCGGGCGCTGTCACGCAGGAAGGAGTTGCCGATGCCGGCGTGCTGCATCAGCCAGTCCATCGGGCTGGTGAAGGTCAGCCCGGGCACGATGACGCCGGGCAGGGCGAGCACCAGGGCGCTGGCCCACATCGCGACGATCGGCCAGATCAGCAGCCGCGGGGTGAGTCCGCGGCGCAGCGCGTTCCACACGTAGAGACCGATGACGAAGGCGGCGACGTACATCGTCAGCCGCATCGCGTACGACGCCCCGTAGCGCATCGTGGTGAGGGCGACCGCCGAGAGCAGCACCCAGGCGAGGAAGCCGGCGAACAGCACGAACGGCGCGGGCACCTCCACCCGTCGCCACCGCGACAGCAGCCACAGCCCGAGCGGGACGGCCGCCAACGGCGCGGCGGCGCGCTGGATGCCCAGCGCCCACCACACCGGCAGCGCGACCCACCACATGACCAGGGGCAGCGCGGACCACCACAGCGGGCGGACCTTCTTCTGCAGGGTGCTCATGCGCGGCCCCCCGCGAGGACGGCCTCGGACGGAGCGGACGGCGCGGCTGGCGCCAGGTCGCGGACCCGTCGGGCCGGCACGCCGGCGTACAGGCCGCCGGGCGCGCAGTCCTCGGTGACGACCGCGCCGGCGGCGACGACGCAGCCGCGGCCGATGGTGACGCCCGGCAGCACGGTCGCGCGGGCACCGAGCCACACGTCGTCCTCGATGGTGGTGGTGAGGTAGCGCTCGGCGCGGCGGTCCGCCGCGGCCAGGTCGTGGGTGGCGGTCAGCACCATCACGGCCGGTGCCAGGTGGCAGCGCGCACCGATGTCGATGCGGCCCTTGC
Source organism: Nocardioides panacisoli (assembly GCF_019448235.1). NCBI lineage: Bacteria > Bacillati > Actinomycetota > Actinomycetes > Propionibacteriales > Nocardioidaceae > Nocardioides > Nocardioides panacisoli. The sequence continues at coordinate 2,380,917 of NZ_CP080409.1, forward strand.
CGACGTCGAGGTAGCAGTCGTGGTTGAGGAACGTCTGCTCGCCCAGGCTCAGCGCGGTGCCGGTGAGGCGCACACCGGGGAAGACGTTGGAGGTCCGCGCATCCACGCCGGCGAGCAGGTAGACCAGCCGGCGCAGCGGGCGGGGCAGCAGGACGGACCCGGCGACCACGTTGAGCACGACGTGGCGCACCGCGATGCCCAGGTCGAGGCCGGCGGCGGCCAGCAGTCGGGACACGAGGGAGGTCGTGGGGCGACTCATCGCTGCACCGCCCGGCGTACGGACCGCAGCATCGGGGTGCGGCGGTGGGGGTGGGCCGGAAGTTGCTCCAACTCGGCGACCAGGGCCCGCAGGCCGGCCGGCTCGGCGATCGTGGCGGTGCGGGTCTCCCGGGCGGCCGGCGTCGTGGCCAGGCGGGCGCGGACGAGCCGCTCCAGCGTCGACCGGTCCTCGGCGACCTCGGCCAGGCCGCCGTCGCGCACCGCGGCCGCGAAGCGCTGCTGGTGATGGTCGACGTGCTCGCCGTGCTGGGGGTCCCGCGGCACCAGCACCGGGACGTGCCCGGCATGGCGGGCGTCCATCAGGGTGCCGGGGCCGCCGTGGCACACGACGACCTCCGCCCGCACCATCAGGTCGAGGAGCTCGGCGTGGGGCACGAACGGCCGTGCGCCGGCGACCGCCGGCGCCGCGGAGTGGCCGTGCTGGACGAACACCCGGTCGGCGCCGAGGTCGGCGGCGAGCGCATCGAGCCACCCCACGAGACGGTCGAAGGGGTGGTGGTCGGTGCCGAGGGAGGCGACGATCAGGCCACTCACAGCAGCGGCCCCACCACTGTGGCATCCGGGTACGCCGCGAGCTGGCTCTCCCACTGCACCACCTGGCGCGTGGTGAAGGGACCCACGAGCCGGCCGGTGAGGGTGGCGCTGTCGACGCGGTCGTAGACCTCGATGAACACCGTCGGGATGCGCAGCAGCCACGCCACGACGAAGAAGGGTGCGGTGACGCCGGCACCGGCGCTGACCACGAGCCGCGGCCGGTGGCGGCGCAGCACGCGCCAGGCCAGGACGACGTTGCGCAGCGCGTTGCGCGCGTTGCGGGTGGTCGGGAAGTGGGAGTTGATCACGACCTCGCGCTCGAGGCGGTCCTGCACGTCCGGCGTCGGCGGGGCGACCCACAGGCGGCGCCGGGTGCCCCACCACTCACGCAACGTGAGCAGCTGGGCGAGGTGTCCGCCCTGGCTGGTGACGAGGAGGACGTCGGGCCGCGGCGGGGCTGCCGCGCGGAGACGCACCTCCCCGGTGTGCAGGAAGGCCATGACGGGTTACCGGCCCCGCTCGCCGTGGTCGGTGCCGCCGATCATCGTCGACTCGGTCGCGGACTCCTCGGCGTCGTCCCCCGCGTCCTCGGTGTCGGCCGCCGACTCCGGGTCGTCCTCGGGGTCGCTCGCGGAGTCGGTGGCCCCGCCCGCGTCCTCGTCGGTGCCCTCGGGCCGGATCGCGTCCAGGCCGGCGTCGCTGAGCAGGGCGTCGACCTCGTCGTCGGTCAGGTCCTCGGGCGCGGTCGTCGCGGCGGCGTCGGCGGTGCGGTGCTCGACCAGCATGGCCTCCATCTCCTCCACGCGGCGCTGGAGGCCGACCACGAAGGAGCCGGCGGCGTCGGCGAACTCCGCGACGCTGGCCCGCGCGTCGGCGAGCAGGGTGGTCGACTGGGCGAGCAGGTCGCTCGCGCGGGCCCGGAGGATCTCGGCGTCCTTGGCACCGGCGGCAGTGACGCGCGCGACGTAGCGTGCGGCCTCCTCCTCGGCCTCGATGCGGGCGGTACGACGCGCCTCGAGGCGGATCTCCTCCGCGTCGTCGCGAGCCGTCACCTCGAGGTTCGCCACGAGCTCGGAGACCGCCCGACGCTGGTCGGCGGCCCAGGCCTTGGTCTCGGCGCGGGAGCGCTGGACGTGACCCTCGGCCTCCTCGGCCAGGCGGTTGGCCATGGCCCGTGCCTCGAGGAGGATCTGCTCACCCTGGGAGGTGGCGTCGGCGCGTTCGCGTGCGGCCAGCTCGAGCATGGCCTGCGCCTGCTGCTGGGCCTGGAGCGCCGACTTCAGCGCCTCGCTGTGGCTGGTCGCCTCCTCGGTGACCTCGTGCCACACCTCGGGGCGTTCCACCGGCTCCTCGGAGCTGAGCGACCCGAGTCGCGCGAGCATCTCGTCCACCGTGTCGCGGGCGGGCGACTCCGAGGGCGTGGTCGTGCCGCCGGTGCCCGTCGACCCCGAGAAGGGCTCCGCCCCGGGACTGGGGTGCACGGGGGACGCCGCGGCGTCCTCGGCGGTCTCGGCCGCGCCGTGCTGGTCGGACCACTTCTTCATCTCCGTGCGCCACGAGTCGCCGGGCGAGGCGTCGTAGGGCTTGTGCCGTTTGAACATGCCCCTCTAGTGCCGCCCGGGGCCGGTTTGATCCAGCGGATCTGGAAAAAGTTTCGGTGGCACCACCCTGCCCGGCCCGCGTGTCAAGTGCCCACGCCACGAACACGGTGGAGAGTTTTTGTCTGGGACGCGTAACGTCGGCCACCGACCTGCGTTGAGCAGGGTGGCCGGGAGACCCCCGGCCGGGGGACAACTCGTGGGGTCCGAACGACCTCGCACCATACTTTCTTCTGGGGGAGCAAGTGAGCCATAGCGGGACCGACGTGTCCCCGGGGACGGGACACGCGACGGTGACCCCGCTGCGACCAGGGTTGGCGGAGTTCCGACCTCCGTCCGACGCCGAGTTGCTGGAGGCCTGCCGGGCCGGCGACGCCGCAGCGTGGGACCAGGTCGTCGAGCGCTACCAACGCCTCATCTACTCCGTCGCCCTGCGCAACGGACTCTCCGGCGACGACGCCGCCGACATCACCCAGACCACCTTCGTGGAGCTCGTCGACGCCCTCGACCGCTTCCGCGACGACGACAAGCTGGCGTCGTGGCTGATGACCGTCGCCCGCCGCCAGGCCTGGCAGCTGCGCACCCGGCTCCGGCGCGTGCAGCCGAGCGACTCCCTCCCCGAGGAGTCCGAGGACCCGTTCTCCGACTGGGGCACCCTCACCACGCTCCACGACGCGCTCGCCGAGCTCGGCGGCAAGTGCCGCGACCTCCTCCACGCCCTCTACTTCGATCCCGACGAGCCCAGCTACGCCGAGATCGCCGACCGCATGGGCCGCTCCATCGGCAGCATCGGACCGCTCCGCGGCCGCTGCCTGCTCCGGCTGCGCAAGATCGTCGGGGAGGACGTCCGATGACCGAGCCCACCTTCCGCGAGCTCGCCGACTGGATCGACGGTCGACTCGACGACGAGCGCGCCGCCACGGTGGCGGCGTACGTCGCGAGCGGCGACGCGGACACCCGCGACGCCGTGGCATGGCTGCGTGAGTTCAAGCAGGCGGCGGGCCTCCTGCCGCTCCAGGCACCGCCTCCCGAGGTCGGCGAGGCCGCACGCGACGCCTTCCGCCAGCTGCGCACCCCGCGGGGCGTCGACCCGCGGTGGTTCACGGTGCGCTTCGACTCCCGGCTGGCCCCCGCCGCCGGCATCCGCACCACGGGCACCGCACCCGCCTCGTTCCACCTCGACCTCGAGGGCCACGGCCTCACGGTGAGTGTCGACCTCACCCGGGTCGACGAGACCCACCTCGACGTCGACGGCGCGATCCGGGGTGCGGACGCGGACGCGTCGCGCACGTCACGGCCGGTCGCCGTGGTGTTCCTGGCCGCCGGCGAGGAGCTCGCCACCGTGCCGGTCGACCGACGCGGGCACTTCGCCACGCGTGTGCCGGTCGAGGTCGACGAGCTGCGCGTCGTGGCCGGCGGCGGCGTCATCCGCGCTCGGCTGACGGTCCGGGACGGATCGTGACCGCGGGGAGTGACCGGGCGGAGACGGCCGCCCCGTCACCACGCGACCTGGTCACCGGCGCCGAGGAGGCCGCCTGGACGGACCCGGTCGCGGCACTCACCCTGTTGGAGGAGGCGATCACCCCGTTGATGCGGCGCTCCGAGCCCGCCACGGCCGCCCGCGCCTCCTACCTGCGTGCCCGGTTGCTCTCCGACCAGGGGCACTACGACGAGGCACTGGGTGCGATCCGCACCGCTCGTCGTGACTGGCTCGTCGCCGGCAACGAACTCGAGGCGCTGCGCACCGACCTCGGCACGGGCACCGTGCTGATCGAGGTCGGCGACCACCAGCAGGCCATCGACGTCTCCGAGCGGCTGCTGGAGTCCCTCGACGCCGCCCCCGGCAGCGACCCCACGCTGCGCCGCACCATCGTGGCCGGCGCCCACGGCAACATCGGCAACGCGCACACGCTGATGGGCAACCACCGACTGTCGCTGCAGAACTACGACGTCGCGGCCAACCTCTTCGCCGCGCTCGGGCGCACCGAGATGCAGGCGCAGATGGATGCCAACGGCGCGATCGCGATGATCAAGCTCGGGATGGCCCACCGCGCGGTGGCCCAGCTGCGGCGCGCACGCGAGGTGCTGCTGGACCTCGAGCACAACCTCGCCGCCGCGAAGACGTTGCCCGATCTCGCCGAGGCACAACTGCTGCTCGGCCAGCCCTTCGAGGCCAACCGCACGCTGGTCGAGGCCGAGGCGGAGCTCGAGCAGCTCCATGCCGTCCCGGAGCTGGCCCGGCTCCAGCTGGTGCGTGCCCAGGCGCTCAGCGAGATGGGGCTCCGCGACGACGCCCACCGCCAGGCGCACGCCGCGGCCGACACCTTCCGGGCCCTGAACATGCTCGCCGAGGGCGGGGAGGCGGCGCGCCTCGCCGGCCTGATGGCGCTCGAGCTCCAGGACCGGGAGACCGCCGCGTCCGAGCTCAGCACCGCCGAGCGCCTCTCCAACGCCGCCAACGACAAGAGCAGCCTCGCGCGGACGTGGCTGCTCCAGGGCCATCTCGCTGCCGTCAACGGACGCGACCAGGAGGCCCGCACCCTCGGTGAGCGCGCGTTGTCGCGGTTCCTCACCACCGAGCAGGGAGCCGACACCGCCGAGGCCCACCTCTACCTCGCCCACCACGCCCTCGACCCGGACGAAGCGGCCGAGCACCTCGCGTCGGCGAGCGCGATCATCGACCGCCTCGACCTCCCGCTCCTCGGGTTGCGGCGCGACCTCGTCGCCGCCCACCTGGCGGCACAGCGCGGCGACCTCACCGAGGCCGCACGGATCCTGGAGACCGCGTTCGCGCACCAGCGCAGCGAGCTGGTCAGCGCCGGCGGCCACGAGCTCTACCTGCGCGCCAGCACCGGGCTCAGCCAGATCGTCGACCAGCTGATCCACGTCCTGGTCCGGTCGGGCACCGACGCCGACACGATCCGCGCCTGGCAATTCGCCACCCGTGCCAGTCGCTCGCTGCTCACCCGCCTGGGCAGCATTTCCGCCGAGGCGCGCGCCACCACCTCGGCCCAGGGGCCGGACGGCCCGGCCACCGAGGTGTGGCACAAGCTCTCCGACCTCTACGACGAGTACGCCGCACACGAGTCCCGACGCGAGGTCCTGGGCGGCCGCATCCGGGACCTGCAGCACCGCACCATCCGCCACTACCTGCTGCAGCTGCAGGTGCCACCCAATCCGGACCCCGCGGTGGCGCCGGTGCCGGAGTACCCGGTCCTCCACTTCCACGTGACCGGCGCCGATGTCATCGCGTTCGTGCTGCGCGACGGGTACGCCGACGCACGGATCCTCACCGGGGCCGCGGAGGAGTGCCGCGACCTCGTGCGCCAGTGGCGTTCGGAGTGCGCCCGCATGGCGGCGGTCACCGAGCATCGTGACTCGCCGGCGGAGAGCGCCGACGTCGACGCGTTGCTGCGTGCCTTCGGCGAGGTGCTCCTCGAGCCGTTGCGGGACCTGCTGGCCGACCTCGAGGGCGAGGCCCTCCAGGTCAACCCGCACCGCCACCTGCACGCCGTGCCGTTCGAGGCGCTCCCCTTCGACGGTGCCACCCTCGGCGACACGGTGGCGCTGTGGTTCTCCCCCGGCCGGTCCGCCCACGGCGGCGACGCGACGGCCCCGGACCGCCGGTCCCCCCGGGTGCTCGCGGTGCCCGACGACGTGGCCCCCGAGATCGGGGCCGAGGCGCGAGCCATCGCCGACGGCGCCCCGGGCGCTGCGGTCCACGTCGGCGAGGCAGCAACCGCCGACACCCTCCTGAGCAGCGACCTCCGCGGAGGGCTGCTCCACCTCGCCTGCCACGGCGAGTTCCACGATCCCCATCCGGTGTTCTCGCGGGTCCGGATGGCCGACCGATGGGTCACCGGTGCTGAGATGACGGGACTGGACCTCACCGACAGTGATGTCATCCTCAGCTGCTGTGACCTCGGTCGGGCCTCCGACGTCCACACCGAGGCGCTCGGATTCACCTGGTCACTCTTCGTGGCCGGGGCCCGCTCAGTGGTGGCATGCAATTGGTCCGTCGACGACGGATCAACGGCACTGTTCATGAAATCGCTGCACGTACATCTCGGGAGCGGTGCGGGGTTGGCCCAGGCGGTCGACCTCGCGCGTCGCGACGTCCGGCGAGCCTTCCCCCACCCCTACCACTGGGCACCGTTCCGCTATTTCTGCTCCTGACCGGAAGGTTCATCCCATGCGCCGTGCCTGCGCTTTCGTCTGCTCCCTGTTCATCGCCCTCGTCCTCCAGTGGGGCGTCGCCGACCCGGCCACCGCCAAGAAGGCCAAGCCGGCCCCCGAGGACGACACGACCACCAGCGAGGTGCAGGACTCGTCGGGCACCTTCACCGGCGGTCCGTCGACCACGATGAGGGTCCACGGCTCCTGGTGACCCCTCGGGGCGGACGAGGAGAAAAGTTCACCCCGAACGAATCAAAACCCTGCTCGGGCGCACTGGTGGTGTAGTGAGCCGTCGGCTCACCGCGAGCGCAGGCCACCTGCCTCGCCGGAACGACCGGAGAGCCCGCTGCATTGACCGAGCAGAACGCCGACGACAGCCACCACACCGACCAGGTGTCGGGGGCGCCGTGGCCGTTGCGCTTCCCCCACCTGGAGATCGACGCGTTGCTCCAACGCCTCGAGGAGGAGCGCACCGAGCCCGGTGACGCCGAGCGCCTGCTGCGCCTCGTCGACGACGAGGCACGGCGACTGCGTACGACGGTGATGCGCCTCGCCGCCGGGCGGATCGCGGAGGCCCAGGACGAGGCCAGTGACATCATCCGCGCCGCCCACGACCAGGCCGACCAGGTGCGTGCCGTCGGACTCGACGTGCTCACCTCGCGCCTGGACGAGGCCGACACGGTCGCGGCGACCCTGAAGGACATGGCGCGTCGCGCACGCGCCGCGATCGACGTCCCCGGAGCCGGCTCCCCGCTCACCGAACCGGGGAGCGGCGATGCGCCCCCCGGACGAGGAGTGTCGCGATGACCGCCGATCCCAGCGTCCACCCGCCGTCGACACCGGTGCCGGTGCCACCGCCGACCACCGCACCACCCGAGCCACGACGTGTCCGGCACGAGCGCCTGAAGCGGGGGCTCGACGTCAGCGTCGCGTGGACGCTGCTGGTGGGCCTCGCCCCGCTGCTGGTCCTCATCGCCGCCCTGGTGCGCCTGGACACCCGCGGCCCCGCCCTCTTCCGGCAGGAGCGGATCGGTCAGGGTGGCCGACGGATCCGGGTCTACAAGTTCCGGTCGATGGTGGCCGACGCCGAGCGCATGCGTGCGCCGCTGGAGTCGCACAACGAGGTGGCGGCCGGTCCGCTGTTCAAGATGCGTCGCGATCCCCGCATCACACGCGTGGGTCGCTGGCTGCGGCGTACGTCGCTGGACGAGTTGCCGCAGCTGATCAACGTCGCCCGGGGCTCGATGTCCCTCGTCGGCCCGCGACCGGCCCTGCCCCACGAGGTCGAGCAGTACCCCGCCGACGTGCACCGGCGACTGTGGGTCAAGCCCGGCATGACCGGGCTCTGGCAGGTCAGCGGACGCAGCGACCTGCCGTGGGAGGAGGCCATCGCGCTGGACCTGCACTACGTCGAGCACCAGTCGATCGGGCTGGACCTCTCGGTGCTGGCCCGCACCGTGCCGGCGGTGGTCAAGGGACGGGGGGCCTACTGACCATGGACCCGCTGGAGGACCTCCGCACCGTCGGCGCCAGCCTGTGGGGGGACGCCGACATCGCCGTCGGCCCGCCCCCGCCGGGCGCCCACTGCCAGGTGCACGACGAGCAGTACGTCGCCGTGCCCTCGGCGCAGCGGCCACGGTTCCTGGTGTCGGCCGACCTCGGCCCGACCGCGACGTCGCGGCTGCTGCGGGAGTACAACTCGCTCCGCGCCACGGGACCGCGGCTGGCCCGGGCGGGCCTCGCACTGCTGGCCGGCCTCGGCTGGAGCGCCGGTACGTCGTCGCGCCGGGTCCAGGTGCACCACCGCGACCTCGACGACACCGGCCTGCGCGGGTTCCTCGCCCGCGAGCTGGGCCGTGACCCGCACACCATCGCCCTCGCCTGCGGCGTACGTGTCGCGCACGGCATCGCCCGCCCGATCGTCACCGTGGCCGATCGGCGCGGACGCCCCCTGCTCTTCGTGAAGCTGGCCGGGACCGCGCTGCACCAGCGACGACTGCGCAACGAGTACGAGATGCTGGGCGCCCTCGCGGACCGGCGGCTGCCCGGGTTCCACACCCCGGCGCCGGCCTTCTGGCGGCACTGGAACGGGCACGCACTGTTGGCCGTCGAGCCGCTGCCCCGCGAGGTCGAGCCGCTGCGCCCCCGCGACGCGGGCTACACCGCGCGCGCACTCGCCTCGCTGACCACCGAGCGGATCCCCCACGCCGTCGGCGACTCCCCGTGGCTGCACTCGCTGCGCCGGCGGGCGGGCCACGTGGCTCCAGCGGACCGTGAGCGCGTCACCGCCGGCATCGACCGGGTCGTCGACCTGGCCGGTGACGTCGTCCTCCCCCACGACGTCGGCCACGGTGACTGGTCGTTCTGGAACATGGCGCACCTGCCCTCCTCGGGTCGCGTCGCCCTGTGGGACTGGGAGTTCGGCCATCCTCGGGCGCCGCGCGGCCTGGACGAGCTGCACTGGGACTACGCGGTCGCCACCACGATCCGCGGCGTCCCGGCACCGCGCGTGGTGGCGCGCCAGCGGGACCTGCACGACGGTCGCGGACCCGCGGCCCGCACGGTCCGGGTCCTGCACACGCTGGACATGGCGACGCGCCTGTACGAGAACGCGACGCTGGGCGACGCCGACGCCGCCGCCACGGCCCATAGGCTGCTGGACACCGTCCCGGGCTGACCGCGACGGACACCCGACCGACCCGACGGAGGCACCATGGGATCCGACCTGCCCGACGACCCCGCGCCGACGGCGGTGCTCCCCGCGCCACGCGACGGGGCGACGTACCGGATCGCCATGGTGTGCCTGGGCAACATCTGCCGGTCCCCCATCGCGGCCGCGGTGATGCGCGAGCGCCTCGCCCGCGCGGGACTGGAGGACCGGGTCGCGGTGACCAGTTGCGGCACCGGCGACTGGCACGTCGGGCGCCCCATGGACGACCGCGCTGCCGCGACGCTCTCCGCGGCCGGCTACGCCGTCGACCACACCGCGCAGCAGATCGACCCGTCGTGGCTCTCGTCCCACGACGTGCTGTTGATGATGGACGAGTCGAACCTCCACGACGTGGTGACCCTCGGGGACACTCCGGAGGGCCGGCTGCGCAAGTTCCGCGACTTCGACCCGGTCGGCACCGGCGAGGACGTCCCCGACCCCTACTTCGGCGGACACGACGGCTTCACCGACGTCCTGGCGATGGTGGAGCGCACCTGCGAGGAGCTGGTGGCACAGCTGGCGCGGTGACCACGGCTGGCGCAATTTACTTGGACGTCCTACTATTTAGTCGGACGTCCAACCTTCTCTCCTGCGGAGTACGCGATGAGCAGCCTGCACCAGCCCCAGTACCCGGTCCGGATCGTGACCGCGGCCAGCCTCTTCGACGGCCACGACGCCTCGATCAACATCATGCGGCGGATCTTCCAGTCCCAGGGCTGCGAGGTCATCCACCTGGGCCACAACCGGTCGGTGCAGGAGATCGTCGAGGCCGCCATCGAGGAGGACGTGCAGGGCATCGCCGTGTCCTCCTACCAGGGCGGCCACGTGGAGTACTTCGAGTACCTCGTCCAGTTGCTGCGCGAGCGCGGCGCCGGGCACATCAAGGTCGTCGGCGGTGGCGGGGGCGTCATCGTGCACGACGAGATCGCCCGGCTGCGCAACTCCGGCGTCACCATCTTCTCCCCCGAGGACGGCCAGTCCATGGGACTGCCCGGCATGGTCAACTCCGTCGTCGCCGACTGCGACCACGACCTGTGGTCGACCTCGTCGGTCACCGCCGACCAGGTGCTCGCCGGCGACCGGACCACGCTGGCGCGCGCCATCACCGGCGTGGAGACCGGCCGGTTCGCCGAGGACGAGATGGCGCGCCTCCGCGACGCGGTCGCCTCCCGCCCCGTGCCGGTCCTCGGCCTCACCGGCACCGGCGGCTCCGGCAAGTCCAGCCTCACCGACGAGCTCGTCCGCCGGCTGCGCATCGACCAGGAGGACAAGCTCCGCGTCGCGGTCATCGCCGTCGACCCCACCCGCCGCAAGGGCGGTGGCGCGCTGCTCGGCGACCGCATCCGGATGAACAGCCTCGACCTGGAGAGCGACGCGCTCGGCCGGGACCAGGTGTACTTCCGGAGCCTGGCGACCCGCGGCGCCCACGAGCTGCCCGAGCACCTCGAGGACGTGCTGACCGTCATCAAGGCGGCCGGCTTCGACCTCGTCGTCATCGAGACGCCCGGCATCGGCCAGGGTGACGCCGCGGTCGTGCCCTACGTCGACACCGCGCTCTACGTCATGACGCCCGAGTTCGGTGCCGCCTCGCAGCTGGAGAAGATCGACATGCTCGACTTCGCCGACGCGGTCGCGATCAACAAGTTCGAGCGCCGCGGCGCCGAGGACGCGATGCGCGACGTCGCGCGCCAGCTCGTCCGCAACCGCGAGGCGTTCGGCTCCAGCCCCGACGACATGCCGGTCTACGGCACCTCGGCGGCGACCTTCGACGACGACGGCGTCACCGCGCTCTACCAGTTCCTGCGCGACGCCCTGACCGAGCACGGCCTCGCCGTCGGCGAGGGCCGGCTGCCCGCCGTCAGCGGCAAGACCTCGACCCGGATCCAGCAGGTGCTGCCCGCCGAGCGGGTCCGCTACCTCTCCGAGATCGCCGGCACGGTGCGGGACTACCACGCCCGGACCGAGGACCTCGCCCGGACGGCGCAGCGGGTGCAGCGGATCCTCGCCGTGCGCGAGGAGCTGGACGGTCGGGGTGCCGGGACCACCGACCTCGACGAGCTCCTCGAGTCCGCCGAGCGGGACCTGCCGCGCGAGGTGGCGGACCAGGTCGCGAACTGGCCCGACGTCGTCGAGTCCTACTCCGGCGAGGAGCAGGTCGTCACCGTCCGCGACAAGGAGATCCACACCCAGCTCACCCGCGAATCGCTCAGCGGCTCCCGGATCCCCCGGGTCGCGCTGCCGTCGTACGACGACCACGGCGAGCTGGTGCGCTTCTGGCGGCGGGAGAACCTCCCGGGCTTCTTCCCCTTCACCGCCGGGGTCTTCAAGTTCAAGCGCGACGCCGAGGACCCGGCGCGGATGTTCGCCGGCGAGGGCGACCCCTTCCGCACCAACCGGCGCTTCAAGCTGCTCTCCGAGGGACTGCCCGCGACGCGGCTGTCGACGGCGTTCGACTCGGTCACCCTCTACGGTCGCGACCCCGACGAGCGTCCCGACATCTACGGCAAGGTCGGCACCTCCGGCGTCTCCGTGGCGACGCTGGAGGACATGAAGGCGCTCTACGACGGCTTCGACCTGCTCGACCCGACCACGTCGGTGTCGATGACGATCAACGGCCCGGCGCCGACGGTGCTGGCGTTCTTCCTCAACACCGTCCTGGACCAGGCCGACGAGCGCGGCGTGGACCGTGCGACGGCGTTGTCGACCGTGCGCGGCACCGTGCAGGCCGACATCCTCAAGGAGGACCAGGGGCAGAACACCTGCCTGTTCTCCACCGAGTTCTCGCTGCGCTGCATGGCCGACATCGCCGAGTGGTTCATCGACAACGACGTGCGCAACTTCTACTCGGTCTCGATCTCGGGCTACCACATCGCCGAGGCCGGGGCGAACCCCATCAGCCAGCTCGCGTTCACGCTGGCCAACGGCTTCACCTACGTCGAGTCCTACCTCGCGCGCGGCATGGACATCGACGACTTCGCGCCGAACCTGTCCTTCTTCTTCTCCAACGGCATGGACCCCGAGTACTCCGTCATCGGCCGGGTCGCCCGCCGGATCTGGGCGGTCGCGATGCAGGAGAAGTACGGCGCGAACGAGCGCTCGCAGAAGCTGAAGTACCACGTGCAGACCTCCGGGCGGTCGCTGCACGCCCAGGAGATGGACTTCAACGACATCCGCACCACGCTGCAGGCGCTCATCGCGATCTACGACAACGCCAACAGCCTGCACACCAACGCCTTCGACGAGGCCGTCACGACCCCCTCGGCGGAGTCGGTACGCCGCGCCATGGCCATCCAGCTCATCATCAACAAGGAGTGGGGCCTGGCGATGAACGAGAACCCGCTCCAGGGGTCGTTCATCATCGACGAGCTGACCGACCTGGTCGAGGAGGCGGTGCTGAAGGAGTTCGACCGCATCTCCGAGCGCGGCGGCGTCCTCGGCGCGATGGAGACCGGCTACCAGCGCGGCCGGATCCAGGACGAGTCGATGACTTATGAGCACCGCAAGCACGACGGCTCCCTGCCGATCATCGGCGTCAACACCTTCCGCAACACCGACGACGACGGGACGCCGGACCACGTCGAGCTCGCCCGGGCGACCGAGGAGGAGAAGCAGTCGCAGCTGACGCGGCTGGCCGACTTCCAGACGCGGCACCGCGACGACGCCGCCGAGGCACTGGCGCGGCTGAAGCAGACGGCGATGGAGGACGGCAACGTCTTCGCCGCGCTGATGGACGCGGCCCGCGTGTGCTCGCTGGGCCAGATCACCGAGGCCTTCTTCGAGGTGGGCGGCCAGTACCGGCGGAACGTCTGAGGCCGGGCAGGCTGCGAGGGACGAGCAGGCTGCCGTGGCCGACGAGGTCGAGCAGGCGCGCGAGCGTGAGCCTGCGAACGCTTGCGACCGCCGTGCCGAGACCTACGGGGAACCGAGCATGAGTACCGAACGCAGTAGGGTCCCGGCATGAGCAACCAGCCGACCTACGAGCAGCTCGAGGGCCTCCCGGCGTACGCCGTCCAGCCGGTGCCGATGGCGTTCGAGGACGCCAACGGGTTCCTCAACGTGCGCCACTACCTCGGCATCGGCAGCGAGGGCCTGGACGAGTCGTTGCACTCGGTGGGCATCCCGCAGAACTGGCCGATCATCTCGGGGCTGGCGTGCCTGGCGGCCGAGCACCACGTGACCTACCTGCACGAGCTGCGCACCGGCGACCGGATGTCGATCCGGGTACGACTGCTCGGGCGGGCCGAGCGTGCGGCCCACGCGATCGTCTACGTCCTCGACGACACCGAGGAGCGGCTGGCCTGCGTGTTCGAGGAGATCATGCTGTGCGTGCAACTCGACGAGCGCCGCACGGTGCCGTGGCCCTCGGCGGTGGCGACCCGGATGGACGAGCGGGTCGCCGAGGACGCCGCGATCGGCTGGGAGCCCGTGCTGTCGGGCTCGGTCGCGCTGCGCTGACCGCGCACCCTAGGAGCGGCCCGCCCCTCGCAGGGTCGCCGAGGGCGGGACGCCGTACGCCGCCCGGTAGGCGGCCGCGAACCGGCCCAGGTGGGTGAAGCCCCACCGGTAGGCGGCGTCCGCGACCGTGTCGGTGGCGCCGGCGAGCAGGTCGTCGTGGACGCGCGCCAGCCGGATCTCCTGCAGCGCGTGGGTCGGGGTGGTGCCGGCGTAGCGCCGGAAGCCCTGCTGCAGGCGCCGGATGCCGACTCCGGCCTCCCGCGCCATCTCCGCGGCCGTCCAGTCCCGTGAGGGGTCGGCCTCCATCGCGTCGTACACGCGCGAGACGATGCGCGGCCGGGCCTCGCCGCACCCCGGCTCGTCGGGGAAGCAGGCGGTCACCAGGGCCGCCGTGAGGGTGGCCGCCATGCGTCGGGCCACGGTCGGGTTCGCCACCAGGTCCGGGTTGCGCAGCGCCTCCGAGCCCAGGGTGGCCAGGAGTCCCCACCACGCCTGCCCCTCGGCCGAGCGCAGGTCGAGCTGGCGCGGCATCGAGTCGGCCGCGAGACCGACGAGCGCGGTCACGTCGTCGGCCAGGTAGCTGCGGTCGATGCGCATGCCGACGATCGCGCAGTCCGCCGACCACCGGATCATCCGGGTCGGCTCGTCGGGCGGGCACACCGTCGCCTGACCGTCCAGCGACAACACGTGCGCGCCGGACACCTGCGCCTCGAGGACGCCGCTGCGCGGCACGTTGACCGCCCAGGCGCCGGGGTGGTCGGAGGTCACCGAGACCTCCGAGCCCCAGCCGATGCGCGCGAGCCGGACGGGGCCGAGGTCCACCGCGCGCAGGTCCGCGCCCACCTCGGGGCGGCCGCGCACGTCGAGCCGGTGCGGGAAGTAGGCGTCCCCCACGGCCGTGGAGAACTCACCGAGGTCGCCGCCTCGCGCGGTGACCCGCTGCGCCGATCCGCTGCTCATGCTCCACCTCCTCGGCCGCGGTGACGCCCATCACACTACCGGCCACCCGCCGCGGCACGACCGCCGTCGCACAGAACGTTGCGCATCGCGGCCAGGTGCTGCGCAGAGCGGATCGCGCGGGCCCGCGACCGGCCATAACGTCCTCGACCACGTGACCACCGCCACACCTGAGGAGGAGCAGACATGGACCCGCAGAGCCTGCGATCGGCCTTCGGCCGCTTCGCGACCGGCGTCACCGTGATCACCTGCCGGGCACCCGACGGTGGGGCCCACGGCGCCACCGTCACCGCCTTCACGCCGATCTCGCTCGACCCGCCCCTGGTCCAGGTCGCACTGACCCGCAGGTCGAAGGCGTGCCAGTACCTGGCCGACGCGCCGTTCGCGGTGAACGTGCTCGCCGCCGACCAGCGCGACCTGGCGATGCACTTCGCCGGACGCCCGGGCGAGGACCCGCTCCCCTGGCGCGAGGGGCCGACCGCACCGGTGCTGGCCGGCACCGCCGCCACCATCTCGTGCCGCCCGTGGCGGACCGACGCCGGCGGGGACCACCTGCTGCACCTCGGCGAGATCGTGGAGGTCACCACCTCCACGCGAGCGCCGCTGCTCTTCCACGACAGCGCCTTCCACGAGATCGGCGCGCAGTCCTCGGAGACGGTCTGGTTCGGCTGCCAGGACGACCCGCACCGCGGCTGGTTCGACGAGACCGCGAGCTTCACCCCCATCCCCGCGCCGGCGTACGCCATGCCGGCCGACACCCACTACTGAGGAGACCCACGATGACCGAGACCCTGGCCCCACGCACCAGCGACGCCCCGCCCACCAGCAACCCGGCGGCCGACGCCCCGGCCAACCAGCAGAAGAACTTCGCCTCGCGCCCGATGACCGGCGACGAGTACATCGAGAGCCTCAAGGACGGCCGCGAGATCTACCTGCACGGCGAGCGCGTGGCCGACGTGACCACGCACCCGGCCTTCCGCAACCCGATCCGGATGACCGCACGGCTCTACGACGCCCTCCACACCGGGCCGCACGTCGACGAGCTGACGGTGCCGACCGACACCGGCAACGGCGGCGTCACCATGCCCTTCTTCAAGACGCCGACCTCGAGCGCGGACCTGCTCAAGGAGCGCGACGCGATCGCCCGGTGGGCGCGGATGAGCTACGGCTGGATGGGCCGGTCGCCGGACTACAAGGCCAGCTTCCTCGGCACCCTCCACGCCAACAAGGAGCTCTACGCGCCGTTCGAGGACAACGCCGAGCGCTGGTACCGCGAGTCGCAGGAGAAGGTCCTGTACTGGAACCACGCCATCATCAACCCGCCCGTGGACCGCGACCTCCCGCCCGACGAGGTCGGCGACGTCTACATGAAGGTGGAGAAGGAGACCGACGCCGGCCTGGTGGTCTCCGGCGCGAAGGTCGTCGCCACCGGTTCGGCGATCACCAACTACAACTTCATCGCCCACTACGGGCTGCCGATCCGCAAGAAGCAGTTCGCCCTGATCTGCACGGTGCCGATGGACGCGCCCGGCATCAAGCTCATCTGCCGGCCGTCCTACACCGAGCAGGCGGCGAAGAACGGCACCCCGTTCGACTACCCGCTGTCGAGCCGGATGGACGAGAACGACACCATCTTCGTCTTCGACAAGGTGCTCGTGCCCTGGGAGAACGTGTTCATGTACGGCGACGTGGACCGGATCAACGCGTTCTTCCCGCAGTCGGGCTTCCTGCCCCGGTTCACCTTCCAGGGCTGCACCCGCCTCGCGGTGAAGCTCGACTTCCTCGCGGGCCTGCTGCTCAAGGCGCTCGACGCAACCGGCTCCGGCGGCTTCCGCGGGGTGCAGACCCGGGTGGGCGAGGTCATCGGCTGGCGCAACCTCTTCTGGTCCCTCACCGAGTCCATGGCACGCGACCCCGAGCCATGGATCGGCGACGCGGTGATCCCGAAGCTGGAGTACGGCCTGACCTACCGGATGTTCATGATCCACGGCTACCCGCGGGTGAAGGAGATCATCGAGCAGGACGTCGCCTCGGGCCTGATCTACCTGCCCTCGGGCGCCGCGGACTTCAAGAGCCCCGAGGTGCGTCCCTACCTGGACAAGTACGTGCGCGGCTCCAACGGCATGACCGCGGTGGAACGGGTCAAGGTCATGAAGGCGCTGTGGGACTCCATCGGATCGGAGTTCGGCGGCCGCCACGAGCTCTACGAGCGCAACTACTCCGGCAACCACGAGAACGTGAAGGCGGAGCTGCTCTTCGCCGCCCAGAACCGGGGCGGGGTGGAGTCGATGAAGGGTCTCGCGGAGGAGTTCCTCGGTGAGTACGACCTGGACGGCTGGACGGTCCCCGACCTGTTCTGACCGACCATCGCCGACGGCGCGGGGCCGCGTAGGGTCGGCCGGGTGCAGGACGACCTCGGCCACCCCTACGACGGCCCCGCCGTCGCGACCCGTGTCGTCTCGCTGGTGCCCTCCCTCACCGAGGCGATCGCGGTCGACCACCGCGACGCGCTCGTCGGCGCGACCGAGTGGTGCACCCACCCCGCCGACCTCGCCGTGCCACGGGTGCGGGGCACCAAGAACCCCGACGTGCGGGCGATCGCCGACCTGACGCCGGACCTGGTGGTCGCCAACCGCGAGGAGAACCGCGAGCTCGACGTACGCCGGCTGCGCGAGCGGGGCGTCCCGGTCTGGGTGACCGAGATCGAGACCGTGCCGCAGGCCCTGTCCTCGCTCGACCGACTCTGGCGCGAGGGGCTCGGCTGGGAGCGGCCGGACTGGCTCGCCCGGGCCCACGACCAGTGGTCGGCGCCGCCGCCGGCCCGCCGCGGCCGGGTGGTGGCGCCGATCTGGCGCGACCCGTGGATGGTCGTCGGCTCGCGTACCTACACCGGCGACGTGCTGCAGCGGCTGGGGTACGAGCACGTCTTCGCCACCGCGGCCGACCGCTACCCCCACGCCGAGTTGGCCGACCTCGACCGCGACGACGTCGACCTGGTGCTCCTGCCCGACGAGCCCTACGCCTTCACCGCCGAGGACGGCCCCGAGGCGTTCACCCGCGTGCCCACGCAGCTCGTCTCCGGGCGCCTGCTCACCTGGTACGGGCCGGCGATGGTCGAGGCCCACGACCTGCTCGGCCCCTCGGCCGGCTGAGAGCGCCGTAGCGTCGCGATCCGGGCGCGATCCGGGCCGGCCGACGGGGCGATCCGGGCACCCGTCGGGCAGTGTCGCGCAGATCACGGTGCCGCGACATCGATCCGTAACCGTTCGTCAACGTCCGCGCGACGAGCGGCTCGAAGAATCAACGCCATGGACCACGACACCCACGCTCCCCTGCACCCGACCCCGACCCCGCTCGAGGCCCACGCCGAGGCGCTCGAGCGCCAGCGCGCACGTCGAGCCTCGCTGCGCGACCGCCACTCCCAGGGACTGACCCGATTGATGACCGAGCGGGGCGACCTGCGCGGCGTCCACGCCCTGGCCGACTTCGTCGACGACTCCGTCCGCTGGGGCGCCTGAGCAGACCGTCGAGTCGGCGCCAACTCGGCACTCGCCCGGGTCGAGTCGGCGCGGGTCAGCCGAGTTCGCGCCGACTCGACGCTCGTCATGACCGGGGCACCCGGATGCGGGGCCAACGGCGTGGATCCGGCTGGCTAGACTCCCCGCCGTGATCTTCAAGCGGGTGGGCAACGAGCGGCCCTACCCTGCGCACGGACTGACGCCCAAGCAGTGGGCCGCGGTGCCGCCCCGCCAGATCCGACTCGACCAGTTGGTCACCATCACCAGCACGCTGGACCTGACCAAGCTGCTCGACGCCGACTCGACCTTCTTCGGGGACCTCTTCGCCCACGTCGTCTACTGGCGCGGCGACTACTACCTCGAGGACGGCCTCCACCGGGCCCTCCGGGCGGCCCTGCAACAGCGCACGGTGTTGCACGCCCGGGTCATCAAGGTGGAAGACTGAGGCAATGGTCGACCCGGGGGCGCGCAGCAGGTCCGCCCTCACCCTTGTCGTGCTGGCCGTCGCGCTCGTCGCCGCCGTCGGCTGGGGGTGGTCCCAGGTCACGGGCACGCTGCCCACGCCCACCGAGGACGCCGGCCCCTGCACCGACCAGTCGATCGCGGCCGGGGAGAAGGTGAGGCCCGCGCAGGTCACGGTCAGCGTGCTCAACGCCAGCGACCGTGGCGGCCTCGCGGGGCGCACGATGGCCGGCCTGGTCAACCGCGGGTTCGGTGAGGGCGAGCTCGCCAACGCACGCACCAACTCCGTCGACGCCGGAGCCGTCGTGTGGGCCAGCCGCAAGGACGCCGGCGCCTGGCTCGTCGCCTCCCACCTCGGCGGCAAGGTCGAGATCGTCGACCAGCCGTCCTCCTACCCGGGCATCACCGTCGTGCTCGGCGCCGACTTCGCCGGCCTCAGCAAGGGCCGCCAGCAGGTGACCGCCAACAACGACACGACCGTGTGCGTCCCGAACTGACCCGACCGCTGCGTCAGTCCTCGGCGAGCCACTGCGCGAGCCGCCCCCCACCGCTCACGGTCCGGAGCCGGCGTTCGGTCGCCTCCCGCTCGCGCCGGGGCGTGACGACGAGCAGGTCGTCACCGTGGCGGAGCACCGTACGCCGCTCGGGCACCATGGTGTGCCCCTCCCGCACGATCAGCGAGACCGACGCCCCGACCGGCAGGCGCAGCTCACCCACCTCGACGCCGTGCATCCGCGACCGGGGACTGATCGTCACCTGCAGCAGGTCGGCGGCGATCCGGTCCAGCGGCGCGGCCTCGAGGTCCATGGTGCGCGGCTCGGAGCGCCGCGCGACCCGGAGCACCCGAGCCGCCGCGGGCAGCGTCGGTCCGGTGACCAAGGTGTAGACCACCACCAGCACGAAGACCATGTCGAAGAGCTGGTCGGCGCCCTCGACGCCCTCGGCGAGCGGGATGGTGCAGAACACGATCGGCACGGCGCCGCGCAGCCCCGCCCAGGACACGAAGGCCGACTCCCGCCACGGCATGGGCCGCACGACGGAGCTGACCAGCACCGACAGCGGGCGGGCGACGAAGGTGAGCACCAGCCCGGCGACCACCGCCATGCCCAGGGTCTCCCACGTGAGCCGGGACGGCGAGAGCAGCAACCCGAGCATCACGAAGAGCCCGATCTGGGCGAGCCAGGCGAGCCCCTCGGAGAAGGAGCGGCTGGCCATGCGGTGCGGGAGCTCGGAGTTGCCCAGGACCAGGGCGGCGACGTACACCGCGGCGAAGCCGCTGGCGCCCAGCGCGGGGCCGGCGCCGTAGGCGAAGAGCGCGAGGCAGATGACCGCGATCGGGTAGAGGCCCGAGGCGGGCAGGGCGACGCGCCGCATGATCCAGGCGCCGCCGGCACCGACCGCGAGGCCGATGAGGACCCCGGCCGCGAGCTGGTAGGCGATGATGCCGAGCATCGCGGGCACGCCGTGGTCGAGTGCCGCGCCGGTGGAGATGAGGGTCACCAGGACGACGGTGGGGGCGTCGTTGAGCCCCGACTCGGCCTCGAGGGCGCCGATGACCCGCTTGGGCAGCGGCACCTGCCGCAGCACCGAGAACACCGCCGCGGCGTCGGTGGAGGACGTCGCCGCACCGAGCAGCAGGGAGAGCTCCCAGGACAGCCCGAGGACGTAGTGGCCGCCGAGCGCGACGATCGCGACGGAGATCGCCACGCCCACCGTCGCCAGGGAGACCCCGAGCCGCATCGACGAGCGCACCTGGCGCCAGTCGGTGCTCAGGCCACCCTCGGCGAGGATGATCCCGAGCGCTCCGGAGGCGAGTGCCTGCGCGAGCTGGGCGTCCTCGAACGGGATGCCCACGACGGCCTCGCCGAGAATCACGCCGATGAGCAGGTAGAACAGCAGCGAGGGCAGCCCCAACCGGGTCGAGGCGCGCACCGCCAGCACCGCCAGCAGGGTGACCCCGGCCCCGACCAGCACGAACGTGTCGAGCTGGTTGACGTCGAAAGTCATGGCACCTTCTGGCTCCTGGGCGTCTGGGAGCGCAGTCTATCGAGGGGCGCGGCCCCGCCCGCGCGCGGACGACTACCCAGCAAAGTGGAACGTGTTCTACATTGGTGGGCATGGCGACCGAACGCTCCGGACTCACCGTCCCCGAGACCGTCCCGGTCTCGTCCCTGCCCGCCGACACCGAGCAGTACGACGTCGTCGTGGTCGGGTTCGGCATCGCCGGCGGCTGCGCGGCACTCGAGGCGGCCCGGGCCGGCGCCCGCGTGCTGCTGCTGGAGCGGGCGGCGGTGCACGGCGGCACCTCCTCGATGTCCGGCGGCCACTTCTACCTCGGCGGCGGGACCGCCGTGCAGCAGGCCACCGGTCACGAGGACTCCGCCGAGGAGATGGCGCGCTACCTCATCGCCTCCACCAAGGACCCCGACGAGACCAAGATCCGCTGCTACGCCGACGGCTCCGTCGCCCACTTCGACTGGCTGGAGGCGCTGGGTTTCGAGTTCGAGCGCAGCTACTTCCCCGGCAAGGCGGTGATCCAGCCCGGCACTGAGGGGTTGATGTTCACCGGCAACGAGAAGGTGTGGCCGTTCCGCGACGACATCGCCCCGGCCCCGCGCGGCCACAAGGTGCCCGTCCCCGGTGACACCGAGGGCACCAAGCTGGTCATGGACCTGCTCCGCGACCGCGTGACCGAGGCCGGCGTCGAGGTGCGCTACGAGACCGGCGCGACCCACCTGGTCGTCACCGAGTCCGGCGACGTGGCCGGCGTGGCCTGGCGCTCCTTCGAGCACACCGGTGCAGTGTGCGCCGCCGGGGTCGTCATCGCCGCCGGCGGCTTCGTGATGAACACCGACATGCTCGAGGAGTACACGCCGGCGCTGACCGAGAAGCTGTTCACGCTCGGCTCCACCTACGACGACGGTCTCGGGATCCGGCTCGGCCAGTCCGTCGACGCCGCACTCGAGCACATGGAGGAGCCGTTCATCACCGCGCCGTTCTACCCACCCTCGTCGCTGGTGAAGGGCGTCATCGTCAACCGTCGCGGCGAGCGTTTCGTCGCCGAGGACTCCTACCACGCCCGCACGTCGGCGGCCGTGCTGCGCGAGCCCGGGGCGACGGCGTACCTCATCGCCGACAGCGACCACATGGGCGAGCAACGCATGCCGCTGGTGCCGCTGAAGGACGGCTACGAGACGGTCGGGGAGATGGAGGCCGCGCTCGACCTGCCGGCAGGCTCCCTCGCCGCGACCCTGGCCCGCTACGACGAGTACGCCGCCCGTGGCGAGGATCCCGACTTCCACAAGCACCCCGACTGGCTCGCTCCCCAGACCACCGGACCGTGGGGCGTGTTCGACCTCTCGCTCGGCACCGCGTTGTACGCCGGCTTCACCCTCGGCGGCATGCGCACCGACCTGGACGGCCGGGTGCTGCGTGAGGACCGCTCCGCGATCGCCGGGCTCTACGCCGCGGGCGCCTGCGCGTCCAACATCGCGCAGGACGGTGCGGGCTACTGCTCCGGCACCCAGCTCGGGGAGGGGTCGTTCTTCGGTCGTCGCGCCGGGCGGCACGCGGCCGGGCTGGCACAGTAGGCACGTGATCGACCGCCTCGCCGCGGCGCGACGTGCGAACGTCCCGCCGTTCCACGTCATGGACCTGCTGCAGGCCTCGACCGACCGGTCCCGCAGCCACGGCGACCTGGTCAACCTGCTGGCCGGCCAACCGAGCACGGGTGCCCCCGCGCCGGTCCGTGACGCCGCGATCGCCCTCCTGGGGTCCGGCGACCCGCTCGGCTACACGCCCGCGACCGGCATCCTGGACCTGCGTGAGGCCATCGCCACCCATCACCGTCGCCGCTACGGCATCGACGTCTCCGCAGAGGACGTGGTGGTCACCACCGGCTCCAGCGGCGGCTTCCTGCTCAGCTTCCTGGCGGCGTTCGAGGTCGGCGACCGGGTGGCGATCGCGCGCCCCGGCTACCCCTGCTACCGCAACGTGCTCGCCGCACTGGGCTGCGAGGTCGTCGAGGTCGACGCCGGCCCCGAGAGCCGCTTCCAGCCCACCGTCGAGCAGCTGGCCGACCTCCATGCGCGGCATCCGATCCGCGGCCTGGTCGTCGCCAGCCCCGCCAACCCGACCGGGACCATGCTGCTGCCCGAGGAGCTCGCCGCGATCGCCGCCTGGTGCGAGGGCGCCGGCGTGCAGCTGATCTCGGACGAGATCTACCACGGGATCGAGTACGTCGACGCCGGCGCGGCACGCTGCGCCTGGGAGACCAGCCGGGAGGCCGTCGTCTTCGGGTCCTTCTCCAAGTACTTCTCGATGACCGGCTGGCGACTGGGGTGGATGCTGGCCCCGCCGCGACTGAGGCGGGCCGTGGACGTGCTGGCCGGCAACTTCTCCATCTGCCCGCCCGTGCTCGCGCAGCACGTCGCCCTCGCCGCCTTCACCGATGCGGCGTACGCCGAGCTGGACGGCCACGTGCAGCGCTACGCGCACAACCGCGACGTGCTGCTCGACGGGCTCGGGCGGCTCGGCCTCACCCGCCTCGCCCCGGCCGATGGCGCCTTCTACGCCTACGCCGACGTCGGCCACCTCACCGAGGACTCGATGGGATTTGCCCGACAGGTGCTCGCGGCGACCGGTGTCGCGATCGCTTCGGGCATCGACTTCGACACCGCGGCGGGCGACCGCTTCCTTCGGTTCAGCTTCGCCGGCACCGCCGAGGAGATCACCGAGGCGCTGGACCGGCTGGAGGGGTCGGGGCTGCTCCGCGGGTGATGCTCAGCCGGCGAGGTCGTGCACGAACTCCGACAGCTGGGTGAGGTTGCGGCACTCGACCATGTCGACGATGGCGCCGTAGGCGGGGGCGGCGGAGTCGCCGGTGCCCCAGTTGCGCTGGTGCTCGGGGTTGAGCCACCACGACTGGCGCACGGACCCGGCGAGCCGGCGCAGGGTGTCCTCGTGGAGGTCGGAGTAGTTCGACCGGGCGTCGCCGAGGATGAGCAGGGTGGTCCGCGGGCCGAGGGCGTCGGGGTAGGACTGCTCGAACTTGTCGAAGGCGCGACCGTAGTTGGTGCGCCCGAAGAGCGCGGCGTGGGCCGTGGCCGCCGACAGGTCCGCCATGACCTGGGCGGGGTCGGCCCCGGGGCGGAAGTGGTCGGTGACCTCGTGGACGTGGTCGATGAAGGTGAACGCCCGCATGCTCTGGAATACCTCGCGCAGGGCGAAGACGAAGAGCAGTGTGAAGTTGGCGAAGTTCGCGACCGAGCCGCTGACGTCGCAGAGCACGACCAGGTCGGTGCGGTGCGGCCGCTTGGGCCGGTGGTGCGTGGTGATCGGGACGCCACCGGTCGCCACCGACGCGCGGACCGTACGCCGGAAGTCCAGCGGGCCTCGCCGCCTGGCGTGGTGCTCCTGGGTGAGGCGCGTGGCGAGCCGCCGGGCGAGCGGGAAGACCTGGCGCCGCATCTCGTCGAGGTCGGCACGGCGGGCGGAGGTGAAGGCGAGCTGCTCGATGGTCGGGCGAACCGCGACGTCGGCGACGTGGTCGGGCCCCTTCTCCTCAGCGATGCGCCGGCGGGCGTCGCCCTCGACGAGGGCGGTGAAGGCACCGACGCGGCGGTTGGCCCGGCGGCCGGCGGACTCCTCGTCCATGCCCTCGTCGAGGAGGCCCTGCACGACCTGGTCGACGAGCTGCTGCGGGGCAACGCGCTGGAGCGCGGTGTAGGCCGACCAGGAGGACAGGCCCGGGCCGCGGCCGGGCATGGCGCCGAAGCGGCCCACCATCTGCGCGGCGAGGCGCCGCAGCTCCTGCTCGTCGCCGCTGCGGAGCGCCTCGGCCAGCTCGTCGCGGAAGTCCTGCAGCGCCTGGGCATCGGCCGTGCTCGACGTCGGCGACTCCTCGGCATCGCCCTCGTCGGTCGAGCCGTCGTCGTTGGTCGAGCCTGTCGAGACCCCGTCCCCCACCAGTGCGGGGTAGTAGACGTCGAAGAGTGCGTCGAAGGTCGGACGCTGGGTCTGTCGCTTCGCCAGGGTGGCGGCGAGGACCTGGCGCACCTGCTCGCGGTCGCCCCAGCCGACCGATCCGAGCCCGGCCACGGAGTCGAGGTCCTCGGCCAACGACACCGACAGCCCGGCGCCGCGCAGGGCCTCGACGAAGGCGAGGTGGCGGTCCAGCAGTCCGGAGGACTGGCGATCATCGGCCATGGTGGTCAGCTCCGGTTGAGCTTGAGTTCCTTCACGGCGCGCTCGTGGTCCGAGGCGTGCTTGAGCACGACACCGAGGGTGGCGGCGATCGCCTCCTCGTCCAGGTCGCGGATCTCCAGGGCGATGAGGGTCCGTGCCCAGTCGACGGACTCGGCGATGGACGGCGCCTTCTTCAGGTCCAGCTCACGGAGCCGGGCGACGGTCGCGACCAACTGCTCGGCGATGCGGTCGTCGAGCCCGTCGACCTGGCTGGCGAGGATCTCGTGCTCCCGCTCGACGCTCGGGTAGTCCAGGTGGAGGTAGAGGCAGCGCCGCTTGACCGCCTCGGAGAGCTCCCGGGTGGCGTTGGAGGTGAGGACGACGTACGGGCGACGCGTGGCGGTCACGGTGCCGAGCTCGGGGATGGTGACCTGAAAGTCCGAGAGCACCTCCAGCAGCAGGCCCTCGACCTCGACGTCGGTCTTGTCGACCTCGTCGATGAGCAGCACGGTCGGCTCCTCGCGGCGGATGGCGGTCAGCAACGGCCGGGTGAGGAGGAACTCCTCGGAGAAGATGTCGTCGTGGGTCTCCTCCCACCCCTGGTCCGAACCAGCGGCCTGGATGCGCAGCAGCTGCTTCTTGTAGTTCCACTCGTAGAGCGCGCGCGCCTCGTCGAGGCCCTCGTAGCACTGCAGCCGCACGAGGTCGCTCCCCGTGGCGCGGGCGACCGCCTTCGCGAGCTCGGTCTTGCCGACGCCGGCAGGCCCCTCGAGCAGCAGCGGCTTGCCCAGCGCCCCGGCGAGATAGGTGGTGGTCGCGGTGGCGCCGTCGGCGAGGTAGCCGACCTCGGCGAGCCGCGCGGCCGCGGCGGAGGGATCGTCGAACCACGTCATTCCCCCATCCTGCCCTGTCACGGCGTTCGCGGTACGCCGGGTGCCGGGCCGCCCCGGTCGGCCGGCGGTCCGCGACGTGACCTCACCGGCGGGCGCGTCGTTGGAACGTCGTCCGCACGCAAGGGGGAACGCATGGTCGACGGCGAGGCGCACAGACAGGCAGTTCGCGTGGTGACCGTGCTCCGACGGTCGCTCACCGTGGCCGCCCTCGGCATGCTGGTCGGCTTCGGCGGACTCAGCGGCCTGGGCGTCACCACGCCCGACGCACCACTGGACCCGCTGGTGGCCCTCGATCCGGGCGAGGCCCGGCTGATGGCCGAGCACCAGTGCTCGGCGACGGGGTTCGGCGACGGGATGGTGCCCTCGCAGGCCATCCTGCGACAGGAGGACGGCACCACCGAGCTGGTCAGCTTCGACCGCGGGTGGGCGTCCTTCACCGGTGACGCGCCCGGCACGCTGGTCGCGGTCTGCCTCGGCGCGCGCTGAGCGTCGGGTCAGCCGATCATCTCGTCGAGGGCAGCCACGAGGGCGGCGTTCTTCGTCGGGTCCAGGGCGTCAGCGTGCGGGTCGGCGAACGTCCCGGCGTCGTTGTCGTAGTAGCGCCCCGAGGCGTCGGCGAACTCCTCACCGACCGCGGCGCGCACCAGCACGTCGATGCCGATCGCCACGTCGTTCCCGTCGATGCCGTAGGCGTCGCGCACCATCTTGGTGGCCAGCAGCGACCCGGGGTTGACCGCGACGATGACCGGCGCGTCCGGACCCACCTGGTCGGCGAGGTGCCGGGTCCACATCGTCAAGGCCAGCTTGCTCTGGGCGTACGCCGCGCTGTCCGGCAACCGGGTCCGGCCGGCGAGTGCGTCGAGGTCGACGGTGGTCTGGGCCGCCGAGGAGAGGTTGACCACGCGGCCGGTGGGCGGCATGGCCGCGAGCGCACCGAGGGCAAGTCGGTAGGGGGCGAGCGTGTTGACCACGAACCGCACGTCCAGGCCGCGGTCGGTCACCGGCTCCTCGGCGCTGAAGACCCCGGCGTTGTTGACCAGCACGTCGACGTCGAGGGTGGCGACGGCCTCGCCGAGGCGGTCGACGTCATCGGTGTCGGCGAGGTCGGCCAGCACGGTGTCGAGCACGGCGCCCGACCGGGCGGCGTCGACGGCCTCACGGGCAGCGGCGACCCGCGTCTCGTCCCGGCCGTGCAGGACGAGCCGGTGGCCCAGTTCGGCCAGGCGGCGGGCGGCGCCGAGGCCGATCCCGTCGGTGGCGCCGGTGATCAGCACGGTGCGCGCCCGGGTCGGATCCGGGCTCGCAGCGGTCGCGTCGGTCATCGATGGGTCCTCGGTCGGGGTCGTCGGTCGTTCCCGCTCAGGACGATACCGACGCGCACCAGCCCGCCTCGGACGACGACGTCCGGGCCCCTGGGAGGGACCCGGACGTCGGGGATGCCTGTCTGGCATCACATTGGCGGTGGCGGTGGGATTTGAACCCACGGAGGGTCTCCCCTCAAACGCTTTCGAGGCGTTCTCCTTCGGCCGCTCGGACACGCCACCGCTCCGCACGTTACCGGAGCGTCGCGGACGCGTCGAAATCGTGGTCCCGGCTAGCCGCGCCGACTCGCGAAGAACTCCTCGAGCATCGCGGTGGACTCCTCGGCCAGCACGCCGGCGACGACCTCCGGGCGGTGGTTGAGCCTCCGGTCACGTACGACGTCCCACAGCGAGCCGACCGCGCCGGCCTTCTCGTCGTGGGCTGCGAAGACGACGCGGTCCACCCGCGCCAGCACACTCGCACCCGCGCACATGGTGCAGGGCTCGAGGGTGACCACCAGCGTGCAGCCGGACAACCGCCACTCGCCGCGGTGACGGGCCGCCTCCCGGAGTGCGACGACCTCGGCGTGGCCGGTCGGGTCGGCGTCGACCTCGCGGACGTTGCGACCGGCGCCGACGACGTCGCCGTCCCCGTCGACCACGACGGCACCGATGGGCACGTCGCCGGTCGCCAGTGCGGTGCGCCCCTGCTCCAGGGCGATCCGCATGGCGGGCTCCCACTGCTGCGACGGCCTCATCCCGCCACCCCACGGTGGCCCGGGAATGCGCGCCTCATGCAGAGGTCAGGCCGACGACCTCGTCGAACGCCTCGCCGAAGCCGATGCGCCGCGCCACCTCCGAGAGCAGCTCGTCGGGGTAGTAGTCCGGGTCGTCGAGCAACATGCCGAGGTCCATCGCGCCGACGCCGAGGTCGTCGAGGAGGTCCAGCTCACCGGCCGGCTCGGGCTCGTCGTCCTCGTCGTCGGGCGTGGGCAGTCCGAGGAACTCCACGGCCGAGGCCGCGATCTCCCACTCGGTGGCGGCGGTGATGTCGGAGAGCAGGACGCGGGCGCGCTGCCCGACCACGTGCACGATGAGGAAGAAGTCCTCGTCGACGGCGACGAGGCCGACCGAGCCGTGGTCACCGGGGAACCGCCGGAGCGCGTCGGCGAGGGTGTCGACGTCGACCACGTGGTCGAGGGTCAGCTCGGCGACCTGCCACACGCCTTCCTCGCGGTAGGCCGCGACGGCGAAGTCGATCGCCTCGGGACCGGCCATCGGCGTACCTCCCACGCTCGGCACCCGCGGTTGCGGATGACTCCGGCACCAGCGTGACACGTGCCGGGCCCCTGCGGAAGGGCATTTGTGCGTGAGCGGGCGTCGACGTCCTAGGCTCCCGCCATGCGCATCGAAGTCGTCGACCATCCGCTCGTGGCCCACAAGCTCACCAAGTTGCGTTCCCACGAGACGCACTCGGCGACGTTCCGGTCCCTGACCGATGAGCTCGTGACGCTGCTCGCCTACGAGGCGACGCGCGACGTCCGGGTCGAGGAGCACGGGATCGAGACGCCGGTCGCACCGACCACGGGCGTGCGCCTGGCCGACCCCAAGCCGCTGGTGGTGCCGATCCTGCGGGCGGGCCTGGGCATGCTCGACGGCATGGTCCGGCTGCTCCCGACCGCCGAGGTCGGGTTCCTCGGGATGGTGCGCAACGAGGACACCCTCGAGGCGTCGACGTACGCCGAGCGGCTGCCCAGCGACCTGTCCGGGCGGCAGTGCTACGTGGTGGACCCGATGCTGG
The DNA here is from genome assembly GCF_019448235.1 of Nocardioides panacisoli. Taxonomy (NCBI): domain Bacteria; kingdom Bacillati; phylum Actinomycetota; class Actinomycetes; order Propionibacteriales; family Nocardioidaceae; genus Nocardioides; species Nocardioides panacisoli. Next base: position 2,409,787 of record NZ_CP080409.1, read on the forward strand.
CCACCGGCGGCACGCTGGCGGCGGCGATCAAGTTCCTGGTCGCGCGCGGCGCCGACGACATCACCGCCGTCTGCCTGCTGGCGGCACCGGAGGGCTGCGACGCGCTCGAGCGCTACCTCGAGGGCGTCGACGTGCCGGTCACCGTGGTGACGGCCGCCGTCGACGAGCGGCTCAACGAGCACGGCTACATCGTGCCGGGCCTGGGTGACGCCGGTGACCGGCTCTACGGGATCGCGAACGACTGAGCGACGCGCCGCCGCCCAGTCATGGGGAGAAGGACTGGGAGCGATCTGGCTCACACCGCCTTCCCCGTCGGTGGACACCGGGGGTCCACGGGGGGCGACCGGGGTAACTTGTGCTCCGCTGTACCCCCTCGAACTGCAGGAGTACCCCCGTGCTGATCGGCATTCCCCGCGAGTCCAAGGCAGGCGAGACACTCGTCGCTGCGACCGCGAAGACGACCGAACAACTGCGCAAGCTCGGCTACGACGTCATCGTGGAGTCCGGCGCCGGCGAGGCGGCCGACGTCTCTGATGAGGCCTTCCGTGGCGCCGAGGCGCAGATCGGCTCCGCGGAGGAGGTCTGGGCCGCCGACGCGGTGGTGAAGGTCAACCCGCCGACCTCGGAGGAGGTCTCGCGGCTGAAGAAGGGCGCCACCGTGGTGTCGATGATGGCACCGGGGCGGTCGCCGGAGCTGCTGGAGCAGCTGCAGGCCCAGGGCGTGACCGGGCTGGCGATGGACGCCGTCCCCCGCATCTCGCGGGCGCAGTCGATGGACGTGCTGTCCTCGATGGCCAACGTCGCAGGCTATCGCGCGGTGATCGAGGCCGCCCACGTCTTCGGCCGCCAGTTCACCGGTCAGGTGACCGCGGCGGGCAAGGTGCCGCCGGCGCGGGTGTTCGTGGTCGGCGCCGGTGTCGCCGGGCTGGCCGCGATCGGTGCCGCGTCCTCGATGGGCGCGGTCGTGCGGGCCTTCGACGTGCGGCCCGAGGTGGCCGAGCAGGTCGAGTCGATGGGCGCCGAGTTCGTCCATGTCGAGATGGAGTCGGAGAAGTCTTCCGACGGCTATGCCAAGGAGATGACCGAGGAGCAGCAGCGGGCGACCGCGGCGATGTACGACGAGGAGGCCCGCAAGGCCGACATCGTCATCACCACCGCGCTGATCCCGGGCCGCCCGGCGCCGGAGCTGATCACCGCCGACACCGTCGCCGGCATGTCCAACGGCAGCGTGATCGTGGACATGGCCGCCGCCAACGGCGGCAACTGCGAGCTGACCGAGGCCGACCAGCGGGTGGTGAGCGAGTCGGGCGTGACGGTGCTCGGCTACACCGACCTGTCCAGCCGCCTGGCGGCGCAGACCTCGCAGCTGTACGGCACCAACATCGTGAACCTGTTCAAGCTGCTCACCCCGGAGAAGGACGGTGAGCTGACGCTGGACTTCGACGACGTCGTGCAGCGCGGCATCACCGTGGTGCGCGACGGGGAGTCGACGTGGCCGCCGCCGGAGGTGAAGGTGTCGGCCGCGCCGGCACCGGAGCAGTTGCAACAGGCCGAGCCCGCCGAGCCGCGCAAGGAGCGTGCGAAGCTCACCGAGCAGGGCCGCATCACCCTCGTGGCCTCGGCGGCCGCGGCACTGTTCGCACTGATCGCGATCTCACCGGCCGCGCTCCAGCGCCACCTGGTGGTGTTCGCACTCGCCGTGGTGGTCGGCGTCTACGTCATCGGCAACGTGCACCACGCGCTGCACACGCCCTTGATGAGCGTCACCAACGCCATCTCGAGCATCATCATCGTCGGCGCCCTGCTGCAGATCGGCAGCGACGACACCATCATCACGGTCATCTCGTTCGTGGCCGTGCTGCTCGCCAGCATCAACATCTTCGGTGGCTTCGCGGTGACGCGCCGCATGCTCGCCATGTTCTCGCGGTCGTGAGGAAGGGCTGATCCACATGTTTACTCTCGAGACCGCTGTCTCCGCGGCGTACGTCGTCGCCGCGCTGCTGTTCATCCTCGCCCTGGCCGGGCTCTCCAAGCACGAGACGGCCAAGGCCGGCAACGTGTTCGGCATCCTGGGCATGGCCGTCGCGCTGGTCGCGACCACGTCGGTCGTCATCGACGACGGCATCGACGCGCTGCCGCTGGTGCTGCTCGTGGCCGGTGTCGGCATCGGTGCCGCGATCGGCCTGTGGCGGGCCCGCGTGGTCGAGATGACCGGCATGCCCGAGCTGATCGCGCTGCTGCACAGCTTCATCGGTGCCGCCGCGGTCATGGTCGGCTGGAACCGCTACTTCCACGTCGAGGCCCACCCCGACGGGTACGCCGCCCGCGAGCTCGACGCGGCGGGCCTCCTCGGGATCCACGCCGCCGAGGTCACCATCAGCGTCTTCATCGGTGCGGTCACGCTGACCGGCTCGATCGTGGCGTTCGGCAAGCTGGCCGGCCACATCAGCTCCTCGCCGATGATGCTGCCGGGCAAGAACTTCCTCAACATCGGTGCCCTGGTCGGCTTCGTCGCGCTCACCGTGTGGTTCGTCATCGCCCCGTCGCTGTGGCTGCTGATCATCGTGACCGCGCTGGCGCTCGCGCTGGGCTGGCACCTGGTCGCCTCCATCGGCGGCGGTGACATGCCGGTCGTGGTGTCGATGCTCAACAGCTACTCGGGCTGGGCCGCCGCGGCACTGGGCTTCCTGCTGCGCAACGACCTGCTGATCATCGTCGGCGCCCTGGTGGGCTCCTCGGGTGCGTTCCTGTCCTACATCATGTGCAAGGGCATGAACCGCTCCTTCATCTCCGTGATCGCCGGTGGCTTCGGCATGGAGGCCAGCTCGGGCGGCGACACCGACTACGGCGAGCACCGCGAGATCCAGGCCGACGAGGCCGCGGAGCTGCTGGCCGACGCCAGCTCGGTGATCATCACGCCGGGCTACGGCATGGCCGTCGCCCAGGCGCAGTACCCCGTCGCCGAGCTGACCTCGAAGCTGCGCGCCAAGGGCGTCGACGTCCGGTTCGGCATCCACCCCGTCGCGGGCCGCCTCCCCGGCCACATGAACGTGCTGCTGGCCGAGGCGAAGGTGCCCTACGACATCGTGCTGGAGATGGACGAGATCAACGACGACTTCGGCGAGACCGACGTCGTCCTGGTCATCGGCGCCAACGACACCGTCAACCCGGCCGCCGCCGAGGACCCCGCCTCCCCCATCGCCGGCATGCCGGTGCTGGAGGTGTGGAACGCCAAGGACGTCATCGTGTTCAAGCGCTCGATGAACCCCGGGTACGCCGGCGTGCAGAACCCGTTGTTCTTCCGCGACAACACCCGGATGCTCTTCGGCGACGCCAAGGCCAAGGTCGAGGAGATCGAGTCGGCACTGACCTCGGTCAACGCCTGAGAAGCACCCGCGAGGCCGCGTCCCACCGGCCCGTAGTCCGAACGGAGGAGCGGACTGCGGGCCGGTGGCGTTCTCGCTCTCCGTCTGTAGTGTGGGCGAGGTAAGCGGGGCCGCGGTCACGCCGATCGTGCGGCCCGTACATCCCGCAGCACGGCAGGAGGTAGGGGCCTTGACTCCGACCACGGACACGGCCAACGACCGCACGACCAAGGACACCCCCGCGGTGACCGATCCCAACCCGGAGCGGCGCGACCCGAACAAGGGGTTCGTGGCGCTGCTGGGCTGGAGCCCGGGCGCGATCGAGGCCGTCGAGAAGTTCGACCGCCGCTTCGTGATCGTGGCGCCGGACTGGGCCGAGGACTACTGCCGCGAGCACGGCCTGCCCTACATCCCGTGGAACTTCGAGCGACTCAACGACCGCTCGATGGAGATCGCCGAGACGCTGCAGGACCTCGGTGTCGACGTCGCCATCCCGCTGTTCGAGGAGACGGTGGAGTGGGCCGGCGCCATCAACGCGGTCCTGATGGAGGACCCCAAGCTGTTCGGCCAGGCCCTGCTGCTGCGCGACAAGGCGCTGATGAAGCGTCGCGCCCAGCTCGGCGGCATCCGCGTGGGCATCTTCGAGGAGGCCTTCGAGCAGGAGGACGTGATCCGCTTCCTCAAGCGGGTCAACCAGACCCTGCTCAAGCTCGACGGTGACCCCAACGACCCGATCCACCTCAAGGCGCTGGACAAGGCCGGCTGCCTGGGCCACCGCATCATCCGGACGCCCGACGAGGTCGACTCCATCCCCGAGGAGGAGTTCCCGGTCCTGATGGAGTCCCACCTGGACGGCTGGGAGTTCGCCGTCGAGGCGTGGGTGCACAACGGCAAGATCCGGTTCCTCAACATCTCCGAGTACGTCACGCTCGGCTACTCGGTGTTCGTGCCGGCCTCGCCGGAGTTGGAGAAGTACCGCCCGGAGATCACCCGTCAGCTCGAGAAGCTCATCAAGACCTTCGACATCGAGTTCGGCTTCGTCCACCCGGAGTACTTCGTCACCAGCGACGGCGAGATGTACTTCGGCGAGGTCGCCTACCGGCCCCCGGGCTTCAAGGTCTTCGAGCTGCTGGAGCGCTCGTACGGCTTCAACGCCTACCAGGCGCTCGTGCTGGCCTTCGACCCGAAGACCACCGAGGAGGAGATCGAGGCCTTCTTCCCGACCGAGGTGGAGGACGCGACCGGGTTCGCCGGCTGCTTCGGCGTCTACCCGCGCCGCCGCGTGGTCAACACCCTCGAGATGCCTGAGGAGACCGAGGACCACGAGTACTTCGAGTCCCACGAGCTGACCGCGCCGATGGAGGAGACCGTCACCAAGCGCACGGCGTTCGGCACCCACTGGGGCCTGGTGTACTTCTTCGGCGACGACCCGTTCGAGATGCGCACACTGCTCAAGCGGCAGGAGGACCTCGACTTCTACGTGTGAGCGCAGCGCAGTCACGGCTCGCAGGGTGTGTCCGAGGGCACGTCGGATCGGCACACTCTGCGAGCCGCACCACTCGGAGGTGACATCGGTGCACGATGATGGGTCGGTGCTGGAAAAGCGACTGGCGACCCTGACCCGTGGGATCGAGGCGTTGGGCCAGGCCGGGGACCTCGGTCGGCCCAGCGGCCTGCGACGGGTCCTCGACGGCCTGCGCCTGGTGCTGCGGCAGCCGGGCGGCCCCGCGGCGGTTCAGGCGCGCGCGGCCGACCTCGAGGCCTGCGGCATCTTCGAGGGCACCGACTGGGCCACCCCGGACTCCCTGGCCCCGGCGCTGAGCCGCGGCTCGCTGCGCAGCAGTGACGCCGACACCGTCGTACTCGAGATCGTCAGCGACCTGCGGCTGCTGGCCATCGCCCTCGGCGAGTGCGCCCACCCCGAGATCTCCGCGGAGGACGCCCGCGAGCACGTGATGCAGGTGCTCGCCCTCAACGCGGACCTGCTGTTCTCCGCCCCCTCGGAGGCCGAGCGCGAGCAGCTGGGTCGCATGGCCCACGTCTCGCGCGCCGCGATGCGCCACATCGTCGACCAGCTGGGGTACGACGGCGTCATCGACCAGGTGGTCGAGGAGATCTGGCGGATCCTGCGGCAACGTCCCATCCAGGTCGACCAGGTCAAGGCGACCATCACGCAGATCGCCGTGGCCCACAGCGACCCCGCGATCGCCACCGGCAACGGCGGCGTCGGGGTCGACCGGCTCGTCAGCAGCCTCTTCGGCGCCACCGAGGCCTCTCGTGAGGACCCCGGCGTCGACGCCTACCTGGAGCGGCTGGCCTCGATGGACGACGGTGCGCTGCAGTCCGAGGCGACCGGCTTCGCCCGGTCCATGCACGACACCGGACTGGTGTCGCCGTACCACGCGGTGCTGCTGCGCTTCCTGCGCGACCGCGGTGACTTCCTGCTCAGTGAGGCGCTGGGGCTGTCCAGCACCGGTCGGGAGAGCCTGCTGTGCTTCCGCGACCTGGTCGATGAGCTCATCGATGCCACGGTGCACCCCGAGACGGCGCAGAGCATCTACGGCCTCGCGCTGCTGCTGGAGCGGGGCGTGCTCTTCGAGCCGCCCGTCGCGCCCGGCCTCTGGCGCCAGCTGGCGCTCCCCCTGTCCGACCACGCCAAGGAGCGTCTGGAGCTCGCGTTCGGTCCCGCCCACGAGGCCCGGGTCTGGCTGCTGGCCGGCACGCTGTCGATGCTCGGGCTGCCGCTCGGCGTGGGGCAGGGCGACAACCCGACCTGCCAGTCGGCACGCGCCCTGTCGATGTGGGCCTACAACGACCCCGACTACCTGCTGCAGACGATCGCGTGGGCAGCACGTGACGACGAGGTCGTCATGCACTTCGAGGGGCAGACGGTCTCCTCGCGGGAGTCCGGCGCCGGCCTGGCCACGACGCTGCCGGTCGACCTGGATGCTGTGTCGCTGCTCGTCGTACCCCACCTGGACCGGATCTACGCCGAGATGGGCCGACGCTGCGCCGACCGCGGCGACGACCCGCACCGCTGGGTCAACCCGGAGTTCCACGGCTGGTGGTCCGGTCGCGGGTTCCGCATCAACGTCGACGTCGCCACCGGCAAGCTGGCCGACCTCGAGGGCTTCGTCCGCGACTTCTACGCCGGCTACCACCCGCTGCACAACGGCAACCAGCCCCTGATCCACCCGCAGCCGGCCGGCATCGCCGTCACCGACACCTCGGGACGCTTCATCGGCTGGCACGCCATCACCGTGCTCCGCGTCGCCCTGGACCCCTCCGGCACGATGCGCGTCTACTTCTACAACCCCAACAACGACAGTGGCCAGGACTGGGGCGACGGCGTCGTCGTCAGCACCGCCGGCAACGGCGAGCGCTTCGGCGAGGCGTCACTGCCCTTCGAGGAGTTCGCCTCCCGGCTCTACATCTTCCACTTCGACCCGCTCGAGCTCGGCTCTGGCGACTCCGTCGACGCCGCCGAGGTCTCCCGGGTCATCGCCGCCGTCGAGCGCACCTGGGGCGCCGACCGGCTCCCGGGGCTCGCGACCGACTGAGGGTGCTGGCGGGGGCGGGGAGCGATCCCCGGTCGGCCGGGGATCGCCTACCTTGTCGGGCACTGCAACGCCGGACAAGGTAGGCGAATGCCCGACAACCCCCGGGCTCGTCAGCGGGGCGAGCGCGGCGACGGCGCGGTCCAACCGCGCCAGATCGCCAGCAGCCGCCACACGATCACGGCCAGTGCAGCCGGTACGGCGACCGCCACCGCGGGCAGTCCCAGCTCCAGCCCCAGCACCACCAGGGCGGCGCCGGTGAGCGCGGGGATGGCGTAGAGCTCGTTGCTGACCAGCACCTGTGGGACGCGGTCGGCGAGGACGTCGCGGATCATGCCGCCCCCGACGGCGGTCACCATGCCCAGCAGCGCCGCGGGCACCGGACCGAGACCGTGCTCCACCGCCTTGATCGCGCCGGCGGTGGCGAACAGGCCCATGCCGAAGGCGTCGAAGACGTTGACCATCCGGATGGTGCGCTCCAGCGCCGGGTGGAACCAGAACGCCACCACGCCCGCGGTCACCGCGGTGAGGAGATAGCGCCAGTCAGCGAACCCCGGCGGTGGGACGTCGCCGATCAGCACGTCGCGGATCACCCCACCACCCAGGCCGGTCACCACGGCCAGCACGAGCACGCCGACCACGTCGAGCTGGCGGCGTACGGCGAGGAGCCCCCCGGAGACGGCGAACACCGCGACACCGGCGAGGTCGAGGACGATGAGGACCATGGCGGGAGTGAGTGAACCACACCCCGCGCCCGCGGCTCACGTCCCGACCGGCACCTCGGCCACCGTCTCGTGGCGCGGCCGTCCACGTGGGCCCTCGCCGAGGTGGGAGGCGACCACCGCGACACGGTCCGCCGGCCACCACGGCCCCTCGTAGGTATCCAGCAACCGCACCCAGTCACTGACCTCGGTCGGGCGGCGCATCCGAGCGATCGTCAGGTGCGGCCGGAAGCGCTGACCGTCGACCTCGAGTCCGCTGCGCACCGCCGCCGTGCGCGTACGCCGCGCCAACCGCGGGAGCACCGGCTCGGCACCCGCCGCCTCGTCCTCGGCGTCCACGCCGGTGGCGAGGACCCGCGCCCGCGCCGGATCCGGGAACGCCACCGGCCCCGCCAACCGGACGCGGACGACCGGCACCGGCTCGAGCGCCTCCGGGAGGCGCTCGAGCCACTCGTCGGCCCGCGACTCCGCGGCGTCGGCCACAAAGGCCAGCGTCACGTGGAACTGCTCAGCAGGCGCCCACCGGAAGTCCGCCGCCGCACGCCGCGGAGTGAGGAACTCCTCGAGGTCCGCCACCGCCTCCGGCGGCGGCACCAGCGCAGCGAACAGCCTCATGGGCCCTGCCTACCACCATGGCCTCACTCGCAGGCAGCAGTCAGCCGCGGGTCGTCCTTCGGCGCCCCACCCCGCTGGGTGCTGAGCACGTGGCAGCCCTGCGTCACGCCCTCGACTCGGAGGTAGCCACGCTCCCGCACCGCGTCCCGCGCGCGGCCGTCGACGTAGACGACGTCGCGGTCGGCATCGCCCACGGGGACGTGGACCGTCGCCACCGAGTTGCCCGGCACGTGCACCCCGACGTCGGTGCGGTCCCCGACGGTGTGGAAGGCCGCACCGATCGACCCGCGCAGGGTCGGCCGCGTGACGTGTGCCCAGTCGATGGCCCCCGGCTGCGGCCGCACGTCGTACGTCGCGTAGCCGGGCGTCGTCGGCCGGATGCCGAACATGCCCTGCGGCACGTTGAACGCCGGGGAGGCCGCCCACGGGTGGGAGTAGGTCATGTTGCCCTTCAGCGAGGCGTCCCAGGCCTCGGTCGTCGCGCCGGCGCCGTTGGCGATCATGTTGTGCCAGCTGCGGCGGCCGGTGCCCGTCAGTAACTCGTGGGCGAGGTCGGAGCGGTCGCCGTTGTAGAGCGCCTCCACCAGGAACGCCGCGCAGTAGACGCTGCACTGCATGCCGCGGCTACCCAGGTACTCGGCCGCCTCGGCGGCACGCTCCTCGTCGGGCACCCCGAAGGCACTCGCGAAGCTGCTGGCGTGCACCGCGTGGTGGTCGACCGGCGTCCGGTCGCCCCGCAACCCGTCGCGGTAGGCGCCGACCTCGTCGTCCCAGAGGTACTCGTTGATCGCGGCGCGCAGGCGCTCGCCGGTGGCGGCGTACGACGCGGCGTCGTCGTCCTTGCCAAGCGCTTCCGCGATCGTCGCCATGTCCATGAAGGTCCGGTAGGCCAGTGAATTGATCACGGTGTTGTAGGGACCGAAGACGTAGCCGTCACGTTCGGTGGAGGGCCAGTCGACGATGTCGCAGTCGGTCTGGCTGTTGCACCCGTTGGAGCGGAAGTCCTTGCGGATCAGCCCGGTCTCCTCCTCGATCCACTGGGTCGGCAGCTTGTCGACCAGCTGGTCGTAGCTGCGTGCCAGCTGGGCGACGTCACCGGTCTGCTCGTAGCTGTCGTGCATGGCGAGGATCGTGTAGAGCGGCCACTCGGTCGGCCACGTACGCCGCGTGAGCAGGTAGTCGATGGAGTAGTTGCCCAGCGTGGGGTCGGAGGAGGTGAAGAAGTTGGCCATCATCTGCAGGTAGCTGTCGGCCTCGTAGGGCTCCCGCTCCCGGGTCCAGGAGTCCACGTAGAGGTTGTGGTTGGTGGTCTCCACGGTGTCCTTGGACAGCTGCCAGACCTGGTTGAGCGACTCGTCGGAGGAGTCGAAGACGGCGCCGTCGACGTCGAAGGGGTAGACCTGCGCCAGTGCCGGGAAGTCCTCGGCGCCGAGCCCGGTCGGCGCGCCGAGCACCTCGACGTAGCGGAACACGCGCATCCCCCACGTCTCGAGCTCGAGCGGCTCGTCGGTGAGTGTCCAGTGGTCCTGGTACTGGTTGCCGGTGCGCATGTTGGAGCGCACCTCCTGCGGACCCCACAGCTCCTCACCGAAGCGCAGCTCGACCTCTTGGCCGGCCTCACCGTCCAGCGCGAGGCGCACCCCGCCGATCCACGTGCGGCCGTAGTCGATGAAGTAGCGCCCCGGCTCCTTCTCCACGACCTCGGCGGGGTACTCCAGCCGCTGGCCGACCTTGTCGGTCGGCGTCGCGACGAGGTCGTCGTACGCCGACTGCGGCGTGGCCGCGGTCCACCCGGTGTCGTCGAAGCCCGGCTCGTCGAAGCCGACCGGGTAGGCGGCGGCCTGGAGGTCCTCCTTGGGGGCGGTGAAGTAGTTGGTGCCGATCGACCCGGCCCAGGGGTAGACCTCGCCGCCGGCCATGGAGGACCACTCCTCACCGGTCCCGAAGGTCTGCTGGCTGCCGTCGGCGTACTCGACGACGAGCTGTGCCTGGAAGCGCTGGTCCTGGCGGGTCCAGGACAGTGCGCCGAGGGCGTTGGCCCCGCCCTCACGGACGAGGTCGGTCACATCGTAGCCGTCGTAGCGGGTCTCCCCCGCGATCGAGCGGACCGGGCCGAGCCCGACGAACTCGCCGTTGAGCCAGAGCTTGTAGACGTACTGCCGGCCCGGTTCGGGAGAGGACCCGGTGGCGAAGACGCTGGCCCAGGCGATCTCCTTGTCGGCCGCGGTGGCGAACTCGCCGCGCAGGAAGGCCCAGTCGGTCCCGCTGAGGCCGTGGACGCAGTTCTGCCCGGTGCCGACCCGGAGCCACCCGTCCTCGACCGTGCCGCAGGAGAAGTCGGTGGAGGGATCCTCGAAGTCGTTGTCGTAGAGGGTGCGGCCGTCGGCGGAGGTGAGCCGCAGGTCGTCCCACGCGTTGCGCTCGGACCCGCCGGTGCGGAACCCGACGGTGCCGCTGTTGAACCGGACGTCCTCGGTGGTGTCGACCAGCGCGTCGTTGAGGTAGGTGCGCACCGTGGCTCCCTCGACCTCCAGCCGCAGCCGGTAGTCGGTGTCCCGCTGGAGGTCGACGTCGAGCGGCACGGTCTTGAGCACCGCGTACGACCCGTTGACCCGCTGGTGGGGTGCGAGCTGGTTGACGCCGTCCCCACGGAACTGCCACATCAGGTAGTTCTCGGCGTCCTGGGCGTTGAAGAGGATGGTGGCGTTCTGGGTGGTGATCCGGAACGTCGTCTCCAGTGTGTAGTCCTGCCAGTCCAGCACCGCCGGGGATCCGAGCCAGATCGGCTCGCTGTTGCCCCAGTCCCCGCCCAACGCGGTGCCGAACTCCGCGACGCGCGACCACGGGGACCGCTTGCCGTCCTCGGTCCAGGTGCGGACCCGCCACAGGTAGTGTTCACCGCGCTCCAACTGCGGGCCGGCGTAGGGCACGTTGGTGCTCTGCGCCCCGACAGTCCGGCCGGAGTCCCAGTGGAGGTCCTTCCCCGACATCAGCCCGGGCCGGGTCTGGGCGACCTGCACCTGGTACGCCGACTGCGCCTCGGCACCGACCCGCCACCCCAGCAGCGGGGCGTCGGTGTCGTCGAGGTCGGCGGGCGCCGTCCGCTGGCCGATGGTCAGCCCGTCCGGCATGGGGCTGCCGGGGGCCGCGGACGTCGGGGCGGCGAGGGAGAACAGGCCGGCCACCAGGGCCAAGGTGCCGACCAGTGCCGCGGCGCGGTGGCGGGGTGCGAGATGCATGGGTGCTCCGTCGGGGGTGAGGCGGGAACGGGTGGGTGGGGCAGGCTCAGTCGCAGGTCAATCGGTCGGCACGACCCAGACGTCGGCGACGGAGGGGTCGTAGTCGCCGTCGACGTCCTGGAACCGCATCCGGACGGTGCCGTCGGCGGTGGCCGCCGAGGGCTCGACCACGAACTGGTGGGTGCGTGCGCCGGCGCCGCCCTCGGAACGGGACACGTCGACCTCGTGGACGACCTCGCCGTCCGTCCGGACCTCGTAGGTCTTGCGGGTGGCGCCGTCGAAGGTCTCGACGACCCGCACCACGAAGGCACCGTCGGTCGGCACGGCGACGTCGAACTCGAACCAGCCGCCCGGGTAGGACGAGTGGGTGTAGCGACGGGTCAGCCCGGCCTCGGTGTTGATGCCGGAGTGCTCGGAGGCCGTGAGCCCGTGGTCGGACTCCGACGCGCCGTCCCCGAGGTCGACGTGGTCGGTCGGGTCCTCCGGCGGCGTCGGGAGGTCGACACGGATCGTGCCGGTGGCCTGCTCGGCGTCGGTCGGGCCGGTCGCGACGGTCACCGCGGCCTGGCCGTCGGCGACCGTGCGGGGCACGGCGACGTCGGCCGACACCGTGGTTGTTCCACCGGGCTCGAGCCGGTAATCGACGGGCGCCGGCGCCTCCCAGCCCTCGGGCACGGTGAGCGTGACCTGTCCGGTCTGCTCGACGTCGGTCCGGTTGGTCAGGGTCGTCGTCACGCTGGCGCTCTCTCCGCCCTCGACCGCGTCCGGGGTCGTGGACACGTCGTCGATACCGACACCGGGTGCGACCATCAGGGCTGCCGAGACCGGGAGTCGCGCCGACCCGCCGACGTAGCGATAGCTCACCTCGCCGGTCAGCTCTGCGGTGCTGGCCTCGGCGCCGGCCGGCACCGAGACGTCGTACGCGTGGGACTGGGTCGCGCTGCCCTTGACCGTCGAGCGGTGGCGACCGACGGGCTCGACCGACCACCCCTCGGGCACCTCCAGGGTGGACTCCACCCCCGTCAGCGGTCGCTTCCCGGCGTTCTCCAGTGAGATGCGGACCCGGACCACGTCGCCGGGCAGGATCTCCTCCCCGGTCACCTCCATCCCGGCCACCGCGCCGATGAGCCGCGACGAGGCGCGTGAGAGCTTGCGCTCGATGCCGGCGAGGGCGTTGCGCAGCGACTCCGCCGCGGCCTCGTCGATCGCACCCCGGTCCGCGTAGGTCGTGGCCCAGCGGTCGAGGTCGGCCGCGCTGGCCAACGCCCGGTGGACGGCAGCCGCGGTGAGTTCGTCGCGGGCGCCGCGCTCGTGGAGTCGCCACGCGGCCCCGATCTCGCCCCGCATCAGCTTGGTGCGGAGCGCGAGGTGGCGCCGGGCGATCTTGCCGAGGCCACGCACCTCGAGCGCGTCGACGGCATCGGCGAACGCCGCTGCCTGCGCCCGTGCCGCGCCCAGGTCACCCAGCACCCGGTCGACGGCGAAGGTGTAGTCGCCCGAGCCGACCTCGAGCACCACGTCGCCGTCCGCCTGCTCGACGTAGCGGACGTCGTCGACGTCGCCGATCGGCGTACCGCCCTCGGTGACGGCCCACTGGTTCGGGGCGGGGATCCGCACCTCCGCGGTGGTGTTGGCCGGGATCGTCAGGTCCAGGCGCATCGGCCCGTCGCTGGTGTCCCAGGCGCTGCGCACGGTGCCGTACGGCGTCTCGTGGCTGAAGTCGACCTGGTCGATGCCGTCCCCGGGCTCGGGGTCGACGAGGACCTTCTCGTAGCCGGGCTCGGCGGCCGAGACGCCAGCCATCGTGCGGTACATCCACTCCCCGACCGCGCCGTAGGCGTAGTGGTTGAAGGAGTTCATGCCGACGTTGTTGAACGAGCCGTCGGGGTTGATGGAGTTCCAGCGCTCCCAGACCGTGGTCGCGCCCTTGCCGATCTCATAACCCCAGGACGGGTAGTCCTCGTTCTGCAGCAGGCGGTAGGCGATGTCGGAGCGGCCGGCCTCGGTCAACGCCGGCAGCAGCCCGTCGACGCCGAGGAAGCCGGTGGACAGGTGGTAGTCGCGGCGCTCGAGGGTCTCGACGAACTGGTCGACCACGGCGTCGCGCTCGTCCTCGGGTGCGAGGTCGTTGGTGAGGGTGAGGATGTAGGACGTCTGGCTGTCGCCCTTGACGGTGCCGTCGCCACCGATGAAGGCGTCCTGGTATGCCGCCCGGATCGCCTCGTAGCGCTGGGTCAGCTCGGCGGCCTCGCCGTCGCGGCCGATCGCGGCCGCCATCTGTGCCAGCTCACGAGTGCTCTTGGCCACGAAGGCGGTGTCGAGCACGTCGGCCGGAGTGGGGTCGTCGAGGTTGAGCCAGTCCAGGTAGCCACCGGCGGAGCGGATGTGGTCGGTCGAGTCGGCCTCGAGGAAGTCGACGTAGCGCCGCATCATGTCGTAGTTCTCGCGGATGACGTCGGTGTCGCCGTAGGCCTGCCACAGCGTCCACGGCACGTGCACGCCGGCGTCCATCCAACCGGCGGACTCGTATCCACCGTCGAAGCGGCCGGGCACGACGGGTGCCACGCCGGGCAGTGAACCGTTGGGGCGCTGGGTGTCGCGCAGGTCCTGCAGCCACTTGGTCAGGAAGGACTGCGAGTCCATGTTGTAGACGGCGGTGCGGGCGAAGACGTTGATGTCCCCGGTCCAGCCCATGCGCTCGTCCCGTGCGGGGGTGTCGGTCGGGATGGAGAGGAAGTTGCCCCGCATGCCCCACACGATGTTGCTGTGCAGCTGGTCGACCAGGTCCGAGCTGGTGTCCAGCTCGCTGGTGAGGTCGCCGTCGGTGCCGACCACGACGCCGACCAGGTCCTCGGCGTCCGGCGCCTCGTCGACCCCGGAGATCTCGACGTAGCGGAAGCCGTGGAAGGTGAAGGAGGGCTCGAAGGTCTCCGGCTCGTCGCTGACGAAGGTGTAGCGGTCGGTGGCCTTCGCCGTGCGGAGGTTGGCGGTGTAGAGGGTGCCGTCGGGGTTGAGCACCTCGCCGTGGCGGACGGTGACGGTCTGGCCGGGCTCGCCGCGGAGCGTCAGCCGCACGTGGCCGACCATGTTCTGGCCGAGGTCGTAGAGGTAGGTGCCCTCGGTCGGCGAGTCGATCTGCTCGGCGGTCTCGAGCTCCTCGGTGACGCGCACGTCGACCGCGGTCTGCGGCTCGAGCACGTCGGTCGGCTCGTCGCGGACCGCGACGCCGCTCCAGCCATCGGCGTCGTAGCCGGGCTCGTCCCAGCCCTCGACCTCGGCGGCGCGGCGGGCGTCGTAGGACTCACCGTCGAGGAGGTCGGCCTCGCGGGTGGGGCCGTCGGTGCTGCGCCAGGTGTCGTCGGTGCCGATCACGGCGGTCGTACCGTCGGCGTACTCGACGTGCATCTCGGCGATCACGGAGGTGTCGGTGCCGTATACGTCGGTGCCGAACATCGCGACCTTGCCGGTGTACCACCCGGGCGCCACCTCGGCGCCGAGCACGTTGGCGCCGGCACGGACCTGGTCGGTGACGTCGTAGGCCTGGTAGTCGATGCGCTCGTCGTACGCCGTCCAGCCGGGTGCCAGCTCGGCGTCGCCGACGCGCTCGCCGTTGAGTCGCAGCTCGTAGACACCGCGCGCCGAGGCGTAGACGCGGGCGCTCACGACCTCCTTCTCGGCCAGGTCGACCTCGGTGCGCAGCAGCGGGACGGAGTCGTCGGTGCGCAGCCAGGCCTCGCTGTCGCCGCTGACGTCGAGGCCGTCGTCCGTCACCTCACCGGCGACGAAGGTCTGGTCACCCCCGGCGAAGTCGCTGCTGACCAGGCTGGTCCCGTCGGCGCTGGTGACGGTCAGGTCGTGGACGAGTCCGCGCTCCTCGCCGTTGGTGCGGAAACCCATCGTGCCGGAGCCACCGAAGGTGGTGTCAGTGCGCTGGTCGAGGACCTCGTCGTCGACGCGGGTGGTGATGGTGGCGCCGTCGACGGTGATCTCGTAGTCGTGCTCGGCGGCGAAGTCGAAGCCGTCGGGGAACCCGGTCGGGTCCAGCACGCTGTACCCGCCGTTCTTCACGTGCGGACGGAGCGCGTGGTCGGCCTCGCTGAGCTGCCACATGTAGGCGTGCTCGGTGTCCTCCCCGCGGAAGTAGACGCCGAGGGCGCCGCTGATGTCGGAGGCGGTGAAGGCGATCGTGTAGTCGGTCCACTCGGCACCGGGACCGTCGGTGTCGGCGCCGATCCACTCACCCGTCCAGCCCTCGTGGCCGAGCCCGGTGCCGAAGCGGGCGGGCTCGCTCCAGCCGGAGGCGGTGCCGCGGTCGTCCCAGACCCGTACCGACCAGGCGTACTCGGTGCCGGCGGTGAGGTCGGGGCCGTCGTAGGCGACGTCGACTGAGCGGGCCGAGGTGACCTTGCCGCTGTCCCACACGTCGGGGTCGTCCAGCGCGCCGGCCGAGGTCGCGACGTGCACCTCGTAGGCCTGCTGGCCCACGCCGCGCCGGTCGGCGTCGAGCTGCCACCCGAGGACGGGGTCGGCCACCTCGATGCCGAGCGGCTCGGCGAGGTGGTTGACCCGGAGCTCACCCACCGACACCGGGGAGGGCGCGCTCCCGCGCGCCGCCGTCGGGGTCGCCGCGGTGGCGGCGGGTGCCGCGGCGGTCACGACCGCTGCGGCGAGGATGCCGGCGAGGTACTGGCGCACGGAGTGCTCCTTCGATCGGTGGCCCGTCGTGAAACGATTCATCCGCATTGTGGCGACGGTCACACCACCGGGGCAACACCCTGACCGGTTCCGGTCACCCCTCGGTGTCGACGACGATCACGTGGAGCTGCCGGGGGCCGTGGACGCCCTCCACGCGGTCGAGCTCGATGTCGCTGGTCGCGCTGGGGCCGCTGATCCAGGTCAACGGCCGGTCGGGGTCGAGCAGCGCGACCGCGTCGGGCACGTCGGCGACGACCTGGTCGGCGCGCACGACACAGACGTGCCGGTCGGGCACCAGCGTCAGGGCGCGACGTCCCTGGTCCTCGGTGTGGTCGAGCACGAGCGTGCCGGTCTCGGCGATGCCGACGCGGCAGGCGGTCACGACGGCGTCGACGGCGTCGAGGTCGGCCGCGGTGAGCCCGTCGTCGACGATCGCCTCGGGGACGCCGGCGCGCACCTCCTCGGCCAACCCGGGCGGCACGACCACGCGCTCCCCTGCCGGGATCGCCTCGGCAACCGCCTGCGCCAGCCCTTGGGCGACGACGCGCACGACGACCGCCCGGTAGTCGGCCACCCGCTCGGCGAAGTGGGCGACCGGGTCCGCGGTGGTGGCACCGACGGGCGCGACGACCGGATCGGGGTCCGGGTCGAGGCCCGCCACCGCTTCACGCACGCGCCGCAGGATCTCGTCACGCGCGCTCATCGGCCCTGATCCTCCTCGTCGAGCCGGCCGTCGGTGCGGCGCCACCAGGCACGGAACGACTCCCGTGGGGGCGCCGGCAGGTCCCGGGCGTCGGTCCAGGCGGCGGCCGGTCCCGGCAGCCGCGAGAGCGTACGCCGTCCACCCGGCCCTGCGCGGCCGCCGACGCGGCCGAGGACGCGGCCGACCAGGCCGGACACCCGCCCCAGTCGCGCCCAGCGCGCGGCGTCACCGAACATCCATCCGGCGCCCCGCATGGCAGCCGTCTCGGGCTTGGGCACCCGGTCCTCGCGGTGGGAGTCGACCACCTGCGAGCGCAGCTCGACCAGCACCTCCGGGATGTCGATGCGGACGGGGCACGCCTCGAAGCAGGCGCCGCACAGCGAGGACGCGTAGGGCAGCGCGTCGGTCTGCTCGTCGACGCCGGTCCCCTTCAGCAGCGGGTTGAGGATGGCGCCGATGGGGCCGGGGTAGACCGAGCCGTAGGCGTGGCCGCCGGTGCGCTCGTAGACCGGGCAGACGTTGAGGCACGCCGAGCAGCGGATGCAGCGCAGTGCCTGTCGCCCGACATCGTCGGCCAGTGCCCGGGAGCGGCCGTTGTCCAGCAGCACGACGTGGACCTCCTGGGGCCCGTCGCCGGGCGTGACGCCGCTCCAGGTGGAGGTGTAGGGGTTCATCCGCTCACCGGTGGAGGAACGCGGCAGCAGCCGCAGCAGCGGGTCCAGCTCGGCCCACGTCGGCACGACCTTCTCGATGCCGACGACACTGACCAGCACCTCGGGCAGGGTCAGGCACATCCGGCCGTTGCCCTCGGACTCGACGACGACCAGCGTCCCGGTGTCGGCGACGGCGAAGTTGGCCCCCGAGACCGCCATCTTGGCGCGCAGGAACTTCTCCCGCAGGTGCTCCCGGGCGGCCGCCGCCAGGACGGCGGGCTCGTCGGTGAGGTCGGCCGGCGCCGGCCGTCCCGCCGTCGCCATGCGGCGGCGGAAGATGTCGCGGATCTCTGCCCGGTTGCGGTGGATGGCCGGGACCAGGATGTGGCTGGGCAGGTCCTCACCCAGCTGCACGATGAGCTCGGCGAGGTCGGTCTCCCACGCGGCGATGCCCTCGGCCTCGAGCGCCTCGTTGAGGCCGATCTCCTGGGTGACCATCGACTTGACCTTCACGACCTCCTCGACCGCGTGCGCGCGGGCGACGTCGGCCACGATCGCGTTGGCCTCGGCGGCGTCGCGCGCCCAGTGCACCGTCGCGCCCCGGGCGGTGAGCTGCTCCTCCAGGGTCACCAGCTGCTGGTCCAGGTCGCGCAGGGCGCGGTCCTTGACCGCGGCACCGGCCAGTCGCAGCGACTCCCAGTCCTCGACCTCACCGACCACCGCGGCCCGCTTGCCGCGGATGGTGGCGGTGGCGTGGGCCAGGTTGTGGCGCAGCTGGGTGTCGGCCAGCGCGGCACGGGCCGCCTCGGGGAACGCCGGCATCCCGACGAAGGTGCCGGTCATCGCTCGTCCTCCGTCGCGGCCAGCACCTCGGCGAGGTGCATCACCCGGATCCCCGAACGCTGGCGCGACAGCAGGCCGCCGACGTGCATCAGGCAGGAGTTGTCGCCGGCGACGAGGACCTCGGCGCCGGTCTGGGCCACGTGACGGGCCTTGTCCGCGCCCATCGCGACCGAGGTGTCGGTGTTCTTCAGGGCGAAGGTCCCACCGAAGCCACAGCACTGGTCCGCTGCCGGGAGCTCGGTGAGCTGCAGCCCCCGCACCGCCGACAGCAGCCGCTGCGGGCGGTCGCCCACGCCGAGCATCCGCAGCGAGTGGCACGTCGGGTGGTAGGTCACGCGGTGCGGGAAGTAGGCGCCCACGTCGGTCACGCCCAGCACGTCGACCAGGAACTCGGAGAGCTCATACGTCCGCGGCGACACCTCGGCCACGGCCATCCCGAGGGCTGCGTCCCCGGAGCGGCGGGCGACCAGCCCGTGCTGGTGGCGCGCCGAGCCGGCGCACGAGCCCGACGGCGTCACGATCGCGTCGTACCCCTCGAAGGCCGACACGAACGACCGGACCGCCGGGACCGCCTCGTCCAGATAGCCGGTGTTGACCATCGGCTGGCCGCAACACGTCTGCGCCTCGGGGAAGTCGACCTCGACCCCGAGCCGGCGCAGCAGCCGCACCACGGCGGCCCCCGTGCCGGGGAACATCGCGTCGTTGACACAGGTGACCATCAGCGCGACCCGCATCGACTCCCTCCCTTCAGACCGCCACGGTACGTCGGTGGGCGGCCGTCTCAGATGACGCCGCGGCGTACGGCGCGCACCACGGTCTCGATCGTGGAGTCACCGCCGAGCGCGTCGGAAGCGACGCGCAGCCGTCGGCGCACGGTGCGTTCGGACAGCCCCAACTGTCGGGCGATCCGTGTCGTGGTGTGGCCCTCGGCGAGCAGCCGGAGCACGTCGAGCGACTCCGGCGGCACCGCGGGTCCGCTCGCCGCGGCGCCCGACCGGGATCGTCGGGCGGGTGGGTTCGTCGCCTCATCGGGTCGCACGGGCCTCGGCCGCGTCCCAGTCCAGGTCGGTGCGCGGGTCGTGCCGGCGCACGTCGAACGACGCCCGCGCCAGTGCCCGCATGGCCGCGAGGTCCGGCAGGTCGGCGCCGAGGGCTCGTGCCTGGACCAGGACGTTGCCCAGCGCCGCGGCCTCGGTCGGCCCGGCGAGCACGGGCAGGCCGCAGGCGTCGGCGGTGAGCTGGCACAGCAGCTCGTTCTGCGTCCCGCCGCCGACCACGTGGACCACCTCGGGGTCACGTCCCGCCAGCGCGGCGGCGGTGCGGACCTGGCGCCGGTAGGCGATGGCGAGGCTGTCGAGGATGCAGCGGGTGATGGCGACGGGTGAGCGGGGCACCACCTCGCCGGCCTCCGCCGCCAGCGCCGCGACCCGCTCGGGCATCGGGTCCTCGACGGTGCCGGGCGCGAGCAACCGCGGGTCGTTGATGTCGACCACGGTGCGCAGCGGCTCGAAGTCGGCCGCGGCGGCGAGCAGGGAGGCCAGGTCGGCGTTGCGCAGCCGCCGCCCCTGCCAGGTCCGCACCGACTCCGAGAGCACCCACAGGCCCATCACGTTCTTGAGGAAGCGCACGGTGCCGTCGACGCCGCCCTCGTTGGTGAAGTCAGCCTCGCGGGCCTCCTCGGTCAGGACCGGCTGGTCGAGCTCCAGGCCGACCAGGGACCAGGTGCCCGAGGAGATGTAGGCGAAGTCGCGCGCCTCGGCGGGGACCCCCACCACGGCGGAGGCGGTGTCGTGGGAGCCCACCGCGACCACCGGCAGGTCGCTGACGCCGAACTCCCGGGCGAGGTCGGGCGCCAGCGGCCCGATGACGGTGCCCGGGTCGCGCAGCGGCGGCAGGATCCCGGCCGGCAGGTCGAGCTTGCCCAGCAGGTCGGTGGCCCATTCGCGGGTGCGGACGTCGTAGAGCTGCGTGGTGGAGGCGTTGGTGCGCTCGGCACCGATGCGGCCGGTGAGCCAGTACGCCAGCAGGTCGGGCAGCAGCAACAGCGTCGCGGCGGACTCCAGTGCGGCACTCCCCCGAGCCGCGACGAGCTGGTAGAGCGTGTTGAACGGCAGCTGCTGGAGCCCGGTGACGGCGTAGAGGTCGCTGGCCGGGACCTGCTCGAGCACGCGCACGGCCACGCCGTCGGTCCGGGAGTCGCGGTGGCTGAAGGGGTTGCCGACCAGCTGCCCGTCGCGGTCCAGCAGTCCGTAGTCGACGGCCCACGAGTCGATCCCGATGCCGTCCAGTGGCCCGGTCGCGGCGACGCGGGCGATGCCGGCGAGGACCTCCCGGTGGATGCCCAGGACGTCCCACTGCAGCGAGCCCGCCACGCGTACGCCGCCGGTCGGGAACCGGTGGAGCTCCTCGAGCTCGATCCCGCGGCCACTGACCCGACCGGCCATCACGCGACCGCTCGTGGCGCCGAGGTCGACGGCCGCGACGCGCAGCGAGGTGGGCGTCGCGCTCATCGCAGGAACGCGGCGGGGACGCCGGCGTCCACAGGCACGTGGAGGCCGGTGGTGTGGGTCAGGTCGGGGCTGCACAGCACGAAGACGGCGTTCGCGATGGTCTCGGGCAGCACCTCCCGCTTGAGCAGGGTCCGCTGGGCGTAGAACTTGCCCAGGTCCTCCTCCTTGACGCCGTAGACCTCGGCGCGCTTCGCGCCCCAGCCGCCGGCGAAGATGCCCGACCCCTGGACGACGCCGTCGGGGTTGATGCCGTTGACCTTCACCCCGTGCTCGCCGAGCTCCGCGGCCAGCAGCCGGACCTGGTGGGCCTGGTCGGCCTTGGCCGCGCCGTAGGCGACGTTGTTGGGTCCGGCGAAGAGGGAGTTCTTCGAGGAGATGTAGACGATGTCCCCGCCGAGCTGTTGGTCGATGAGCACGTGCGCGGCCGCGCGGGAGACCAGGAAGGACCCCTTGGCCATCACGTCGTGCTGCAGGTCCCAGTCGCGTTCGGTGGTCTCCAGCAGCGACTTCGACAACGAGAGTCCGGCGTTGTTGACGACCAGGTCCAGTCCACCGAAGGCCAGCACGGCCGCGTCGACGGCGGCCTGCACCTGCTTCTCGTCCGACACGTCGGCCTGCACGCCGACGGCGACGTCGGGGCCGCCGATCTCGGCGGCGACCGCCTCGGCCTTGGCCAGGTCGAGGTCGGCGACCACGACGCAGGCGCCCTCGGCGGCCAGTCGCTCGGCGGTCGCCCTGCCGATGCCGGACGCACCACCGGTCACCAGCGCGATGCGGGTGGCCAGCGGCTTCGGCTTCGGCATCCGCTGCAGCTTGGCCTCCTCCAGCGCCCAGTACTCGATGCGGAACTTCTCCGCCTCGTCGATCGGCTGGTACGTCGAGAGCCCCTCGGCGCCGCGCATCACGTTGATGGCGTTGAGGTAGAACTCCCCCGCCACGCGCGCGGTCTGCTTGTCCTTGCCGTAGGAGAACATCCCGACGCCGGGCACCAGGATGATCAGCGGGTCGGCCCCGCGCATGGCCGGGCTGTCGGCGGTCGCGTGCCGGTCGTAGTACGCCGCGTAGTCCGCACGGTAGGCCTCGTGCAGGTCGGCGACCCGCTGGTGCACCTTCTCCAGCGGCGCATCGGCCGGCAGGTCGAGCACCATCGGCTTGACCTTGGTGCGCAGGAAGTGGTCCGGGCAGGAGGTGCCGAGCTCGGCGAGCTTGCGGTGGTTGCGGGCACCGAGGAAGTCCAGGACGGCCCTGTCGTCGGTGAAGTGCCCGACCATCGGCTTGTCGTGGGAGGCGACGCCACGCAGCAGCGGCGCGATCTCGGCGGCGCGCTGGCGACGCTTGGCGCGGGTCAGCGGCGCGTACTTCTTGACCGGCGGGCCGAACGGCTCCTTCTTGGAGTGCTTCTTGATGTGGGCCTCGGCGGTGCGGATGATCCACAGCGAGTTCTTGCGGCACGCCTCGGAGGTGTCGCCCCAGGCGGTGATGCCGTGGCCGCCGAGGATGCAGCCGATGGACTGCGGGTTCTGCTCCTTGATGGCGGCGATGTCGAGTCCGAGCTGGAACCCGGGCCGGCGCCACGGGACCCAGACGACCTTGTCGCCGAAGACCTTCTCGGTCAGCGCCTCGCCGTCGGCGGCGGTGGCGATCGCGATGCCGGAGTCGGGGTGGAGGTGGTCGACGTGGGGGGCGTCGACCAGGCCGTGCATGGCGGTGTCGATCGACGGCGCCGCGCCGCCCTTGCCGTGCAGGCAGTAGTCGAACGCCGCCACCATCTCGTCCTCGCGGTCCACGCCCAGGTAGACGTCGACCAGCGCACGCATCCGGTCCAGCCGCAGCACGGCCAGTCCCTGCTCGGTCAGCGTGCCCAGGTCGCCTCCGGAGCCCTTGACCCACATCAGGTCGACCGGCTCACCGGTGACCGGGTCGGTCTCGGCACCCTTGGCCGAGGCGTTGCCGCCGGCGTAGTTGGTGTTCTTGGGGTCGGCGCCCAGCTTGTTGGAGCGGGCGATCAGGTCGGCCACGGCCGGGTTGGTCATGAGTTGCTTTCCTTCGCAGGGGTCGGTGTCGCGTCGGGTCAGGTCCACGACATCTGGGAGCCGCCGACGCGCGCGGCCTCGATCTCGGCCTGGTGGCCGGACTCGTCGTAGGCGCGCATCGGGTCGCCGGGCAGTCCCCGCTCCTCGCGCCAGGCGGCGAGGTCGGCGCGGACGTCGGTGTAGAAGGCGTCCATGAAGACCTGGTGGGCGCCGAGCACGTCGCCGGCGACCTGGGCGGCGCCGAGCTCGTCGAGGTCGACCAGCAGGGCGCGGGCGAGCATCTCCTGCACGTTGAGCACCGAGCGGATCTGGCCGGGGATCTTCTGCTCGATGTTGTGGCACTGGTCGAGCATGAAGGCGACCTCGCTCGTGCCGTCGGGGTTCGCGGGGCCGTAGCCGCCGCCGCGCACGACCTCGAAGAGGATGCGGAACAGCTGGAACGGGTCCGCGGCGCCGACGATCAGGTCGTCGTCGGCGTAGAAGCGGCTGTTGAAGTCGAACGAGCCGAGCTTCCCCAACCGCAGCAGCTGGGCGACGATGAACTCGATGTTGGTGCCCGGAGCGTGGTGCCCGGTGTCCAGGCACACCACCGCCCGCTCGCCGAGCGCGGCCACCTGGGCGTACGACGTACCCCAGTCGGGGACGTCGGTGTGGTAGAACGCCGGCTCGAAGAACTTGTACTCCAGCACCAGTCGCTGGCTCTCGTCGAGGCGCTCGTAGATCGTGGCGAGGCTGTCGGCCAGCCGGTCCTGGCGGCCACGGATGTCGGCCTGGCCGGGGTAGTTGGAACCGTCGGCGAGCCAGATCTTGAGGTCCTGGGACCCGGTCCGATGCATCACGTCGATGCACTCGAAGTGGTGGTCGATGGCCTTCTGCCGGATCTTCGGGTCGCTGTGGGTCAGGCCGCCGAACTTGTAGTCCTCGTCCTGGAAGGTGTTGGAGTTGATGGTGCCGAGCGCGACGCCCAGGTCCTCGGCGTGGCGGCGCAGTGCACCGAAGTCGTCGACCATGTCCCACGGGATGTGCAGCGCGACCTTGGGCGCGAGCCCGGTGAAACGGTGGACCGTCGCGGCGTCGGCGACCTTCTCCTCCACGGTGCGCGGCGTGCCCGGCGAGCCGAACACCTTGAACCGGGTGCCCGAGTTGCCGTACGCCCACGAGGGGACCTCGATCGCCTGGCCCTCGAGCAACGGAGCGATCTGCGCGAATGTGTGCATGGTGGGTCAGCTGCCTTCGTCAGTGGGTGCGATGCGGTCGAGTTGGTCCTCGAGGTGGAAGACCTCCTCGAGGAGGTGGAAGCCCCGGTCCGGAGCGGCCCCGTCGAGGTCGACGAAGAACTCCGCCATCTCCGCCTGCCACCGCTGGTTGACCTCGGTGCGGTCCATGGCGGCCTGCGCGGCGGCGAGGTCGTCGGCCTCGACGTAGCCGATCAGGAGTCCGTCGTCCCGCAGGAACAGGGAGTAGTTGCGCCACCCGGACTCGGCGAGTGCCCGGAGCATCTCCGGCCACACCTCCCGGTGCCGGGCGACGTACTCCGGGATCCGGTCGGGCCGGACCCGGAGCTCGAAGCAGTAGCGCATGTCCCTGTTCCTGCGGTCGATCGGACGGTTGCTCGACGACTGACGGCGATCAGAAGTCGAAGTCGTCGATGTTGCTCTCGTCGAAGACGAACGGGTCGCCCAACAGCACGACGCCGTCCTCGCCGACGGTGTACTCACCGAGGTCACCGGCGGTGAAGGTGTCGCCCTCCTCGCCGGAGATGTCCCCCGCGGCCAGCGCGTTGGCGGTGTAGGCCGCCAGGTAGCCCAGGTCCTGCGGGTTCCACAGCGCGAACGCCGTCACGGTGCCGTCCTCGATGTAGGGCCGCATCTGGTTCGGCGTGCCCAGCCCGGTCAGTGCGACCTTGCCCTGGTACTGCGAGGAGGACAGGTAGCGCGCGGCCGCCGCGATGCCCACCGTGGTCGGCGAGACGATGCCGGCCAGGTCGGAGTGGCGCTGCAGCAGCGCTTCGGTCTCGTCGAAGGACTTCTGGTCGTCGTCGTCGCCGTAGACGGTGTCGACGAGCTCGATGTCGGGGTAGTTGTCCGCGAGGTCCTGCTCCATCAGCTCGATCCAGGCGTTCTGGTTCGTGGCGTTGGCCGCCGCGCTGAGGATGGCGATCTTGCCCTTGCCGCCGATCTGGTCCGCGATCAGCTCGACCTGCTTGGTGGCGATGCCCTGCGCGTCGGCCTGGCTGACGAACACGTCGCGGCACTCGGCGTCGGTGTCGGAGTCGAAGGTGACCACGCCGACGCCGGCGTCGCTGGCCTCGGTCAGGGCGTCACAGATCGCGGTCGGGTCATTGGCCGAGACCACGAGGCTGTCCACGCCCTGCTGGGCGGCGGTGTTGATGAACGACACCTGCGAGTCGGGGGTGGCGGTCTCGGGACCGACCTCCTCGACCGCGCCACCGAACTCCTCGGCGGCGTTCTGCGCACCGGTGCGGGACGCGTCGAAGTATGGGTTGCCGAGGTTCTTGGGCAGCAGCGTGATGCTGGCCTCGCCGTCGCTGCCGCCTCCGCCCTCGGAGTCGCTGCCACACGCGCTGAGCCCGAGGCCCGCGACGAGCGTGAGTGCCGCCACGGCGGCCATGCGCCGATTCTGGAACTTCATCGTTTCAACCTTTCGATCCCTGGATTCATCCGGCTGGGTTGGTCGGACCGCGGTCGCCCGGCGACCCGTCCGGTCGCGCGGCCCCCGCCGGCGACCTCCTCCGCGTGGCGCGCAGGCCCGAGACCCACGAGAGGAAACTGGTGGAGATCACGGAGAGCACGAGCAGCACCCCGATCACGATGTTGATGACGTTGCTCGACACCGACTCCAGACGCAGCGCGCTCTGCAGCACGCCGATGAGGAGTACGCCGGCGATCACGCCGTGCAGCGCGCCGCGGCCACCGAAGATCGACACCCCGCCGAGCAGCACGGCCGCGACGATCTGGAGCTCGAGGTACTCGGCGTTGTCGCCGCGGGCGCTGCCGTAGCGCAGCGTGTAGTAGATGCCGGCGAAGGCCGCGACGGCACCGGAGAGGGCGTAGAGGATGAGCTTGGTGCGCTGCACGTCGACTCCGGAGAACCGGGCGGCCTGCTCGTTGAGGCCGATCTCGTAGATCCCGCGCCCGAAGGGCGAGTAGTGCAGCAGCAGCGCGAAGGCCACGATCAGCACCACGATCGGGGCCAGCACCACGGGGTAGCTGGACCCCTCGACGATCCGCTCCCGCGCGAGGTCGGACCACCGGTCGGGGAAGTCGGTGATCGCCTCGGTGCCGAGCAGGCCGACGGCGATCCCGCGGAAGAGGGCGAGGCTTCCGATGGTGACCGCGAGCGGCGGCAGGCCGACGTAGCCCACGAGGAAGCCGTTGAAGCAGCCGCACAGGACGCCCGCCGCGATCGCGAACAGCGCCGCGACCGGCAACGACATCCCGAGGTCGACGTGGAAGATGCCCAGCAGCACGCTGGACAGGCCCATGACGCTGGCGACCGAGAGGTCGATGCCGCCGGTGATGATCACCAGCGTCATCGGCAGCGCGATCATCAGGATCGGCGCCACGTCCAGGAACAGGTAGTACAGCGTGAGCGGGTTGTCGAAGTTGTCGACGTTGCCCGTCGCCCAGGCGTAGACGATGCCCAGCAGCGCGATCATCGCGAACTCGCGGGTCATCACGACCCGCCACCACAGCGGGCGGGACCAGGCGGCGTACGTCCGCTCGTCGACGGCGTGCTCGATGGTCTCGGTCATGACCCACTCCTCGCCTCGTCGCGGGCTTGTCGGAGCCGTCGTTCGCGCCGTTTCTGCAGGATGCGGTCCAGCGCGACGGCGGCGATGATGAGCGCACCCACGACGGCCCGCTGCCAGAAGCTGGAGATGCCCAGCAGCGGCAGCACCCGGTCGATGGTGACCAGCAGGAAGGCGCCGATGGCGGCACCCCACACGGTGCCGCTGCCGCCGAAGATCGCGACGCCGCCGATGACGGCGGCGGCGACCGCCTCCAGCTCCATGTTGCGGCCCGCGCCGGAGCTGACGGTGCCGTAGCGGGCGGCGTAGAAGACACCGGCCAGGCCCGCGAGGGCGCCGCAGATCACGAACGCCGTCAGCACCCGACGCGTCACCGGCAGCCCGTAGAGCCGGGCGGCGGCGGGGTCGGAGCCGATGGCGTAGAGCTCGCGGCCCGAGCGCATCGAGCGCAGGTAGTAGCCGGCGACCCCGAGCACGACGAGCGCGATCAGCGTCAGCACCGGGACGAAGAGGACCTGCTCGGTGCCCAGGCGGAGGAAGTCGCGGGGCATGTCGCCGGCGTTGATGCGGTCACTGCCGGCCCACTCGAGGAAGACGCCGCGGTAGACGTACATCGTGCCGAGGGTGACCACGAGTGCCGGCACCCGGCCGAAGGCGACGAGCGCGCCGTTGATCAGGCCGAGGAAGGCCCCGAACAGCGCGCCGAGCACGAAGACCACCACGATCGGGATGCCGGGCTGGTCGACGAAGAGCCGCCCCACGAGGTACGCCGTCAGCCCGAGCGTCGAGCCGACCGACAGGTCGACGTTGCGGGTGATGATGACCATCGTCTGGCCGACCGCGAGCAGCAGCAGGATCGACGGCGTCACCAGCAGGTTGCGCCAGCCGTCGCTGCCGAAGAGGAAGGACGGGCTGGACAGCGTGGCGACCACGATCAGCGCCACCAGGACCGCGAACACGGCGATCTCACGGGACCGCAGGGCCCCGCTCAGCAGTCGCTGCGCCCGGGTCTCGGCACTGGGTCGCACAAGTGTCTGCGTCACGCCGACACCTCCTCGGCTCGTGCCGCGTCGTCGTGAGTGGCGCCGGCCTCCCGGTCGCCGACGTGGGTCGCGGCGTGCATGACGTTCTCCGGGGTGGCGTCGGCGCGGTCGATCTCGGCGGTCACGCGGCCCTCGCACACGACGACGACCCGGTCGGCCATGCCGAGGACCTCGGGCAGCTCGGAGGAGATCATCAGCACCGCCATGCCACGAGCCGCCAGGTCCGAGAGGAGCCGGTGGACCTCGCTCTTGGTGCCGACGTCGATGCCGCGCGTGGGCTCGTCGATGATGAGCAGCCGCGGCTCGGTGGCCAGCCACTTGGCGATGGCGACCTTCTGCTGGTTGCCGCCACTCATGGTGCTGGCGTCCATGTCCAACGCGCTGGTCTTGACCTCGAGGCGTCCGGCCCACGGGCCCGCGGCGATGTTCTCCGCGCGGGAGGTCAGCAGGCCCAGGCCCGTCAGCCGACGGCGGATGACCGAGGCGACGTTGCGCGCGACCGACTGCTCGATCACCAAGCCCTGTTGGCGTCGGTCCTCGGGGACGAGTGCGGCGCCGGCGCGGATGGCCGCCTGCGGGCTGCGCGGCGGCACGCGCTCGCCGTGGAGCGTGACGGTGCCGGAGTCGTAGCCGTCGATGCCGAAGACGGCTCGTGCGATCTCGCTGCGTCCCGCACCGACGAGGCCGGCCAGACCGACGATCTCGCCCGCGCGCACCTGGAAGCTGACGTCGTGGAAGACGCCGGTGGAGGACAGCCCCGCGACGTCGAGGACGACCTCACCGATCTCGGACTCCCCCTTGGGGAAGAGGTCGGCCACCTCGCGGCCGACCATCAGCGAGACCACGTCCTCCTGGGAGGTCTCCGCGATGGGCCGGGTGGCGACGTACTCCCCGTCGCGCATGACGGTGACGGTGTCGCACAGGTCGAAGACCTCGTCGAGGCGGTGGGAGATGAAGACCAGGGCACGGCCCTCGTCGCGCAGGCTGCGGGCGATGGTGAACAGCCGCTCGACCTCGACGCCACTCAGCGCCGCGGTGGGCTCGTCCATGACCAGCAGGGTCGCGTCGAGCGAGATCGCCTTGGCGATCTCGATGACCTGCTGGTCGGCGATGGAGAGGCCCTCGGCGATGCGCCGGGGGTCGACGGCCACCCCGAGGCGGGTGAAGATCTCCTCGGCCTCGGCGTACATCGCGGCGTAGTCGATGCGACGCCCCGAGCGGGTGGGCTGGCGCCCCATGAAGATGTTCTCGGTCACCGACAGGTCCGGGAAGAGCGTCGGCTCCTGGTAGATCACCGCGATGCCGGCGTCCTTGGACTCCGCGGTGGAGGAGAAGTCGACGTCCTCGCCGCGGAACCGGAAGGTGCCGGCGTCGCGCCGGTGTACGCCGGCGATCACCTTGACGAGCGTGGACTTGCCGGCGCCGTTCTCCCCGACGAAGGCGTGGACGGATCCGGCCTGCACGCTCAGCTCGCCGGAGCGGACCGCGGCGACGGGTCCGAAGCTCTTGGCCACGCCGCGCATCTCGAGCACCGGGGTGGTGTCGGCTGCGGTGGTCATCGGTCTCCTTCCGGGGCGGTCCCACTGGTCATTGAAAGGTTTCAATGATTGCGCCAGACTAGGTGACGGCCATCACAGGGTCAACAGGTCCCGCAAAGAACTTGAAACATTTCAATCCCGCGGGTCGCGCTGGTCCCGACCGGCTAGGGTGCCGCTGACGAGGAGGAAACGCATGACGACGGAGCGCGCGACCGGGCGACGGGTCTCGGTCAAGGAGGTCGCCGCCGCGGCCGGCGTCTCCGTCGGCACCGTCTCCAACGTGCTCAACCGCCCCGACAAGGTCTCCCCCGCGACGCGGGAACGGATCCAGACCGTCATCGACGAGCTCGGGTTCGTGCGCAACGACGCCGCGCGACAGCTCCGCGCCGGCAGCAACCGGGCCGTGGCGATGATCGTGCTCGACGTCGCGAACCCGTTCTTCACCGACGTCGCCCACAGCGTCGAGGACCAGCTCGCCGCGGAGGCCCGCCCGCTGATCCTGGCCAACTCCGCCCAGGACGCGCGTCGGGAGGCGTCCTACCTCGACCTGTTCGAGGAGCAGCGGGTCGAGGGCATGCTGCTCACCCCCGTCGGCGACGTCCTCACGCGCCTGCACCAGCTCCGCGAGCGGGGCGTGGCCGTGGTGCTGGTCGACCGGATCATCGACTCCGCCGACTTCTCCTCCGTCTCCGTCGACGACCACCTCGGCGGCACCCTCGCCGCGCGGCACCTGCTCGACGCCGGGCGGCGGCACCTCGCCTTCATCGGCGGCCCCGCCCACCTCACCCAGGTCCGCGACCGGTGGGCGGCGACCCAGGAGGCCGTGGCCGGCGTCACCGGCGCCACCGCCGAGCTGGTCGAGACCGACGCGATGGAGGCGACCGCGGGTCGTCGCGCCGTGGAGGCACTGTGGGAACGACCGGCGGACCAGCGGCCCGACGCGGTCTTCGCCGCCAACGACCTGGTCGCTCTCGGTGTGCTCCAGGCGCTCACCCAGCTGCGGGTCGGCGTACCGGACGAGGTCGCGCTGATCGGCTACGACGACATCGACTTCGCCGCCTCGGCCGCGGTGCCGCTCTCCAGCGTGCGCCAGCCCCGCGAGCAGCTCGGCCGCGAGGCCGCGCGCATCCTGCTGGAGGTGATGTCCGCGCCGTCGGCGCCGGCACGCCACGTGGTGCTCGAGCCGGAACTGGTCGTGCGCGAGTCCACCGTCGGTCGCGGCTGAGGCGGCACCTCAGAGCTGGGTGCCGAGCGCCGACCCGACCGCGTAGGTGACGGCCATCGCGAACAGGCCGCCCGCCACGTTGCGGACCACCGCCCGTCGCACCGGCCCGTAGCCGAACCGGGCCGAGGCCCAACCGGTCAGCGCCAGCGCGGCGGTCACCGCGGCCATCGTCACCCAGACCCGTGCCTGCGCGGCGACCAACAGGATCGTCAACAGCGGGAGCAGCGCCCCGACGGTGAACGCCGTCATCGAGGCCAGCGCCGCACGCCACGGACTCGTCAGGTCGTCGGGGTCGATGCCCAGCTCGGCCTCGGCGTGCGCGCCGAGCGCGTCGCGGGCGGTGAGCTGCCCCGCCACCTCCAGCGCGACGTCGGGGTCGAGCCCCTTCTCGACGTAGAGGCCGGCGAGCTCGGCCAGCTCGTCCTCGGGGTCCTCGGCCAGCTCGCGGCGCTCCCGGGCGAGGAGCGCCTCCTCGGAGTCACGCTGCGTGCTGACCGAGACGTACTCCCCGGCGCCCATGCTCATCGCGCCGGCAACGAGCCCGGCGACACCGGCGACCAGGATCGCCGAGCGCTCGGTGGTGGCTCCCGCGACACCGACCACGATGCCGGCGGTGCTGACGATCCCGTCGTTGGCACCGAGTACGCCGGCCCGCAGCGAGTTGAGCCGGTCGTTGAGGCCACCACGGTGCGGCTCGTCGGCGTGCGGACCGGGTCGGCGCACAGGGGCAGTCATGCTCCGATGATGCCCTGCGCCGCCCGGGCCGGCACGCCGTGCGGGTCAGTCGACCGCCGCGTCCTCCCGTGGCGGCTCCTGGGATCCGGCGACGGGCACCTTGACCATCACGAACTTCTCCGTGCGCAGTCCCTTGTAGAGCGAGACCATCGCCAGGAACATCAGGATGAAGATCGGGAGCCCGATCACGGTGATCACCTGTTGCAGTGCGTCGAGTCCCTCGTCGCCGGCGAGCACGATCAGCATCATCGCCAGGGCGCCCTCGGAGACACCCCAGAAGACCCGCTGCCGGGTCGGGCCCGGGTCCTCGGTGCCGGTGCAGAGCATGTCCACCACCAGCGAGGCGGAGTCGGAGGACGTGGCGAAGAAGATCGCCACGATCACCACGACGAAGCCGGAGATGAAGGTGATCAACGCGTCGTTGGACAACAGCGACTCGAAGAACGCGAACATCGCGAACTCCGCACCACCACCCTCGCCGGTGACCGCCTCGGTGATCGGGTGCGCCGCATCGGGGCTGCTGCCGATCCCGTCCAGGCGCATCGCGGTCCACCCGAAGATCACGAACCAGACCAACGTGAACAGGGAGGGCGCCACCATCACGCCGCCGATGAACTCACGGATCGTGCGGCCCTTGGAGATGCGGGCGAGGAAGACACCCATGAAGGGCGCCCACGTCACCGTCCAGGCCCAGTAGAAGACGGTCCAGCCGCCCTGCCAGCCCCAGCCCTCGCCGTACGCTCCGCCGTCGACGTAGGCCATGGAGTCGTTCCACAGCGCCAGCGGCACGAGGTTGCGCAGGTAGAGGCCCAGCGTCTCGATCATCTCGCGGAAGAGGAAGACCGTCGGGCCGACGACGAGCACGAAGATCATCAGGCCCACGGCCATGCCGATGTTGACGTTGGACAGGACCTTCACGCCCTTGTCCAGGCCGACCACGATCGAGGTCACCGCGACGGCGGTGAGGACGGCGATGATCAGCACCTTGGGCAGGACCGTGTTGGGCACGTCGAAGAGCCGCGTCAGGCCGGAGTTGATCTGGTTGGTGCCCAGGCCGATGGAGACCGCGACACCGAAGAGGGTGCCCAGCACCGCGAAGATGTCGATGGTGCGACCGATGGGGCCGTGGATCTTCTCGCCCAGGAACGGGTAGAACACCGAGCTGACGCGGAACGGCAGGTCGTAGCGGTAGATGAAGTAGCCGAACGCCAGGCCCGGCAGGGTGAAGATCGCCCACGTGTGCAGGCCGAGGTGGTAGATCGCGATGCTCATCGCGTCGTTCGCGGCGCCCGAGGAGAACGGCGCCTCGCCCCGCGGCGGGGTCTCGAAGTGGAAGATCGGCTCCGCGACGCCCCAGAACATCAGGACCGTGCCGATGCCACCGGCGAAGAGCATCGTGAACCAGGAGATGTTGCTGTACGCCGGCCGCTCCTGGTCGCCGCCGAGGCGGATGCTGCCGTACTTGCTGATCGCCACCCAGATCAGGAACGCCAGCCAGGACGAGACACCGAGGATGAAGAACCAGCCCAGGTTGGTGACCACCCACGTGCGGCCGTCGGCGAAGGCATCGCCGATCTGGGTCGGCCAGATCAGCAGCGTGATCAGGAAGACCACCATGAGGCCGGCAGCGACGAAGAAGATGATCGGGTCGGTGCGCAGACCGAGCCCACGGGCCAGCTCGCCGAGCTTGCCCTCGTTGATCCGTTCGTCACCCTGGGTGGTTGGTGTGCCGTCCGCCATGGCATCTCCTCTGGGCTGTCCACGGTGCCGGACGACCGACGCGGCCACCGGCTCGATCCTTGAAATCGTGCCAGTCAACGGTGATGGCGTCCAGCATTACCCTGCAGTACGTCGCGAGTCGTTGTGGAGCTGCAACGTGTCCCCCCACCGTACGGATCCGGGTGCGACGACGGTCGCGTCGACCGCCAGGAGCGGCTCGCCGCGGGAGTTCTGGGGCCGGTGGTCGGCCAGTGAGCGCAGCAGGCTGGCGTCCGCGTCGCCGGTCGACGGAGCGAGGTTCACGACCCCGCACCGGCCCATCCGACCGTGGACCCGCACCACGGCGTCGCCGATCGCGACGTCGTGCCCGACCCACTGGTCCTCGATGTAGGGCTCGTCGGCCTCGACGACGACGGTGGCGCGGTAGCGCTCGGGTTGGTCGGCCAGGTCGGGGCGTCCGGCACGGGTGGCGGCGTCGACGACCGAGGCCGTGCTCACCAGGCTCACCGGGGCGCCGTACACCGCCGCGCCGGGCGCGACCCGCGCCAGGCGCACGGGCCGGCCGAGGAAGTCCGAGAGCAGCCGCGCGTGCGGGCCGTCGTACGGCACGGCGTCGATGGTCCGTCCCCAGTAGTCGACCGCGAGGGAGGCACCGGCCTGCTCGGGTGCCCCCGTCGCCGCCGCGCCTCCGGGGAGTACGACGTCGAGGGCGTGGCCGTCCCAGCGTGCCCGGACACCGACGAGTCGGGGCTGGTCGATGGTGCGCAGCACCCGTCCACCCTCGGGCGGCACCAGGCACCACGCACGGTCACCGCGTGGCCCGTCCTCGTCGAGGACCAGCTCGTCCGAGGACGTGTGCTGGCACCCCTTGATCGGTGTGCAACCGACCCGGGCGACCCTGCCGATGCTTCGTCGGTCCACCGGTCGGGGTCACAACCCCAGGTCGCGACCGATCAGTTCCTTCATGATCTCGTTCGAGCCCGCCCAGATCTTCGAGACGCGGGCGTCGCGCCACGCACGGGCGACGCGGTACTCGTTCATGAAGCCGTAGCCGCCGTGCAGCTGCACGCAGTGGTCGAGCACCTCGTTCTGCACCTGCGAGGACCACCACTTG
The DNA here is from genome assembly GCF_019448235.1 of Nocardioides panacisoli. NCBI lineage: Bacteria > Bacillati > Actinomycetota > Actinomycetes > Propionibacteriales > Nocardioidaceae > Nocardioides > Nocardioides panacisoli. Next base: position 2,443,868 of record NZ_CP080409.1, read on the forward strand.
GCCTTCGCGGCGTCGATCGCGGTCAGCTCGCCCTTGTCGTGGGCCACGACGCACTGGTCGATGTAGGCCTGCGTCACGTCGATGCGGGTGTAGATGTCGGCCAGCAGGAACTTGTTGTGCTGGAACTGTCCGATCGACTGCCCGAAGGCCTTGCGGTCCTTGGTGTACTGCAGCGTCTCGTCGAGGATCTGCTTGGCGTGTGCGACGTTGGAGATCGCGCAGCCGAGCCGCTCCTGCGGCAGCTTCTGCATCATGTGGATGAAGCCCTGGTCGACCTCGCCGATGATCTCGGCGTCGGTGACGCGGACGTTCTCGAAGAACAGCTCGGCGGTGTCGGACTCGTCCTGACCGACCTTGTCGAGCTTGCGGCCGCGGCTGAAGCCCTCCGAGCTGGTCTCGATCGCGAACAGCGTGATGCCCTTCGGGCCCTTCTCCGGGTCGGTGCGGACCGCGGTGATCACCAGGTCGGCGGAGTAGCCGTTGGTGATGAAGGTCTTGGACCCGTTGATGACCCACTCGTCGCCGTCGCGCACGGCCGTGGTCTTCAGCGCAGCCAGGTCGGAGCCACCGGAGGGCTCGGTCATGCCGATCGCGAGCAGCGTCTCGCCCGAGGCGACGCCGGGCAGCCAGCGCTGCTTCTGCTCCTCGGTGCCGAGCTCGACGATGTAGGGCGCGGTGATGTCGGCGTGGATCCCGGCACACGACCCCAGCGCCGCGTTGACCTTGTTGAGCTCCTCCATGAGGACGGCGTTGAACCGGTAGTCGCCGGCCCCGACGCCGCCGTACTCCTCGGGGATCTCCAGGCCCCAGAAGCCGTTCTTGCCACCCTCGATCCAGAAGTCCCGCGGAATGGCCTTGTCCACGGCGTACTGCTCGACGTCGGGGATGACCGACCGCTCCAGGAACTCCCGCACCGAGGAGCGGAAGGCTTCGTGGTCCTCGTCGTAGATCTCGCGCTTCATGGGCCCGACTCTACTCGCTGGTAGCCGCCCCGATCATGGGCAGCCAGCACAACGATCGACTGGCACGATGGTGGTGACGCCCAACCGGACCGGGCTCAGGGGACCCGTTCCGGCTGGCGCTGGACCGCGGGCTCGGCGATCTCCTCACGGAAGCCGTACCGCTCCCACCAGCGCACCATCGGTGCGGGCGCCCACCAGTTCCAGCGGCCGAGCAGCTTCATCGTGGCCGGCACCATCAGCGCACGGACGATGGTCGCGTCGATGAGCAGGGCGACGAGCATGCCGACGCCGAGCATCTTCATGAAGACCACGCCACTGGTGGAGAAGGCGCCGATGACCACACCCAGCAGCAGCGCGGCGCTGGTGATGATCCGGCCGGTCTTCTGTACGCCGGTCGCGACCGCCACGTCGTTGCTCCCGGTGGCGTCCCACTGCTCGCGGACCCGGGAGAGCAGGAAGACCTCGTAGTCCATCGAGAGCCCGAAGATGATGGCGAGCATCAGGATCGGGTTGGTGGCGTCGAGGAAGCCCTGTGGCTCGAAGTCGAGCAGGCCCGACAGGTTGCCGTCGCTGAAGATCCAGGTCACCACCCCGAAGCTGGCGGTGATGGAGAAGACGTTCATCACCACCGCCTTGAGCGGGAGCACCAGCGACCCGAACGCGACGAAGAGCAGCACGAACATGACCAGCACCACGACCGCGCCCATCCAGGGCAGGTGGTCGCCGACGGAGGCAAGCAGGTCGACGGTCTCCGCGGTGATGCCGCCGACCAGCGCCTCCCCCGCGGCTGGCTCGATGGCCTGCAGGTCGCGGACGAGGTCCAGTGACGCCTCTGCCTGGGAGCTGCCCGGCCAGGTGACGCCCACCAGGGCGGTGTCGCCGTCGCGCGCGGTGACCTCGGCCGCCGCGTCCGGGGTGACCGCGGCGGCGTCGGCGACGTAGGACTGCACCGCGGCGTCGTCGACGCCGGTGAGGACGACACCTGCCCGGGAGGTCTCGCCGCCGAAGTCGGCGAGCTTCTCCGCCGCGATGTAGGACGGCGAGTCGTCGGGCAGCACCCGGTGGTCGACGCTGCCCCACTTCACACCGAGGAACGGTGAGGCGACCACGAGGAGAAGCACGACGGTCAGCGCGAGGACGGTGACCGGACGGCGCATGACACCGCGAGCGAGAGCCGCCCACCGGCCGTGGTCGTCCTCGACCGAGACCGGGCGGCCACGGCGCCAGGGCATCCGACCACCGTCGATGCGACGGCCCAGCAGGACCAGGGTGGCGGGCAGGATGGTGAGCGCGGCCAGCATCGCGATCAGCACGGCCGCGACGCCGCCGTACCCCATCGACTTGAGGAACATCTGCGGGAAGAGCAGCAGACTGGCGAGCGAGGCGGCGACGGTGAGGCCGGAGAAGAGGACGGTGCGTCCCGCGGTGGCCAGGGTGATGCGGATGGCCGTGCGGGACGCGTCCGGGTCGTCCTCGGGCAGCCGGGCGAGCTCCTCGCGGAACCGGCTCACGACGAACAGGGCGTAGTCGATCGCGAGTCCGATGCCGAGCACCGAGACGACGTTGATCGAGAACACGCTCACGTCGGTGACGGTCGTGAGGAGCCGAACCACCCCGAGGCCGCCCACGAGCGCGATGACGCCGACCATGGCCGGCATCGAGGCGGCGACCGCACTGCCGAAGATCACCAGCGCGAGCAGGATGACCAGCGGCAGCGAGATCAGCTCCGCGCGCTGAAGGTCCTCCTCGGTCTGGTGGTTCACGTCGCTGTAGACGGCGTAGGAGCCGGCGACGTCGGTGCGCAGGCCGTCGGCCTCCAGCAGGGGCTCGACCTCCTCGTAGGAGACGAGGAAGTCGTCCTGCGAGGCGCCGTCGAGCGCGATGACGACCTGGGCGGCGTGGCCGTCCGCGGTCACCAGACCCGCCTCCGGCGGGGCCTCGTAGTACGGCGTCACCTGGGCCACCGCGTCGGCGGGCAGGCCTTGGACCACCTCGGCGACCGCCTCACGGAACTCCGGATCGTCGGCGGCGAGGTCGTCGTCGGAGTAGATCGCGACCACGTCGGCGCCCCGATTGCCGAACGCCTCACGCTCCATCTCGAGCGCGCGGGCCGACTCCGACCCGGGGGTGTCGAAGCCACCCTGGCTCAACGCGCCGAAGACCCCCACGCCGTACGCCGCGGCCCCGGCGACCAGGAGCACCCCGACGACGAGGACGAGACGCGCCCGGCGGGCGATCAGCCGGCCCCAGCGATCGACCATGGGAGACTCCATCGTGAACAGGTATCATTGCGGTGAACGCTGTAAACAGTAAACGGCGTAAACTGCGCTGGTCAAGACCCGACCGAGGAGACACGTGGCCCACCTGCGAGCGCCCAACCGTCGCGAGCGTCGACGCGAGGAGACCTACGACGAGATCGTGCGGGTGGCCGCCCAGCTCCTCGACGAGGGTGCGGAGCTCTCGCTGCGCGCCGTGGCGGGCCGGATGGGGATGACCGCACCCGCGCTCTACCGCTACGTGGCGAACTACCAGGAGCTGGTCGACCTGGTGGCCTTCGAGCTCGACCGGATGGCGACCGAGGGCTTCGCCGCCGCGGCCGAGCGGTACCCGGCGGATGACCCCGCAGCCCGGCTGACGGTCGGGTGCGTGGCGTTCCGTCGGTGGGCGCTGGCCAAGCCACGGGAGTTCCACCTGGTCTTCGCCAACCCGGTCGCGGAGGGTGACACCGCGCGGCGCGACCTGCTGACGGTCTCCACCTCGGGCCACTTCTTCACCGACCTCCTCTACGAGGTCTGGGAGCGCTACGGGTACCCGGTGCCGGCGGTGGAGGACCTGCCGCCGGGCGTGGGCGAGGCGGTCCTGGATCCGCTGCTGCCCGCCAAGTCCGACCACATCGCCACCGAGCACCGCGGCCTGCTCTGGATCTACATGCGCTCCTGGTCGGCGCTGTACGGCGTCGTCACGCTCGAGTCGACCGGCCACTGCGATCCACGCGTCATCGCCAGCGGGGCGCTCTTCCGCGCCACACTGATCGACTGGCTCGCGCCGCTCGGCCTGGCCCAGGAGCAGGAGCGGCTGGTGGAGATCCTGGACGCCGAGTTGGCTGCCGCCTGAGCCACGCCGCGGGTTCGTGCTGCGGTGGCACAGTGGCAGGCATGCCGCAACCGTCGACCGACCGCAGGGACCAGATCGTCGCCGTCCTGGACGACGCCTTCGCCGACCTGATGGAGCGGGACCCGGCCGCCTTCCGCACCAAGTTCCGCAAGATGGCCGCCGACCCGCACTCCTTCTACCGCGGCACCGCCTGCCTGTTCTACGCCGACGTCGTGCCGGCCGAGGACCCGTTCGCCACCGGCGAGAGCGGCCGGATCTGGGTCCACGGCGACCTGCACGTGGAGAACTTCGGCACCTACCTCAACTCCGACGGACTGCTGGTCTTCGACGTCAACGACTTCGACGAGGCCTACCTGGGCCGCTTCACCTGGGACCTGCAGCGCTTCGCGGCCTCACTCGCCCTCCTCGGCTGGCAGAAGGCGCTGCCGCGGGACGCCGTGGTCGACCTGCTGCACCGCTACCTCGACGCCTACCTGGACCAGGTCGACGCCTACGCCGACACCGCCCACGACGAGGACTTCGCCCTGCACCTGGGCAACACCGACGGACCCATCCGCGCGGCCCTCGGGGAGGCGCGGGCGCAGCGTCGCAGCGACCTCCTCGACGCCAACACCGACATCGTCGAGGGCCACCGTCGCTTCCGTGACGACCCGACCGTCCGGCGCCTGGACGAGGACGAGCGCGCCACCGTACTCGCCGCCTTCGAGGAGTACCTCGGCACGATCCCCGAGGACAAGCGCTTCGACCGCGACGTCTTCTACGACGTGCTCGACGTGGTGGGCAAGTCCGGCTTCGGCATCGGGAGCGCCGGGCTGCCGGCGTACAACATCCTCGTCGAGGGCTACAGCCAGGCGTTCGAGAACGACGTCCTGCTCTCGATGAAGCAGGGCAACGTCCCGGCCGTCAGCCGCTACGTGGACGCGGCCGCGATCGAGGACTACTTCGTCCACGAGGGCCAGCGCACCGTGGTCAGCCAACGCGCGTTGCAGGTGCACACCGACCCGCTGCTGGGCCACACCCGGATGGACGGTGCCGGGTTCGTGGTGCACGAGGTGTCGCCGTTCGAGGTCGACCTGGACTGGTCGGACCTGACCGAGCCCGAGGAGATGGCCGCGGTCGTCGGGCTGCTGGGGCGCGCGACGGCGAAGGTCCACTGCGCCGCGGACGAGGACTCCGAGCACGACCTGGTGGAGTTCCAGGTCGAGGACGCGATCCGCGCGACGCTCGAGGGGCGCCGCTCGGAGTTCCGCGACTGGGTCGTCGACTTCGGCCTGCGGTACGCCGACCAGGTGCGTGCCGACCACGCCGCCTTCGTCGAGGCGTTCCGCGACGGGGACATCGGGATCGCCGCGACCAGCTCCTGACCAGGACTACTGACCGGCGCCGCACGCCACCGGCGACGGGCGCGCGGAAGCGGCGGACTCGACGTACCCCCCGTCGCCGAGCCCGCCGCTGGTCCTGCGGTGCGATCCGTTCAGTTGCGGTCGGCCGGCCGCAGCGACACGCGCGGCGAGGCGCCGTTCGGGCTGTCATCGAAGACGGTCAGCTTGAAGTACCGGTTGGCCGCAGCGCCGGCCGCGTTGTCGCACCGGACCTCGAGCGTGTCCGGTGCGGCGTTGGCGACGAAGTTGATCCAGCAGTTGCCCGACACCGCGTTCAGGTCGGCCAACACGGTCTGCCAGGAGTCGAAGTCGGCCCCGGGGACCTTGACGTCGAAGTTGCCCGGCGAGGGGTTCGTGACGGTGATCGGACCGCCGAGGCGGTTGAACTGGTGCGGGACCGCGGTGCCGACGACGGACACGGAGGCGAGAGCGACGCCGTCGGCGCCGGTGGAGATGTCGGCGTGGGTCAGGCTGCGGTTCTTGACGTCGCCGGAACGAATGCTGTTGTTCTTGACCTTGCCGCTGCCGACGGCGTTGTTCTTCAGGTCGCCGCCCTTCACCTGGCCGTTCTTGATGTGGTGGGACTTCACCGCATTGGTCTTCAGCTGCGCCGAGCCGATCTTGCCGTGGGCGTAGGCCACCCCACCCCCGGTCCCGGCCAGCGCCACGATCAACGCCAGCACGGAGACCACGTTCGCGAACGTGAGTCGCTCCTGGAACTGCATGTCTTCCCCCTTGGGTTCGAGGGCGCTCCGCGCCCGGTCGGTGGCGCTCGGTGCGCCACCGACCCCCAAGAGCTGCGACCGCCCGGGTTGATACCTCGGGACCTCAGCTAACGGGTGACGATCACGGGGTGGTGGCGTCGTCGTCGAACAGGAAGATCTGGAACGACGCGTCACGAAAGGCCCCCTCGGAGTCGTAGCACCGCACCTGGATCGTGTCGGCGACGGTGCGGCCCGCCACCGAGCAGATGGCCTCGCGAGCGTTGCTGACCGAGGCCAGAATCTGCTGCCCGTACTCTGCGAAGCGCGCACCCGGCACCCGGAGGTCGTACTTGCCTGGGCCGACCCTGACGAGACTGATCTGACCACCCAATCGATTGAACTGGTGGTCCACTGACGTCAGGTGAACCGCAGCACCGGCGAGGGCGACACCGTCGGTGCTCGTGGCGAGGTCGGCCTCGGTCAGGCTGCCGTTGCGCACGTCCCGCGAGCCGATGCTGTTGTCCTTGAGGTCGCCCGAACCGATGCTATTGTTCTTGACCTTGCCGCTGCCGACGGCGTCGCTCTTCAGGTCGCCGCCCTTCACCTGGCCGTTCTTGATGTGGTGGGACTTCACCGCATTGGTCTTCAGCTGCGCCGAGCCGATCTTGCCGTGGGCGTAGGCCACCCCACCCCCGGTCCCGGCCAGCGCCACGATCAACGCCAGCACCGACACCACGTTGGCGAAGGTGAGTCGTTCCTGCATCTTCATCTGTCGTCCCCTTCGGGCAGGGCGCAGCGCGCCGCGACGGTCGCGCGATCGCGCGACCGGCCCCCCGAGAACGGGTCGGACCGGTGGAGCAGAAGACAGGCGCTACGAGTCAGTCGGGAGCAACTCGTCGACCCAGGCGGGCACGATGCTACTGGCAGACCCGTGTCGCGTCTCGTCGAAGAGGTGCGAGCCCTGACTGGGCTCGAGGTTGAGCTCGAGGGTGCGGGCGCCGTACGCACGGGCGGCGGTGACGAACCCGGCCGCGGGGTAGACCGCCCCGGAGGTGCCGATGGAGACGAAGAGGTCGGCGGCCGCGAGGGCGTCGTCGATCTCGTCCATCCGGTAGGGGATCTCGCCGAACCACACCACGTCGGGTCGCAGCGCACTGGCGCCGCAGTGGGCGCAGGCGTGGTCGCCGGACAGGCTGCCCTGCCACGGCGTCCGCTGTCGGCAGCCCGCACAGAGGGCGTTCCGCAGCTCGCCGTGCATGTGGAGGACGCGTCGCGACCCCGCACGCTCGTGGAGGTCGTCGATGTTCTGGGTGACGACGAGCAGGTCCTCGCCCAGGTGCTGCTCGAGCTCGGCGAGCGCACGATGGGCCGGGTTGGGCTCGACGGTGTCGAGGGCCGCGCGCCTGGCGTCGTAGAATTGGTGCACCAGCGCCGCGTCGGCCTCGAACGCCTCCGGCGTGGCGACCTCCTCGACGCGATGGCCCTCCCAGAGTCCGTCGGCGTCGCGGAAGGTGGGCACCCCGCTCTCCGCGGAGACCCCGGCTCCGGTCAGTACGACGATCCTCACGCCGCCAGCCTAGTGGCGGCGACGCCCTACGACGGCGGTGGTCGTCGGCGTGATCGGAGTTCCCACTCGGTGCGGCTGAGTCGGGTGAGGTGGTAGCGGTCGTCGTGGGCGGCGCGGTGGTGGTGCCAGCACAGTGGGAGGGCGTTGGCCAGGCTGGTGGTGCCGCCGGTGGCCCAGGCGTGGGGGTGGTGGATCTCGGTCCAGGAGAAGGGCCGGTCGCAGGTGGCGATGGCGCAGGTGTCGTGGGTGATGGCGAGGGCCTGGCGTTGCTTGTCCGAGTGGAGTCGGCTGCTGCGGCCCAGGTCCAGCGGCACCGAGCCGGTGCCGAGGACGGCGGGGATGATGCCGGCCTCGCACGCCATCCGACGGACCTCGCCCGGGGTGAGGTCGGCCCCGGTGGACATCGACGCGACCCCGACGCCGGTCAGGTCCTCGCGCAGGGTGGCGAGGTCGAGGTGGACCAGCAGGCTGATCGCGGAGCGGGGCAGGTGGTCGGTGGGGACGTGTTCGAGCAGTTCGCAGAAGGCGATGCCGAGCCGGTCGGCCCAGCCGAGCTCACCGCCACGACCACCGACGGTGTCGTCGTAGCGCGCCACGCCGCGGGTGTCGGTGCCGTAGCGCCGGGGCGTGGAGAGGTTGTGCAGGATCGTGGTGAGCAGGTGGCCGTGCCGCTCGGGCAGGCTGAACCGGCCCACGTAGCGGCCGTCGCCCTGGTCGTGGAGGGTCAGCCAGGTGTCGGTCTCACCACGGTGCTGGTTGGTCCGCACCGTCGCCGCGATGTGGTGCTGGTGCAGGTCGGTGTCGATGGTGCGGTAGACCCGACGCGCGGCCCGCCGCAGCTGGGTGGCCGACATCGGGACCCCGGAGCGGGTGCCCTCGCCGGTGGCCCTGCCGATCAGCAGCTCCTGGGCCGCCTCGCGCTGAGCATCACTCGCGGTGTCCTCGGTGACCTCCAGGCTCTGCACGATCACCCGGGCCTGCTCGAGCCGGATCCGGCCCTGAGCCAACGCGGCCAGCGTCGTGGGGTAGGTCGACTCCAGCTGCTGGGCCAGCACCAGCCCCCCCTGAGCATCTCCCGACGCATCCCCGTCAACCGCGCCAACCACGCATCCGTGCCCGTCTCCGCTGCGGTCTCGGCCACCCGCCGCCGGTCCGCCTCCGCGGCGAGCTCGAGCTGCCACGCCTGCACCTGCGACTCCAACCGCGCCAACGACGCCACTGCGTCGGTCAGCTCAGCATCGTCGAGACGACCGGCAGGCTCCGCAGCAGCGGCCATCACCTCGCGCCGCACCGCAGCAATCCGCTCCCCCACGCCGGGGTCCGGAGCGATGCTTGCTGCGATGGCCATACCCGCAGTCAGGCAGGGACCACCGACATCGGTCGGTCCCTCGGAGTCAGCGGGCCTCGAAGTCGAAGTCGACCCGCAGGCCGTCGATCGACCGAACCGTCAGGGCCACCTCGCGGATGCCACCGGTGGCAGTGCAGGTCATCTCCGCACCCACCTCGCCCGGCAGCGACGAGGGACAGGTGACCGTGTCGACGTCCCCGCCGCGCTCGCGGATCCGACCGGGCAGCGCCTCCTCCAGGTCGGCGGCGTGAACGAAGTACTGCTCCTCCCACTGCACCGTGTCGCCGTCGACGGCGATCGTCTCGACCAGCGCACCGGTGCGCCCACCGTCGCGCTCGATGGTGCAGACCTGTCGTGCCCCCACCACGCCGGCCAGGTCGCCCTCACACGTCACGTCGAAGGAGCCGAGTGGCGCGTCGACGGGCAGCGCGTCGGTGAGCTGGTCCACCAGGTCCGCCCGTGCGAGGGAGGTCGGCGCACCCGCGGTGGCGGCACCGGTCGTGCTCCACCCCTCCGGCACCGACGGCTCGGCAGCGGGGGCGTCGTCACTGCAGCCCGTCACGGCACTCAGCAACAGCAGCGCGGCCAGCGAACGGAGCACGAGGGAGAGCAACCTGCGCACCGACCTCAGTAGTACCAGGGGAAGGGCGACCAGTCGGGGTCGCGCTTCTCCAGGAACTGGTCGCGCCCCTCCTGTGCCTCGTCGGTCATGTAGGCCAGCCGCGTCGTCTCTCCGGCGAAGAGCTGCTGGCCCACCAGGCCGTCGTCGATGGCGTTGAAGGAGTACTTGAGCATCCGCTGCGCGGTCGGGCTCTTGCCGTTGATCCGGCGGCCCCACTCCAGGGCGGTGGCCTCGAGCTCGGCGTGCGGGACCGCACGGTTGACCGTGCCCATGCGCATGCCGTCCTCGGCGTCGTACTCCTCGGCGAGGAAGAAGATCTCGCGGGCGAACTTCTGGCCCACCTGGCGGGCGAGGTACGCCGACCCGAAGCCGCCGTCGAAGCTGCCCACGTCGGCGTCGGTCTGCTTGAAGCGGGCGTGCTCGGTCGAGGCGAGGGTGAGGTCGCAGACCACGTGGAGGCTGTGGCCGCCGCCGGCCGCCCAGCCGGGCACGACGCAGATGACGACCTTGGGCATGAAGCGGATCAGGCGCTGCACCTCCAGGATGTGCAGCCGTCCCAGGCGGGCCTTGTCGATCGGGCTCGGCTCCTCGCCGCCGGTGTCACTACCGCCGGCGTCACCGGACTCGTACTGGTAGCCGGCCTTGCCGCGGATCCGCTGGTCACCGCCGGTGCAGAAGGACCACTTGCCGTGCTTGGCGCTCGGACCGTTGCCGGTGAGGATCACGCAGCCGACGTCACCGGTGGTGCGCGCGTGCTCGAGCGTGCGGAGCAACTCGTCGACGGTGTGGGGCCGGAAGGCGTTGAGCACGTCGGGCCGGTCGAACCCGATGCGCACCGTCCCGTGTGCCCGGGCCCGGTGGTAGGTGAGGTCGGTGAGGTCCTCGAACCCCGGCACCTCGTCCCACTGCTCGGGGTCGAAGGTGTCCGACACGCCTGCGATCGCACTCATGGTCGCCGAGGCTAACGCCTCGAGGAACAACCGGACGCGGCTGCCCGTTGTGCTGGGCATGACACTCACCGGAGAGTACGAGCCCAGCCAGTGGGAGTGGGTCCGCAACCAGGTGGCCGAGTACGAGGCCTCCGACGGCGCCCGCGCCAACACCCTCGGCGAGAGTGACGACCCGATCGTGGTCATCACCTCCGTCGGCGCCTCCAGCGACAAGCTCCGCAAGAACCCGGTGATGCGGGTGGAGAAGGACGGCAAGTACGTCGCCGTCGCCTCCAAGGGCGGCGCCCCGGAGCACCCGAGCTGGTACCACAACTTCGTCGCCCACCCCGAGGTCGACCTGCAGGACGGCGCTGACAAGCGCACCTACCGTGCCCGTCTCGTCACCGGCGAGGAGCGCGCGGAGTGGTGGGACCACGCCGTCGCCACCTGGCCGACGTACGCGGAGTACCAGGAGAAGACCGACCGCGAGATCCCGGTCTTCCTGCTCGAGCCGATCGAGTAGCGCCCTTCCGGACGCCTCTGCGGGCTACTGCTGGGAGATCGTCACCGCGAGCCCGCAGAGGTGACCCATCCGGGCCACCTCGGAGTCGACGAACTCCGGCCCGCCACGGCGCCCGACGACGGCGATCTCGTTGCCGTCGATCCGCGACGCCGCATAGAGGGTGACGTCGTCCTCGGCGATCTCCAGCCGGGACGCCCCCTCCATCTCGACGAACTCGAAGTCGTCCGGGGCCGCGGGCGTGCGGTAGGTGACGCCCTTGGCGCGGTGGATCCGCATCGCCCAGTCGGTGCGGAAGGTGATCGGCAGCAGGTCGATGAGCTTGTCCATCGCCGCGCGGGGGTCGCCGGTGAGCTCCTCGACGGCCTCCAGGTCGAGCACCACGTTGCCGCCCGTGGCGTAGCGGCTGATGAACAGGACCCGTACGCCGTCGAGCTGGTTGCAGGCCGAGACGATCGAGTCGGGCATCGTGCCGTCCTCGACCTCGAGCAGGACGTCGTCGACAGCGGTGCCGTCGCCGGTCTTCTCGACGATCTCGATCGCCTCGATGTCACCGCCCGCGACACCGATCGCGGTGGCCACGCGACCCAGCGAACCGGGTACGTCGGGGAGCTCCACCCGCATCAAGTAAGGCATGCCTCGGAGCGTAGTCGCCGTTGGTTGCGCCGAGATTGCCGGATCGCCGAACGAAACGAGAGTCACCGCTCCGTGCCCAGCCGACGCTTGAGCCCGGTCGCCCGCCCGGCCGTCGTGGTCACGGCCGCACGCACGGCCGCCTCGGAGCCGACCACCCGCAACGAGGTCCGCGCGCGGGTCACGGCGGTGTAGAACAGCTCCCGAGTCAACAGTGGTGAGTCCTCCGGCGGCAGCAGCACGGTCACCGCGTCGGCCTGCGATCCCTGCGACTTGTGCACCGTCATCGCGTGCAGCGTCTCGATGTCGCTGAGCCGCGACGGCGCGAACGAACGGGTCTCACCGCTGGCAATGACCGCCCGCAACTGCTCGCCCTCGGCGACCACCACGCCCGAGTCGCCGTTGAACAGCCCGAGGCCGTAGTCGTTGGCGGTCACCAGGACCGGCCGACCGACGTACCACTCCTGGCCCCAGCCGGCGCCGATCGCGGCGCCGGTCTCCTCGCCGAGCCACCGCTCGACCTGGCGGTTCCAGTGCTGCACCCCCCACGGCCCCTCCCGGTGGGCGCACAGCAGCCGGTGCCGCTCGACGGCGTCCAGCGCGTCGTCGCGCTCGCCGCGGGCCGCGACCTCCCGGACCGCGACCGCGTGGTCGACGAGCGTGGCGCGGACGTGCTCCATCGCCGCGGCGTCGTCGGGGTCCACCAGCGAGACCCCGTCGGCACCGGCACGGAGCAGGTCGAGCACCCGGTCGGCGTCGCGGTCGCGCAGCGCCTCGGCGACCTGCCCGATGGTGCTGCCGTAGCGGTGCGTCGTCGCCAGCGCGGCCACCGCCGCCGGCGCCCGCGTGGCCAACCCGCCGACGAGGTCGGAGAGCACGGCGCCGGCCTCGACCGAGGCCAGCTGGTCGGGGTCGCCCACCAGGATGAGCCGGGTCGAGGGTCGCACCGCCTCGAGCAGCCGCGCCATCATCGTCAGCGACACCATCGAGGTCTCGTCGACCACGATCACGTCGTGGGGCAGCCGGTTGCCGCGGTGGTGCTTGAAGCGCGTGCGCGAACCCGGCCGCCAGCCGAGCAGGCGGTGCAGCGTCGAGGCGCTCAGCCCGCGCAGGCGCGCACGGTCGGCCTCCTCGAAGCCGACCCCCTGCTGCGCCGACTCCACCGTCTCCTGCAGCCGCGCGGCCGCCTTGCCGGTCGGCGCGGTCAACGCGATGCGGAGCGGTGACCGGGCATCCGCCGCCAGCAGCGCGAGCAGGCCCGCCACCGTGGTGGTCTTGCCCGTGCCGGGGCCGCCGGTGAGCAGCGTGGTGGACTGTGTCACCGCGGTCAGCGCGGCCGCGCGCTGCTCGTCGTAGCCGGGGCCCGGGAAGAGTCGCTCGGCGTCCGTCGTGACCCCGTCGCGGTCGGCCACGGTCGGAACGGGATGGTCCAGGCGCGTGAGCAGGTCGGCATGGACCTGGGTCTCCTCGCGCCAGTAGCGGTCGAGGTAGAGCAGGCCGTCCTCGACCTGCACCACCGACCGGGCGGCGTACGGGCTCGCGGCGACGCGGTCGAGCCAGCCGTCCGCCTCGGGCCAGGGCAGGTCGGCGTCGGCCTCGTCGGCGACGAGCGCGGCGAGGTCGACGCACACCGAGCCGTGCCGCACCGCACGCACGGCCAGCGCAACCGCGAGGCGTACGTCGTCACCCGCCTCCCCCACGAGCTCGGCCAGCCGCCCCGCGACGTGGACGTCCGCGGCGGTGAGCACGCCCGCGGCGTTGAAGGCGGCCAGCACGCCGGTCGCCTCCCGCGCGAGCCGGGCGTCGGCGGGGTCCTCGGACTCCCAGCGCTCCAGCATCAGGCACCACCTCCGGCGAGCAGGTCCGACAGTGCGACCACGAACTCGGCGGGCGGGTGCCAGCTGAAGACGCCGGCCGGGTGGCCGTCGGTCTCGGGGGTGTCGGGCCCGCACATGCCGCGCACGTAGAGGTAGAGCACGCCGCCCAGGTGCGTGGCCGGGTCGTAGCCGGGCAGCCGCCACCGCAGGTAGCGGTGGAGGACGACGGAGTAGAGCATCGCCTGCAGCGGGTAGTGCGAGTGCAGCATCGCCTCGGCGAGCCGGTCCGGCGCGTAGTCGGCGGCCGTCGCCGGCGCGTCGTCCTCGGCGCTCTCGAGCCGGTTGGTCTTGTAGTCCACCACCACGAAGCGCCCCGACGGCAGCCGCAGCACGACGTCGACCGACCCCGAGAGGTAGCCCCGCAGCGGCTGGTCGCCCAGCACCGGTTGCTCGAGGCGGTCGGCGTACGCCGCGATCGGGTCGCCGTCGGGCAGGTGGCGGCGCAGCAGCGGGGCCAGGTCGCGCAGCCGTGGCTCCGCCCGACGTGCGGCGTCACGGTCGCCGAGGTCGCCGCCGGCCAGCGGGAACTCGAAGTCGAGCTCGCACAGCCGGTCGCGCAGCGGGATCCCGGCCAGCGTGAGTCCCCCGGTCAGCGGGCCCAGCGAGGTGTGGTGCAGCGGCACCAAGGCGTCGGCGAGGTCGCCGGGGGCCGCGTCGACCGACCACCAGCGCAACTGCTCGTGGACGTGGGTGAGCAGCTCGGCGCGCAGGTCCTCGGCGTCGGGGTCGGCGTGCTCGAGCACCGCGTGGACCAGCGACCCGAACGTCGCCCCGGCGGGCAGGTCGGCCATCGGCGAGACGGGCACCTCGTCGGACCCGGGGGACGGGACCACCGCCTGCGGCGGCTCGTCGACGACCTCCTCGTCGTCGCGGCCCGTGGTCTCCGGCTCACTGGCCACCATGGCCCCGTCGGGCGCGGTCAGGTCGACCGGGCCGGGCGCAGCCTCCTCGACCCGGATGAGGCCGGAGTAGGAGGTGCGGCGCCACCCGTGGTCGATGTCGCGGGTGAACTCCCGCACCGTGACGTCGCGACGCGACTCCTCCGCGGCCAGCGGCGCCGGCGCCGCGACCCGGGCGACCTCGGCAGCCGGACCGCCCAGCTGCTCGATGAGGCCGAGGATCTCACCCACCCGGTCGTCGTCGACGAGGTCCTGCTCGTCGGGGACCTCCGCGGTGCCGGGCTGGCGACCGAAGAGGACCCGGTGCAGCGGACCGGTGCTGGTGATCGCGGTCGGCGCCCACCACGTGACGACCTGGGACTGGGCGCGGGTCAGGGCGACGTAGAGGTCGCGCAACTCCTCGCCGAGGTCCTCGGAGCGGTGGCGCGCCACGCTGGCCCGCCAACCGCGGCCGGATCCGCTGACGTCGAGGGTGCGGCCGTGCTCGCCGTGGAACAGCGCGGCGTCGGGCTCGCGGACGTTGTACTGGTAGGCGAAGGGCACGTAGCAGATCGGGTACTCCAGCCCCTTGCTGCCGTGGATCGTCACGATCTGCACCGCGGCCGCGTCCGAGTCCAGGCGTCGCGGCCGCTCGCCCCGGTGGGCGGTGCGGGTGCGTTCGTCGTGGAACCAGTCCAGCAGCGCCGTGAGGCCGAGGTCGCCGCGCACCGCGACGTCGTGGAGCAGGTGGCCGAGATGGCGGGCGTCGGTGAGGAAGCGCTCGCCGTCGACCTCGCCCAGGGCGCGCGCGCCGAGACCGCGCTCCTCGGCGGCCTCGACCAGCGCGGCGACGCCTCGCCCGCGCAGCAGCACCGCCCAGCCGCGCAGCACGTCCGCGACGCGCGCGGTGACATCCTCCCCCTCCGCGTCGAGCTGCTCGGCGGTGAGGCCGAAGAAGTGGGTCAGCGCCGCGGCCCGCACCAGTCCGGACCGGTGGGGTGCGGCGAGCGCCGTCAGCAGGGCGTGCCACTCGTCCGCGGCCGGCGTGGCGAAGAGGTCGCCGCCGGGCAGCACCGCATTGACGCCGAGGCGAGCCAATGCACGCTGCACCAGGTGGCCGTGGGCGCGCTCGGCGACGATCACCGCGATGTCGCCCGCACGCACCTCCCGGCCGTCCCAGGTCGCCCCCGAGCCGAGCAGCCCGGCGATGTCGGCCGCACAGTCGTCGGCGATGAAGCTGCGCGCGTCACCGGCGAAGATCTCGCCGTAGCGACTCAACCGGAACCCGTCGCGGCGTACCTGTCGGACCCGGAAGGGGGCGGGGTACGGCGCCCCGGCCAGCCGGGTGCCCGCGTGGCGGGCGGCGACGTCGCGCACCACGATCTCGGTGTGGCCCAGCCCAGCGCCGCGCAGCACCACCTGCAGCCGGTCGAGCAGGTCGGCGTCGGTGCGCCAGTTGGTGCCGAGCGTGGCGTGGGTCGTCGTGGTGGCGGCGGCCCGGAGGTAGGTCTCGACGTCGCCGCCGCGGAAGGCGTAGATCGCCTGCTTGGGGTCGCCGATGAGCACCATCGCGGCGTGCCCGGTGAAGGCCCGGTCCAGCACCTGCCACTGCACCGGGTCGGTGTCCTGGAACTCGTCGACCAGCACGATCCGCCACCGCGCCCGCATCCGGGCGCGGGCCGGCCCGTCCGCCTGCTCGAGCGCGGTCGCGAGCCGGCTGAGCAGGTCGTTGAAGGAGAGGACGCCGCGGCGTCGCTTGCGTCGTTCGACCTCGGTGCGGACGGCGCGCGCGAAGCCGACGCGGGCCTCGGCGGCGGTGTTGCCCTCGTCGGGCTCGGCGAGGTCCGCCTGCGCGTCGTCGACCACCTTGCGGGCGAGGGCGAGGGCGGCCGCCCGGTCGAACGGCGGGGTGCCCCGGTGGTCGCCGTAGGTCTGCAGGTAGAGGTCGTCGACCACCTCGACCACCAGGTCGTCCAGCGACTCCACCAGGTCGGCGGTCGTGTCGGAGTCACCGGCCACCCCGAGCGAGCGCAGCACCAGCTGGCAGAACTGGTGGATGGTCGCGATGGTCGCGCCGTCGAAGGAGGCGAGCGCGTCACGGAGCCGACGACGGCGCCGCGCGCGCTCGGCCTCGTCGGCGTCGAGCAGGTGGGTGAGCAGGGTGTTGTCGGGGTCGGCCGTGGCCGGGTCGGCCAGCGCCCGCTCGGCACCCACCATCGCCGATCGCACCCGTTCGCGCATCTCCTGGGTGGCGGCGCGACCGAAGGTGATGACGAGCATCTCCTCCAGGCGCGCGTGGCCCTCGGCGACGTACCGGGTGACCAGGGCGCCGAGGGTGAAGGTCTTGCCGGTGCCGGCGCTGGCCTCGAGCAGCGTGGTGCCCTCGGGCAGCGGGCCCGCGAGGTCGAAGGGCTGCGGTGTCGGCGTGGACGTCGTCACGGGGTCCTCCATGCCGGTCACCAGCTCCCCTGCTCGCTGGTCAGCAACGGGCCCCACAACCGGAGCGCGAGGGCGCCGAAGCGGGTCTCCTCCGCGGGCTGCTCCTCCCCCGGCTCCGGCGCCCGGTCGGCGCCGGGCAGGTCGGCGCGCGGACCCCACACGCGGACGTGCTCGTCCTGGGACTGCTCGCCGGGGAACCGACCGTCACTCCACTCGAACCGCGTCACGTCGGAGAGCGCCTGCGGCGCATCGACGCGCGTACGCCGCTTGCGGGCGTAGGCGAGCGAGGTCTTCAGCGGTAGCGGCAACGGCTCGCGCAGCCCGCGGTCGCGCAGCTCGACCAGGTCGCGCAGCAGGTCGCGCGCGGTGTGGTCCAGCGGCCCCAGCAGGGAGGTGGTCACCGGGGACTCCGCACGGCCCCCGGCACGACCGACGGTGCACGCGGTCCAGGCGCGGTCCTCGTCGCCGGCCGCGAGGGCGAGCAGCTGGATCCACGACTGGAGCCGGTGGCCGGCGTTGAGACGGCCGAAGTGGACCGGCACCAGCCGGTCGCCGAAGACCTCCGGCACCGTGCCGCGCAGCATCCGGCCGCCGCCGAGGTCCACCTCGACGTCGACGGCCGTCGCCTGCCGGGTGCGCAGCCGCAGCCCCTCCGCCGCGATCGGGCGCGCCTGCCCGAGCACCTCGCCGAGGATGCGCCACCCCAGCTGACGCGGGGGGAGTACGCCGCGCCGCCACTCCTGCTGCTTGGCCTGCTCGGGGTCGAGCCCACCCAGCAGGTCACGCACGACCCGGTCGCCGACGGCCCACTTGACCAGCGCGTCGACCTCGACGGGCAGCGCGTCGTCGAGGCGCTCCTCCTCACGCGGGAGGGTGAGGTCGAGCCGGTCGCGCAGGAAGCCGCGCACCGGGGAGCGGAAGAACGCGAGGAGGTCCTCCAGTGCGACGTCCTCGGGCGGTGCCGGCGGCAGCGGCCCGGCGAGCAGCCGCGGCGGCTGCACCCGGGGCCCGGCGGCGGCGCGGGCGCCGCGCAGGGCGGCGCGGTCGAAGCTGAACGCCTCCCCGGGCACGAGCGCGCCGGGCAGCAGGTTGCGGCGGTCGAAGGGCTGCAGCGGGTGGCGGGCGGTGACGGCGCGGGAGACCGTGCCCTCGGGGTGGTGGGCGGTCGCGTCGAGGGCGTCGAGCAGCTCCCCCAGCGGCGGGGCCGGCGGCCGCTCCTGACCGCTGTACTCGTTGGCGCCGGTGTAGGTGATGACCAGGTGGTCGGTCGCCGCGGCGATCGCGTCGAGCAGGAGCTGGCGGTCCTCGTTGCGGACGTCGCGCTCGCCGGTGACGGGGTCGCGGGCGAGCACGTCGTCGCCGTCGGTGATGCCGACCCGGGGGAAAACGCCGTCGTCGAGGCCGAGCAGCGCGACGACACGGTGGGGCACCGACCGCATCGGGGTCATGGTGCACACCGTCATCGCGCCGGTGCGGAAGTTGGCGCGCGTGGGCCGCCCCTGGAGCCGGTCGCCCAGCATCGCCCGGACGTCGGGCAGCCGCAGCTCGGTCGCCTCGGCTCCCTCGGTGGCGCGCTCCCGGGTGCCGCGCGCCAGCTCGCGCTGGACCTGGGCCAGCTGCCAGTGGTCGCGTGGCGGCACCGACGCCAGCGCGACGATGCCCTCGTGGAGGTGGTGGACCCAGTGCTCACGGGGGTGGGCACCGGTGAGCAGGTCGGTCACCTCGCGGAGCCGGTGGACGAACTCGGTGAGGCGGCCCACCAGCTCCACCTCCCCCGACCCGACGTCGTCCAGCGGCAGCGTGCGGTCGAGCCAGGTGCCGGTGTCGGCCGACATGGCGGCTCCGGCGAGCATCCGGTCCAGCCCGAACTGCCACGTGTTGGCGACGTAGGCCTCGAGGCCGTACTCCGCGCGGTGGGCGGCGTCGAAGCCCCACCGGACCCCGGCCTCGGCGGCCCACGTGGTGAGCAGCTGCAGGTCGTCGTCGCGGAAGCCGAAGCGGCGGCGTACCGGGTCGGCGTGGGCGAGGTCGAGCACGTCGCCGACCCCGGCCCGTCCGCCGGCGAGGTCGAGCAGGCGCAGGGCGATGGCGAGCAACGGGTTGGTGCGGTCCAGGGCGCGGTCGGCGAGCTTGAGTCGCAGCTGGTGGGCGGGGTGGCCGTCGTCGCCGACGACCTCGCCGAGCCCGAACCCGGCCGCGAGCAGCGGCGCGTAGGTCTCGATGTCGGGGCACATGACGACCACGTCGCGCGGCTCCAGGGTGGGGTCGTCCTCGAACAGGCCGAGCAGCGACTCGCGCAGCACCTCGACCTGGCGCGCCGGACCGTGGCAGGCGTGGACCTGCACCGACCGGTCACGCTCGCGGTCCAACGGCCGCGCGGTCGCGTCGCCGACGGCGTTGGCCCGCAGGTCCGCCTGCAGCCAACCGAGCAGCGTCTCGACCGGCTCGACCACCGGTGGTCGAGCCCGTCCGGACTCATCGGGGGCATCCGCCCCGACCGTCCCGAGGGTGCGCTGGAGCTCGCGGACGTCCCGCCCCAGCGAGGCCAACAACGGGTGCCCGACGGCCTCGTGGCTGCGGTCCTCCGCACGGGGGACCGCCGTGTCGACACCGGCGAGCGCGGACCAGAGCGCGGGCGAGGGATGCGGCAGCCACAGGTGCACCTCGCGCTGCGTGGCGAGGGCGTCGAGCAGCTCGATCTCGGTGCGGGGCAGCCGGGTGTGGCCGAACAGCGAGATCCGCTCGGGCAGGTCGACCGCGGCGGCGCCCTCCCGCAATCGACGCACGGCCTCGGCGTGGCGCTGCACGGGGTCCGGCTCCCCCACCGCCGCGACCAGGCGGCGCCACAGCTCGGGCTGCCAGGCGAGGTCCGCGGGCAGGTCGCGGTCGAGGCCGTCGGTGTCGCGCCCCGCGGACCAGTCGGCGAGCAGCCGGGGCCGCTGGACGGCGTACGACGCCAGGAGGCGGGCGAGGCGCTGTGCGGTGGCGAACCGGCGACCGCGTCGCAGCTCGGCCTCCTCGCCGCTGTGGTGGTGGCCGAGGTGGGTGGCGAGCGTCGCCGCCCACGGCTCGTCGAGGCTGGCGTCGATGACCGCCAGCAGCGGCCAGGTCAGGGCCTCGGGGTCCCACGGGTCGTCCTCGCCGATGCCGAGCAGCTCGCGCGCCAGCCAGCGCGGCGACCGGAAGTCGACCCCGGCGCAGATCCCGTCACGGCCGTCGGGGTCCAGGCGGTGCGAGAGTCGCTGCGAGAGCCACCGCTCGACCCCCTTGGCCGGCACCACGACCACCTCGCTCGCGAACGGATCCGCCAGCGGCTCGGCCAACACCGCACCCAGCCCGTCGGCGAGGTGGTCGGTCCGCGTCGCGCGGTGCAGGTGGAGTCCCATGGCGGGCCCGACCCTATCCGTCGGGGTCGACAGATCGCGGGGAGCGATCCCCGGCCGACCGGGGATCACCCACCTTGTCCGGCACTGCAGTGCCAGACAAGGTCAGCGAGTGCCCGACAACCCTCCACCCTCGGCGTCGGCGTCGGCGTCGGCGTCCTCATCCTCGTGCCAGGGCAGGTCGTCGTCGGCGTCGTCGATGTCGCCCTCGAGCGCGGCGACCGCGGCGGGGTTGTCGTGGAAGCGGCGGTAGGAGTAGACGATCAGCAGGCCGGCGATGATCCCGGACACGATCTGGGTGACGCCGGTCCAGGCGCCACCGGGCAGCCACCACGCGTCACTCACCGGCCACCAGCCGGGGGCGGCCGGACCCACGACCCAGAGCACGCCGAACCCGATCAGGGCGACCGCGAGCGTGCTGGACATCAGGATCCGTGGCCACGTCTCGACGCCCTCAGCCGCTCCGCGCAGGGCACGCAGCCGCACCGGGTCGACCCAGCGCGCGGCCCAGTCGTACTGCTGGGACAGCACGGCGAGACCACCGAACATCAGCAGCAGCCCCGGCCCCGGCAGGAACAGGGCCGCGATCCCGACCACCAGCATCACCCAGCCGACGACCTCGAGGACGAGTCGTTTGGCGGCGCCACCGCCGGGGACGTTCATGGGGCGAGCCTGTCAGACGTTGCCAACACGCGGGCGGCTAGCGGTCGAACTTCTCGAGGAACGCGCGTACGTCGTCCGCTTCCGCGTCCGGGTGCCCGTGCGCGACCGCGAGGCGGGCCCACCGCACCGCCAGGGCGTGGAACCGCAAGGGGTTGTAGACGTCCTCCTCGCGGGAGAACAGGCCGTCGCCGGCGTAGGTCATGATCGTGATGTTGGGCTCCTCCAGCAGGGTGCCGTCGCCGGGGTCCGGCATCGGGTTGCGCACCTCGCACACGAGCCGTCCCTCGTCGGGGTCGACCACTTGCCACGACACCGGGAACCCGGTCATCACCCTGCCCGGGTAGCTGCCCATCGTCCGGACCGCCCACGCGCGGATCTCCTCGCGGCCGACGAAGGTGCCCATGGCGTGCTCGACGTAGGTGGCGTCGGGCGTGAACAGGTCGGCGTACCCGTGCCAGTCGCGGGACGCGACGAATCCGGCGACACGGTCGTGGAAGGCGGCGTAGGCGTCGGTGATCTCGGCGGCGCTGAAGGACACGCCGTCGATCCCATCAGGTTGCGCAGCGCAGCACCACCGTCTAATCTCTAGCAACTCACTAGAGTTTGTAATGTCAATTGGGTTTGCACAGAAAGGGGCGTCCGGTGCGCCAACTCCTCGTCCTCGGCTTCGTCGGGCTCCTCGCCCAACTCATCGACGGCTCGCTCGGCATGGCGTACGGCGTCACGTCCTCCACGCTGCTGCTGGCGGTCGGCGTCGCCCCGGCCGCGTCCTCCGCGGCGGTGCACCTCTCCGAGATCGGCACCTCGCTGGTCTCGGGCTTCTCCCACCACAAGTTGGGCAACGTCGACTGGCGCACCGTCGGGATCCTCGCGGGCCCCGGCTTCGTGGGCGCCTTCGCGGGCGCGACGTTCCTGGTCAGCCTCGACGCCGCGACCGCGAAGCCCTGGGTCGCGGGCATCCTGCTCGCGCTCGGCTGCTACGTCATCTGGCGCTTCCTGGTCCTCGGCGGCCGCCGTCCCACGTTCGCCGCACGCCCCTCGGCTCGCTTCCTGGTGCCGATCGGCCTCGCCGGCGGCACGCTGGACGCGATCGGGGGCGGCGGCTGGGGCCCGGTCGGCACCACCACACTGCTCTCCTCGGGTCGTCTCGAGCCCCGCAAGGTGGTCGGGTCGATCGACACCTCCGAGTTCGTGGTCGCGGTCGGCGGCTCGCTCGGCTTCCTGCTCGCCCTGGCCCACACCGAGATCCCGTGGGGGTACGCCGGCGCCCTGCTCGCCGGCGGCGTGGTCGCCGCGCCGATCGCGGCGTGGCTGGTCCGCCGGCTCCCGGCCCGCGTCCTGGGCGTGGCCGCCGGTGGCCTCATCGTGCTCACCAACACCGTGACGATCGCCCAGGCCTCGGGCGCCGCCGGCACGACGGTGCTCGCGCTGGCGTCGGTGATCGCGGCGCTGTGGCTCTCCGGCATCGGCTGGGCGGTGCAGCAGGAGCGCTCGGTGCGCGACGGCGTACTCGCCGCTGCGCGGAACTGACCGTCGCGGCCGCGGCGGGCCACTACGCTCCCGACCATGGCCCGCCGCTCCGAGACCCGACGCCGCCGCGCGCCGTTCGGGGCCCGGATCCTGGGATCGGCCGACCAGTCGCTGCGGCGGCTGCGGGTGCGCGTGCAGCTGCTGCTGACCGTCTTCCTGATCACCACCAACCTGGCCGGCGCGGTCGTGGTGTTCGTGATCTCGCAATTCGTGGTGCCGACCCCGGCGCCGAGCCGGGAGACGTGGATCGCCTGGTCGATCGCCGTGCCGACCTACCTCGGCGTGGCGATCGTGGTCGGCGTCGTGTGGGGCACCACCCAGTCGCTGCACGCCCTGCAGTGGGCGACCGATCCCGCGCGCGGGGCACCGACGTTGCGGGAGCGGCGCCGCGCGTTGAAGGTGCCGCTCCAGCTGACGGCGATGCAGCTGGCGCTGTGGCTGCTCGCGACCGTGGTGTTCACGCTGCTGGCGGTGATCATCCAGCCGTCCCGGGCAGTCGCCACCGGCCTCACGGTCGGCATCGCCGCCGTCGTCGTCTGCTGCATCTCCTTCCTGCTGACCGAGTTCACGCTCCGCCCGGTGGCCGCGCGTGCGATGGCGGACGCCCCGGCGACGGTGCGGGTGCGCGGCGTCGGGGTCGGCGGACGCATGGTGATCTTCTGGATGCTGGGCACCGCGGCCCCGCTGGCCGGGCTGATGGTGACCGGGCTCATCGCGCTCGTCGACGACGAGACCAGCCTGACCGAGCTGGCCGTGGTGACGATCGTCGTGTGCGGCGTGGTGCTGCTGATCGGCCTCTTCGTGACCGCGCTCAACGCTCGTGCGGTGGTCGCTCCGGTGCTCTCGGTGCGTGATGCGATGGCCGAGGTGCGCCGTGGCCAGTTCGACGCCGACATCGTGGTGTACGACGGCACCGAACTGGGGCTGCTCCAGTCCGGCTTCAACCACATGGTCCAGGGGCTGCGCGAGCGCGAGCAGATCCGCGACCTCTTCGGACGCCACGTGGGCGACGAGGTCGCCTCCGCCGCACTCGACGAGACCGGCGGGGTCGCGCTCGGCGGCTCGGTGCAGACGGTGTCGGTGCTCTTCGTCGACCTGATCGGCTCCACGACGTACGCCACCGAGCACACGCCGGTCGAGGTGGTCGACGTGCTCAACCGGTTCTTCGGCGTGGTGGTGGACGAGGTCGACCGGCACCACGGGCTGGTCAACAAGTTCGTCGGCGACGCGGTGCTGGCGATCTTCGGCGCCCCGGTCGAGCTGCCCGACCACGCCGGGGCGGCCCTGGCCACGGCCCGGTCAGTCGCGTCGCGACTGACCGAGGAGGTCACCGAGGTCGGTGCGGGGATCGGCGTCGCGACCGGCACCGTGGTGGCCGGCAACGTGGGTCACGAGCAGCGTTTCGAGTACACCGTGATCGGCGACAGCGTGAACTCCGCCGCGCGGCTCACCGAGCTCGCCAAGCAGGTCGACGGCCACCTGCTGGCCACCTGGGACGCCGTCTGCGCCGCCAACGACGCCGAGGCGGCCCACTGGTGCCAGCAGGGCGAGACCGTCCTCCGCGGCCGCTCCGACCCGACACCCCTGGCCGTCCCCCGCCGTTGAGTGCTCACTTCTTGCGCGTCGAGTCGTGAGTTCTTGCGCGTCGAGTCAGCACTTGTTCGCGCCCTCGGCGCAGGAAGTGCCGACTCAACCGTCAACTTCTGCAGACTCGACCGCAACAAGTGAGCACTCAACACTCCTGGGTCAGCGGCGGGGGTCGATGAGGATCTTCGCGTGGCGTTCGGGGTCGGCGAGGTCGGCGAAGGCGTCGGCGACGCCGGCCAGGCCGACGGTGCCGGTGACGAAGGGCGAGACGTCGACCTTGCCCGCGGCGATCCACTGCAGGGTCTGGTGGAACTCGGCCGGGTCGTAGGCGAACGCGAAGCGCAGCTCCAGCTCCTTGTTGATCGCCATCGACGGGCGGAAGGAGTCGGCGTCCATGCAGACCCCGACCACGACCACCCGCGAGAGCAGCGGCGCGTCGGTGACGATCTGCTCGATCATGCCCGGTACGCCGACGCACTCGAACACGACCGGGCCCCGCGGGGTCGCCCCGGCCCGCTCCGCGGCACGGATCGCCTGCCACCAGGGCAGCTTCGGCACGCGTCGCAGCTTCTCCATCGCGGCGAGCCCGGTGTCGGCGAGCGCCGTCGCCTCGGTGAGGTAGCGGCGGCCCAGGTGGTCCCACGGCGGGTCCTCGCGCGGGTCGACCACGACGTCGGCGCCACAGGCCTCGGCGAGACGGCGGCGGCCGGCGGACAGGTCGCTGGCGACCACGCGCTTCACCCCGGTCGCCTTGAGCATCGCGATCACCGCCAGCCCGATCGGGCCGCAGCCGATGACCACCGCGGTGTCACGCCGCCCCGCCGCACCCTTGCGGACCGCGTGCAGGGCGACCGCGAGGGGTTCGGTGAGTGCCGCGTCCTCGGCGCTGACACCGTCCGGCACCGACATCGCCATCGCCTCGGCGACCAGCACCTGCTCGGCGTACCCGCCCGGCGCCTTCTCCGAGAGCCCGGTCAGCTGGATCTCGCCGTCCTGCCGCAGCATCGGCAGTGCCACCACGCGGGTGCCGATCGGCCACGCCTCCCGGCACTTCGGACCGTACGCCGCCACCGTGCCGACGAACTCGTGGCCCATGACCACGGTGTGGGTCGACCGCATGAAGTCGGGGTAGCCGAGTTCGGCGACGTCGTCGGCCGTCGCGTCCGCGTGGACGCGCGCGTGGAGGTCGGAGCCGCAGATGCCGCAGCGCTCGACGTCGAGCAGCACCTGCCCGGGGCCCGGGTCGAGGTCGGCGACCTCGGTGACCTGCAACTGGCCCTGGTGACACGTGACCGCCCGCATGGGCCGACCCTAGAACAACGCAACCGGCCCCGTGGTCAGGTCCACGGGGCCGGTCCGGAGCGAGTGCGAGGAGTGACTACTCCGCGGCGTCGATGGCCTCGGACACCCGGCGGTGGGCGTCCCAGATCGCGTCGGGCAGGTTGTGGAAGTGGTTGAGGTGCTCCTCGCGGAAGCCCATCTCCTGCTTCCAGCGGGTGATGTCGATGGTGAGGATCCGGTCCAGGTCGGCCAGCGCCTGCGGGTCCATGCCGTCCAGGAGCAGCTCGTCCTTGGCCGGGATGACGCCGACGGGGGTGTCGACGCCCTTCACCTCGCCGTTCTTGTACTGCATCATCCACACCAGCGCACGCAGGTTCTCCCGGAAGCCCGGCCACAGGAAGTGCCCGTCCTCGGGGTCCTTCTGGAACCAGTTGACGTGGGCGAACTGCGGCTTCTCCGTCGCCGCGCCGACCACCTTCAGCCAGTGCTCGGCGTACGCGCCCTCGGGGTAGGACATGAACGGGCGCATCGACATCGGGTCGTAGCGCAGCACGCCCTCGAGGCCGTCGGCGGCGAAGGTCGCCTCGGCGCCGAGCGTGAGGCCGTCGTAGACGCCCTCGGCGATGTCGTCGATGGCGCGGATCAGGGGCTCACGGTCGCTGGTGCGGCCACCGAAGATGATCCCGTCGATCGGGACGCCGGCCGGGGCCTCGAAGTCCTCGGCGACGTTGGGCACGTTGTCCAGCGTGGTGGTGAAGCGGCTGTTGGGGTGGGCCCACGGGAGGTCGGCGTCCTCGGGACTCCGGTCCGCGATCGGCTCGCCCTTCCAGTCCAGCCAGCCCTCGTCGGTGGGCTTCTGCTTGGTCTTGCCCTCCCACCAGACCTCCTGGGTCTCCGGGTTGTAGGCGACGTTGGTGAAGATCGAGCCGGTCCCGGGGACGATCGAGTCGATCGCGGTCGGGTTGGTCTTCTCGTTGGTGTCCTTGGCGACACCGAAGACGCCGAACTCGGGGTTCATCCCGTAGAGCTTGCCGTCGTCGCCGACCCACAGCCACGCGATGTCGTCGCCGTAGAACTCGACGTAGTAACGGTCGCCGAGGGCGTCGGGGGCCAGCGTCATCGCGAGGTTGGTCTTGCCCGAGGCGCTCGGGAAGCCACCGCAGATGTGGTACTTCTTGCCGGTCTCCTTGTCCACGATGCCCAGCAGCATGAACTGCTCGACCAGGAAGCCGTTCTTCCAGCCGTCGTAGGAGCCCTGGCGCAGGCCGTGGGCGATCTTGCCCAGCAGCGCGTTGCCGCCGTAGGAGGAGCCGAAGTGCAGGATCGTGCGCTCGTCGGCCACGGTCACGAAGTAGCGCTTGTCGTCCTCGGTGCCCTGGCCGAGGTTCTCCAGGTCTCCGGTGACGTGGACGGCGCGCACGAAGGAGTCACCCAGGTCGTTGACGAACTCCGCACCCACGCGGGCCATGCGGATCATCTGCAGTACGACGTTGCGGTTGTCGGTCAGCTCCACGCCGGCGGCGAACTTCTCCAGCGGGGATCCCTTGGGCGCCATCAGGTAGGGGATGACGTACATGGTCTTGCCGGCCGAGGCTCCCTGCATCAGGCCGGTGAGGAGCGGCTTCATCTCCTCGGCGGGACGCCAGTTGTTGTAGACGCCGCGGTCGGACTCGTCGTTGGTGGCGACGATCGTGCGCTCCTCGGCGCGGGCGGTGTCCTTGTGGTAGGAGCGCGAGTAGTAGCGCCCCTCACCCACGGGGAGCAGCTCCCCGGCCTCGAGGGCCTCGTCGATCAGTCGTGCGTCATCGGCCGCGCTGACCACCTCGACGCGGTCGGCGCCGGTCACCTCAGCCCAGTGTGCGACGTACTCACGAACATGGGTGTTGGTCAACCCGGCGTCATCGAGCGCCTTGGTCACGTCGGCCATGCCTGCCAGCCTTTCGGGATCCGTCAGGGAACGAGGGCACGCTACCTCAGGAAAACCGGGGTACCCACCACGGGTCGTCCGCGCGGACAAGCGCCTCACAGGGGCGTGTCGGGGCATTCACGCGAGGCACCTGTCACTTCCCCGAAACCGCTCCGCCCGGGGAGGGCCGGGAGGCCGCTGACACGCGCGCGCTGACGCCCCCGGAGGGCCGCCGGCCACGCACGTCCCCCCGGGTGGCGGCCGGCGGGGATCACGACGCGTCGGGGCGGACTCCGCGCTTGGCGTCCTGGACCAGCCCGTAGACCTCCGAGCGCAGCTCGCCGAACCGGGTCGAGGACCGGGTCGCGAGCTGGTCGCGCTCGGCCGGCAGGTCGACGTGCACCTCACCGAGCACGACCGTCGGGCTGCCGGAGAGCACGATGACCCGCTCGGCGATGTAGACCGACTCGTCGATGTCGTGGGTGACGAAGAGGACGGTGATGCCCAGCCGCGACCACAGGGACCGGACCAGGTCCTCCAGCTCGGCGCGGGTCTGGGCGTCGACGGCCGCGAACGGCTCGTCCATCATCAGCACCTTCGGCTCGTAGGCGACCGCCCGGGCGATCGCGACGCGCTGCTGCATGCCGCCGGAGAGCTGGTAGGGGTGCGCCGCGGCGAAGTCGGCCAGGCCGACCGCGTCGAGGGACTCCTCGACCAGCGTGCGCCGGCGGTCCTTGGACAGGCCCTTCTCCTTCAGCGGCAGCTCGACGTTCTGCGCGACCGTCAGCCACGGGAAGAGACTGCGGCCGTACTCCTGGAAGACCACCGCCATGTCGGCGGGCGGGCCGTCGACGGTGGTGCCGTCCAACGTGACGGTGCCGTCGGTCGGTGCGAGCAGGCCGCCGATGCAGCGCAGCAGGGTGGTCTTGCCGGCACCGGAAGGGCCGACGATGCAGACGAACCCCCCTCGGTCCACGGAGAAGGTGAGGTCGCGGATGGCCTCCACGTCGCGGCCCTTCCCGCGGTAGGTCTTCTGCAGTCCTTCGACGGCGAGCACCGGGTCGGTGGCGGCCTCGGTCACGGCGGTCTCCTCGATCGCGTCAGGGGCGGGGGTCGGCACGGTCAGCCCTTCCTCTCGGCAGCGCGCAGCGCGTGGTACCAGCCCAGCAGCCAGCCCTCGACCAGCCGGAACACCAGGGCGAGGAGCACCCCGATGACGCCGAGCAGGATGATCCCGCTCCACATCTCCGGGATGGCGAAGCTGCGTTGGAACTGGATGGTGGTGAAGCCCAGGCCGTTGGTGGCGGCGAACATCTCGCTGATCACCATCAGGATCAGGCCGATGGAGAGCGCCTGGCGGCACCCCGCGGCGATCTGCGGGCTGGCACCGCGCAGGATGACCGTCCGCACCCGCGTGGGCAGGGAGAGGCGGTACGCCGCCGCGGCGTCGCGCAGCACGGGGTCGACGGCGCGGACGCCCTCGATGGTGTTGAGCAGGATGGGCCACAGGCACCCGGTGGCGATGACCAGGATCTTCATCTGGTCACCGACGCCGGCGAGCAGGATCAGGATGGGCACCAGCACCGGCGGCGGGATGGCGCGCAGGAACTCCAGCGGCGGCTCGGCGATCGCGCGGAAGGTGCGCGAGGACCCGGCGAGCACGCCGAGCCCGACACCGAGGACCACCGCGACGGCGTACCCGGCGAGCAGTCGGCCCAGGCTCGGCAGCACGTCGGTGGTCAGCCGGCCCTCGAACCAGGTGCCGTGGACCGAGCCGAGGATCTCGCTCAGCGGCGGCCAGTAGAAGCTGGTGCTGTTGGCGGTGGCGAACCACCACGCCAGCACGAGGAGCACCGGCAGCGCGAGGACCTGGGCGGCGCGGCTGAGGGCGGTCATGAGGTGGCCTCCTGTCGTTGGGAGGGGTGCCACCGCAGGACGCGGCGCTCGGTGAACCGGGCGAGCAGGTTGACCAGCACGCCGAGGACGCCGGTGACGATGACGAGGGCGTAGAGGGTGTCGACGGCACCGGCGGTCTGGGCGGCCGCGAGGCGGTTGCCGATGCCGGGACTGCCGATGATGAGCTCGCCGGAGACCTCCAGCACCAGCGCGACCGAGGCGGCGAGCCGGAAGCCGGTGATGACGTAGGGCAGCGCGGTCGGCCACAGCACCGACCGGATGCGCCGCCAGGTGCTGAAGCGGAACGACCGCGCGGTGTCGCGGGTGACCGGGTCGACGTCCTGGGCGCCGTAGAGCACCTGGACCAGCATCTGCCAGAAGCTGGCGTAGACCACCAGCAGCAGGGTCGCCTCCATGCCGGTGCCGTAGAGCAGCACGGCCAGCGGGATGAGCGCGACCGAGGGGATCGGCCGCAGGAACTCGATCGTGGACGCGGTGTAGGTGCGCAACAGCGTGCTGGACCCGATGGCGATGCCGATCAGGACGGCGGCGCCGGCGGCGATCGCCAGGCCCAGGAACCAGCCGCGCAGCGTGGCGAGCAGGTCGGTCCAGAAGCCGGCGGTGCCCAGCTGCTCACCGAGGGCGACCGCCATCTCGCTGAAGGGCGGGAAGAACCGGGCGTCGACCAGGCCGATGCGCGGGACGACCTCGAGGATCGCGAGGAACCCGAGCACGCCCAGGCCACCCAGGACGGCGGGGGATCCCCCCATGGTCCCCCGCCGCCGGGTCGTGAGTACCGCCGAGGTCACGGAAGCATCGCCTCGATGTCGGGCTTCTCCTCCATGGCGCCGTCCTCGACGGCGAGGTCGGCCAGCAGGTCCAGCGAGTCGGTGTTGATCTCGGTGGGCCACGCGGGCAGCGCGACCTGCTCCGCGGTCGCCGCGTCGAGCTCGGTGTAGCTCTGCACGATGCGACGCACCTCGTTGGGGTTCTCCTCGGCGTACTCGAGGGACTCGTTCATGGCGGTCGTGAAGCGCTCCACGAGCTCCGGGTTGGCCTCGGCGGTCGCGCCCGAGGTGAAGTAGCTGGCCACCATCAGCTCGGGGTCGGTCTCGGCGAAGTTGGACATGATCGGCGTCGCACCCTGACCGGTCGCGATGGAGACGAACGGCTCGACCACCCACGCGGCGTCGACCTGGCCCTGCGCGACGGCAGCGGGCATGTCGGGGAAGCCGAGCTCGACGTAGTCGATGGCGGTCGGGTCGCCGCCGTCGTCGCGGACCACCTTGTTGATCGTGGTGCTGCCGATGTTGTTGAGCGTGTTGACCGCGACGCGGGCGCCGGCGAGGTCGGCCGGCTCCTTGATGTCGCTGCCCTTCGGCACCACGACGGCGCCGAAGTCGGAGCCGACCTCACCGTTGGAGCTGTTGCCGGCGGCGACGATCTGCACGTCGAGGCCCTGCTCCTTGGCCAGCAGCAGGGAGGTGTTGTTGGAGAAGCCGAACTGGAACTGTCCGGACTCGACGCCGGGCACGATGGCGGCGCCGCCCTGTCCGGTCTCGAGCTCCAGCTCGATCTCCTGGTCCTCGAAGAAGCCCTGCTCCTGCCCGAGATAGATGGGGGCGACATCGAGGATCGGGATCACGCCCACCGACACCTCGTCCAGGCCGGCCTCGTTCTGCTGGACCTCCCCGCCACCGCCGCCGGCGCCGCACCCGGCC
Organism: Nocardioides panacisoli; assembly: GCF_019448235.1. NCBI lineage: Bacteria > Bacillati > Actinomycetota > Actinomycetes > Propionibacteriales > Nocardioidaceae > Nocardioides > Nocardioides panacisoli. The sequence continues at coordinate 2,474,810 of NZ_CP080409.1, forward strand.
AGCGCGGCGGCAGCGATCACGGCGGCTGCGGACGCCCGCAGCGTCCATCCCCATCGAGTCATGTCGTTCTCTCCTCCCGGCGCGTGGAGCGCCTGGCCCGGGCCCGGCGTACGCCGGTCGTCTGGTCGATCGCGAGGCGGCGTGCGTGACGCCGGTCTCACCGTGGCCGCGACCCTAGGAGTGACGACGACCACGTCGGCAGTACGGTTTTCCGGTGAGCGGAAGGAACGTCGAGGCCGTGGGATCGGTCGCGTCGACCCGCAGCGTGACCGCGCGAGCGCTGTCGATCCTCGCCGCCTTCGACACCCGCCACCGCGCGCTCACGCTGAGCGAACTGGCCCGCCGGGCGGACCTCCCGGTGGCCACGACGCACCGCCTGCTCGGGGAGCTGGCGGCGTGGGGCGCGGTGAAGCGGCGCGACTCCGGGGACTACGTGATCGGGCGCCGGCTGTGGAGCGTCGGCCTGCTCGCCCCCGTGGAGACGGGACTGCGCGAGCTCGCCTCCCCGTTCCTGCACGACCTCTACGGCGCGACCCGCGCCACGGTGCACCTCGCCGTCCGCGACGGCACCCAGGCGCTCTACCTCGACCGGCTCGCCGGCCACGCCTCCGTGCCCGTCATCAGCGAGATCGGGGTGCGGCTGCCGCTGTCCACCACCGGCGTCGGCAAGGTGCTGCTCGCCCACGCACCGCCGGAGGTGCGCACCGAGGTGCTCGCCCACCTGCGCCGGCACACGCCGTACACCATCACCCAGCCCGGGCTCCTGCAGCGGCAGCTGGACCGGGTACTGGAGGAGGACATCGCCACGACGACCGAGGAGATGACCCTCGGTGCGTGCTCGATCGCGGTGCCGATCCGTCGCGGCACCGAGGTCGTCGCCTCCCTGGGCGTGGTGGTGCCGAACCTGCAGCAGCAGGCCCAGTTGGCCTCGGCGATGCAGGTCTCGGCGCGCAGCATCGGCCGCGCCCTGTCGCCGCTTTCGGTGAACGGAAACCCCACCTAGCCCGGACGGCCCCGGGCCCCTTGGATGGTGCGGGTGAGGACACAGGTAGCCATCATCGGCGCCGGACCCGCCGGCATGCTTCTCTCCCACCTGCTCTCCCTGGAGGGCATCGAGTCGGTGGTGCTCGAGACCCGCTCGGAGGAGTACGTCGCCTCCCGCATCCGCGCCGGCATCCTGGAGCAGTCCACGGTCGACCTGCTGCGCGACCTCGGCCTCGCCGACCGGCTGGAGCGCGAGGGCGAGGAGCACCACGGCATCCACCTCCAGTGGCCCCACGAGCGGCGCCACCTCGACTTCGCCGAGCTGATCGGCCGCTCCGTGTGGCTCTACGGCCAGACCGAGGTGCAGAAGGACCTCGTCGCCGCCCGCCACCGCGACGGCCAGGAGATCCACTACGAGGTCAGCGGCACCACGCTGCACGACGTCGAGACCGACCACCCGTGGGTGGAGTACGTCGACGCCGCCGGCCGGCCCTGCCGGCTCGACGCCGACGTGATCGCCGGCTGCGACGGCTCCTTCGGCCCGTCCCGCGCGACGGTGCCGGACGGCGTACGCCGCCGGTGGGAGCGGTCCTACCCGTTCTCGTGGCTCGGCGTGCTCGCCGACGTCGCCCCCTCGACCGACGAGCTGATCTACGCCCGCCATCCCGACGGCTTCGCCCTGCACTCGATGCGCTCGCGCGAGGTCAGCCGGTTCTACCTGCAGGTGCCCAACGAGACCGACCTGGCCGACTGGCCCGAGGACCGGATCTGGGAGGCGCTGGCGACCCGGCTGGGCCACGACCGCGACGGCTGGACCCTGGCCACCGGACCGATCACCGAGAAGAGCGTGCTGCCGATGCGGTCGTTCGTGATGAGCCCGATGCGCCACGGCCGCCTGTTCCTCGCCGGGGACGCGGCGCACATCGTGCCGCCCACCGGGGCGAAGGGGCTCAACCTGGCCGTGGCCGACGTCGCACTCCTCGCCCCCGCGCTCGCCGCGCTGCTGGGCAAGAACGACGCGACGCTGGCCGATGCCTACTCCGCGACCGCCCAGCGGCGGGTGTGGCGCTGCACCCACTTCTCCTGGTGGATGACCACGATGCTGCACACCGACGGGGACCCGTTCAACCACCAGCTCCAGGTCTCGCAGCTGGACTGGATCACCTCCAGTCGCGCCGGCGCCGCCGGCCTGGCGGAGAACTACGCCGGGCTCCCCATCGGTTTCTGAGCACGCCGGGCGCACCGGCGGCGACGGAGTGGCTCAGTCCTGCGGTGCGTGGGAGCCGGCCTCCCAGCCGGCGCCGGTGAGGTGCTCGCGGGCCCAGGTGAAGGGCGACTGCTCGAGCTCGGTCGCCATGGTGTCGTTCCAGCGGTTGAGGAACCCGAAGTTCGCCATGACCGCGACCAGCTCGACCACCTGCTCGTCGGAGAAGTGGCGTCGCAGGTCGGCCATCTGCTCGTCGGTCACGGCGTTGGGGATGCAGCCGGCACCGTGGGCCACCCGGAGCGCGGCCCGCTCGGCCTCGTCGAAGAGCGGACTGGTCTCGAACTCGTACATCGCGGCGAGCTTGTCCGCATCGGCCCCCCGCTGCTCGGCGACGTGGGAGGTGTGGGCCTGGCAGTAGGTGCAGCCGGCGGCGGAGGACACCATCGCCGCCACCATCTGCTTCAGGACGCCGCTGACGCCGCGCTCGGCCATCACCACCGCGTTGAGCCGGGCGAAGGCCTCCATCAGCTCGGGCCAGCGGGCCATGGTCAGCGTGCTGTTGGGCAGCACGCCCAGGGCCCGCTCGACCGAGGCGAACGTCGGCTCGTGCTCGGGGAGGTCGGCACGGTCCAGGGGGTCGATGCGGGGCACGTGGTTGCTCCTTGCTCTCGGTGTCGGGTTCTCGGCGCGGTTCGGCGTACGACGCGGCCCGCCGGTCAGCCGTGGCCCTCGGCGCCCACGGGCCGGTCGGCATCGCGCTCGTGCTTGGGCTTCATCCAGTACAGGCCGGCGGCGATGACCGCGGCCGGCACGATGCCGGAGGTGAACAGCGCCGCGAGGTTGTCGGGCAGCTGGGCAGCGACCTCGGGGCGCAGCGCGAAGCCCTGGCCGACGACGACGGAGACCGCGATGATGATCAGGTCGTTGTGGGTCAGCGGGTTGGTGGTGATCAGGCTGATGCCGGCCGAGATGATCATGCCGAACATCACGACCGCGGCACCGCCGATGACCGGCGCCGGGACGACGGCGATCACCACGGCCAGCTTGGGCACGAACCCGCAGATGATGAGGAAGCAGCCACCGATGGTGACCACGAAGCGGCTCATCACGCCGGTGAACGCGACCAGGCCGACGTTCTGGGAGAACGAGGTGTTGGGCAGGGCGCTGAACAGCGCCGCGACCGCGGTGCCGAGGCCGTCACCCATCAGGCCGCCCCGCATCTCGCGCGGCGTGGGCTCGCGACCGTCGCCGGTCTTGGTCAGCGCCGAGATGTCGCCGACGGTCTCGATGGAGGTGGCGACGGCCATGGCGCCCATGGCGATCAGCGCGGCGGCGGGGAACTCCAGTCCGAACTCCAACGGCTGCGGCGCGGCCACCCAGCGCTCGTCGGCGACGCGACCCCAGTCGACCATCCCGAGCGTGGTGGCCAGCAGGTAGCCCAGCGCCAGGCCGAAGAGGACGGCGGCGGCACCGACGAAGCCCTTGCCGAAGCGGTAGATCAGCAGGATCGCGACGAGCACGAAGGTCGCCACGCCGAGGTTGCGCAGCGAGCCGAGGTCATCGCTGCCGGCCCCACCGGCGAAGAGCAGGATGCCGGTCGGGATCAGCCCGATGCCGATCACCAGTACCACCACGCCGGCCACGAGCGGCGGGAAGAGGTGACGGATCCTGGTGAAGACCGCACCGAAGGTGATCTGGACTGCGCCGGCGAAGAGGGCACCGCCGAACACGGCCGCCAGGCCGTACTCCTGGGCGAGCGGAATGGCCACCACGAGGAAGCCGAAGCTGGTGCCCTGCACGATCGGCAGTCGCGCACCGACCGGACCGATGCCGACGGTCTGGATCAGCGTGGCGATGCCGGCCACCAGCAGCGCCATCTGGACCAGGAACGCGGTGTCCTCGGGACTGGACCCGATCGCACTGGCCAGGATCACCGGGATGGTCACGTTGCTGGCCATCATGACCATCACGTGCTGGAGCCCCAGCGGGACGGCGGTGCGCAGCGGCGGGCGGTCGTCGGGCCCGTAGCGCAGCGGGGTGGCAGTCGTGCTCATGGCGGATTCCTCGGGTGTCGAAGCGACAGTGGTGCTTCAAGGTAGGGAGGAACCGCCGCATCCGGACACGAGGTCAATTGCCATGACTGGACCGTCGAGTTCGGTAGGTCTCGACAGTGACAGGGGACGGTTCAGCAGGGCGCGGCGTCGCCCCGCAGCCGGGCGCGGGCGCAGTCGACGAGGCCCGCGAGGTCGAGCCCGTACGCCGGGGCCGCGGTGGCGGCGTACGCCTCGAGCTGGCCGGCGGCACGTTCGACGAGGCGCTCGGCCCCGACGGCATTGCCGCGCTCGTGGTGGGTCAGGCCCACACACACCTGGGCGAGCCCCTGCCACAGGGGGCGTTCCTCCTCCGGGCAGGACTTCCACCGGACCTCGAGCGCCTCGTGCGCGGCGAACGGGCGCCCCGCGTCGAGCAGCTGGCGGGCGTAGGCGAGCGTCTCCGCCGGCGGCAGGGGCTCCTCGGAGATCGGCTCGACGCCCTCGACCCCGTAGGGCAGCGGGCGGCCGAGGCGGTCGCGCGGCCTCGCCTGCTCGGCACGGCCCTGCGCGTTGCGGTCGCGTTCCCTCGCCACGGTCGGCTCACCCCTCGGTGCTCGGCTGCCGCCATGGTCCCATCCAGCGCAGGGTGACCGGGCTCACGGCGTCGTGGATGCGCCCTGCGACCTGGGGGCCCGTAACGTGAGTCGGAGTTGCACCATGTGCTCGGCCCCGGGGGGACGGCGGCGAGCACGGAACGACATGAGGGGGAACACCCACCCGATGAGAATTCACGGCAGTTGGTGACCATCGGTGCTCCGGGGCTCGGCCCGGAGCACCTTCTTCATGGGCCCGGCGCCGCTCGTCGACGGTGATGCGACATCACTCCACCACCCCACCCGTAGTGTCACGGTGGACCGCGTCCCGCACGCGGTGCCGCGATGGAGCCACCCGTCTCCTCCCCCCTGGGGCGGGTGGCTCCTTCCGGTCCTTTCGGACCATGCCCACCACCCGATCATCGGGTCCGGCGCCACTCCGTCCCGACTAGGTTGGGACCAGCTGTTCGGGCGGCGTCGCCCGAGCCCTGCTCAGTCCGACCGCTCGGCGGCCGTAGTGTCCCCATCGACCTGGGGGGACGGCGGGTGCACTGCGGCCACCACATGGGGTGCGGCCGCGACCGTCGCCGCACGAGGTGCCAGCTGCCCGTGCAGCCCTCGCGTGAGGTCTCGATCCCCACCGGCGTCATCCATCACTCGTCGTCCGCCACGCGACGCGCGACTCGGCGGTCGCACCCGACCCGCTGGCAGCAGCCCACCGACAGCCCTGTCGCAACCTCGGCGCGCCACAGCGTCGACTGTGCCTATAATCGACCGCAGGAGGCACAAATGGGCACATTGGACGTCACAGAGGTCGGTCATGCCGAATTGCTGCGCGCGATGGACCCACGCGTCCTCGGGGGCCGCATCCGGGCCGCACGCGAGGCACGCGGCCTGACCCAGCAGCAGCTGGGCGGAGCGGACCTGTCCGCCGGCTACCTCTCGCGCATCGAGAACGGCGCGCGACGTCCCGCACTGCCCGTGCTCCAGGACATCGCCCTGCGCCTGTCCACGTCGGTGGACCAGTTGCTCCGCGGCATGTCGGCCGCGGCCTACGACGAGATCCGGCTCGACCTGGACTTCGCCGAGATCGCGCTCGAGTCCGGCGAGGCGAGCGACGCCCACGCCCGCGCGAGCAGCGGACTGCAGCGTGCCCAGGCGGCCTCGCAGGCCGACCTCGCCCTGCGGGCGCGCCTGCTGCACGCCCGCGCGCTGGAGTCCCTGGGATCGCTCAACGACGCGATCCTGGACTACGAGAAGGCGCTCGAGTCCGCCACCGGACTGCTCGCACTCCAGGCCGGGATCGCCCTGAGCCGGTGCTACCGCGAGTCCGGCGACCTGGCGCTGGCCATCGAGGTCGGCGAACGCCTCAAGCGGGTCATCGAAGACGCCGACCTGGGCAACACCGACGAAGCGGTGCGGCTCGCGGTCACCGTCGCGGCGGCGTACGCCGAGCGCGGCGACGTCGCCCGCGCGACCCGGATCTGCGCCGACGCCGTGCGTCGCGCCGAGACCGTCTCCTCACCCCAGGCCCGCAGTGCCGCCTACTGGAACGCCAGCATCCTCTACGCCCGCCGGGGCGAGGTGAGCGACGCGATCCCGCTGGCCAAGCGCGCCCTGGCCCTGCTCGCCGAGGGCACCGACGAGCGCAACCTCTCCCGGCTGCGCCTCACGCTCGGTCGACTCCACCTCTCCGCCCCCGAGCCGGACATCGCCGAGGCGGTCGAGCACATCACCCGCGCACGGACCGACTTCGGCTCCTCGAGCGCGAGCGTCGTGGACGTCTCGTTGAGTGACGTGTCCCTCGCCCAGGCCCACGTGATCAACGGCGACCCCGACGCGGCGGCCGAGATCGCGCACCAGGCCTTCGACAACGCCCCCGAGGAGGCCTCGATGGTGCGAGCCGAGGCGCTGGTGATCCTCGGGCAGGCCGAGGCAGCGCGGGGTCGCGAGACCGAGGCCAAGTCCGCCTACCAGCGGGCTGTCCACCTGCTCTCGGCAGCCGGCTCGGACCGGGGAGCCGCACAGCTGTGGCTCGAGCTCGGCGAGCTGCTCAACGGCCTCGGTGACACCGAGGCCGCCATCGCCGCCTTCCGCAGCGCCACTGCCGCGAGCGGACTGCGCACGCGGGCGCACCTCAACACCGGACGGGGCGTCCACATCCCCAGCGCCATCACCGAGGTCGAGACGGCGGACGTCTCGGCGGACTGAGGTCCACCGACGAGGCCACCGGCGGGGTTGCCCGCTTGCCTCGTCAGCTCACCCCGTTCATGACGGGGTACGACGGGTACGTCGTGGTTCGGTCAGCAGCACCAGGCGTCGCGGCCGGCGGAGATCGTCCCCTCGGGCTCGGCGGGGGTGACCGCACCCAGACCCATCGCGGCCACGGCAGCCATCGACACCATCGCGAGCTTCATGCGCTTCGTCATTTTCTTCTCACCTTCGTGAAAGGGGTTTTGCCCAACGGACGTACTGTGGCACAATCTGTCACAAGCGCTTGGCACTTTGCTAGGACAATCTCGGGGATGGAGCCGAAAGACCTTCGGATCCGTCCCCACCGTTGTCCGTCCCCCCCGTGAAGTTCCCAGCGCGAGTGTCCACGGATTTCCAGCGCACCCCCCAGCGCACGGAATGCCCCATGACACGCAGTGGCGTGGCCCCCGGTACGGGTACCGGGGGCCGCGATGCTTTTCACACCCGTTGGCACAATTGCCATCTCGCTGGCATGCACGGGCAGGGGCCTGACCTCGATCCGGGGAGCAACGGGACCCCGGCGGCAGTCGCGAGGTCCGTGGTCGCACTGCATCGAAGCACGCCGTTGCCACCGGGGCGTGCCACCGCGACGCCCACGAGCGGTCGTGTCGGCGCGGGAACGGATCGGGCGGGAGCCCTGCCGGCTCTCCGGCGCGGGAGGATGGGGGTCCACCACTCCACGGTGCGGCGTACGCCCGGCGCGGGGCATCCTTCAGATGGGGCAAGTCGGGCGTGTGGACACACGTGTCACCATTGATGAGTGAGCGACAGCAGGGTTCGGGTCCTGGACGAGTCGGACTGGCGGATCTATCGAGACCTCCGTCTCGAGGCACTCCGCGAGTCCCCTGACAGCGTGGTCGGCAGCCGGGAGGCCGAGTCCGACCACGACGAGGCATTCTGGCGCGACCTGTTGCGCGAGGAGCCACGGTTCGTCGCCGAGCGCGACGGCCAGGCCGTGGGCATCGTCGGACTGCACCCCGCGCCGGACGACCCCGACGTCGCGGAGGTCCTCGGCCTGTGGGTCGCGCCCACGATGCGCGGCAGCCGCATCGCGTGGGAGCTGGTGGCCGCAGCGACTGATCGTGCCCGCGACCAGGGCCGCACGCAGCTCTTCTTCTGGGTCGCCTCCGACAGTGGCGCGGCGGTCGCCTTCGCGAGCACCTTCGGCTTCCGGCCGACCTCCCAGCGTCGTACGGCGCCGGCCACCGAGGCCGCCACCCCGCAGGAGGAGGTCGCCATGGTGCTGCCCCTCGTGGACGACCCCAGCGCGACCAAGACCCCGTGGCACTGAGCCGGAGGATCCCTTCGATGAGCGAGACGAGCACCGACGTCGCCGTGCGCGACAACCCCGACCGGAGCCGCTACGAGATCCTGCTGGCCGACGAGGTCGTCGGGTTCTCCGCCTACCAGCTGGCGGACCGCCGGGTCACCCTGGCGCACGTCGAGGTCGACCCCGCCCACGGCGGCCGGGGCCTGGCCAGTCACTTGGTTCGCGCGCAGCTCGACGACGCCGCGCAGCGCGGCCACGAGGTCGTCCCGGTCTGCCCCTTCGTCCGCAAGACGATCGCCGACCACCCCGACCGCTACCTCGACCTCGTCCCCCGCGGCGAGCGCGCCCGGTTCGGCCTCCCGGACCAGGACTGAGGCGGGGCGGCGCCCTAGGTCTGCGCCAGGACCGTCGCGAGCACCTGCAGGGCTCGTGCCGGTGCCGGCCGGTCGTCCTCGGCCCGCACGGCCGCCGCGAGGTCGACGTACGCCGACGGCGAGGCGAGCGGCCGGTGCGTGACGCCGTCGACGCCCAGTGCCGCCACGGGCTCGGGCACCACGGCGATGCCCAGGCCCGCGGCGACGAAGGTGACCAGCGTCGAGGTCTCCTCGACCTCGTGGCGCACGTGCGGCTCGAAGCCGGCCTCGCGGCACAGCGACACCACGGCGCCGTGCATCACCGAGCGGCGTGAGGCGTGCACGACCATGTCCTGACCCCGCAGGTCCTCGACCCGGAGGCGGCGCCGCGAGGCGAGCGGGTGGGTGTCGGGAAGGAGCACGATCAGGCCGTCGCGGCGCAGCGTGGTGAGCCGCACCCCCAGCTCCTCGACGGGCGGCCGCAGCAACGCGACGTCGAGGCGGTGGGCCATCAGCTCCGCGACCTGGTCCGGCACCAGCATCTCGCCGCGCACGGCCACGTCCAGCAGCGGGAACTCGCGACGCAACGCGACCACCAGGGCGGGAAGCAGGCTGTAGGTCGCCGAGCCGACGCACCCGATGACCAGGCGTCCCTCCACACCGCTGGCGATCCGACGTGCCTCGTCGCCGGCGGCCTCCACCTCGCCCAGCACCACCCGGACGCGGTCGAGGTACGCGCGGCCGGCGGCGGTCAGCTCCACGCGGCGGGTGGTGCGGTCCAGCAGCCGCACCCCCAGCTCGTCCTCCAGCTGACGGATCTGCTGCGACAGCGGCGGCTGGGCCATGTGCAGCCGCTCGGCGGCGCGGCCGAAGTGCTTCTCCTCGGCGACGGCCCGGAAGTAGCGCAGGTGGCGGAGCTCCATCAGGCGTCCTCACCCAGTGATATCTGTGACGTCCCAATCCGCACGAACTGAGTATTTCACAGTATCGCTGCGCGTCCCTACCGTGGACGACATGACTGACGTGGTGATCTGCGAACCCCTCCGCACCCCGGTCGGCCGGTTCGGCGGCGAGCTCGCCGCGGTGTCCGCCGTGGACCTCGCCGGTGGGCTGCTGCGCGAGCTGGTCCACCGGACCGGGCTGGGCGAGGGCGACGTCGACGACGTCATCCTCGGCAACTGCTACCCCAGCGGGGAGAACCCCGCCATCGGCAGGATCGCCGCCCTCGACGCGGGCCTCGGCACCGGCGTCCCGGGCATCCAGATCGACCGGCGCTGCGGATCCGGCCTCCAGGCCGTGCTGTACGCCGCCGGCCAGGTCGCGACCGGAGCGGCACGCCTCGTCGTGGCCGGGGGCGCGGAGTCGATGTCGCAGGTCGAGCACTACGCGCTGGGCCTGCGCTCGGGAGTGAAGCAGGGTGGCGTCGACCTGATGGACCGCCTGGACCGCGCCCGCACCACGGCGGGCGGCCGTCACCACCCGGTGCCCGGCGGCATGCTGGAGACCGCGGAGAACCTGCGCGCGGAGTACGACATCGCCCGCGAGGAGCAGGACGAGCTCGCGGTGCGTTCGCAGCAGCGCGCCGGCGCCGCCCACGACGAGGGTCGCTTCGCCGACGAGCTGGTGCCGGTCACCGTCCCCGGGCGCCGGGGCCGCCCGGACACCGTCGTCGACCGTGACGAGCACCCGCGCCCCGACACCACGCTGGAGCAGCTCGCCGGCCTGCGCGCCGTGCGGCACAAGCTCGACCCCGCCTCCACGGTCACGGCCGGCAACGCGAGCGGGCAGAACGACGGCGCCGCGATGTGCGTCGTGACGACCCGCGACGAGGCCGAGCGCCGCGGACTCCGCCCGCTCGTCGCACTGCGGTCCTGGGCGGTCGCCGGCGTCGGCCCCGAGGTGATGGGCATCGGTCCGGTGCCCGCCACCGCCGCCGCCCTCGAGCGCGCCGGCCTCACGCTCGACGACATCGACGTCATCGAGCTCAACGAGGCCTTCGCCGCCCAGGTCCTCGCCTGCTTGCGGGAGTGGCGGATCGACGCCACCGACGAGCGCCTGAACCCCAACGGGTCCGGCATCTCGCTGGGCCACCCCGTCGGCGCCACCGGCGCCCGCATCCTCGCGACGCTCACCCACGAGATGCGGCGCCGTGAGTCGCGCTACGGACTGGAGACCATGTGCATCGGCGGCGGCCAGGGTCTCGCCGCGGTCTTCGAGCGGGTCGCCTGATGGCCGCCGTCGACGTCCACCACGTCCTCAGCGGCCCGGAGTCCGCCCCCGTCGTGGTGCTCTCCAACAGCCTGGGCTCGACCCACGCGATGTGGGACGCGCAGGCCGACGCCCTGGCCGAGCACTTCCGGGTCGTGCGCTACGACACCCGTGGCCACGGCCGGTCGCCGGTGCCCGACGGTCCTGCCACGATCGACGACCTGGCCGATGACCTCACCGCGCTGCTGGACCGGCTCGACGTCGCCCGGGCACACCTGGTGGGCCTCTCCCTCGGCGGGATGACCGCGATGCGGGTCGCGGCGCGTACGCCGGACCGCGTCGACCGGATGGTGGTGCTGTGCACCAGCGCCCACCTCTCCCCCGCCTCTTCCTGGACCGACCGCGCCGCCACCGTGCGGGCGGGGGGCGCCGCGGCCGTGGCCGAGGCAGTCGTCCAACGCTGGTACACCCCGGGCTTCCTCGAGTCCCACCCGGCCGAGCGGGGAGCGGCGGAGCAGATGGTCGCCGCGACGCCGGCCGAGGGCTACGCCGCGTGCTGCGAGGCGATCGCCGGGATGGACCTGCGGCCCGACCTGCCCCGCATCCAGGCACCCACGCTGGCCATCGCCGGCGCCGACGACCCGGCCACGCCACCGCCCCACCTCACCGAGATCGCCGAGACCGTGCCGCACGGGCGACTGCTCGTCGTACCCGATGCCGCCCACCTCGCGAACGCCCAACAGCCCGGGACGATCACCCCGGCCGTCATCGACCACCTCAGGGAGCAGCAGTGAGCACCGACAAGACCGTGAGCAGCGCGGCGGAGGCCGTCGCCGACGTGGCCGACGGGTCCGTGCTGGCCGTCGGCGGGTTCGGGCTCGCCGGCATCCCCACCCACCTCATCGAGGCACTCCTGGACCAGGGCGCCTGCGACCTGACGGTGGTGTCCAACAACTGTGGCGTCGACGGTGCCGGGCTCGGCCTGCTGCTGGAGGCGGGCAGGATCAGCCGGGTGATCGCCTCCTACGTCGGCGAGAACAAGGAGTTCGCGCGGCAGTACCTCTCCGGCGAGCTGACCGTGGAGCTCACGCCCCAGGGGACGCTCGCCGAGCGGATGCGTGCGGGCGGCGCCGGCATCGGCGCGTTCTTCACCCCGACGGGAGTCGGTACGCCGATCGCCGAGGGCGGGCTCCCGTGGCGCTACCACCCCGACGGCAGCGTCGCCGCGGCCTCGGAGCCCAAGGAGGTCCGCACCTTCCACGGCCGGGAGATGGTGCTGGAGGAGTCGATCGTGGCCGACGTCGCCCTGGTGCGCGCCGCGAAGGCCGACCGCGCCGGCAACGCCGTCTTCCACGCCGCCGCGCAGAACTTCAACCTGCCCGCGGCCATGTCCGGCCGGCTCACCCTCCTCGAGGCCGAGGAGGTCGTCGAGGTCGGCGAGATCGGGCCCGATGAGGTCCACCTGCCGGGGATCTTCGTGCAGCGGGTCCTGCCGCTGACCGCGGAGCAGGCCGCCCGCAAGGGCATCGAGAAGCGAACGACGCGGGGCGAGCGGCCCTCGGCCGCCGCCGGATCGGAGAGGAACTGACATGGCCTGGTCGCGCGACGAGATGGCGGCACGCGCCGCCCGGGAGCTGCCCGACGGCGGCTACGCCAACCTCGGCATCGGCCTGCCCACGCTGGTCCCGAACCACCTGCCCGCGGACTCCACGGTCACGCTGCACGCGGAGAACGGCATCCTCGGGGTGGGCCCCTTCCCGTATGAGGACGAGGTGCACCCCGACCTGATCAACGCCGGCAAGCAGACCGTCACCACCCTGCCCGGCGCCTCCTTCTTCGACTCCGCCACGAGTTTCGCGATGATCCGCGGCGGCCACGTGGACGTCGCCGTCCTCGGCGGCATGGAGGTCGCGGTCAACGGTGACCTCGCCAACTGGATGGTGCCCGGCGCGATGGTCAAGGGCATGGGGGGCGCGATGGACCTCGTCAGCGGTGCCGAGCGGGTCATCGTCCTGATGGACCACGTGACCAAGAAGGGCGACCCGAAGCTGCTCGAGGAGTGCACGCTGCCACTGACCGGGCGGGCCGTCGTCTCGCGCGTCATCACCGACCTCGCCGTGCTCGACGTGGGCGGCGACCACTTCGGCGTGGTCGAGCTCGCCCCGGGCGTCACGCTCGACGAGGTCGCGGCCCGCACCGGCGCACCGGTGCGGGACCGGCTCCCCGCCTGATCGGCGGCGTCGGGCCTAGCGGCGGCGGAAGTCGTCGGCCTCGAGCAGGGCGGACACGGCGAGGCCCACCACCAGGCCCCAGAAGGCGGCGCCGACGTTGAGCACCGTCACATCGGCGACGGTCACCAGGAAGCAGAGCAGCGCACCGGTGCCGAACGGTCCCGAGAACGCGGTGGTGAACGCCCCCTGCAGCGCCCGCAGCATCGCCAGCCCGCCGAGCACGGCGACGAACGCCGTCGGCGTCGCGGACATCAACCGCACCATCCCGGGCGCCACGATGCCGAACCCGATCGCGAGCAGTCCGCACCACACCGCGGCCGCGTAGTGGCGGTCGCGGTCGCCGGAGGCGGTGAGCAGCGCGTTCGTGGGCCCGGTCAGGCACGTCGACACCCCACCCAGCAGCGCCGTCGGGAAGGACAGCACCCCGCAGGCGAGCGTCACCTGGTTCATCGGCGGCCGGTGTCCGGCATCGCGCAGCACGGCCATCCCCTGCCCGTTCTGGACGACGAGCACGGTGATCGCGAGCGGTACGACGAGCTCCGCGGCCGCCGCTCCGGTGAACTCGGGGACCTGCCACACCGGTGTGACGACCCAGTCGCCGGACGCCGCAGCCGGGTCGAGGCGCCCGGCGAGCAGCACGACCCCCGCCCCGACCACGAGGGCCGCCAGGATCGGCGGGACCCGGCGAGCCATCGCCGGGACCGCGGTGCAGAGCAGGAAGGTCACGACCATCGGTGCCGCGACGGCCACGTCGTGTCCGACGGCGGTGACGAGTCCGAGACCGAACTGGAGGAACACCCCCGCCACCATGGCCATCACGATCGGCATCGGCAGCAGCCCCATCACCCGGTCCACCCGGCCGGTGAGCCCGACCAGGAGCACCAGCGCCGCGGTCAGCACGTAGGCGCCGACCACCTCCGACCACCGCAGGCCGGAGGCCAAGGCCTGGCCCACGAGGACCGTCCCCGGGATCGTCCAGAAGAAGCACAGCGGCTGCCGGTGCACCAGCGCCGCGACGATGGTGAGGCCGCCGTTGAGCGCGAACACCGCGAAGATCCACGACGCCACGACCGACTGCGGCAGGTCGCCGGTACGTGCGACCGCCAGGATCACCGCCACCGGTCCGGTGATCGAGAACAGCAGTCCCACCAGGCCGTTGCCGAGCTCGTCGGGACCGAGGTCGCGTCGCAGGGCACGCAGAGCGCCCAGGGCTCCGCGCGGCGTACCGGACTCGGTCCGGTCAGTCGTCGTCACGGTCGGCCACCCCCGATGCGGCGTTCCGGCCGGCCGCGAGCTCGGTGCGGGAGCGGATGCCGAGCTTCGCGTAGATCCGGGTCAGGTGGTACTGCACGGTCTTGGTGGACAGGTAGAGCTCCGCCGCCGCCTCCTTGTTGGACAGCCCGCTCGCGACGAGGTCGGCGACCGCCTCCTCCTGCGGGGTGAGGTCGGCGGGGCCGCGATCGGCGCGGACCGCGTGGACGCCACCGGCCTTGAGCTCCCGGTCGCACCGGGCGACGTACGTCGTGGCGCCCAGCGCGACGTACTGGTCGCGCGCCGCGGAGATCAGGCCGTCCGCCTCGCGGCGCTTCCCGGCCCGGCGGAGCACCTGTCCGTAGGCGAAGGTCGTGCGTGCGCGGTCCAGTCGCAACGGCAGCCCGTTGAGCGCGTCCAGCGAGTGCTCGAACGACGCGCGCGCGGCGTCGAGGTCGCCCGCGGCGGCGTGCCAGCCGGCCCGCGCCCGGGCCAGTCGCGCGATGGTCGAGCGGTGCCCCTGGGCGGCCGCGCGCTCCTCGTGGGGGCGCAGGACCTCGTCGGCCTCGTCCGGGTGGCCGTCCGCGACGAGGGCGCTCGCGAAGAGGCCGACCCAGGGCCAGTAGCCGGGCTCGGCCACCGACTCGGCCAGCGAGGCGGTGGTGAGCGGTCGCAGCGCACGGACGACGCCGTCGTGGTCGGCCCGCGCCTCGGCGTACGCCGCCCGGGCGAGCGCCGTGGGCACGCGCATGACGGCGTAGTCCTGCGGCGCTGCCTCGGCGTCGGCCAGCGCCACTCGCGCCGCGTCGAGGTCGCCGCGCAGCGCATGCACCTGGACCGCGGTCCAGTCCAAGAGGGGGCGCGCCAGCACGATCTCGCTCGACTCCAGGTGACCGCGCGACTCGGAGACGGTGCGCAGTGCGTCGTCCCACTCGCCGGTGAGGAACTGGGTGCGGGCCAGCCAGCCGCGGGCCCACAGCGAGATCCGCGACGACCCGCCGAGGTGGTCGGTCGGGACGGCTGCCTCCAGCTCGGACCGGGCGTCGTCGACCTCGTCGCGGGCGAGGTGGAGCCATCCGGAGCCGAGCTTGATCCGCTGGGCCTGTGCGCCGTGCGGCACCTGCTCGGTCAGTCGGGCGTAGGCGCGTTCGGCCTCCTCGCCGCGCCCGCAGGCGACGAGCCCGAGCCCGCGGATCGCGGCCGCCTCGGTCCCCGCCGGATGGTCGGGCGCGACGAGGTCGATCGCGCGGTCGGCCCAGCCGACCAGCTCCTCCCACCGGCATCGCGAGAGTGCGTGCAGGACGTAGCGCTGGCAGATGAGCGCGGCGACGTCGGGCTCCCGCTCCGGGTTCACCAGGTCCCACGCCCGGGCCAGCCGCGACGCCGCCTCGTTGCCGCGGCCGCGCAGGATCGCGAGGTAGGCCAGCACGGCGTTGCGCAGCGGCGTCTCGCGCAGGCTCTCGATCTCGGGGATGAGGGCGGCCGCCCTGCGACCCTCCCCCGCGCCGACGAGCGCGTCCACGGCACGGGTCAGCCGGGACTCGCGGTCCAAGCGGTCCTCGGTGAGGCGGCTCGCGTCGGTCAGGAGGGCAGCGGCATCGCCCCACGCCCCGGCGGCGGCGCGCTCCTCGGCCAGCTGCGCCAGCTCGTGGGCCAGGTCCGCATCGGGGGTGGGCGCGGCGGCGACGCGGTGCCGCAACGCGGCGGTCGGCTCGTGGACCACCTCGGCGGCGCGACGGTGCAGCGCGGCCGCAGCCGGTGCGCCGATCCCGTCGAGGACGGCCGCCGCGACCATCGGGTCGACCGGGGCGACCCGGCGGCTGCCGGTCGGGCCCGACAGCCGCACCAGGTCGGCGGCCACGGCCGCCGCCACGGCCGGCCAGACGTCCTCCGCGGCGAGGCCGCCGAGCTCGACGGCGGCCGCGAGCGAGTCGTCGTGGCGCAGCACGGAGGCGGCCTCGACCAGGTGCCGCGCGACCGGGTCGAGGCGTGCCAGTCGCTCCTGCACCCGGGCCGTGACCGCGGCGGGTGCCGGCAGGTCCGGATGGGGGCCGTCCCAGGTCGCGCGGGGCAGCTGCTCGAGCAGTGCGACGACCGCGCCGGGCAGCCCCGTCGTGTGGCGGTGGAGTCGCTCCGCGACCCACGGCGTGAGCGCCACCCCCCGCCCTGCTGCGACGGCCACCACCGCCGCGATGTCCAACGGGTCCAGCACGATGCGGTCCGCGACCGCGGCGAGCAGCTCGACGGCATCGGGTGCCGCCGTGGGCGGTGGCGTCGACGGGGTGGCGAGGACGACGAGCCCGGTGGCGTCGGGCCGGTGGCGCACCAGGCTCACCAGCGCCCGGAGCGAGACGGCGTCGGCGTACTGCGCGTCGTCGACCAGCACGAGCGCCACGGCGTCGGGGGCGGCGAGGCGGTCGGCCAGATGGTCGGCCAGGTGGTCGGCCACGGCCCCGGGGTCCGTCGCCCCGGCCGCATCCGGGACGCCGAGGAGCTGGTCCACGACGCCGCCGTGCCGCTCGACCTCCCACGGCAGGCCGGTGGCGCGCAGGACGACGCCGTCGTGCTGGTCGGCGAGACGGTCGAGCACCGCACTCCGCCCGACGCCCCGCGGACCGGTGAGGACGGTCAGCAATGGCCCGCGCTCGCGGACCCGGCGCAGGCCCTGCGCCAGGTCCGAGAGGGGGGCCTCTCGACCCACGAGCGTTGCTCCCGTCACACGCTCACGGTAGAGGAGTCCGACCGCGGGGCTGCCGGGCTCGAGGCGGCCTCCTCGTCGTGGCCGACGCCGGGCACCAAGGAGGTGACGAGCGCACCCACCAGCGAGATCCCGCCGAACAGGTAGAACGCGGTGGTGCCGCCCACGCCCGCTCCGACCAGCACGCCGCCGAGGATCGGGCCGACGATGCCGCCGAGGCGACCGAAGCCGGCGCACCAGGCGACGCCGGCCGCCCGGGCCCGCGTGGGGTAGTAGTTGGACACCAGGCCGTAGATCAGCACCTGCGTGCCGATCGTGCCGACACCGGCGATCGCGACGGCGACCAGCAGGATGCCCAGCGGCAGGTCCAGCGGCAGCAGTGCCAGGGTGAGCGCGGCGAGGACGAAGGTGCTCGCCACCACCCGCTTGGCGCCGATCCGGTCGGCCACCAAGGAGGCACACAGGCCGCCGACGATGGCGCCGAGGTTGAGCACCAGCAGGAACGTCATCGAGTACGACGCGCCGTACCCGTTGTCCTGCATGATCTTCGGCAGCCAGGTGTTGAGGCCGTAGGTGAGCAGCAGTCCGCCGAAGCTCATCGTGCCGAGCAGGAGGGTGGGCCAGGCCAGGGGGCGACGGACCAGCGCGCCGAACCCGACGTGGCCGCGCTCCGCGCCGGGGGCGGCGGCGTCGACGGGGAGGTCGATGCCGGTGCGGGCCGCCTGCGCCTGCGCCTCGGCCACGCGTCCGCGGGCCAGCAGCCACTTCGGCGACTCGGGCAGTTTCGCCCATGCCAGCGGCAGCAACGTCACCAGCGGGAGGGCACCGATCCAGAACAGCGGGCGCCACCCGGCGGAGTCGGGCACGACCAGGGCGATCAGGGCGGCGAGCACGCCACCGGCGGGGACGCCGCTGTAGACGATCGCGTTGAGCCGGTTGCGCTGGCCCTGGGGCGCGAACTCGGCGACGAGCGCGCCGACGGTCGCCACCAGGGCACCGACGCCGACGCCGGTGAGGAAGCGGAAGGCCCCGAAGACCTGCACCGTCGGCGCCACGGCGGTCGCCGCCATGCCGAGCGAGAACCAGGCGAGGTTGACCAGCATCACCCGGCGACGCCCGATCCAGTCACCCACCGCACCGGCGGTGAGTGCGCCGACGAGGACGCCGACCAGCGCGTAGCTGCCCAGCGCCCCGGCCTCGCCGGCCGTCATCGGTCCGAGCTGGGAGGGGTCGTCGAGGAGGGTCGGCACGACGGTGCCGTAGACGACCAGGTCGTAGCCGTCGAACATCAGGGCGAGGGTCGACAGGGTGACGACCCAGATGAGGCTGCGGCGGCCGAGGGCGTGATCGCCGGTGCGGCCGCTGAGCCGACTGGATTCGGACATGACGGACTCCAGGGAGGTGTCGGGGTGGATGGATCGCCCGGGATCCTCGTCCCGGGACGCGGTGGGGTGGGCCGGGCGGGTCGGCCCACGTGGTCAGCCCGGGTCGCCGCCGGCGACGGGCAGCACGGTGCCGGTGATGTAGGACGCCTCCGGTGAGGCGAGGAAGGTGATGGCCGCGGCCTGCTCGTCGAGCGTGCCGTAGCGGTGCATCAACGAGGACTCCAGCGTCTGGTCGATGTGGGCGCGGAACCACGCGCGTTCGCGGTCCGACCCGGGTTCCGGCGTACCCCGCGGGATGCGGCGCGGGGGCGCCTCGGTGCCGCCCGGCGCCGTGGCGACCACGCGGATGCCCGCCTCGGCGTACTCCATCGCGAGGGAGGCCGTGATGGCGTTGATGCCACCCTTGGCTGCGGAGTAGGGGATCCGGTGGATGCCGCGCGTGGCGGCCGAGGACACGTTCAGGATCACGCCGCGGCCGCGGGCGACCATCCCGGGGAGGACCGCGCGACAGGCGTGCAGCGTGGTCATCAGCGACCGGTCCACCTCGGCGCGGATGTCGGCGTCGGTGAACTCGGTGAACGGCTTGAAGTTGATGGCGCCGCCGACGTTGTTGACCAGCACGTCGACCCGGCCGAAGCGGGCGAGGGCCAGGTCGACGATCGTCGTGGCGCCGTCGTACTGCTCGAGGTCGGCGGTGACCGCCAGCGCCTCGCGTCCGGCGCCGGCGAGCTCCTCGGCCACGCCGTGGACCAGGTCGGAGCGGTCGGCGAGGACCACGGCACCGCCCTCGGCGCTGACCCGGCGGGCGACGGCCTCACCGATGCCCTGGGCGGCCCCGGTGACGAGGACGACCTGGCCGTCGTACCGGCCGGGGCTGACGTACGCCGGGCGCAGCCGACCCTGCTGGTCGGCCATCGCACGCCGCATCGTCAGCTTGGACCGCTCACCGTGCTCGGCGACGAGGCGGCGCGCGGTCGCACGGTCGCCGGCGGCGAAGGCGTCGACGATCTCGACGTGGTCCCGTGCGCACCGCGGGTGGCACCAGGTCGCGTGGCGCAGGACCTCCTCCATGTGGCCCTGCACCCCGAGGGCCCGGTAGGCCTGCAACAGGTGCTCGTTGCCGGTGAGGGTGAACAAGTAGTCGTGGAAGGCCGCGTTGGACTCGGTGTACGCCGCGGCGTCGGTGAAGCGATCGCCCTCGACGTGGGTCAGGGTCGACTCGGCGAGCAGCCGGTAGCCCGCCAGCTGGGAGGAGGAGAGCCGGCCGATGGTGAGCTCGACGGCGCCGAGCTCGAGGGCCTCGCGGGCCTCGAAGATCGCGTCGGACTCGTGGACCGAGGGGTGCTCCTCACCGATCTCGTACTGTCCCGGCGCCTCGCGGTCCGACGGGACCGGGGTGTCGGTCGGGTGCGCGGGCTCCGCCGGCGCCGGCAGCATCGGCTGGCCGATGACCGCACGCGCGTCGGGGTCGGCCACGGGGTGCTCGCCCTCGTCGAGTGCGAGCACGGGGCCCTCACCGGTCGGGGCGCACATCGTCTGGCCCATGACGCAGCGGGCGGTGGCGACCTCGGCCTCCCGGTCCGGCACGGCGCCCGGACCGACCGGGGACGGGTCGGCGACCGGCAGGACCACCTGCCCGATCAGCGCGCGGCCCTCCCCGGCGAGACCGATGACTCCGGCGAGCGCCGGCGGGGCGACGCCGGCCTCGGGGCCCGGCCGGTCGCGGGGCTCGGACGCTGCCGGCGCGGGCTGGTCGGTCGCCGGGGACTCCTCGGACAACGGGTCCTCCGACTCCTCGGGCACGGTTGCGGCGGAGGCGCCGGAGAGCGCGAACTTCTCGTAGTAGAAGCCGGTCGGCTCCACGCCCGCGTCCGCGAACTGGGTGCGCACCGCCTCGACCATCGGCGGCGGACCGCAGAGGTAGACCGCGACGTCGCCGCCGTGGAGGTGCTCGGCGTCGATCAGTCCCATCACGTAGCCGGTGTTGGGCGCCCGACTGTCGGGGTCCGCGACGCAGTAGTCCCAGGTCAGCCCGTCGATCCCGTCGGCCAGCGCGCGGATCGCGTCGAGCTCGACCAGGTCGTCGTCCGAGCTCACGCCGTAGACCAGGTGGACCGGCCGGGCGCTGTCGTCGGCGTGCAGCTGGCGCAGGATCGACAGGATCGGCGCCAGGCCGGTGCCGCCAGCCAGCAGCAGCACCGGACGCTCGGCCTCGCGCAGGAAGAAGCTGCCGTTGGGACCGGTGAAGGTGATCTCGTCGCCGACCGCGGCGCGCTCGGTCAGGTAGTCCGACATCGCCCCGCCCGGCGTCAGCTTCACCAGGAAGGAGAGGCCCTCCTCCCCCGGTCCGTTGCTGAAGGAGTAGGACCGCGTCTCCTCGGTGCCCGGCACGGCGATGTTGACGTACTGGCCGGGCAGGAAGGCGAGGTCGGACCGGTCCGGCGTCTCGACGGTGATCGCCACCGTGGTCGGCGAGAGCCGGTCCAGCCGGGTCAGCGTGCCGGTGTAGGTCGCGGCCCGGGTCTTGGCGACCGCCGAGGTGCTGGCGATCTGGAGCACCAGGTCCGACTTCGGCTTCGTCTGGCAGGTCAGCACGTAGCCGGCCGCGGCCTCGGACTCGGTCATGGCGTCCTCGACGTAGGAGCCACCGTCGTACTCGCCGGACTCGCACAGTGACTTGCAGGTGCCGCAGGCGCCGTCGCGGCAGTCCAGCGGGATGTTGATGCGGGCCCGGTACGACGCGTCCGCGACGGTCTGGTCGTCGTCACAGTCGATGAAGCGAGTGACGCCGTCCTCGAACGCAAGGGCTACCTGGTGACTCATGGCGGGTGGTCTCCGGATTCGTCGGCAGTGGTCTCGGCTGCGGGATCAGAAGTGGTAGACGTCCACGACGTGGTGGATGTAGTCGTTCTTCAGCACCACGACCTTGCGACGGATCAGGGGCGACTCCCCCGAGAAGTCGATCGTGTAGAAGGACGTGCCGTAGTACGGGTCGACCGTCTGGTAGCGGAAGTACATGGTGTGCCAGTTGAACCGGACGTCGACCAGGTCGCCGCGGCGTTCGATCACCTCGACGTTGCTGATGTTGTGGCTGGTGCGCGGGTCCGGCAGCGAGGTCGCGCCGGAGCGCTCGGTGCGGATCCGGAACACCCGGTCCTCCAGGCCACCCTTGTTGGGGTAGTAGATCAGCGAGATCTCGGTCTGGGGGTCCTCGGTGAGCCGGTCGTCGTCGTCCCACGACGGCATCCAGTACTCGCAGTCGTCGGCGTAGCACTCCAGCCACTTCTCGAACTCGCGGTCGTCGAGGTAGCGGGCCTCGCGGTAGAGGAACTGCTCGATGTCGTTCTGCGTGATGAGCGTGCTGCCCAACTGCTCGACGCTCTCGGTGGTCGTCATGCCTGCTCTCCCTTCTCGCTGGCGACGGCGTCCTGCATCACCGAGCGCCAGTAGCCGTGCTGGACGGGGTAGAGGCCCTCGTCCTCGTTGCGCATCCCGGCCGAGATGACGCCGGTCATGCCGAGCGTCTCGGCCACCTCGTCGGGACCGTCGAGCCAGTGCTCGGACCCGCGGCTCATGTCGTTCCACGGGGCCGCGGTGGCCCGGAAGGTGAACTGGCAGGAGCGGAACTCCTCGAGGTCGTCGGGCGTGGCCATGCCCGAGGCGTTGAAGAAGTCCTCGTACTGCCGGATGCGCCAGGCCCGGGACTCCTTGCTCTCCCCCTTGGGCGCGATGCAGTAGATCGTGACCTCGGTCTTGTCCGGCGCGATCGGGCGGAAGTGCCGGATCTGGGTGGAGAACTGGTCCATCAGGTAGACGTTCGGGTAGAGGCACAGGTTGCGGGAGCCCTTGACCATGAACTCGCCCTTGGCGTCGCCGAACTTCTCCTTCAGCGCATCCATCTGGTCCCACAGCGGGCGGTCCTGGGGGTTGCCGGCCCACGTCCACAGGCACAGGTGCCCGTTGGGGTAGGACCAGTAGCCGCCACCGGACTTGCCCCACTGACCGGCGTCGAGCGTCTTGGTCTGGTTCTTCGACTCGCCGGTGTCACGACGCGACGTGGTCGCCGCGTAGTTCCAGTGCACCGCGCTCACGTGGTAGCCGTCGGCACCGTTCTCGGCCTGCACCTTCCAGTTGCCGTCGAAGGTGTACGTCGACGCCCCGCGCAGCACCTCCAGCCCGTCCGGGGACTGGTCGACGAGCATGTCGATCACCGTCGTCGTGTCGCCGAGGTGCTCCTCGAGGGGCACCACGTCGGGGTTGAGGCTGCCGAAGAGGAACCCGCGGTAGGAGTCGAACCGCACGACCTTCGTGAGGTCGTGGGAGCCGTCGGTGTCGAAGGATGCCGGGTAGCCGGCCCCCTCGGGGTCCTTGACCTTGAGCAGGGTGCCGTCGTTGCGGAAGGTCCACCCGTGGAAGGGGCACGTCAGGGTCGTGCGGTTGTCGGTCTTGCGGCGGCACAGCATCGCGCCGCGGTGCGCGCAGGCGTTGATCAGGCAGTGGAGCTCGCCGTCCTTGGCGCGGGTGATGACCACCGGCTGGCGCCCGATGTAGGTGGTGAAGTAGTCGCCCGGGTTCGGCAGCTGGGTCTCGTGGGCGAGGTAGATCCAGTTGCCCTCGAAGATGTGCTTCATCTCCAGTTCGAAGATCTCCTCGTCGGTGAAGATCCGTCGATTGGCGCGGTAGACGCCGGCAGCCGGGTCCTCGACCACGGCGTCGGCGAGCACGGTCTCCAGGTGGTCCAGCGTCTCGGTCATCGATTCCTCCAGGTCGTTCGGTTCGCACCACCGTGGCAACGTGTGGCGACCGTCACACGAGGCAAATGCCTAGTCCTGACCCAGCGTCTGATTGATTGATCACGCCGATGAATCGATCAATATTCGGACCTTGTGTTGACTGAATACCGGTACGTACCGTGAATCAATCGCTGCGGGCGTGACCGACGCCACAGGTCCGGACGACACGAGGAGCACTTCATGGAGCTGCGCCACCTGCGCTACTTCGCCGCCGTCGCCGAGACCTGCCACTTCGGCCGCGCGGCCGAACGCCTGCACATGGCCCAGCCGGCGCTGTCCCAGGCGATCCGGCAGCTCGAGGAGGAGCTCGGCGCCCCGCTCTTCACCCGTACCACCCGCCAGGTCAGCCTCACCGCGGCCGGGGAGTTCCTGCAGGAGGAGGCCGAGCGGGTCCTCCGGGCCGTCGACCAGAGCGTCACCGGCGTACGCCGCGTCGCCGACGGCCGGCGTGGCCTCGCCCGCATCGCGTTCACCGGCACCGCGGCGTACACCCAGCTGCCCGCGGTCGCGCGCATCCTGCAGCGCGAGCTCCCCGACGTGGCGCTCGAGGTCCACGCGGACCTGCTGACCCCGGCCCAGTGCGAGGGGCTGCGCGAGCACACCCTCGACCTCGGGGTGATGCGGCCGCCGGCGACCGGTGATGACCTGTCCTCGCGCCTGATCGAGGTCGAGCCGCTGATCCTGGCCGCACCGGCCGACCACCGCCTCGTCGCCGAGCCGGCCGTCGCGGTCGCCGACCTCCGTCCCGAACCCTTCGTGCTCTATGCCAACAAGGACTCCGCGGTCAACGACGCGGTGGTGCGGACCTGCCGCGACGCCGGCTTCACCCCCCACCGCGAGCACACCGCTCCCGGCACCGCGGTCCTGCTCGCCCTCGTCGCCGCCGGCCTGGGAGTGGCGCTCGTGCCCGCCTCGGCCCGGGCGCTGCCTCTGAACGGGGTGGTGTTCCGCGACGTCGCCGACGCCGGCTCCGTCGAGCTGGCGCTCGCGTGGCGCAACGAGCCCTCCGAGCTCGTGCAGTCCGTGCTCGCCGCGCTCGAGCGGGCCGGCCTCTTCACCCACCCCACCGACCAACTGCTGGAGGAAGCCCGATGAAGATCACGCAGGTGGAGGCGATCCCCTACGCGATCCCCTACACCAAGCCACTGCGGTTCGCCAGCGGCGAGGTCACCGCCGCCGAGCACGTGCTGGTGCGGGTGCACACCGACGAGGGCGTGGTCGGCATCGCCGACGCCCCGCCGCGACCCTTCACCTACGGCGAGACCCAGGCCGGCGTCATCAACGTGATCGAGGATCTCTTCGCGCCCCACCTGATCGGCAGCAGCGTCCTCGAACGCGAGGTCATCGCCGGGCACATGGGCCGCACCGTGGGCAACCCGGTCGCCAAGTCGGCGATCGACATGGCCGTCTGGGACGCGCTCGCCCGCACCCTCGGCGTACCCATGACCGACCTGCTCGGCGGGTGGACCGACCGGATGCGCGTCTCCCACATGCTCGGCTTCGACGAGCCGGCCGCCATGGTGGCCGAGGCCGAGCGCATGCGCGACAGCTACGGCATCGCGACCTTCAAGGTGAAGGTCGGCCGCAAGCCGTTCCATCTCGACACCGCCGTCGTGCGGGCCCTGCGCGAGGGCCTCGGCGACGACGTCGAGCTCTACGTCGACGGCAACCGCGGCTGGTCCCCGGCCGAGTCGGCGCGGGCGATGCACGAGATGGGCGACCTCGGCCTGCTCTTCGCCGAGGAGCTGTGCCCGGCCGACGACGTGCTCGGCAGGCGGTGGCTCGTGCAGCAGTGCGACGTCCCCTTCATCGCCGACGAGTCCGCCGTGACGCCGGCCGACGTCACGCGGGAGATCCTGGGTGGCGCCGCGACCGCGGTGAGCATCAAGACCTCCCGCACCGGCTTCACCTACTCCCGCCGCGTGCACCACCTCGCCGAGGGCCTCGGCATCGAGGTGGTGATGGGCAACCAGATCGACGGCCAGCTCGGCTCGATCTGCACCGTCGCCTTCGGCGCGGCGTACCGCTCGACGTCCCAGCGGGCCGGCGAGCTCTCCAACTTCCTCGACATGAGCGACGACCTGCTGACCGAGCCGCTGGAGATCCACGACGGGCACCTCGCCGTGCGCCCGGGACCCGGCCTGGGCGTCGAGATCGACGAGGACAAGCTCGCCCACTACCGCACCGACCGCTGACCACCGACCACGAACGACCGACCCAACCCCGAGGAGAACGAGACGATGACCACCACGACCGACACCAACCCCAAGGCCGCCGACTCCGGCGCCTCGGCCACCGCACGGTTCCGCAGCGACAAGGCCTCCGGCGTCGCCGACACCCCCAAGGAGCGGGTCGACCTGCTCGCCGGTGAGGTGATCGAGGCCGTCACCGCCACGGTGCGCCGGCACAAGGTCACCTACGACGAGTACAACGCGCTGAAGTCCTGGCTCATCAGCGTCGGCGAGGACGGCGAGTGGCCGTTGTTCCTCGACGTGTGGGTCGAGCACGCCGTCGAGGAGGTCGCCACCGAGCACCGCGAGGGCAACAAGGGCGCCATCGAGGGCCCGTTCTACGTGCCGAACGCACCCGAGCAGGGCGCCGACGGGACCATCCCGATGCGCGAGGACGAGCACGGCACCGAGCTGGTCTGGACCGGCCAGGTGACCTCGGTCGACGGCTCCGCCCTGGGCGGCGCGGTGGTCGAGCTGTGGCACGCGGACTCCGACGGCTACTACTCCCAGTTCGCACCCGGGCTGCCCGAGTGGAACCTGCGCGGCACCTTCACCACCGACGACGAGGGCCGGTTCGCGATCACCACGATCAGGCCCGCGCCGTACCAGATCCCCACCGACGGCGCCTGCGGCAAGCTGATCGCCGCCGCCGGCTGGCACGCGTGGCGGCCCGCCCACCTGCACGTGAAGGTGTCTGCCCCCGGCCACGAGCTGCTCACCGCACAGCTCTACTTCCCCGGCGACGAGCACAACGACGACGACATCGCCTCGGCGGTCAAGCCCGAGCTGATGCTCGCGCCGACCACCACCGACAGCGGCGAGACCGTCGACTACGGCTTCGTGCTCGACCCGACCCGCGACTGATCGGAGCCCCTGTGCTGTTCCACGCCCGGATGGACGTCCGGATCCCCCACGACCTGCCCGCCGAGGAGCGCGCCGACATCGTCGCGCGCGAGAAGGCCTACGCCCAGCAGTTGCAACGCGAGGGCAAGTGGCCCCACCTGTGGCGGGTCGTGGGGGAGTACGCCAACGTGTCGATCCTCGACGTGGAGTCCAACGAGGAGCTGCACGACCTGCTCTCGGGGCTGCCGCTCTTCCCCTACATGGACATCACCGTCACGCCGCTCGCGACGCACCCCTCGGACATCGCGCTCGAGCAGGCCGATCCCGGCGGCGCCGCGTCCTGAGCCGCCGAGCCGCCACCGGTGAGGTGGTTGGCTGGACGGCATGGCACGACGTCCGCTCTTCTCGATCAGCGGCGTACGCCGCTCGCAGGGCGACCGGTTGCGCCGGCGGCAGCGCTGGTACTTCGCCCTGATGGGTGTGTGCCTCGCCCTGATCCTGCTGGCGTGGAACCTGGTCCGAATGTGGTCGACCGAGGCGGCCGTGGCCATGTCGGTCGTGGCGGCCGTCATCCCGCCGATCGCCGTGGTCGTCGCCAACTGGGGCGAGGACCACTGACGTCGCTGCCACCGTCCCCACGGGCCGGCGCGGACGTCAGTCGGAGCCCCCGTCGGTCGACCGTGCGTGACGGCGTACGCCGGCCGCGGTGACCAGCCACCCGAAGACGGCGCGCCGGTGGTCACCGTCGGTCGCGACGTCCTCGGGGTGCCACTGCACGGCCAGCAGGTGGCCGTCGGTGCTCTCCAATGCCTCGACCACGCCGTCCGCCGCCCACCCGACCGGCAGCAGACCGTCGCCGATGCGGTCCACCGCCTGGTGGTGCCCGGACCGCACGCGGGGGTCGCGATGTCCCAGCGTGGCCGCGAGCACGGACTCCGCGGCGAGGTGGACGTCGTGGTCGACCATCGGATCGTCGGCGCCGCGGTGCGCGACGGCGGTCTCGGGCAGGTGCTGGACCAGCGTGCCGCCGCGCGCGACGTTGGCGACGTGCATCCCGCGGCACACCGCCAACGTCGGTACGCCGGCGGCCCGGGCCGCGCGTGCGAGGCCGACGTCGACGACGTCCGCACGCAGGTCGACGTTGTAGAGCTTCGGGTGGCGGGTCGTGTCGCCGTAGACGAGGGGGTCGACGTCGCCGCCGCCGAGCAGCAGCACCCCGTCGCACTCCTCCACCGCGCCATCGAGGCTGGTGGTGGCGTCGAGGTCGAGCCACACCACGTGACCGCCGACCTCCTCGATCGCCTGCGCGCAGCGTGCCGCGAGGTCGTCGATCAGCGTCGAGAGAGCAGAAGTGCCGTCGTTGCTGCTCGGCACCGCCGTCACGAGGATCGAGGGACCCTCGACCGGTGGCTCCGTCATCGTTGCTCCCGGGGTCGTCGTGGTGGTGGCAGGTCGCCCGGCCCATTGCATCGCGGCGGCGAAGGCCCACCATCACCGGCCCCGACATGACGAAAGCCGCAGGTCAGCGGGCTGATCCTGCGGCTTCGTCGTGCTGCGCGCCTGTAGGGATTCGAACCCCAAACCTTCTGATCCGTAGAGAGACGTCATGCCGCTCTCAGGCGGGAAGCCACGCCTGCGAGACGCGCGATGTGCACCGATCCCGGCCGATCTTGACATCCAGGTGTGCCCAGAGTGTGCCCGCCAGGTACTTACTGTCCGGCGCTGGACCGCGACCAGAGTTGCGCCTTGCTGCTCGGCGTCGCGGTGACGCAGGAGCGACGCACTCGAGACGCGATCCCATCAGTGCTGCAACTTGCTGCACGCCGCGCATTCGGTACAAGTCGTGGCCCAGGGCCGCCACTCCAGTCGCTCCCGACGAATGATGCGATCACATTGACGACACTGACCGTAGGTTCCGTCCTCGATCCGACGTCGGGCAAGACGCAATTCATCCACCATCGCGGCGACGGTCTCCCGGTACGCCGCCGACACTTCATCCGTTGCAGTGATGCCCAAGAGTTGCTTCGCCCGTTCGATCTCGATCAACCGCAGGTCACCATCGATTCGCTGCAGCTCGAACCGGTTGAAGACTGACTGTTTTACGCCCTGATTCATTTCTCTATTACCTCCACGCACGCCCCTACCTGGGCGGGCGCCGAGCGCGGCGCGCGCCCAGATGAGGGCAGAAAAAGAAGACTGGAGGTGCCGGTTCACGACACCCCTGCTGACACGAATGGCAAACGTCAGCGGGGCGGAGCGCGGTCGACGCTGCGGCGTAGCACGTCGAGACCGGTGATGCCGCGAGCCTCGCGGCTGAGTTCCAGCGCAAGCAAAACCGCACCGGAAGGAACATGGGCAGGCAGCAGCGTCACATCAGCTTGACCAGCTCTGTGACGGGCACCCATGGGTGCAGTGTAGCCGCATCGTCCGGAGCTCTCGACCTTCACGCCGGAACCCGGTAGAGAGGGTTCATGGCGATTTAGTTCACGTGGCCGCCCGGCGTGCAGGCGGCAGCGAGCTTCACCTTCGAGGTTGACGCGGAGTCTTGTGCGCTGGCTGCGGATCGGCACAACGCCACCCGCATGTCGTTGATGTCGCACCAGTCCTACGGACCGCTCGTCGGAGTGCCCCGGCTGCTCGAAATCCTCCGTCGCCAGGACGTCCTCGCCACGTTCTTCGTGCCAGGGTTGACGGCGGAGACCTATCCGGACACCGTGCGCCGGATCGTCGACGGCGGTCACGACATCGCCCACCACGGATACGCACACGAACCGATGGGAACGCTTACCGAGGACCAAGAGGCGGCAGTGTTGGATCGCGGACTGCAGGCCCTCGCAGACGTCGCCGATGTTCGACCGGTCGGCTACCGCGCTCCGTGGTGGGAGCTCAACTGGCACTCAGCCGACCTGCTGCACGAGCGGGGGTTTCTCTACGACTCAAGCTTGTTGGACGGGGACCGGCCCTATGAGATGGCCTGCGCCCGCACCACGGGAGCATCGATCGTGCAGGTACCGGTTGACTGGGCGCTCGACGACTGGGAGCAGTACGCCTTCTACCCCGGCTGGACCGGTAGCGGTGTGATCGAGTCACCCGCGAAAGTGCGCGAGATGTGGCAACTCGAGGCGGAGGCGCTCCATCGAGAGCGCGGTTGCTTCGTGCTGACCAACCATCCGTTCCTGAGCGGGCGACCCGGCCGGGCGATGCTCCTGGAGCAGCTGATCGAAACGGTGAAGCAACTGCCCGGAATGATGGTCACCACACTGTCCGGGATTGCCGAGCACACGCGATCGCTGGGGCTGGATGCGCGCCATCACCCACGGCTGTCCGCCGTGGCTGTCGATGCCGCCTTCTCCCACCTGGACATCTGAGAGTGGCGAAGCGTGGCCGCCTCGTGGTCGACGTTCCTCCTGGGGTGCGCGCACTGCTCCCGGTGAGTGGGAGTGAGCTCCGGTACTCGATCGGCACGCTCCTAGCGTGACGCGCGACACACCTTCCCGGCAGATCCCGGGCTGTTCGGGGCCATACTCACTGGAGGATCGATGAGGAAACGCTTGATGCCACGGGCCGGTGTCGCGGCCCTTGTAGCCACCGCGCTGTTGACGGCCGGATGCGCCAGTTCGGGCGGTGAGGACCGGGAGGACACCTCAGAGATGTCCAAGTCCGACATCTACACCGCTGGCGTGGTCGGCGTGGAGGGAGACCCGGGCGAACCTCAGACAGGCGGAACGCTCACGATCGCCGACTACTCCGAGGCGCGCAGCCTCGACCCCACTCAGACCATCCCGAACGGCGCTGCCGGCGGCAACGCACTCGCGGCGGTGTATGACGTGTTGATGCGCTATGACCAAGCCTCGGACTCCTTCGAACCGTGGCTGGCGGAGTCGCTGGACTCCGACGACAATCAGACTTGGACGTTGAGGCTCCGCGAGGACGTGACGTTCTCCGACGGCACTCCTCTCGACGCGGCCGCCGTGGTCGGCAGCATCGGTTACTACATGCAGCAGGCTGGTTACAACACTCTGCTGCTGGCGAGCAACATCAAGGACATGGACCCGCAGGGCGAGGACACGGTGGTGTTCACGCTCAACCGCCCGTGGACCACGTTCCCCAACATGCTCGCGAGTGGTCCCGGCATGATCATGGCACCCGCGGCGTACGCCAAGGACCAGAAGGAGTTCACCCCAATCGGGGCTGGCCCGTTCACCCTCGACGAATACCAGCCCGGCGAAGAGCTCCTGCTCGCCGCGAACACGGACTACTGGAACGGCGCGCCCCACCTGGACGGGCTCCGATTCGTCTGGCTCGGAAGCGACGACGACCGGCTGAGCTCGCTGGATGACGGCAGTGTCGACGTGGCAAACGTGCGAGCGCCGCAGACCGTGGAGCAAGCGCGACGCGATGGCTTCGCGGGGATCATGGTGCCCAACGGCCTCTCGGCCATGTTCTGGCTGAACAACCGTGAGGGCAGTGCGGGTTCTGATGTCCGAGTGAGACAGGCGATCAACCACGCGATCGATCCCGAAGTGTACTTCGATCGCGTCAGCAACGGTGCCGGGTTGCCAAGTCGCAACATCTACTCGCCGAACGCGCCGTACTACACCGAGGTCGAGACCTCAGAGTTCGACCCCGAGAAGGCGGAGGAGCTGCTCACTGAGGCCAAGGCGGACGGCTATGACGGGAAGCTGACCTACATCGGTCAATCCGATCAGGCTTCCCAGACCGGCGCCGTGACGATCAAGGGAATGCTCGAGGCGGTTGGATTCGAGGTCGAGACCGATCTGCTGCGCAACGTTGCTGACCAGACGCAGCGTATCTACGTCACGCACGACTACGACGTTGCCGTGTCGGCGATGAGCATCCCGGACGAGGACCCCTACTCCCGGTTGGCGACGAACATGAACAGCCAGTCGCCGCAGAATCCCTCGGGCTATGGGAATGATGAGATGGACAAACTCATCGCAGAGTTGCAGACCGCCGAGGGCGACGAGGCGGAGGACCTGCTGGAACAGATCAACCAGTTGTGGCAGGACACCGTTCCCGGAGTGGCGATGGGTGCAGGTGCCTTCTTCTTCCCGTGGAATGAGGACGTCCACGGCATCACCACGACTTCGGAGTTGATCATGCTCTTCGGAGATGCCTGGAAGGGCTGACTCCGAGCACATGACCACAGAGGCCCGGCGCGCTGGGGGCGCCGGGCCTCTGGGGTTTCTCTGTTCGCGTGGCGTTCAGGCGTACGCGGGCGCCACCAGCGGCCACGGCAATGCCTGCTCGAGCTGACACGCCAGCCCGAGAAGGGTGCCCTCGGTGCCGAGGTCACCGATGAAATGCACTCCCAGGGGTACTCCCGCATGATCAACGCCGCAGGGCACGGACATGGCCGGCATACCGGTGGCATTGGCGACCGCGGTGAAGGCCGAGAAGTCGCCGCCGCGCTCCCACATCACTGCCGGGTCGCTGGTGTCGAGCACGCCGAGTGTCGGCACCGGCAGTGGGAGGGTCGGTGTCAGCAGGAGGTCAAGTCGCGAGAACGCGGTGCCGAGTTGCCACCCGGCTCGCTGAAGGGCCACGTGGGCGTCGTACACCTGCGTAGGCGTCATCGTGGCTCGGTAGTGATCGAGCATGAGTCGTGTGAAGGGCTCGAGATCGTTCTCTACCAAGTCGCGGCCGAGCTCGGTCAGACGGTGCTCGACGTCTGCCAGCAGTGACACCCCCATCAGGGTCGCGAATCCGCTCATCATCTGCTCCGCGTCGTGGGGGAATGTGACCTCCTCGACATGGTGCCCGAGGGTCTCACAGGCCCGGGCGGCACGCCGCGCGGCGTCGACCACGACCGGATCGACCGTGCCGCCGTCGGCGCGTCGGGTGACGAGCCCGATGCGGAGGCCCGTCCGTGGGGCAGTGGTCTGGTGCACGAAGGGGGTGGCCGACGTCGGCGCTGCGAATGCATCGCCGGGAAGCGGTGCGCAGGAGAGGTCAAGCAGGAGCGCACTGTCTCGCACGGTGCGGGTCACCACGTGATTGACGGAGAGTGGGGCAGCCAACGTCGTCGCGAAGGGGTGGGAGGTGACCCGCCCACGGCTGGGCTTGAGTCCGAACAACCCGCACGCGGCGGCGGGGATCCGGAGGGATCCACCCCCGTCGTTGCCATGGGCCACCGGCACCAGGTCGGCGGCGACCGCGGTCGCGGCTCCGCCCGACGAGCCGCCCGACGAGTGGGTCGTGGCCCACGGGTTGCGCGTGGGCCCGTGAAGCAGCGGCTCGGTACTGGCGTTCTTGCCCAGCTCGGGCGAGTTGCTGGTTCCAAGCACAACCATGCCGGCGGCTCGATAGCGGCGGACCAGCTCGCTGTCGACTGGTGCCACGTTGTCGGCCCAGAGCCGACTGCCGCGAGTCAGCGGGAGGCCGGCGACCTGCGCACCCAGGTCCTTGATCAGGATCGGCACGCCGCGCAGTGGCCCGTCCGGGAGATCGCCGGCTGCCTCCGCAAGTGCCTCCTCGAACCGCTGGGCGACGACGGCGTTCAGGGTGCTGTCGTGCTTCTCAATTCGGGTGATGGCCTCGGTCACAACCTCGCGTGCCGACACCTCCCCATCACGGATGGCTGCGGCCGTGGCGATGGCGTCGGGATAGGTCACGGAATCTCCTTCACGTGATGGCAGGCGACGTAGTGGCCCGAACGGATCTCACGGAGTTCGGGCTCCTCGACCGCGCACCGTTCGGTGGCCCATGGGCATCGAGTGCGGAAACGGCATCCCGAGGGTGGCTCCAGTGGCGAGGGGAGATCGACCGCCGGCGCGGGCTCAGGATCGTGGTCAGCGTCATCTGCGCTGGGCACGGAATCGAGCAGCAGGCGGGTGTACGGATGGGTCGCGTGGTGTTCGAGGCCGTCAGCGGGTAGCACCTCGCAGGTCTTGCCGAGATACATCACGAGGACTCGGTCGCTGATGTTCTTGACGACGGCGACGTCGTGGGCGATGAAGAGCATGCTGAGGTGTCGGTGCCGTCGAGTCTCCTCGATCAGGTTCAAGATCTGCGCCTGCACCGAGACGTCGAGGCTCGACACCGGCTCGTCACAGATCAGTACGTCGGGATCCAGCGCGAGCGCACGGGCGATGCAGACGCGCTGGCACTGGCCGCCGGACAGTTCGTGCGGCCTTCGGTCACGCACCGTGCGGGGGTCCAGCCCGACCGATGTCAACAGCTCGTCGATGAAGGTCTCCCGCTCGGTTCCGGACCGATCACCCCAGCCCCAGATGGCGAGACCCTCGGCCACGAGGTCCTTGACACGTCGTCGGGGATTGAGTGCGGAAACCGGGTCCTGGAGCACCAGCTGCATCCGTGAGCGCGCGGTGCGCATCGCCGACTCCGACAACCCGGTGAGCTCGATGTCGCCGAGGCCGACCGTTCCCGAGGTCGGTGGCGGCAGTTGCATGATCGCGCGCCCGGCGCTGGACTTGCCACAGCCCGACTCGCCGAGGATCCCCAACGTCTCTCCCGGCAGCAGGTCGAGGTTGAGTCCGGACACCGCGTGGACCGTTCCCCGCTTGACGGGGAACTCCACGACAAGGTCGTCGACGACGAGTGCGCGCTCGGCCTCCTTCCGCAGGTGTGCGGTGCCGCTACCGGCCATGCAGACCTCCTCCGGACACTGACACGGGGGGCGTGGACACGGTCGGGTCGAGGCGTCGATGGTGACAGGCGACCTGGCGTTGCGGCATCACACCGACTTGGAGCAACGGCGCCTCCGTCCGGCACTGCTCGTCGCAGCTTCCGCAGCGCGGCGCGAATCGGCATCCCTCGGGAGGAGCCATCAGGTCCGGCGGCGTCCCGTCGATCGTTCGCAGGAGAGTGTGAGGCGGATCCTGCAACCGCGGGATGGAGGCGAGCAGTGCCTCGGTGTAGGGGTGGTCCGGCTGGCCGAACACCGCCCTCGTGGGCCCGGTCTCGACGATTCCGCCGGCGTACATGACCTGCACCCAGTCGGTGCGCCCGGCGACGGTGCCGAGGTCGTGACTGATCAGGATCATCGCCATGTGGCGTTCGCGGACGAGTCGCCCGAGCAGGTCGAGGATCTGGCGCTGGACGGTGACGTCGAGAGCTGTAGTGGGCTCGTCCGCGATCAGCAGACGCGGGTCGCAGGCAAGGGCGATCGCGATCATGACGCGCTGCCGCATCCCTCCGGACAGCTCGTGAGGGTATTGGTCGAGGCGCCGCCGAGGTTCGGGGATGCCGACCTGACGGAGCAGCTCGCTCGCTCGCTCGACCGCCTGCCGTCGGCTGCAGCGCTCGTGTCGCCGCAGTGTCTCGGTGAGGTGAGTGCCGATGCGCTTGACCGGGTTGAGGGAGGTCATCGGATCTTGGAAGATCATTGCTATCTCCGGTCCCCACAGCCGGCGCCGCTGGCGGTCGTCGAGCGCGTGCACGTCTCGGCCACCCAGCCTCACCGAGCCTGTGACGGTTGTCCGGGCGTCGGTGCCGACCAGCCCCATGACTGCCCGCCCCAGGACCGACTTGCCTGATCCGGACTCTCCCACCAGACCTAGGATCTCTCCGGGGGCGACGCTGAAGGAGACGCCGTCCACCGCACGGACCTCGCCACGTGGCGTGTGGAATCCAACCCGGAGGTCTTTGATCTCGAGCAGCGTGGAGTCGGGAGCGGACGGGGATAGGAGATTCACAGCTTGGCGCTCCTGACATTCCAGTGCTCCTGGGCCTTCTCGCCCAGCAGGTTCACAGAGAAGACCGTGAGGAAGAGACATACACCGGGAATCACCACGATGAACGGGTGTTCCTCCATCACACCGCCCTGCCCCTCGGCGATCATGTTTCCCCAGGTGGGCTGAGGCTGTTGGATCCCGATGCCGAGGAAGGACAGCGACGCTTCGGCCACGACCAGCACCGAAATCATCACCACCGACAACGACAGCATCGGCAGGACTACGTTGGGCAGAACCTCGCGGGCGAGCAATCGCAGCCGGTGAGCGCCCAATGCTCGTGCAGCCAGCACGAACTCCCGTTCAGCAACGGCGATGGTGTTGGCCCGCGCCAGCCGCACCATGCTGGGCACGGTCAGCAGCGAGAGTGCGAAGGAGATGCTGCGCAGGCTGGGCTCGAGCACCGTTCCGAGGGCGATGAGCAGGATCAGCGGAGGTACGGCGAGCAGGGCGTTGGCCGCCACCCCCACCACACGGTCCACACCCCCGCGCACGAAGCCGGCGACGATGCCGACGGTTCCGCCAACGACGGCACCCAACAACACCGCGACGATGGCCACCGTGATCGATGTCCTTGCGCCGAACACGGTGCGTGCGAGGACGTCGAGACCGTAGTTGTTCGTGCCTAGCGGATGCTCGGATCCGAGGGCGGGTTCGGCAAAGATCGGCTCGCGCAGCCCGGCGACCGCGTCGTCGTGGTTGGCGAGGGGGAGCCACGGCGCCAGGACGGCGGCACCGACCACGAGCACCAGCCACACCACTCCAAGGCAGAGCACCACGTCGACGTGGCGGCCCCGAACTGCATGCGCGACGCGTCCGAGACCGGCGATGAGGGCCAGAACTCCCACCACCCCCAACGTCGCACGGGCCACACCGATCAGGGCGACGGTTGTGACGGCCCATGCGGTGAGACCAGCACCGATCAGTAGCAGGAGCGCCCCGACGCTCAAGAGTCCGCGACGGGTGGCGGTGGCGCGGCCGGGATCAGGCGCGAGCACGACGCGTCCTGGGGTCGAGGAATCCGTAGGACTGGTCGATCAGCGCGTTGCTCGCTACGTAGACGACGGCGATGACCAGTACGGCCCCCTGCACGACCGGATAGTTCCCTTGGTTCGCGGCCTCGATGACCAGCTTGCCCATGCCGGGCAGCGCGAAGAGGTACTCGACGATGACGGTGCTGCCGACCAGTCGCCCGATGCTCAGTCCCAGCACAGTGACGAGAGAGAAGGAGGACGGCCGCAACGCATCGCTGACCAGAACGCGAAGCGGGTGCATTCCGCGGGCGCGCGCCGCGAGGATGTAGTCCTCGGTCAGCGTGTTGGCGAGGTCGTTGCGCAAGATTCGGGTGAACATGGCGGCCTCCATGAGCGCGATGGTCAGGGCAGGCAGCAGGGCGTGTTCGAGGTTGCCCGTCACGCTGTCCGACAGTCGGACCCACTCGTTGCGAGGCAGCAGGCCGAACGAGTTCACCACCACCGCGATCAGCAGGAGTCCCAGAAGGAACGACGGCATTGAAAGCAACCCGAAAGTGGTGGCGCTGATCATCCGGTCACTGCGGCCGCCCTGGCGGTACGCCGACCACATTGCCATCGGCACTGCGATCAGGAGGGCCAGCGTGATCCCAAGGAGCGCCAGCTCAAGACTCACCGGCAACGCAGCGAGGATCCGCTCGCTGACCGCGGTCTGAGGTGGCACCAAGGACGTGCCCAAGTCACCGGCCACAGCTCCACCGAGCCAGTCGAGGTAGCGCAAGTGGATGGGTTCGTCCAACCCCAGGTCGGTACGCAGTTCGGCATACTCTTCCGCGGTGCGTCCCTCCCCCAGTACTGCGACCGCTGGGTCCCCAGGCACCATGCTGACCAGGAGGAAAACCCCCGCGCTGACTAGGAGGAGGACCGCGACGAACTCCGCGCCCGCAGTCAGGACTCGGCGTACCACGAGTGGCAATGTGACACCCACGAGTGCGGTCCGATGTGACCTGTCCCACTCACCGGAAGTCGCTCGGGATGGCGTCATTGTCGCGGCGGATGGTTGGGTCGGGCAGGGCGACGACATAGGCCGCGGGTGTGCCCCAATCGCTACTACGGGTCGTCTCGCGGTCAACCAGCACGCAGCGAGTGCCGGTGAAGTTGGTGGGCATGCACTTGTTGCAATGGATGCACAGTGACCGTGCCGTCGGATCTGCTTGAATCTGGTTGACGAGATCCGGCTCACGAAGCAACGCTCGCCCCATCGCGACGAAGTCGAATCCGTCGGCCATCGCCGTTTCCATGATCCGTCGTTCGGTGATGCCGCCGAGCAGGATCATCGGAAGGTCGACCGCAGCCCGGATCTGACGTGCGTCCTCGAGCAGGTAGCCGTCCCGATACGGGTAGGTCTTGAGCAGGCGTGGTCCGACCGTGCGGACGCCGGCTCGGATCGGCTGCGGCATGACGCCTGCGAACTCCTCCAGCGGCGCGTCGCCCTTGAAGAGGTACATCGGGTTGAGCAGGGAACTGCCTGCGGTCATCTCCACGGCGTCGACGGTGCCGTCGGACTCCAGCCACTGGACGACCGGGATCGCCTCGTCGAGCCAGAACCCGCCGGGAACGCCGTCGTCCATGTTGACCTTGGCCACGATCGCGATGCGGTCCCCCACGGCGTCGCGGACCGCCCGCATGATCTCGCGTGCGAGCCGTGCTCGATAGCGCAGGCGACCGCCGTACTCGTCCCTGCGACGGTTGAGTTTCGGACTCAGAAAGGCACTGGCCAGATAGTTGTGGCCAAGGTGCACCTCGACGGCGTCGAAGCCGACCGCGACCGCGCGGCGGGCCGCCTCGCCGTGGGCGTCGACCACGCGGATCAGGTCTGCGCGGCTCGCTTCGTGGGAGGTGTTCATCGCGATCAGATTCACGCGTCGGCTGGGCGCGAGCGCGGGAGCACGGTTGCCCCGTGACTCCGCCACCGGGCCGCCGTGGCCGATCTGCGCGGAGACCGCGGCGCCCTCAGCATGCACGGCCTCGGTCAGGGCATGCAGGCCCGGCAGCGACTCGTCGGTCCAGTGGATCTGGTGGCGGTCTGTCCTGCCGTCCTTGGCGACCGCAAGATACGCCACAGTGGTCATCCCGACACCACCCCGCGCGTAGCGCACGTGGAAGTCGACCAGGTCTCTCGTCACGAGGCCGCGGTGGCTCAGCCCCTCGTACGTCGCGGCTTTGATCGTTCGATTGCGCAGCTGGACCGGTCCGAGCCGACCCGGTGCGAAGACGTCGGGCGGCGTGGATGTGGGTGCCACGGGAACTCCTCAGGAAGTGAGCGATCAGAGCATGATCGCTGGGCGGACGACCTTGCCGGTTGCGTTGCGCGGAAGCGGCGACGCCTCGATCCGCCACCGTGTGGGCACCTTGTAGTGGGCGAGCTCCGCTCCTGCGTGGGCCATCAGTTCCCGTTCAAGTGCGGCGGGGTCCACGTCGGCGTCGCGCGGGACCACGACAGCGGCGACCTCTTGTCCGAGGTCATGGTGATCGGTCCCCACGACTACGCACTCGGCCACCGCAGGGTGCTCGGCCAGGGTGTGCTCGACCTCGGCCGGGTAGACGTTCTCACCGCCGCGGATGATCAGGTCCGATCGACGAGCGGAGAGCCGAACGCGTCCCTGCCGGTCCATGGTTCCCAGGTCGCCGGTGTGCAGCCATCGGGCATCGTCAAAGGCCCCGCGGGTGGCATCCTCGTTGTGCCAGTAGCCCCGCATGTTGTAGGCGCTCCGGACGCACACTTCGCCCTCCTCACTGGGAGCGAGTCGTCGACCGAGCGGGTCACGCACCTCCATTTCCACACCGATGATCGGGCGTCCGAGGGTCCCGGGAGCTTCCACCATGTCCACCGGGTTGGCCACTGCCACCGCGGTGCAGGACTCGGTGAGTCCGTAGCTGTCGACCAACGCGCCGGCGAACGGCAGGTGGTCACGCAGTCGGGCGTGGAACGATGGGGACGACGGCGCGGACGCCAGCGAGAAGGCGTACAACGAGGACGTGTCGTAGTCAGCGACACCGTTGAATTCGAGCAGTCGGTTCGCCATCGTCGGCACTGCGCCCCAGTGAGTGACGCGCGCATCCTGGACGAGTTGGAGAACCCGGGCAGGATCGAAAGCCCCCAGGTGCATCGCCGCCGCACTCCCATTCGCCAGCCGCGGCACCGCAAGGTTGTGCAGGCTGCCCACGTGGAATAGCGGCATGGCGAGCAGGTACACCTTGTCCTCTGGCGCGACGGGATCACCGAAGGCGGCGGCGAGAGCGTCGTTGTGTCGGTGGAACCCGATCACCGAGCAGAGGTTGCGGTGAGTGTGGACCGCTCCCTTGGGCCGGCCCGAGGTCCCAGACGTGAAGAGGATGACGGCGGGATCGTCCTCGGCGACTTCTGCGCTAGGGAGCTGCGCGTGCGGATAGGTGGTCGCGCGTCGTTCGTGCTCATCCTCCAGGTCCGTGACCGGGGCCGGACACCCACCCAGAAGCTCTGCGACGACGGCGCGACGCTTCGCGTCGACAAGCACCAGCGCCGGCTCGGTGAGCTCCAGGGCGTGAACCAGCTCGCGCGCGGACCACCAGGCGTTGCACCCGACAGCCACCGCACCGATCGAGACGATGGCCCAGAACGACTCGATCCACGCCGGGCTGTTCGCGGCAGCAATGGCCACGCGGTCGCCCTTGCCGATGCCGTAATCGCGGCGCAACGACTCGGCCAAGGACGAGACACGTTGCGCGTGCTCCGCGAAGCTCAGCCGACCTTCGAGTGTCACCAAGTAGGGGCGGTCACCGTGTGCCACGGATGCGGCGAGCACCTCGTGGAGCGCGTGGTGACGTTGGGCGAACACCTGCACCGGCGCACCGAGGACCTCCTCGACCCGCAACTCGCTCACCCCACCCGGACCCGTGAGTTTCTCGATGATCGCGCGCGCTGCCGCGGCTGGGTCCTGTGCGTATCGGTCTTGCGTGGTCATGGTGGTCACCTCTCGACTCCGGCTGAACGCGGGCGAGTATTCGTGCTCGAAACAGAAGTGAGCGGCGTCTCTCCCGCTCACCGGGATCGCGCCCCGACAAGAGCCGACACGCGGTTGACGATGAGGCGAACGCACCGCAAGGAGGAATCACGGATGGAGCCGTTGCAGGGCAAGGTCGCGATCGTCACCGGCGCCGGGCAAGGCGTCGGCCAGGGCATCGCGCTGGCATTGGCCGATGCTGGCGCCGACATCGCGATCGTCGGTCGTACGCCGGAGAAGTTGGAGACGACCTGCGGCCTGTTGCGCGAGCGCGGCGTCCGGACGGAGGGGTACGTCGCGAACCTGCTTGACACTGATGCCATCCCCGAGCTCGTCGACCAGATTGTGACCGACTTCGGGCGGCTCGATGTGGTGGTCAACAACGCCTACGACGGCGTGATGATGCCGCTATTGGACATGAGCGTGAAGAACTTCACCAAGGGCTTCGTGGCGGGGCCCTTCGCTGCGTTCGCGCTCATGAAGTCCGCTCATCCGCACCTGGTCGCGGCCGGAGGCGGGTCCATCGTCAATCTCGTTACCTCGGCGATGGTGCGCTGGGATCCGACGAACTACGGCTCCTACGCCGCGTCCAAGTCGGCGCTGCGGTCCCTGACCCGCACCGCCGCGGTCGAATGGGCCGGCGATCGGATCCGAGTCAATGCGATCGCGCCGCATGCGATGTCACCCGGCATCCGGTGGTGGACCGAGAATCACCCCGAGGAGGCCGAGGAGTTCGTGGCGAGCATCCCGATGCGTCGCATTGGCGACCCAGAGTCCGACATCGGCCGGGCAGTGGTGTCGTTGGTGGGACCCGACTTCGGATACCTCACCGGCGCAACGATCCCCCTTGACGGGGGCCAGGCTCACTTCTGAGCCGCGTAGAGTCGCCTCGGAGGTCGACGTCGGAGGCGGCGGTTCACCGCGGTGAACTCGTGATCACCTCGGCGCCACCGTCGACGAAGACCATCTGACCGGCCATGTGGGTGTTCTCCGGAGCAATCAGCCACAGCAACGCGTGGGCGATGGCCTTCGGTGGCGAGTATCCGCCGAGTGGCATGGGGACGGCGGCGTCCATCACTGCGCGCCACTTCGGATCGGAGACCAGTTCTGCGGTCATCGGCGACAGCACCACGCCGGGAGCCACCGCGTTGAGGGCGATCCCCGCTCCGGCGTACTCCTCGGTCACGGCCGTGCGGCGCAGCCAATGCGCCAATGCCGCCTTGGTGGAAGGGTAGATGTCATGCGGCCGTCGGTCCGCCACCAGTTCCTCGGCGCGAGTGTGCGCGTGGTCCTCGTTGTCGTCGACGCACGCGGCCACCAGGTCTGCGTCGTGGGGATGTGTCGCGGCGATGGAGCCCACGAGGGCCACGCGCGGGGCGGACGAGGCCGCCAGCACCGGCCGCAGGCCGGTGACGAGATCGGTCGTGCCGAAGTAGTTGACACTGACCTGGGGGGCTCCGGCCCTGCTCAGGCCGGCGCAGGTGACGAGCCCATCCAGTGGTCCGTTCGCGAGTTCGGTGACCTGCTCGACGGCGCTGCGACGTCCTCTTGGCGTGGTCAGGTCCGCGCACACATCGGCATCGTGGAGATCCACCGCGACCACCCGGTCGCCGCGCTCACGCAGCAGCGCGGCCGTGGCGGCGCCGATCCCCGAGGCGGCGCCGGTCACGGCCACGGTGCGATTCCGCTGCCCGTTCATTCCGCGGTCCCGTCGTAGCGGGGCCCGAGCAGGAGTCGCGCGGCGAGGCGTACATCAGCCTCACTCTGCGCCTGGTCGACCAGCCCGTTGAGGACCGAGACAAGGATGCCGTACCAAGTCTGCTCCATGATGCGGACCATGCGGTAGTCCTCGCCGGTCGGATCGGGTGTCGCGCCGAGCGCGGTCAGCAGCACTTCGTGGAACGCGGCATTGGCGGCGGTGTGCTCCTGTCCGCCCTGCAACTGAGCGGTGTTGTTGGACTGCAGCATGGCCATGGCCAGTCGTGGGCGCTCCAACATGCGCCGCCCGGCGGCGACCAGCACGTCGGCCACCGTGGCGGCACGATCGCCGCGGCCCGGGTCCGCGACCTTGCCCGCGTGGAGGTGATCGATCTGCGCGTGCAACACGGCCACGAAGAGGTCTGTCTTGGACGGGAAGTAGCGATACAAGGTGGCGATGGCGACGCCGGCCTCGCGGGCCACGTCGTTCATCTGCATCCGGTCCAAGCCGTGTTCGGCACCTAGCCGTCCAGCTGCCCGGAGGATTCGTCGGTGCCGTTCCTTCTGCTCGGCCGACTGGGGCTCTGCCGGTGGCCGTGGCTGGGCGATACGCGGCACGCGCGCCTCCTATGGGTCGGATGGGTGGGATCCTCGCTCAGACTGCCCATCCTGTGTGGCATCGGGATTTGATGCCTCGCCACGTTACCGCTGAGTGGGATGACAGCAGCCCGCGTCCGGCGCACGGGCCCAGAATCGCGAGAGCATCGACGAGCACCGCAAACGGGAGGGCGAGATGAGCGGAACCGCGCACGCCATACGACACATCGAGGTGGACACGAGACCGCGTCGATTCGCCCGCGGATGGCACTGCCTGGGCCTCGAACGCGACTTCGCCGATGGGACTCCCCACCAGGTCAATGCCTTCGGGCAGAAGTTGGTGGTCTTCGCGGGAGGCGACGGTGTGGTGCACGTGCTCGACGCCTATTGCCGGCACATGGGCGGTGACCTCTCGCAGGGGCAGGTGAAGGGGGACGAGATCGCGTGCCCCTTCCACGACTGGCGGTGGGGCGGCGACGGGCGGTGCAAGCAGATTCCCTACGCCCGTCGCGTTCCGTTGCGTGCCCGCACGGCAGCGTGGCCCACACTCTTGCAGGACGGCATGCTCTTCGTGTGGAACGACCCGGAGGGCAAGCCGCCGCCAGACGACGTCACCATCCCCCCGATCCCGCAGGCCACGGACGATCGTTGGACCGACTGGCTCTGGTACGAGACCGTGATCGAAGGTGCGAACTGCCGCGAGATCGTGGACAACGTGGTGGACATGGCGCATTTCTTCTACGTCCACTACTCCTTCCCCACCTACTTCAAGAACGTCTTCGAGGGAACGACCGCGCACCAGTACATGAACGGATCAGGTCGGGAAGACGTGCGCCCGACAACGTCGAGCAAGAACAACCCGGCGGTGCTCGGGACGACGTCCGTGGCCGCCTATCACGGTCCTTCGTTCATGATCGACGAGGTCACGTACCACTACGAAGACCTCGATGTCGACACCATCCTCATCAACTGCCACTACCCAATCGACGAGAACTCCTTCGTCCTCCAGTACGGAATCATCGTGGAGAAGAAGGAGGGCATCAGCGACGAAGACGCCGAAGCGATGGCGGCCAAGACCGGCAAGTTCATCAAGTACGGCTTCGAGCAGGACGTGGCGATCTGGCGCTCCAAGGCCCGCGTCGACAACCCGCTGCTGTGCGAAGAGGACGGCCCGGTCTACCAGTTGCGACGGTGGTACCAGCAGTTCTACGTCGATGCCGCCGATGTGTCTGAGGAAATGACGGACCGGTTCGAGTTCGAGATCGACACCAGTCGCCCCAATGAAGCTTGGCGCGCCGAGGTCGCACAGAACCTCGCTGCGCGACAGACGCTACAGGGTTGAGCCGTGTTGGGACCGCCTGCGCGCGCCGACGTGCGACTCGAGGATGCGGCGATGCAGCCCGTCGCGTGTGGCATGTGTGGTGCATTCGTAACCGCACGCAAGAGCAGTTGGGACCAGACCTCGATCCAGTGGAGTGCCGCGGCTCTCGGTCGGTGCCAGGAACGCCGCGCCACAGCGTACGACACCGACCGCCCGAATCGACATTCCTTCCCGGGGTGCGCCGCACTGGCCGCATCGCTGCGGGAGGCGGCCGTCGACGGACGGCTTGAGGTGCAGTCCGGCGATCCGCTCAAGTCCAACACTGACTCCCCCGAGGAACACTCGTGACCGACGTGAAGCAGTACGGCCCGTGGGCGCTCATCGCGGGAGGCTCCGAGGGCGTCGGCGCCGCCCTGGCAGATCAACTCGCCGCTGATGGCTTCCATCTGGTCCTGGTGGCGCGCCGCCCCGGGCCCCTCGAGGAGACAGCCGCCGCAGTACGGCGACACGGCGGACAGGTCCGCACGATCGCAGTCGATCTCACCGCCCCTGCGGCCGTGGCAGAGATCGCTGCCGCCACCGCCGACGTGGAGGTGGGGCTGCTGATCCACAACGCCGGAGCGAACAGCCACGGCGGCCGATTCCTCGATCGCGATCTG
This sequence comes from Nocardioides panacisoli, assembly GCF_019448235.1. Taxonomy (NCBI): domain Bacteria; kingdom Bacillati; phylum Actinomycetota; class Actinomycetes; order Propionibacteriales; family Nocardioidaceae; genus Nocardioides; species Nocardioides panacisoli. The sequence goes on from NZ_CP080409.1 coordinate 2,519,146, forward strand.
GTCGGCTTCCGTCGGGTCGTGGATCTCGGCATCAGCGCCATGCTTGCCCTGGTGCACCGCTACGGGCAGCCCATGCGGGAGCGTGGTCGCGGCGGCATCTTGGTGGTTGGATCACTCGCGGGCTACGTCGGCACCTCCACCGAGAGCGTGTACGGCGGAACGAAAGCCTTCGGGCGGATCTTCGTCGAGGGGCTGTGGGCGGAGCTCGCCGACCAAGGCGTCGACGTTCTCCAACTGGTACTGGGTGTGACACGAACGCCCGCAATGGAGCGTGCTGGCCTTGACTTCGACCTCCCCGGCCTGCAGATCAGCGAACCGGCCGATGTCGCACGAGAGGGGTTGGCGGCGCTCGGGAAGGGACCCGTGCACGTCGTGAGCGGAAACGAGGAACTGGTGGCCCGACGGATGGATCAGGATCGATCAGCCTTGGTCCGAGCGACGGAGAAGGTGATGAGACGCCTCGTGCCGTAGGAGGCCCGCGGATCCTTCAGCCAGTGACGGCGATCCCGCGCGCCCGGCACTGATCGCGACGGATACCAGGGATTTCGCCGAACAGGTCGACCCCGATCCGGCGGGCGGTGTCCAGTACGACCGGTCCCACCCGCTCCAGCGTGGATCCGGCACGCGCCACGACCGAGACCGCAGCCACCGGCCCCCGAGGCCCACGGATCGCGGCGGCGAGGCAGGCGATGTCCGGGACACACTCGCCCCGCTCGAGCGCAAGACCGCCGCGACTGCGGACGCGAGCCAGGTCGCGGTGCAGTGCTGCCGGACCGTTGATGGTGGCCTCGGTGCGGACCAACGGCTGGCCACCGAGCAATTCCTCGACCTCCTCGGGTTCCAGCCACGCCAGCATCGCCTTGCCGAGTCCAGTGCAATGGGCAGGTGCGGTCGATCCCACTCGGGATGGCACGTTCGCAGCGAACCGGCCGCCAAGCTTGTCCAAGTAACGCACGCGGCCTTCGTCGAGGACTCCCAGGTGCACCACTGCTCCCGTGCGCAGCAGCAGGTCGTGGAGATGGGGTGACGCTGCGGCGCGTAGGTCATCGGTGCCACCGCGACCACCCAAGACCAAGGAACGGCGTCCAAGACCATAGCCGTGGGCCGAGTGGTCGAGCCACTCCAGCCGCACGAGCTGGTCGAGGATCCGGTGCGCAGTGGAGCGTGGCAACCCTGTGGACCGCGCGACCTCCTCCAAGGTCAGCCGGGTCTCGCGATCGCGGAAGCGGTCGATGATGAGCGTCATGCGCTCGACCATCGAAGGCGGGAGCGTTCGCGTCTGTGGCGCTGCTGGCATCGTCAGGATCGACATTGGGCCTCCCGGAAACTCCGGTCACTGAAATGAATTCTAGTGACGACGGTAACACCGCGACCGACCGGCCACCATACGATTCTGAAATTCGTTTCAGTTCCGGTCAGTGGGACCAAGGCCGACTGCGACCGCAACTGATCGATGGGATGGTGACCATCAGCGAAGGGAGGACGCGCCGTGCGTCTGGGCATCACCAGTCCGATCGTGACCGCTCTACCGGGATTCTGCTCGTCGTGGGAAAGCGACGCCGGCATCGCCGAGTTGGCCGAAATTGCAAACGCCGCGGACCGACTGGGGTTCGACCATCTCACCTGCTCCGAGCACGTGGCTGTGCCCGTCGAGCTCGCCGAGGAACGAGGGGGTACCTACTGGGACCCACTCGCGACGCTGAGCTTCCTCGCCGCCCGCACCCAACAGATCCGACTCGCGACGCAGGTTCTCGTGCTCGGCTACCACCACCCGTTGGCCGTCGCCAAGCGGTACGGCACGCTCGACGCCCTCAGCGGTGGACGCCTCGTCCTGGGACTCGGTGTCGGATCGATCGAGGAGGAGTTCGACTTGCTCGGCGCGAGATGGCGCCGCCGTGGCGACGTCGCCGACGACGCCCTCGCCGCGCTGCGGAACTCGATGGGCCGCCGACTACCGAAACATCGCGGCCCACACTTCAGCTTCGAGGGGCTGGTCGTCGAGCCCCATGCGGTGCAGCCGCGTGTACCGTTTTGGATCGGTGGCCATTCGGCCCGCAGCCTGCGCAGGGCACGCGAACACGGCGATGGCTGGGTCCCCTTCGGGCTCCCCCACGACACCTTGCGGAAGATGCTCGATGACGTCGACCTGCCAGAAGGATTCGATGTCGTTCTCGGCGCCGGTCGACCCATGGACCCGACCGACGATCCCGACACCGTGCACCGTCGGCTCGGTCGCACGCGCGCAGCTGGCGCCACCATTGCCACCGTCCACATCGCGGCTGAGTCCGCGACGCACTACGTCGAACAGCTGGAGGCTCTGGCCGGTATCGCCGAAGAGTTCAAGGAGGATTCGTGAGCGGGAACGAGGCCAGAATTGAAGCCTTGGAAGAGAGGCTCAAACGTCTGGAGGACCAGCAGGAGATCTCGCGTCTCGTTGCGTCGTACGGCCCCTTGGTCGACGCGGGCGAGGCCTCCCGCGTCGGGGCGCTGTGGACCGACGACGGAATCTATGACGTGGACGACTACTACATGGCCAGCCGGGCCGACATCGAGGCAATGGTGCGCTCCGATGCGCACCAAGGGCTCATCGGCAAAGGGTGCTGCCACTTCCTCGGCCCTGCCCACGTCACAGTAGACGGTGATCGGGCCGTCGCCGTGTGCGAATCGGTCCTACTGGTGCAGCACCAGGGTCGTCCAGTCGTGGCACGCATCGGCGCAAACCGCTTCGAGTTCGTCCGGACCACCCATGGTTGGCGCACGGTCCATCGCACAACGCGCGGTCTTGATGGTGATGCAGCAGCGCGGTCCCTCCTCGCAGAGACCACGGTGTCGATCTGACCCCTCGAAGCTCACCTCGCGGATCGTGTCCACACCCCCGAAGACCGATCCGGCGGTCTGACTCAGAAGCGTGAGCGCACCTCGGGACCGTGCACCGTGGCACCGCCAGGGTCGTCGAGGTTCCAGGTCAGCTCGAAGGTCCGTCGGTAGCCGGTGTGCTGGATCCGCCAGCCCTCGGCGGTGCGGACGTAGCGGTCGGTGTAGATCGCCCCGCCCTCGAGCGCAAAACGAAACGCATTGACGATCACCTTGTCGTGGAGGTACCAGGTCGCGCGCGCGCGGTCCGGGTCGCTCGCGTCGAGGTCGATCTCGGGGTGGTGGGCGTGGTGCATGGTCAGCACGCCCTCGCTCATGTTCTTCCGCATGTAGGCGACCAGCGCGTCGCGGTCGTCAAAGGCCAGGCCGTTGTAGTCGGCGGTCGCGTCCGGGACGAAGCACGCGGCGAACTCGTCCCACGCCTTGGTGTCCAGCGTGCGCAGGTAGCGGTACTTGAGTCGCTGCAGTGCTGCGATGTCCTCTGTCGCCATGCTCCGGGACGCTACGCCGCGTCAACCGGCGCCGACGGCGCACTACCGGTCAGCGGGACTACCGCACACCCCCGACGAGGACATCTCTGGATTGCGACGACCACCCCTCCGCTCGCCGCCAGGCGCAACTGGGAGGTGTCCGGAGCCGAGATGCCCATACTGATGAGGCTCGCTGCGCTCGCCGTGTTGCGTGGTGTGGTCGGGTCGCTGGCGCTGTGTTGTCGTGGTGCTTCTCTGGGTGTGTCGTGGTGTTCTCGTGGTGGTGCGGCTTTGTGGTCGTGGTGGTTGGCGTTGTGTGTTTCGTGGCGTGCGTGAGGGGCTGGTTGCTGGTCGTGGTCTCGTTGCTCTCGTGGTGGCTTCTCTTCGGCGAAGCCGAAGGGGGCGGCGACCAACGGGCGGGCTGACTGGGGATTCTGGGCCGGATTCTGTGCGGCCGATCGCGTATACGGGTCCAGAATCAACGGTCGTTTCGTCGTCTCGGGGTGCTTGGTCGCCGGTAGTCCCGGTATCTGCGCATGTGAACTGGCATGACCCTCTCTCCTTTCGCCGACGAACCGAAGACGCCTGCCGCGGAGTCCCGACTCGTGTCGGTGGGGCTGCATCCGCCGACCCGGTTGGACCGGAGGCTGGTGACCGAGGTGGCGTTGGATCCCTACTACGAGATCTTCCGCAGCAGCGGCCGGATCCCCTCCGGCGTGGACTACCCCACGGCCCGTGCGACAGCGGCCAGGATCGGGGCCCGGCTGCCACGCGCCTATGCGCCGGAACGGGCCCGGGACATGCCGAGCCTGCTGGATTCCAATGACCGGGCGGCGGCGTTGAACCTGCTGGGCGCGTTGGTGTGTTGGGGTGCGTTGACGTCGAATCAGGCAGCCGCGCTGGTGGGTGATGTCCGGTTGGCCGATCCGCGCAGTCGACTGGTCGCGACGCTGTTCGTCAACGAGTTGGTCCGGATCAACTCACCCCTCCCCGGGCAGGGTTTGGCCGATGCCGGACGGGCGGCCGCGATGTACCAGCTCGGGTATCTGGATGCGGTCCATGCGCAGCGGCACCTGCTCACCGGTGCGGAGTGGTTGGCGGTCTCGGGGGGCCACGATCTTCCGTCGGGCGACGGGAACCCGCGCCACGACGTACTGGCCGCAGAACTGGGGTTGCGGGCAGCCGCGCTGCCTTCGATCGCGACCGTGGTCGGGCCCCGGTTGTCGGGGTTCTCCTCGTTGGTGCCGCCCCTGCACGGATGCACCCCACCCAAGGGCGGACCGGACCTGGTGCTGGTCCGCAACGACGGGATGCGGATCTGCATCGAGCTGACCGCCACCACCGGTAGGGCGTTCGACAAGAAGGTCGAACGGTGGGCACGACTGCTGGCCGAGGCGCCGATGAAACGGACCGGGATCGTGGTCATCTTCCTCGCCGCTGGCCGCCTGGTCGGGATGCGGAAGAAGGCCGCTCGCTGGCCCGAGCACGAGATCTACAAGAACCTCGCCGCCGCGGTCGCGAAGTCCGGTTCCCGCGATGTTGCAGAGCGCATGTTCGCCGCCCACTGGCACGACTGGTTCCCCGCACCACTCACCGCCACCTCCGACTTCACGACCCTCACCGCCGCCGCCCCCGTCGGCCACCGCCGAGCGTGGGCACCGGCCTCGGTGGGCGATGTCGACCTGTACCCGTTCACCCCAGAAGAGGACGTCGAGGTGTGCAGCATCGTCCCCGCCTCGGCGATGCTGGGCCAGACCCCGCACCACATCCGCAGCCGGGTGAGCATCGACCCGAACCGGGTCGCGGCCCGGACACTCCACAAGGAGGCGGGCCGGCCGGTGGTGCTGTCCACCCGACGCTCCGACGCCGCCGGAGGCCGTCCGGTCGCGACCACACAAGGCGTCGCCGGCCACCCACATTTCCCCGCCCGCCTGCTGGGCACCTGCCACGACCGTCGACCCGTCGCGATCCCGTCCGGGCCCGGCAGCCAACGCCGTCCCGAGACGACCGTCAACAACGCCCCGCTCCCGCACCCCGGTTCCGGCAACCTTGCCCGGGCACGTGCCGCAGCAGTCGCCGCCCGGCGACTCCGGGCCGAGCACCTGATCGCCGTCGCCGAGGGCGTCCTGTCGCCTCAAGACGTCATCGAGGCCGCCGCACAGCCCGCGAACATCGCACTGCGTGCGATCGCACTTAAGGAGCTCTACATCGCCAGGGCCATGTCGCCCCGACGGTGGCGTCGGGTCCGCAACCTCACCCTCGCCGTCCTCGGCACGACCGTGGCAGAGAACAAGATGACCATCGGCTGGCTGCACGACCCACGCGCCGGCGGCCGCCGCCACTACGCCTTCACCGACGCACTGCGCGAACGCAAGCCGCCATGGCCCGGGTTCCCGTGGCACGCCACCGACAAGTCGCGGTGAGCACGACCCTCCTGGAGGTCAGCGGCTGATGTGGCACCGCAGCACCTCGACCCGGTCCGGCTGGTCGCCCGACTCCACCGCGTGGCCGTAGTCACCCAGGGCCCGTGCCTGTTGCGCGGCCTCCTCGGGAGTGTCGGCGGCAACCTGACGCACCAGGGCGAACCTCACCTCGACCTCGACGTTCCACAGGCCCTTCGAGACCACCGGCACCTCGGTGCTCCAGCCGGCCGCGTGGACCTCGTGCCCGGGGTAGGCCTCCTGGTACTGCTCGATCGCCTCCGCGACCGTCGTCGCTGTCCAGGTGGTCCACCCCAACGGGCCACACACCATGCACGAACGCGGATACCGCATCCTCACCACAGGTCCTTCAGCCACGCCGGGCCGGGCCGGCAACACCCATCGCAGGCGTGCACGGTCACGTCCCGCCCATGGACGAACCATGCGTACGCACTGTCTTGTGGGTCGGGGTGGCCGATGCCGTGAGAACAGTGGCGTTCGGCGGTGCTCTTGTCCTCGCGCCAGTAGACCGGCGCGTGGTCCAACGGATGCGGGAGCGGTCGATGGATCCAGCAGCCCCAGGCGTTCTCAGCGCACACGCCGGACGGATGCACCCCACCCAGGGCGCCGTTGGCGACCACCACCCGGCCCTGCTCGTCGATCTCGGGTGCCCGCGGCGGCGGGCGGTCGGGGAGCCGTTCGATGCTGACGATGGTCGAGGACTGGCGCCACTGCTCGACGTAGTGCGGATGCGTCGCATCGTTGAACCACACCAGCGAGGCCTTATTCACCCGCGGCCACCGCTCCACCCGGGTGATGGGGTTCGCGACCTGGTCCTGCACGAACGCTCCGCTGCGACTGTGTGCACCCGGCATGCGTGTGTAGGTCCACGCGTCCAGGTCCCAGATGTGGGTCGACCCCTGGGTGGTGACCAGCCACCGGCCGCCATCGCCCGGCTGCAACAACTGGCACCGCTCCCCCACCGGCACCCCGGGGTCATCGACCGACGCAGAAGTCCCGGACTTGGAGTCATGGTCGAGTCCGTGCTCGTGCTCGTGCTCGGCGGGCCCGTCGCCGCCGTGGTTCTCACTCATTGCGATACCTCTCCTCGGCCCGGGCACCCGTGGGGTGTCCTAGCTGGTGGTGCTGGTCGATGAGTCCTATGCCGCCTGGACGCCCACGAGCGGCATCAGCGCGTGTCGTCCAGGCCGAGTGCTCGCCGCGACATCCCCATCGCCAGCAGCTCCTCACCCAGCCGCTCCTGCGCAGCATCGGCCTCGGCCAAGGTGCCGGCCGACACCTGCGGGCCCAGCACGAACCGCAGCCGGTGGATCAGCTCGGCGTGGGCCTCCGGGCTACTCAGCCACACCGGAACCGGATTCCCCCGACACGCATCGATCGCGTCATCGACCAGCGCCCAGCGGGCCCGCTCGTCGACATCGGTGATCGGCAGCTGTGCCAACCGTCGCTCCACCCGGGCGAAGAACCAGTCCTCCCCACCCAGGCCCTCCCCAGACACTTCACTCGTCGTCCTGCTCACGGCGTCCCCCAGTCCATGTCGAAATCCTTGTCATCCATGTAGGCCCTCACCATCGACAGCAGCAACGGGCACTCCTCCACATCGACATCGGCCGGACAGCACCACAGACGCTCACGCTGCTGGGGCGAGGCATGCATCTCGACCACCGCAAGCCGCTCCTCACGATCGACCCGCATCCGCGCCGGCGAGAACACCGCGAAGTAGCTCCCCGCGATGTCCGGCGTCACCCCATCCCCCGCATCCGCCAGCTCATCAACGGTCCACCCCACCACCCGCAGATCCCGAGCCAACCGAGAACTGAGGAACTCAACCAAGCCCGTCACGGGTCACCTCCTCTGGCGCGCGCTTGCTGGCAGTCGTCTGCATGCACCGCCTGACGCACACCATAGATCACCTATACATGATGTGCAATCATGTTTACGTGAGGTTGCTTCAGCACGCCGCGATGATGGCCGGTCAGACCCGGCCGCACACCTACCGTGACGCCCATGCGGAGGCCGGACGTGCCGAAGGACTGGCTTGTCAGCGGCCTACGATGGGGCATCTGGCAACCCGACACAGGTTCGGAACAGCGATGGATCGACCTGGCCGAGATGACCGGCTACTCCAGCGCCGATCCCGCCGAGCGACAGATGTGGGCCGCGTTCCTACGAGCCAGCCAGATCCAGGACGCCATCTGGCATCGGATCAACGTCAAGCTCCCCGCGCTCGGCTATTCCCACCGCGCCGAGTTGGCCTGGGACCCCGAGGACCCCGCCTCATCGCGGCGTACCCAGATGAGCACCTCCACTCTGGCCAACATCGGCAGCGGCCAGCGGTTCATGACGCTCAAGGAAATCGCCCAACTCGAGATCGCGCTCGGCACGCTCCTGCCCCTGGGTACGACTACAGACTGAGCCGTCGCGCCCGCGCCTGAGTGGGGGCTCCACGGTGATGGGCGAGGACAACGCACCCGACACACTGACGATCCGCGGCACGCTCGATCTGTGGTCAGAGACCGGCACCGAGGCGGTCGCTGGTCGGTGTTCGACGACCGCGCCCTTCACGCGAGGTCGAACGCTACCCGTGGAGCGCAGAGGGTCCGCGGTGTCCGGGAACGGCCGCGTACTGGGACCGCGCTCCCCATCGGCCTGCCCCGTTGGTGCACGGCTCCCACTACGGGATCTGGACCTTGCGCGACGGTCAGCATCTGCGGGGTATACGACAAGCAGCACCCCGACCGGCTACTGCTCGACTGGACGGTGGCACTGGTCAGGCAACCCGATCAGTACGCCGACGACGCGAAGGTCGCGCACGGCTGGGCCATCCACACCTACCCCGCCGACCTCGACCTGGACACCTTCTCCTACTGGACCCAGGCCATGTACCCCGCGACACTCACCCTCCCCGCCACCGGCGACGCTCGACGCCAAGACGGCACTTGCGCCGAACTCGCCCGCCTCACCAGGGCTCAGGCTGGCGGACCCGGCCCCGGGGCGTAGACACGCCTGATGGCGCCGGCGCGCCCGAGCCGGGCGGGTCAGAGGAGGGCGAGGGCGTCTCGTGCCCGGGCCACGGCCTCGACTCGGGTCTGTTCCGGGTCGGATCCGGGCACCGAGAGCAAACCCGGCAGGGAGTCCTCGACGGTGTAGACCTCATACAAGACGTCGGCGACCTCCTCGGCAGTGGCGGTGCTGAGGTCGCAGGCCTGGAGCAGGTCGACCAGGTCCTCCTCGTCCTTGGGGCGCCAGGCGGCGAGCTTCATCGCCAGCAGGTGACGCGGTGGCGCCACATGGACCGTCAAACCTTCCGTTCCGGGGCGCGCCTGAGCGCACTCCGGACTCGGCGGCACCCACGGCGCGGCGGCCGCGTTGAGCCACCCCATCGCCAGACCACGCTCGATCGCGACGTCGCGGGCCACCTCATCCGTAGCCGGCGTCGAGCCGGCGACGTCGACATCACCAGTGCCGAGCTGCCGGCCGTGGGCCAGCAGCATCGCCGCACCACCCACGACGTACAGACCCACCCGCGCCGAACGGGCAAAGAGACGGTCGTGGAGTGTCTGGAGCAGGTCGACCACCGAACCGGCGTCGAGCTCCTTCAACGGGCCCGGAGCCCAACACGGCTCAGGAACCGCCTCCGGTGCACAGCTGGGGCACAGCCACGGGCGCCTCATGCGACCTCCAGGGCGGAGGCGGCCAGCCAGATGTTCGCGACCGCCAACCACTCGGGCGTCACCTCACGAACCTGGCCCTCGCTCAGGCGACCACGCGCGGGGAACCACGCCACCGCAAGCGGGTCCACCGACGTCCACCACGGCGCCGACCGGCCAGCGGCGGTGAACTCGTGCGCAACCAACACAGCCAACAAGGTGCCCCACCGCTCCTCGCCAACCATGGGCTTCGCATCCCAGGCATCAATCAGGTGGGGACGGTTCTCCAGGGTGTCGCGCAACCGATCGCGCGCCTCGAGCGCGAACCGGAGGACCCCCGAGGGACGCGTCGACACCTCAAGGGCACGACGCAACGACGTCCCCGCGTCCAACGCCGTCGGCACACCCTCCTGACGTGCCGCATGCAGCGCGGTGCCAATCCGCTGGAACTTCACCAACAGCCGCGCCGACGGAGCGGTGTCACCGTGCAGATACGCCGACAACCGCGACGGCGACGTACCCACAGCCCTCGCGAAGTCCTGCTGGGTCAGACCACTGGCCCGGACCGCCGCACGCAGAGACTCCACGACCGCCCGCTGGTCGACATCAAGTTCGCTGACCCCAGCCACCAGCACACCTCCCGCCCCGTACGCCGGTGTTCTCTGATCCGAGAATATCGCCGCGGTCTCGCTCACGCATCCGCTGTTGGTTCCACTCCCGTCGTCCGCTGCTGAGCCACGGGGTCCGCCGGTTCGTCGCCATCTACGCATGTCACCGGACATGGACAACCAACAGAGTCACATCGAACGGTCCGGCGACAGCGAGCAGGCCGTGCCGGCCATCCCGTCGGTCAGCGAACTGCTGACCACCGACCAGGTCGCCGAAGCACTCGGCGTCTCCACCAAGACCCTGGCCAACTACCGCGCCCGCGGTACCGGACCGAAGTACGTGCGCGTCGGCGGACGCGTCTTCTACACCCGCACCGCCTACGCCACCTACTGGGCCGCACTCATGGACGGGGCAGCCTGATGGCCCGCCACGCGATCCCGCCCGGCGGCGTGGGCGACGTACGGCCCGTCCAGGTCAAGGACCGGCTCTGGCGGGTGCGGGTGCGGTGGCGCGACGACGTCGGCACCTACCACCGCACCACGGTCAAGGCGATGTCGAAGTCCGAGTGCGCCGACCTCGCCCTGGCACGCATCGCACAAGAACGCGAACGACTCCTCCGCCAGCAGCCCGCGACCGACCGGGAGCTCACCCTGGACGAGGTGGCCGAACGCTGGTTCGCCTCACTGGAGGGAACCCGGCGGCGGGCCTCGACCATCGACCAGTACCGCCGCACCTGGCGCAGCGCCCTCGCCCCCATCCTCGGCCAGGACCAGATCAACGCCATCACCCGCGCCCGCGCCCAGACAGTGCTCCACGACGAACTCTTCGCCCGGCACCCCGGCCACCGAACCCCCGACGGCACTTGGCAGGCCGGCGGCCACCGCCTCGACGAACACGGTCAGCGCATCCCGCTGCGCGGCGACCAGCCCCGCAACGTGCTCAAGCTGCTGCTCGCCTTCGCCGCCGACAGAGGGTTCCGCACCGATGGCCACAACCCACTCGAGGGCACGAAGCCGCCCGAGAAGGCCAAGCCAGCACCTCGGGCCCTGACCGACGACGAAGCCGACCGGCTCATCGACATGGCCCTGCACTGGCACCACACCGGCCACGGCGCCAGCGACGTCCTCTGGCACGGTCTCGTCCTCATGCGCTACACCGGGGTCCGCATCGGCGAACTCCTCGCCCTGACCTGGCACGACATCGACCTCGACGCCGCCGTCCCGGCCATCACCGTCCGCCACAACCTCGCCGAGGACGGCCGGACCGACGGCATGCAGCTCGGACCCACCAAGTCCGGCACCATCCACGTCATCGCGCTCCACGAACGAGCCGTCGACGTCCTCGCCGAACGCCGCCAAACATCTGGCGCGTCAGCAGATGGGTTCGTGTTCGCCACCCGCACCGGCTGCCCGGTCACCCATGCCAACTTCCGCAGGATGCTCCGAGACCGCGTCCGCGGCACCGACCTCGAGTGGGTCCACCCACACACCTTCCGCCACACACTCGGCACCAAGGCCGACCGCACCCTCGACCTCGAGGCCGCCCGCGACCTCCTACGCCACAGCGACCAAGCAGTCACCCGCCGCCACTACGTCCAAGACGACGGCATCCACAAACTCGACCCCCGAGCCCTCTTCACGGCGGAACAGGAGAGACCAAGACAGGACTGAGCCCCACAGGCCAACCGCGAACGACAATCGGAGCGCGGTCCTAGTTAGGCGCATGCCCCATACCGCGTAAATGGACCCGCTTCGCGCGTGTAACCCCGTCCCGTATGCCGTCCCAGTCCCGGGACGGATTGGCGGACGGGGCCTACGGGATCGCCGCCGGGCGCGGTCCCGCTGATCGGGTTGCCGACCTGGTCGATCTCGATGGAGGTCCCGCTTACGGGACGGGAGCTCGATCGTGAGGCCGGTCGTGTACCCGAGAACGGCCCACAATGCGTTTTCGAACACAAGACTCGAACCACAACCACGGGTGACGGTTCACGGCTCCTCGACCGGGAAGCCGGGAGACCAAGTACGCAAAGGCAACACGTTCGGCGGCACGATGCCGGGCGGCCGCCGATTCCTGTGACACTGCGCCTCGTTCCTCCTTCGAGACGCCCCCGGGTCCCCGGAACTGCCCGGCGCGGCGACTGTGCTCGGGCAGGATGGCCCACGCACACAACAATGTCAGGAACGGTCTCGCATGTGACGATCACGCAAGGGGACTGGAGTCGCGGCCCTTGGTGGGAGCCCACCGCTGCGGTCCTGCGACGTGTGAGCCCACTTGACTTTACGTTGTTCGGCAAGACCTATGCGTCAGGGAGAACTACTGATGAAGCGGATGCGGTGCCGGCGGATCATGTTCGAGGGCTACAAGCGGCTGGCTGAGACCGACTGCAACGTAAGCCCCTACCTACTTGCCTTCGTAGGGCAGAACGAGTCCGGCAAGTCCTCCGTGCTGACGGGCCTGGAATGGCTCACGGAGGACGGCACGACGCCGCTGAGCACCCTGGACAAGGCCCGCACCAAGAAGAAGGACCAGGGGTGGGTCGTGGGCGCCGAGTTCACCCTCGGCGACGAAGAGATCGGACTCATCGCGCCGCTCGGGTTTGACGAGACGCCCGCGACCATCGGCATCTGGAAGCAGGTCGACGGCACACTCGTCACCAAGTTCCGCGACCCGCGCGACCCGCGGCGCGACCCCGCCCCGTTCCAGGCCGCCGCCAGGGCCCTAGAACGCGCTCAGCAGCGACTCCAGAAGCAGATCGCCGAAGAGGGCGTCGAGCGAGACGAGGACGACGAGGAACACGGACCAGAGGTCTGGTTCGCGAAGGTCGAGAAGCGGCTCAATGAGCCAGAGGAGGACTGGGACGCCGACGACCAGCGTGCCGCCGAGTCGCTCGCCGAGTGGCTGGACGTACCGTCTCCGCGCGGCAAGAACCCTCGCGACGCTAAGACGGCGAGCCTGATCCGAGCCGCTGCCACGATCGGTTCGCGGCCACACCCGGAGACCGAAGGCATCGACCTCCTGAGCGACCGGATCCCGACCTTCCTTCTGTTCCGGGAGGACGACCGCATCCTCCCGACTGTTACGCCAGTCGATCCGCCGAACCGCCCCAAGATGCCTTCTGCGATCAGGAACCTTCTCGCCATCGCTGAGGTGAACATCGCGGCGGTCTGGAATGCGCACACGGACGAAGACTCCGGCGAGAAGCGCACCCAGCTAGATGCGGCGAACCGTAGACTCGACGAGTTCTTCGGCCAAGCGTGGAACCAGTCGAACGTCTCGGTGAACATCGACGTGAATGAGAACGGTCTCCAGACCCACGTCATCGACTTGGACACGAGGCGGTACACGAGGATCGAAGAGCGCAGCGAGGGCCTTCGAGCGTTCGTGACGCTCGCTGTGTTCCTGGGGTCGCAGGAACTGGAGATCCCACCGATCCTGCTGATCGACGAGGCCGAGCTACACCTCCATTCCGACGCTCAGGCAGACCTCGTCGGGGGCCTGCTGAAGCAGATCGACGCCACCCAGGTCTGGTACACCACGCACTCCCCGGCGTGCCTGCCCAGTGACCTCGGCACTGGCATCCGGCTGCTCGAACGGCACGGCGAGCAAAGCGAGATCAAGTCCCACTTCTGGACGAACCAAGAGCCCGGATTCGGTCCGTTGCTCTACGCCATGGGTGCCGGTGCCGCAGCCTTTTCGCGCTGCCGCTGGGCCGTGCTCGGTGAAGGCGCGTCAGAGATGATCCTGCTGCCCACGCTCATCCGAGTGGCGACCGCCCTAGAGGACCTGCCATACCAGGTAGCACCGGGCCTCTCCCACTCGCAAGGTCACGGACTCGATGTCGAGGAGGTAGCCGCGCGCGTCATCTACCTCACCGACGGCGATAAGGATGGGTCGGACTACCTAGCCAATCTCCGCGAGCGAGAGGTGCCTGAGTCGCGACTGAAGTCCCTGCCGAAGGGGAACTCTATCGAGGACCTGCTCGACCGGGATTTTCTGCTTGACGTCGTGGACACCCTGCTTTCGAAGGACGCCCCGCGACCGAACGCACGCATCTTCAAGTCGTCCCAGACTGCCGGGCGCTCGATAGCGAAGTGGGTCAAGGACAACGAGATCGCGCTCGGCAAGGTCGCCATCGCGTACGAGGTTATCGACCGCGCACCCGACATCGCGCTCGCATCGGGAGCAGCCGACACGCTGCGCACGCTCCACGACGAGTTCATGGCCGCGTTCGAGGCTGGCGAGCGCGGGGCATAGGCATACGCGCATCGCGTTCGTTGTCAGTGGCCATCCAACAAGCTCAGCCGGCGACGCACCACCTCAACTACGCACAGGGCTCCGGCTGCGGGGGCATTTGCTGCCAAGCGTTTGCGGGCGCGACCCAGTTATCCATGGGCTCGCCGCGCGAGCCCATCGCTGACAGGCATTCCATCCACCGGCGACTGTCGGGCTCTCCACCGCGATCAAACGCTGTAGCGTCTCTGGCATGGACAGGAGCCGTGCCGAAGAGGCGACAGCTGCAGCATTGCTCGTCTTCGGTGCCTTCCAGGTCGCTCTCGCTTCTGGAGCCCCATGGGGCCGCGCGGCATACGGCGGGACCCGTCGCGGCACTCTGCCCGGGCACCTAGTGCGATCAGCGGAGTGGCAGCAGTCGGGTAAGGAACCGGGGTAGCCGCCATCGTCCGCGATGTCGGCTCGCCCAGGACTCGAAGCTGCGCCTTCAAGGCCCAGAGCATCTTCATGGGAATCGGCACGGCTGCGAATGGCGCGTCCCGATCGCCGGTCGAGCGAGCTCTTTGGACGCCATTGTCGGCGGCGACGAGTGCACTCGCTTGGCGTTCACGAGCCGCCGGATCGTGAACTCGCAGGAAGCCGATCGGCCACTGGTACGCGCCGCGAGCCCATCCACCTACGGCACCCGGACCGGCGGCGCTCTCGGTTGCCCAAGTGTCCGCTTGCCCTTGCGTCGGCGGGTCATGCGTACAGGGCTCTGACCGCTCACATTGCCACCGTTCGCGACGGAGCGACGGACCCGGGCGTGGGTCGACTCGGGTGCGCGAGCGATGTCGTCTACAAGCGGTCGAACGGCTCCGCGTAGGCGAAGCGGCCGGTGGGGTGTTGACCGGTGCCGATGGGCAACACCTGGAAGTAGTCGCCCCAGGCTGGGTCGGGAGGTTCGATTCGACACTCCTGCGCCGGGACAAAGCCGAATCGTGCGCAGTAGGTCGGGTCCCCGAGTAGGGCGACGAGAGTCTCACCGGCTGTCTCGGCTCGCAGCAACAGGTCGCGCATCAGTCTGTTGCCGACTCCGGTGCGCTGGTGGTCGGGATGAACGCTGAGTGGGCCCAGGCCGAGCGCGGCCGCATCACCGATGTGTGCTCGGGTGGCAACGACGTGACCGACGACCTGGTCCCCGTGGGTGGCGACGAGCGACAAGCCCGGCAGCCAGCCCGCGTCGTTGCGCAGCCAGTTCAGTAAGTCGACCTCTGCAGGAGGCCCACCCGGCCGGAGGGGTGGGGCTGAGTGATCCGCGAGAAGGAAAGCAGCGGTCACGACTGCCTTAATCTGGTCGATATCGGCGGGGACCTCTGGGCGGATGTCGACTGAACTGGTGGGCGGGCTGGTTCTCATGGCTCCGGCAGGCTAACCGCCGCAGCTGCGGGGACTCGACCGTTTTTGACGGCGACCGTCGGGCGGCATGTGAGACGGCGTCGCCGAATGGGATCCCCACGTGGCCGCAGCGCTCCCGCCGTCCCCCCAGAGCGGTGGGGTCGCTGCGGCCTAGTCCGAGCACCAGAGGTGGAGCCACTCGGGAACCTTCTAACCGAGCGGCCGACCTCACGTTATCGGTTGAGCATTCAACATGTCGACGAGTTCCGCGATCCGGTCCAAGCAACCCGGAGCCACCCGTAGTACGGGTCGACGCCCGCCCTCTCTTGGCGCCGGCGTCGCGATGGGATGTCGAATACGGACCATCGCGCCGAGACCGGATCCACTTACGGACCTCGGGCGGGCGGTCCTCAGGGCCACCGAAAAGGTTGTCTAGTCCGCAGTGCTCGAAGCTCGAAAGCTGGACTGGGCGTTGGCATACACGCCGAACTGTGAAGGTTCGCCTCGATTGTCGACGTCCGGGTGTGCCGCGATTCTCCGCGATGCAGAGGGTGTGTCTATCCGCCGCGAGTGCCGCTACCGCGGGACGAGCCCGCGCTTCGAAGGCATCACCCAGTCGGCTGACGTCTGACAGCAGGAGCAAAGCCCGCGTTCGTAGTCCGGACCGGCGCAGCTGGCGGCGCACCGCACCCGAAAGGGCCGATATCTCGCCCCAAACTCGCCTCTTGGACGCTCCGCTCGACATGACAGTGGCCCTGACATCGCGTTTCCGCAGGTCAGGGCCACTTCTTGAGCCGCCTGCCGGAATCGAACCGGCGACCTATTCATTACGAGTGAATCGCTCTACCGACTGAGCTAAGGCGGCGCGCTGCCACGTGGGCAACCCGCGGAAGTATACGGACGGACCCGGCCGGGGACGTAATCAGCGTCTCGGTGGACACGATTACGTAGCACAGCGGGCCAGTCCCTAGGATCACCGTGCCCGCCGTCCGGTGCGCCGGACGATGAACCGCGCCCCCGAGGAACGACGTGTCGACGACCGAAGAGACGCTGAAGAACTGGAACGCCCGCGAGGAGATCGCCGAGGCGATGATCCCGCTGATCGGCAAGCTGCACCGCGAGAAGGGCGTCACGATCCTTCTCCACAGCCGCCCGCTGATGAACAAGGGCGTCATCGACATCCTCAAGACGCACCGCTTCGCCCGCCAGATCGAGGGCAGCGAGCTCGGCGTCCACGACACGCTTCCCTTCCTCCAGGCCCTCGCCGACCTCGACGTCGGCGCCGCGAAGATCGACCTGGCGGCCCTCCGCGCGGCCCACCGCGCCGACGACCGCGACCTCTCCGTCACCGACTTCACCGCCGAGGCCCTCGCCGGGATCATCGGCGAGAACAAGCCCGTCGGCCAGGGCCCCCGCGACGTCGTGCTCTACGGCTTCGGCCGCATCGGCCGGCTCGTCGCCCGCCTCCTCATCGAGAAGGCCGGCTCCGGTCGCGGCCTGCGTCCCCGCGCGGTCGTCGTACGCCGCGGCGGCGCCGGCAAGGACGACCTCGCCAAGCGCGCCTCCCTGCTGCGCCGCGACTCCATCCACGGCCAGTTCAAGGGCACCATCAAGATCGACGAGGACAAGAACCAGATCATTGCCAACGGCAATGTCATCCAGGTCATCTACGCCGACTCCCCGGCCGAGATCGACTACACCGAGTACGGCATCGACAACGCCATCCTCATCGACAACACCGGCATCTGGCGCGACCGCGAGGGCCTGTCGGGCCACCTTCGTCCCGGCATCGACAAGGTGCTGCTCACCGCGCCCGGCAAGGGCGACGTGCCCAACATCGTCCACGGCGTCAACCACCTCGACACCGACGCCGACGAGAAGGTGCTCTCCTGCGCCTCCTGCACCACCAACGCCATCGTCCCGCCGCTGAAGGCCATGGAGGACGAGTACGGCATCATCCGCGGGCACGTCGAGACGGTGCACTCCTTCACCAACGACCAGAACCTGCTGGACAACTACCACAAGGCCGACCGCCGCGGCCGCTCCGCGCCGCTCAACATGGTGCTCACTGCCACCGGCGCCTCGTCGGCGGTCAAGAAGGCCCTGCCCAACCTCGACGCCAAGATCACCGGCAACTCCATCCGCGTCCCCACCCCCGACGTGTCGATGGCGATCCTGAGCCTGCAGCTCAAGCGCGAGACCACCCGCGACGAGGTCCTCGACCACCTGCGGGAGGTCTCACTGACCGGGCCGCTGAGCCGCAACCTGGACTACACCCAGGCCACCGACGCCGTCTCCAGCGACTTCATCGGCTCGCGCGCCGCCTCGATCATCGACGGCAACGCCGCCATCGTCGACGGCGACAGCGCGATCCTCTACGTCTGGTACGACAACGAGTTCGGCTACTCCTGCCAGGTCGTGCGGACCGTGCAGTACATTTCCGGCATCGAGTACCCGACCTACCCGAAGGAGCCCGGCCAGCCGGTCGTCACGGCCTGAGAGGGGTCGCCACCCGAGGGGCGGCTCCAGGGGGTCTCGACACGGCTCGCTGGCGCTCGCCGGCTCGACCAGCAAGGCCGATCCCGTACGCCGGCTCGACCAGCAAGGTCGGTCGCGCCGGTGAGGTCGAGGGGTCTCGACAGGCTCGACCACCGGGGCCCACCGAGGTCTCGGCGGGGGAGGCCGCGTCAGGTCAGCACGTGGTGCCGTCGGCGGGGGCCTCGCCGTCGACGAGCAGCTGGTGGACGGCATCGGCGATGCAGTCGTTGCCGGAGGTGTAGCCGCCGTGGCCGTCGCCCTCGCGGGTCAGCAGGACACCGGACTCGAGCTGGTCGGCCAGCGCCTCGGCCTCCTCGTACGGCGTCGCGGGGTCCTTGGTCGTGCCGATCACCACGATCGGCTCCGCACCAGCCGCGGTGACACCGTCCAGCGGCTCCTCGGCCGGCTCCACCGGCAGGCCACCGCACCCCGACAGGCCCCACGCCCACATCTCACCGATCGTCGGTGAGACCTCGCGGAACTGGTCGATGTAGTCCTCGGTCTCGGACTGCTCGATCGCGCTCGGGTCGTCCAGGCAGTTGATGACCGCGATCGCCTCGACCGAGTTGTCGGTGTAGGCGCCCTCCTCGCGGGAGGCGTAGAAGTCCGCCAGCGCCAGCAGCGTCGACCCGTCGCCGTTGAAGGCCTGCTGCAGGCCCTGGTCCAGCAGCGGCCAGTTGTCCTCGCTGTAGAGCGGGGTGATCAGGCCGAGGACGGCGTACCCCGGCTCCAGCTCGCGGCCCTGCTGCGTCGGCAGCGGGTCGTCGTCGACCTGCTCCAACAGCGCGTCGATCCGCTGCAGGCCCTCCTCGACGGAGTCGCCGAGGAAGCACTCGTTGCCGTCGACGCACGCCTGCACGTAGGACTGCAAGGCACGCGCGAAGCCCTGCGCCTGGCTCATCGAGTTCTCGATGAAGTCCAGCTCGGGGTTGACCGCCGAGTCCAGCACGAACCGGCCGACGTTCTCGGGGAACAGCTCGGCGTAGTACGAGCCGAGCCGGGTGCCGTAGGAGAAGCCCAGGTAGTGCAGCTGCTCCTCGGCCAGCGCCGAGCGCAGCACGTCCATGTCGCGCGCCACCTCGCTGGTGCTGACGTGGCCCAGCAGCTCGCCGGTGTTGTCCTCGCAGCCGGCCCAGAACGCGTCACTGGCCTCGAAGTACTCCTCACGCTCACCCGGGTCGTCCGGCGTCTGGTCCTCGGCGAGGTAGCCGTCGAGCTGCTCATCACTCAGGCAGTCGATCGGCGAGGACTCCCCCGTGCCACGCGGGTCGAAGCCGACGATGTCGTACGCCGCCTGCAGCTCGGGGCGGAAGTAGTAGTTCAGCGACTGCTCGCCCTCGACCATGTCGGTGCCGGGCGCACCGGGACCGCCGGGGTTGACCACCAGCGACCCGACGCGCTCCTCCTCCGACCCCGACGCCCGGGCCCGCGACAGGGCCAGGTCGATCGTCTCGCCGTCGGGGTCGGCGTAGTCGACGGGGACGGTGAGATCGCCGCACTGCCACTCACCGCCGCCGCAGGACTCCCACGCGATCTCCTGCTCGTAGAACTCCGCGAGCTCGTCGGGCGACCCCTCTGAGGCGTTGTCCTCCCCCGCGACCGGGTCCGCGCTCGAGTCCTCGGCGCGCAGCACGAGGACGCCGGCCGAGAGTGCCGCTGCCACGACGAGCACCCACACGGTCGTGGTCGCAACGATGAGTTTCTTCAAGCCGACTCCTCGGGTCTCACACGTGGGCGCTCTCGGGCACCTTCAACGACACCATCATGGACTCCAGCGCCAAGGCCACCGGGACGTTGAACTCCAACATCTGCTCCCGCGCGGCGAAGATCCAGCCGATCCGGCGCAGGTTGAGCTCGGGCGTGGAGGCACGCGCGATCTCAGCGACGTCGGCCCGCACCTCGGCGTTGACCAGCTCCGACTCGGCCCCCGTCTGCAGCGCGATCGCGTCCCGGTAGACCGAGATCAGGTCCATCAGTCCCCGGTCGACCATGTCGAGGTGGCGTCGCTTGGCACGCGTCTTCTGGTTCTTCTCCAGCTCCCGCAGGGCGGGGGCGTACTCCTTGGGGCGGCGCCCCTTCTCGACCACGCCGTAGGAGGCGTCGAGGTCGGCCTTCTCCTTCGCGTCCAGCGCGGTGGTGATCTCGTCGGCCTCGGCCCGGGTCACCTCGGCCAGCCGGGTCGCCGCGGTCATGCACGAGGCCAGCGACCGCAGCCTGGCCGGGATCGCCACCACGTCCTGGCGCCGCGCCCGCACCGCGTCGTCGAACGCCAGCGCCCGCGCCCGGCCGATGTGGCTTTGGCTCGCCCGGGCGGCGTACGCCGCGCTGGTCGCCTCCGCGCCCTGCCCGACCAGGAACTCCTCGACCTCCGCGGCGGTGGGCGTGCTGAGCGTCACCAGCCGGCAGCGTGAGCGGATGGTGGGCAGCACGTCCTCGACCGTGGGGGCGCAGAGCATCCACACGGTGCGGTCGGTGGGTTCCTCGATCGCCTTGAGCAGCGCGTTGCAGGCCTGCTCGGTGAGTCGGTCGGCGTCCTCGACGACGAGGATCTGCCAGCGCTCCCCCATCGGCGACAGTGCCGCACGCCGCACGAGCTCGCGGACCTCGTCGACGCCGATGGAGAGCTTCTGGGTGCGGATGACGGCGACGTCGGCGTGGCTGTCGTTGAGCACCGTGTGGCAGGCGTGACACTCGCCGCAGCCGCCCTGCTCGCACTGCAGCGCGGCCGCGAAGGCGACCGCGGCGTTGGACCGGCCCGATCCGGGCGGGCCGGTGAAGAGCCAGGAGTGGTTCATGCCGTGGCCGGCCACGGCCTTGCGGAGCGAGTCGATGGTGTGGCGCTGGCCCACCAGGCGGTCCCAGACGGTCACGTCGCCCCCTCCAGCAGCGGCGCCAGGCGGTCGTGGATCGCGGCGGCGATCTCCTCGACCGCGCCGCGTGCGTCCAGCACGAGGTAGTGGTCGGGGTCGGCGGCGGCCAGGTCGCGGAACGACTCCCGCACCCGTTCGTGGAACTCCAGCCCCTGCCCCTCGATGCGGTCGCGCCCCTCGAAGCGGCCCAACCCGTCGGCCGGCGGCAGGTCGAGCAGCACGGTCAGGTGGGGGCGCAGGTCGCCGGTCGCCCAGCGCGCCACCTGCTCCACCCCGGTCGTGCCCAACCCTCGCCCAGCGCCCTGGTAGGCGAGCGTGGAGTCGACGTACCGGTCGGTGATGACGACCTCGCCGCGGGCCAGCGCCGGCAGCACGACGGTCTCGACGTGCTCGGCCTTGTCGGCGGCGTAGAGCAGCACCTCGGTGCGGTCGGCCAGGTCGCCGGTCTCGGGGCTCAGCACGATGTCGCGCAGCCGCTGCCCCACCTCGGTGCCCCCCGGCTCCCGTGTCAGCAGCACCCGGTGACCGGCGGCCTCGAGCCGCTCGGCCAGCAGCCGGGCCTGGGTGGACTTGCCGCCACCCTCGCCGCCCTCGAAGCACACGAAGACGCCACGGTCGGCGTACGCACCCGGAAACTCCACGCCAGCAACCTACGTGCCACCACCGACCGGCGGGCAGCCGCCTCGCGTCTATGCTCCGGTGGGGTAACCGCCCCCGACGGCCATCGGAGCCGGCATGCCCCACCTCCTCTCCCGCCTGCTGCGGCGCACCAGCGCCCACACGGCGTGGCTGCTGCCGAGCGTGCTCGCGCTCTTCGTCTTCGTGACCGGCTGGGTGCTGATGGCGTGGGCCCAGCCCGGCAGCGACATCGTGCAGCCCGAAACCTACTGGTGGTGGTTCCTGGTCACCACCACGACCGTCGGGTACGGCGACTTCTTCCCCACGGCTCCCGCGGGCCAGCTGGTCGGCGGCTACGTGATCCTCGGTGGCCTCGCCACCGTCGCGGTGCTCATCACCCAGATCTCCGGCCTCATCGAGAACGCCAAGGGACGACGCATGCAGGGACAGACCCCCTACTCCGGCTCCGACCACCTCGTGATCCTCGGCTACGAGCCGGGCCGCACCGAGCGGCTGCTGGCCGCGGTGCTCGAGGACGACGCACACCGCGAGGTGGTGCTGTGCGCCTGGGACGAGCAGGCGGCCACCGACCCGATGCCCACCGAGTCCCGGGTCCACTTCGTCCGCGGTGACCTCGCCGAGAGTGACGTCCTCGAGCGTGCGGCGCTGCACCGCGCCAGCGACGTGCTGGTCGACGCCCGCAACGACGACGAGTCGGTCACCCTCACCGTCGCCGCCCAGCACGCCGCGCCCGCGGTGCACCTCGTGGTCGGGCTGCGGGACCTGGGCCGGCGCCGCACCGTCGAGCGGGTCGCACCCAACGCGCAGTGCGTGCAGTGGCACGCCGTGCGGATGGTCACCGAGGAGCTGCAGGACCCCGGCATCGCACGCGTCTACGCCCAGCTGGCCGAGCCCGGCGGCACCGGCACGTTCTCCGGCGTGCTGCCGGCCGGCGTACGCGAGGCGACCTACGCTGACTGGCACGCCGCGCTCGGCCGCACCCACGCCGCGACGCTGCTGGCCGTCCACGACGGCCGCGACACCCTCGCCGGCACCGACTGGTCCGCGCCCGTCGGACCCGGCTCACGACTGTACTACGTCGCCACCCGTCGGCTCGGGACCGAGGAGCTCGCCGCGGCGCTCGGGTGATTGACGCGGCTGCGGTGGTCTCGACACGCTCGCTGCGCTCGCGCCTCGACCGGCAAGGGGTGGATCAATTGTCCGGTGAGCGTCGCAGCTTGAGGATGCCGATCAGCGCGAACACCCCGGCCAGCACCAGCCAGGTCACGGCCTCACCGGCCTCACCGGCCAGCCCGACGGTCACGAACACCAGGGCCAGGATGAGGAAAACGGTCCCGGTCGGACGGGGCTGACGCACGATTGCCTCCGAGCGGTGCGAGGTCCTAGGACTTCTTGGCCGCCGACTTCTTCGCGGCGGTCTTCTTGCTCGCCTTCTTGGCCGTGGACTTCTTCGCGGTCTTCTTCGCCGAGGACTTCTTGGTCGACTTCTTCGCCGACTTCTTGGCGCCCTTCTTGCCCTTCTTCGCCGGGCCCTTGGCGCGGCGTTCCTCCAGCAGTTCGGCAGCGCGCTCGAGCGTGACGTCCTCGACGGTGTCGTCCTTGCGCAGCGTGGCGTTGAACTCGCCGTCGGTGACGTAGGGGCCGAACCGGCCGTCCTTCACCACGACCTTGTTGCCCGAGGCGGGGTCGTCACCGAGCTCGCGCAGCGGCGGGGCGGCCGCCTGCCGGCCGCGTCGCTTGGGCTCGGCGTAGATCTTGAGCGCCTCCTCCAGCGTGAGGGAGAACAGCTGCTCCTCGGTCGCCAGCGACCGGGAGTCGGTGCCCTTCTTCAGGTACGGCCCGTAGCGACCGTTCTGGGCGGTGATGTCGTCACCGGACTCGGGGTCCTGGCCGACCACGCGCGGCAGCGACATCACCTTCACCGCGTCCTCGAGGGTGACGGTGTCCAGTGACATCGACTTCAGCAGCGAGGCGGTCTTGGCCTTGGGCTTGGCCTTCTTGGTCTGGCCGGTGCCCTCCTCGTCCTCGTCGAGCTTCTCGGTGACGTAGGGACCGAACCGGCCGTTCTTGGCCACGATGCGCTTGCCGGTCTCGGGGTGGGTGCCGAGGTCGATCTCCTCGCCGGCGGGGTTGGCCAGCAGCTCCGTGGCCTTCTCCAGCGTCAGCTCGTCCGGCGGCAGGTCCTCGGGCACGTTGGCGCGCTTGGAGTCCTCCGACCCGTCGTCCTTGGTGCCGACGACCTGCTCCAGGTAGGGCCCGTAACGGCCGACGCGGAGGTTGATGCCCTTCTCCTCGTCGATGGGGAAGGTCGCCATCGCCCGGGCGTCGATGTCGCCCAGGCCGGTCACCAGCGGGTGCAGGCCCTGCACCGAGTCCGAGCCGTAGTAGAACTCCCGCAGCTCGTCGACGCGCTCCTTGCGGCCGGCCGCGATCTCGTCGAGCACGTCCTCCATGCCGGCTGTGAACTCGTACGACACGTGGCGCGGGAAGTGCTCCTCCAGCAGCCGGGTCACCGAGAACGCCAGCCACGCCGGCACCAGCGCCGTGCCCTTCTTGAACACGTAGTTGCGGTTGAGGATGGTGCCGATGATCGAGGCGTACGTCGAGGGTCGCCCGATCTCGCGGTCCTCGAGCTCCTTGATCAAGGTGGCCTCGGTGTAGCGGGCCGGCGGCTTGGTCTCGTGACCGACGGCCTCCAACGAGGCGGCGTTGACCGGGTCGCCCTCGGTGAGCGCCGGCAGCCGCGTCTCCTGGTCGTCCTTGGCCTTGCCGCCCTCGGTGCCCTCGACGTAGGCCTTGAGGAAGCCGTGGAAGGTGATGACGCGACCCGAGGCGGAGAACACCACGTCCTCACCGGCCGCGGAGTGCCCGCCGAGACGGACCGAGACCGTCTGCCCGGTGGCGTCCTTCATCTGCGAGGCGACCGTGCGCATCCAGATCAGCTCGTAGAGCCGGAACTGGTCGCCGGTCAGGCCGGTCTCGGCCGGCGTCCGGAAGGTGTCGCCGGCCGGCCGGATCGCCTCGTGCGCCTCCTGGGCGTTCTTGACCTTGGAGGTGTAGGTGCGGGGCTGGTCGGGGAGGTACTCGCCCCCGTAGAGCTCGGTCACCTGCGCCCGCGCCGCGGTCACCGCCGAGCCCGACAACGTGGTCGAGTCGGTGCGCATGTAGGTGATGAAGCCGTTCTCGTAGAGCCGCTGCGCGACCGACATCGCCACCGAGGCGCTCATGCCGAGCTTGCGGCTGGCCTCCTGCTGCATCGTCGTGGTGCGGAAAGGCGGGTACGGCGAGCGCTTGTAGGGCTTGGACTCCACCGAGCGGACGTCGTACGACGCCTCGGCCAGGCCCGCGACGAGCTCGTCGGCCTTGGTCCGGTCGACGTGGACGACGTCCTTGGCCTTGGCGGTCAGCCGCCCGTCCTGGCCGAAGTCCTTGCCGGAGGCGACGCGGGCGCCGTCGATGGAGTGCAGCTTGGCGGGGAACATCCGCTGGTCGTGGTCGGAGCCGGCGTCGAAGGTGCCCTCGAGGTCCCAGTAGGAGGCGACCTTGAAGCGCATCCGCTCCCGCTCGCGGTCCACGACCAGCCGGGTGGCGACCGACTGGACCCGGCCCGCGGAGAGGCCGCTCATCACCTTGCGCCACAGCACCGGCGAGACCTCGTAGCCGTACAGCCGGTCGAGGATGCGCCGCGCCTCCTGGGCCTCGACGAGGTCGTCGTTGATGTCGCGGGGGTTCTCGACGGCGTCGAGGATGGCGCCCTTGGTGATCTCGTGGAAGACCATCCGCTTGACGGGGATGTTCTTGGGCTTGAGCTCGTCCATGAGGTGCCAGGCGATGGCCTCGCCCTCACGGTCCTCATCGGTGGCGAGGAAGAGCTCGTCGGCGTCCTTGAGCAGCTTCTTCAGCTTGGCGATGTGGGACTTCTTGTCCTTGGGCACCACGTAGTAGGGCTCGAAGTCGCTCTCGACGTTGACCGCGAGGCGGCCCCAGGGCTCGTCCTTGATCTTGGCCGGCGTGTCCGCGGCGCTGTTGGGGAGGTCCCGGATGTGGCCGATGGAGGACTCCACGACGTAGTCGTCGCCGAGGTACCCGCCGATGGTGCGGGCCTTGGCGGGCGACTCGACGATGACCAACTTGTGTGCCACGGGGACCTTCCAGATGCGTTCGGGGAGTGCTGCACTCGCAGTGCAGGGTACGACGACGGCCCCAGATGGCGCCCCGAGAGGTCATCGGGCGGTCGGCGGGACCGAGGTCGCGCGGCTGGTGGTGGGACGCGGATCACTCGGCGCTGAGGTCGCCGGTGACCTCCTTCTGCTGGTCCAGCCGCTCCTGGTCGTCGATGGGGACGACGCTGGTGTAGAGGCCGTAGACCGCCTTGCTGCCGGTGTCGACCACCACGACGTCGACGACGTCGCCGTCGACGGTGATGCCGGGGTTGTCGACGCGGATCTCGGTGGTGATGCGCCAGGCCGACTCCGCCCCCGGGACCTTCACCTTCTTGCTGACCAGGTCCTTGCGGTCGGTGAAGCCGGAGTAGAGCAGCGGGGACTTGGTCATGCACTCCACCACGGCCTCGGCGGTCTCCTCGGGGCTGCCGAACGTGGTCTCGACGCCACCGACGCCGTAGACCGACGCCCAGCCCTCCTCGACCTGCTGCACCTGCGGGATGAAGTCGAAGGCCCAGGTGAAGGCGAAGGACTGCAGCGGGTCGACCTGGTAGTCGGTGACCCGGGGGATGGACAGCCCGTGGCTGCCGATGCGGCCGTTGCCGGACTGGTCGCCGAAGACCGTCGGGGCGCCCTCGCGGCACTCGGCCGGGCCGGGCTGGAGGGTGCCGGGCGGCGGGCTGTCACTGTCGTCGGGCGGCGGGACGAGCTGGTCGCCCGCTCCTTGGTCCGGCCCCGTGGCCGGGACGTCGTCGCTGACCTTGGTGCCGCCGACGGTGCCGAGGGTGCGGACGCCGAGCACCGCGACGACGCCGAGGACGGCCAGCAGCGCCACCACGAGGCCACCGACGAGCAGCACCTTGCCGCGCCGGCCGCGGGAGGGTCCGGCCTGGGTCGGCGCCATGGCGGGCATCGCGCCCGTGTAGCCACCCGGGTGGCTGGCCGGGGCGCCGTCGTCGGCCGGGACGTCGCCGTACGCCGGACCGCTGGACGGGGGCGGCGGGAGCACGCCGCCGTCGGGTGGCGGCGAGGCCGGGTCGGAGGTGGTGACCGAGGACCACTGGGAGCCGTCCCAGTAGCGGTAGGTCGCAGGCGTCCCCGCCGGGTCGGGGTACCAGCCTGCCTGTGCCACGTCTTCGATTGTGACCCATGCATCAACACGGTGAGTCCCGTCACGCCACCCGGCGGGTCGCCACCGGGCCGGTCACGGTCGTCCACAGGCGGCGTCGAGCGACCTTGACCCGGACCTCTCGCGCCCTAGGGTGGCGCAGCGTGAGGAGACCCGATCCCGTCGGCGACGCACGCGTGGACGCCGCGACCGTGCTCGCGCCGATCGGCGCGTTCTTCGTGGCGTTCCACCTGTTCCAGACGTTCGTGGGTGGGGAGCGACTGGGGCTGGCGCCGCTGGCCGTGGTGACGGCGCTGCTGCTCGGCAGCCTGGTCGTCGAGCGGCGGCCCGACCCGCGCGCTGGTGCCGTCGTGCTCGTGGGCGCGGCCGCCGTGGGCGGCGTCGCGATCCCCGTGCTCGAGCGACTGGTGGGCTAGGAGCGGGTCCGCCCGGTGGGCCGGCTCAGTCCACGGGTGCGAGGAAGCCCTCGCGGACCATCGCCGCGACCTCGGGGAGGTACTGCTCGGTGACCTCGGCCGGGTCCTGCTCCAGCAGCTGGGCGACGGCCGCCAGGATCTGGCCGATGCTCAGCTCGCCGTCGCAGGCGCCGAGTGCGGCGGCCAGGACGGTGTCGACCTGCCGGGCGCGCCGCAGGCCGCGCTGGCGGCGTACGACGATGGTGCTCGGGTCCTCCGCGCCCACCGGTCCGAGGGTCTCCTGCCGCACGTCACTGCGGGTGGCGAGCCGGGTCTCGGTGGTCACGGCCGCCGCCGTGGTCTCGGCCCACTCCGCGACGGCGGGTGCGATCGGCTTCTCGACCTCGTAGGGCCACTCGAGCAGGTCGTGGGTGGTCGGGGCCTGTGTGGCCGAGCCCGCCGCGTGCTTGCGCAGGTTGATCCAGCCAAAACCGATGCCGGCGACGCCCTGGTCCCCCAGCCACGACAGCCACGTGTCGTAGCGCCGGACGTACTCCGCCGGGTCCCCGCCGGTGCTGGGGTGGTGGCCGGAGTCCTTGAGCCACAGCTCGACGTACGCCGAGGGGTCCAGCACCTCGCGCTGCACCACGAAGGCGTCGCAGTCGGTCGACAGCCACGCGCCGAGCCGCTCGTCCCACGGCTGGTCCTCGGCGATCACCCAGTTGGCCAGCACCTGGCACCAGCCGCCGTCGGTGAGGTGGTCGGGGGCGGTGCGCACGATGTGCTCGACGACCTGGTCGCCGGGCAGCCCGGAGTCGCGGTAGACCAGGCGCTCGCCGGTGGCGGGCGAGATCACGAACGGCGGGTTGGTCGCGATCAGGTCGAACCGCTCCCCGGCCACGGCGCCGAAGAAGGAGCCGTCCCGGACCTCGACCCGGTCCTCCACCTCGTTGAGCGCCATGTTGAAGCGGGCGACGTCCAGCGCGCGACGGTTGACGTCGGTGGCGACGACGCGGCCCGCGTGAGCGGCGAGGTGCAGTGCCTGGACGCCGCAGCCGGTGCCGAGGTCGAGGGCGCTGCCGACCTCCTCGCGCAGCGTCAGCTGGGCCAGCGAGGTGGAGGCGGAGCTGATGCCCAACACGTGGTCGGGGCCGACGGTGGTCGCCGTGCCGTCCAGGCCGGGCGTGAGGTCACTGACGACCCAAAGGTCCTCGCCCTCGGCGGTGCCGTAGGGGCGGACGTCCATCCGCGCGGCCACCTCGCTCACGCTGCGCTCGAGGAGTCCGGCGGCGGCCAGCCGGTCGACCAGGTCCGGCAGCGCGCGCTCGGCCGCCTCCGCACTGACCGGTCGCTGCAGCAGGAAGAGCCGCACCAGCGTCGCCAACGGGCTGCCGTCCGCCGTACGCCGCATCCCCGGCAGCGTCTCGTTGCGCTGCAGCGCCCGGTGGGCCTCCTCCCCGAGCAACTCGCCCACCGCGTCGTGGACGTAGTCGGCACGGAGCAGGGCATCGCGCAGCGGCGCGGCGAGGTCGGGATGCACGGCCCAACGGTACGGGTCCGGTCGGCGTGGGAATCCCCGGCCAACCGGGTGTCCACACAGTTGACCGGCATTGCAATGCCGGTCAACTGTGGTGACCCCCGGCTGACCGGGGATTCCGTCCCCCGTTCGGCGACCTCAGGCGGCGTCGGTGGCGGGCACGTCGTCGGTGATCGTGGCCGACCGCTGCTTGGAGATGAACACCGCGCCCGCGATGCCCAGCGCCGCGGCGACGGCGATCAGGATCCGTACGACGTCGTTCTCGCCCTCGCCGTAGGACAGCGAGACGACGGCGCCCACGATGAGCAGCGAGACCAGGTTCATCACCTTCAGCAGCGGGTTGATGGCCGGGCCGGCGGTGTCCTTGAACGGGTCGCCCACCGTGTCACCGGTGACCGTGGCCGCGTGGGCCTCCGATCCCTTGCCGCCGTGGTGGCCGTCCTCGACCAGTTTCTTGGCGTTGTCCCACGCGCCGCCCGCGTTGGCGAGGAAGACCGCCATCAGCGTGCCGGTCGCGATCGCACCCACGAGGAAGCCTGCCAGCGGCCCGACGCCGAGGCCGAAGCCGACCGCGATCGGCGACAGGATCGCCAGGATGCCCGGCGTGGCGAGCTCGCGGAGCGAGTCGCGGGTGACGATGTCGACCACGCGGCCGTACTCCGGGCGTCCGGTCCCCTCCATGATGCCGGGGATCTCGGCGAACTGGCGGCGCACCTCGTAGACCACCGCACCGGCGGCGCGGCCGACGGCGTTGATCGCCAGCCCGGAGAAGAGGAACACCACGCCGGCGCCGAGCAGGGCCCCGACGATCAGCTTGGCGTCGTAGACCAGGAAGCCGCTGAGCAGCTCCTCACCGAACCGGTCACCCACCTCGTCGAACGCGCTCTGGGTGTAGGACGCGAACAGCGCGCTGGCAGCGAGGACCGCCGTGGCGATCGCGATGCCCTTGGTGATCGCCTTGGTGGTGTTGCCGACCGCGTCGAGGTCGGTGAGGATCTGCGCGCCCTCCTCGCTGACCTCGCCGGACATCTCCGCGATGCCCTGGGCGTTGTCCGAGACGGGCCCGAAGGTGTCCATCGCGACGATGACGCCCACCGTGGTGAGCAGGCCGCAGCCCGCCAACGAGACCGCGAAGAGGGCCAGCGCCAGGTTGCCACCCGCGAGCAGCGCGGCACCGAAGACCGCCGCGCCGATCACCAGCGCGGTGTAGACCGCCGACTCGAAGCCGACCGCCAGGCCGGAGAGGATCACGGTCGCGTGGCCGGTCAGCGACGTACGGCCGACGTCCTTGACCGGACGGTGGTCGGTGCCGGTGAAGTAGCCGGTCAGCGCCAGGATCGCCGCGGCGAGCACGATGCCGATGACGACCGCGCCGACGGCGAACATCGCCGGCGACAGGTCGGCCTCGGCGCCGGTGCCGAGGTCCATCCACTCCCGCGGCAGGTAGGCGAACGCCGCGACGACGCAGGCCACCGTGGAGATGCCCGCGGAGATGTAGAAGGCACGGTTGATCGTGGTCAGCCCACTCTCGTTCGGACGCGGCTTGCACAGGTAGGTGCCGATGACGGCGGTGATCGCACCGATGGCCGGGATGATCAGCGGGAAGATCAGGCCCTTGTCGCCGAAGGCCTGTGCACCGAGGATCAGCGCGGCCACCAGCGTGACGGCGTAGGACTCGAAGAGGTCGGCGGCCATGCCGGCACAGTCGCCCACGTTGTCGCCCACGTTGTCGGCGATCGTGGCGGCGTTGCGGGGATCGTCCTCGGGGATGTTGTGCTCGACCTTGCCCACCAGGTCCGCACCGACGTCGGCGGCCTTGGTGAAGATGCCGCCACCGACCCTCATGAACATCGCCAGCAGGGCGGCGCCGAAGCCGAAGCCCTCGAGGACGTGCGCGGCGTCGTCCTGGAACAGGATCACCACCACGCTGGCGCCCAGCAGTCCGAGGCCGACGGTCGACATACCGACGACGGCGCCGGTGCGGAAGCCGATGTTCATCGCCGGGTCACGGCCCTCGGACTCGGCAGCGGCTGCCACGCGCAGGTTGGCGCGCACGGCCAGCCACATGCCCAGGTAGCCGATCGCGGCGGAGAAGCCCGCGCCGACGAGGAAGAACACCGATCGGAACAGCCGCACCACCCAGTCGTCGGCCGGGAGGGCCAACAACAGCAAGAACGCCAACGCGGCGAAGATCCCGAGTGTCTTGAACTGCCGCATCAGGTAGGCGTTCGCGCCCTCCTGCACCGCCAGCGCGATCTCGCGCATCTTCTCGCTGCCTTCACCGGCTGCGAGGACCTCCGAGCGGAACAGGGCCGCCATCACCAGGGCCCCGATCGCGATGGCCGCCACCACGATCGCGAGCACGAGATTGCCTCCGGTGACCTCGACGGCTGCGGGGATGATCCCGGCCATGCCAAACCTCCTGCACTGAGGGGAGGGCCCGCCGATGGCGGGCCCGGGTCGTTCGCCGGAGTCTACGCAGAATGTGGCCTACGCCACACAGGTGATGTGACGTGGATCACGCGCGTGTCGCGCGGTGGTCGCGGGGGTTGTCCTGCGTTCGCTCACCTTGTCGGGCACTGCAGTGCCGGACAAGGTGGGCGATCCCCGGTCGGCCGGGGATCGCTCCCGCCGCCTTGGGACAATCGGGTGGTGAGCGACCTCGACCCGACCGCGTTGGTGCAGCGGCTGGCGTCGGGGGCGCGGCGGGAGGGGCGGCTGACGCACGTGGAGGTGCGGCCGGCGCGGGAGGCGACGTACGCGGACTGGCCGGCATGGGTGGACCCGGACCTGGTCGCCGCGCTCGCGGCGCGCGGCGTACGCCGGCCCTGGCAGCACCAGGTGGCGGCGGCCGAGGCGGCGCACGCGGGCCGCCACGTCGTGGTGTCGACCGGGACCGCGTCGGGCAAGTCGCTGGCGTACCTGCTGCCGGGGCTGACCGCGATCCGCGAGGGGCGCGGTCCGCGGGGCCGGCGCGGGGCGAGCGTGCTCTACATCGCCCCCACCAAGGCCTTGGCGCAGGACCAGCGTGCGGCGATCGAGGGGCTGGGCCTCGACGTGCGCGTGGCGACCCACGACGGCGATGCGAGCACCGAGCAACGCGACTGGACCCGCGACCACGGCGAGTACGTCCTCACCAACCCCGACATGCTGCACCGCTCGCTGCTGCCCGCCCACGAGCGCTGGCACCGCTTCTTCAGGACCGTCGACTACGTGGTCGTCGACGAATGCCACCACTACCGCGGCGTCTTCGGCGCCCACGTGGCCCACGTACTGCGGCGGCTGCGGCGGGTCTGCGCCGAGCACGGCAGCGACCCCACGTTCGTCCTCGCCTCGGCCACCGTCGCCGATCCGGCGTACGCCGCCTCCCGGCTGACCGGGCACGAGGTCGCGGCGGTCACCGAGGACACCTCGCCGCGCGGCGAGCTCACCGTCGGCCTGTGGGAGCCGCCGCTGACCTCCCACACCGGCGAGAACGGCGCCCCCGTACGCCGCCCCGCCACCGCCGAGACCGCCGACCTCGTCGCGGACCTGGTCGTGGAGGACGTACGGACGCTCGCCTTCGTGCGCTCGCGGCGCGGTGTCGAGCAGCTCGCCCAACGCGCGTCGGACCTGCTGGCCGACGTCGACCCCGCGTTGGCGGCGCGGGTCGACTCCTACCGCGGGGGCTACCTGCCCGAGGAGCGGCGAGCACTCGAGGAAGACCTGCGCAGCGGACGGCTGCTGGCCATGGCCGCGACGAACGCCCTCGAGCTCGGCATCGACGTGAGCGGCCTGGATGCGGTGGTGGTCACCGGGTTCCCCGGCACCCGGGCGGCGTTCTGGCAGCAGGTCGGCCGGGCCGGACGCACCGGCGGCAGCGCCCTCGGGGTGTTCGTGGCGCGCGACGACCCGCTCGACACCTACCTCGTGCACCATCCCGACGCGCTGCTCGGTCGGCCGGTCGAGGGCACCGTCTTCGACCCCGAGAACCCCTACGTGCTCGGACCCCACCTGTGTGCCGCAGCGCAGGAGAAGCCGCTCACCGTCGAGGACCTCCCGCTCTTCGGCGAGAGCGCCCGCGCCGTGGCCGACCAGCTGGTCGCTGCCGGCCTGCTCCGCAAGCGGCCCCACGGCTGGTTCTGGACCGACCGGCGGCGCGCGGCCGACCTGGCCGACATCCGGTCCGGCGGCGGTCGGGAGGTGCAGCTGGTCGAGGGGACCACCGGCCGTGTCGTGGGCACCGTCGACGGCGGCCGCGCGCACGCGACCGCCCACGAGGGCGCGGTCTACGTCCACCGTGGCGACACCTGGCTGGTCGACGAGCTCGACCTCGACGACCACGTCGCCGTCCTGACCCGCACCGAGGTGGACTACACCACGACCGCCCGCGACGTCACCGACATCCGCATCGTCGCGCAGACCCGCGAGGAGCGGTGGGGACGCTGCGACCTCGGCCTCGGCACCGTGGAGGTGACCAGCCAGGTGACCTCCTACCTGCGTCGCCGCCCGGGCACCGGCGAGGTCCTCGGCGAGTGGCCGCTGGACCTGCCGGCCCGCACGTTGCAGACGACGGCGGTGTGGTGGACGGTGCCCGAGGAGGCGCTGGCCGCCGCCGGGCTCGACGAGGCCGACCTGCCGGGCGCGGCGCACGCCGCCGAGCACTGCTCCATCGGGTTGCTGCCGCTCTTCGCGACCTGCGACCGGTGGGACATCGGCGGTGTGTCCACCGCACGGCACCCCGACACGGGACGGCTCACGGTGTTCGTCCACGACGGGCACCCCGGTGGTGCGGGGTTCGCCGAGCGGGGCTTCGGCACCGCTCGGTCCTGGCTCACCGCGACCAGGGACGCCATCGTGGCGTGCGACTGCGAGGCGGGCTGCCCCTCCTGCATCCAGTCGCCCAAGTGCGGCAACGGCAACGACCCGCTCGACAAGCCGGGAGCCGTGCGGCTGCTCGACGTGCTGCTCGGGTCCTAGGGGGCCGGGCCCGCCCGGGCCTCGGCAGTCAGGTCGACCGACCACTCCTGCCAGCGGGGCCCGGTGACGGCCACCGACACAGTCACGGTGGTGCCGGCGACCTCGCACGACGTGAGGCGGCCGCCGTTGGACCGCGCGATCGTCGCGCCGGCAGCGCACCCGTCCCGCCCGTCGGCGACGGCCTCGGCAGCCGCGAGCGCGGCCAGGTCCGCCGCCGACTGGGCGTGGCGCTGGGTGACCACGATGCCGACGACGAAACCCAGTGCCGCACCCAGCAGGAGCAGCACGCCGATCACCGCCGCCACCAGCACGGTCGCCGCTCCGCGCTCAGTCCGCACCGGCGTCCTCGGCGACGGCGACGGCCTCGGCCGACACCTCCGCTCCCGGCAGGAAGTCGAACAGTCCGCCCGGGCCGCGCACCCGCCCGGAGGCCCGGGCGACGACCCGCGCGCCGCCCGCCTCCACCTCGACCGACACCCCGTCCGGGGCGACCCGCTCCCCCAACGCCACAGCGGCCCCGGTGTCGTCCCCGCGTGCCACCGCCCGCGCGGTCTCTCGGGCGGCGTCCACGGTCCGCGCCTGGGCGACCCCCAGCGAGAGCAGCCACACCAGCCCGAGGGTGACCGCGCACAGGATCGGCAGGCCGAGGGCCAGCTCGGCGGTGACCGCGCCCCGCTCACGACGGCGCATCACCCGAGCCCGAGGAGTCCGAGCACGTGGTCGAAGAGCCGACGCAACAGCTGGTCACCGAACCCGCCGGTGAGCAGCTGGTAGAGCAGCCCGGCCAGGCCGGCGCCCGCGGCCGTGCCGACGGCGTACTCCGCCGTGGTGATGCCCTGCTCGTCCCTGGGGTTGCCGCGTTGGTCGTCGGCGTCGCGCTGTGTCATGTGCACCTCCTGGTCCGGGGCCGCCGGCTGCGGCCCGTCCCCTGCAGCCAACCGCCGGGAGGCGCCCGGGCCGCGCCGGTCGGGGAGGGCTGTGGAGGCCCGGGTGCCCCGCACGGCCGCTGTGGACCACGACCGGCGCGACACGGTGCTCACCAGATCTGGAGGTCGCCCAGCAGTGCCGCCACCAACGGCACGATCCCCAGCAGCAGGAACGCCGGGAGCAGGCACACCCCCAACGGGACCGCGGCACGGACGCCGACCGCCCGCGCCCGGTCCTCGACCTCGCCGCGAGCCGCATCGGCGAGGTCGTCGGCGAGCCGGTCCGTGGCCGCCACCACCGAGGTGCCGGTGCGGTGGGCGCGCAGCAGGGTGGCACCCAGCGGCCCCAGCGCGGGATCGGCCGCCAGGTCGCCCCAGACCTGCGCGGGATCGGCACCGAACTCCAGCCGCGCCGCCACCGCGGCCAGTTCTTCCGCAGCCGGCCCCGGCAGCGACCGGGACACCAGCCAGATCGCGGCCGCCGGATCGGCACCGGACCCCAACGCCGAGCCCACCAGGGCGACCACGTGTGGCAGGTCGTGCCGCACCGCCTCCCGATGGCGTCGTGCGCCGCGCGGCTCGACCCGGCCGGCGACGTGGGCCACCGCTCCACCGGCCACCGCGCCGGCGAGGAGGCCCGGGCCACCGCCGACGAAGGCGGCGGCGCCGAGCCCCGCGGCGAGGGCCCACCCCCACCGCCACCGACGGATCGGCCCCAGGTCGTGGGCGTCGTGGTCGACCGCCTCGGGGCGCCGCCCGGCCGTCGCGGACGGTGGCCGGGCCGCTCCCGGCGCGGCGAGCAGCACCGCGAGGCCCGCGGCGACCACGGCCACCGCGACCATCAGCGGGTCCGGTCGACGTCGCGGGCGATGGCCTCGATCCAGGCGAGTCCGGCCAGCCCGCAGGCCAGGCCGGCGACCAGGCAGGCGATGCCGAGGGGGTGCCCGAGCAGGAAGGACCACGGGTCGGTGCCGGCCCCGCTGCCCATGGCGAGTGCGACCAGCGGGAGGGCCGCCACCAGCCGGGCGGTCGCCCGGGCCGCGGCCAGTTCGCCGGTGACGATGCGGCGGGTCCGCTCGGTCGCCCGCAGCTCCGCCGCGACGCGTCCCACGGCATCGGCGAGGCCGTGGCCCGTGCGGTGGGCGACCTCCCACGCCGCCGCGAGCAACCGGAGGTCACCGGCCCCGGGACGCACGGCGGCCGACCGGAGCGCAGCGGCGACGTCCCCACCCGCCGCGGCCGTCCGGTCGACCGGCGCGAGCAGCGGCCAACTCCCGGCCGCCGACGCGAGCGCCGCCCCCGGCGACTGACCCGCGGCGAGCTCGGCCTGCATGCCCTCGCAGGCGGCGACCACGTGGGCGCGCTCCCCTGCCGCGGCGCGGTCGGCGCGCCGCTGCCGCCACATCCGGTGGCCGACCGCGGCGACCGCCGTGCCGACCAGCCCGAGCACGAGCAGCCGGGGACGGTCGGCGGCCCATCCGCCGGCGACACCGAGCGCGACGACCGCAGCGGCCAGTGCCGGCGTACGCCGTCCGGATGCGCGGGCGAGCCCCCGCGGCGGCACGGCACACGCTGCCGCGAGGCCCGCACAGGCGAGGCACAGCGCCACCATCACCGCCGCCTCACCCGACCAGCTCCGCGAGGGCGTCGGCACCGGGCCCGAAGGTGACCCCGCCCGTGGCGTCGACGTGGGCGGCCGGGACGACCCGCACCAGTCCGGCGGCGTCCCGGGTGACGGTGCCGAGCTGGCTCACCCACCGGCGACCGGCGCGGTCGCGGCTGAGGTGGACCACGACGTCGAGTGCGGCGCCGAGCTGGCTGTGGGCCGCCTCCCGGGCCAGTCCCGCGGCCAGTGCGAGCGCCTCGATCCGCGCCGGGACGTCGGCCGGTGCGTTGGCGTGGAGGGTGCCGCAGCCACCGTCGTGGCCGGTGTTCATCGCGGCCAGCAGCTCGACCACCGCGGCGTCGCGCACCTCCCCCACCACCAGCCGGTCGGGGCGCATCCGCAGCGCTTGGCGCACGAGGTCACGCAGCACCACCGCGCCGGCACCCTCGAGGTTCGCCGGCCGGGCCTCGAGTCCGACGACGTGGGGGTGGTCGGGCCGCAGCTCGGTGGCGTCCTCGACCACGACCAGTCGTTCCTCGGGCGGCACCGCGCCGAGCAGCGCGGCCAGCAGGGTGGTCTTGCCGCTGCCGGTGCCGCCGGTGACGAGGAACGCGAGCCGCCGCTCGACCACGCCAGCGAGCCAGCGACGGGTCTCGGGGCAGAGCGTGCCCGCAGTGAGGAGCTCGTCGAGGGTGAACCCACCGCGCCGCGGCACCCGCAGCGAGATCGCGGTGCCCGGCCGGGCCAGCGGCGCCAGCACCGCGTGGCAGCGGGTGCCGTCGGGCAGCCGGACGTCGGCGTACGGCGCGGCGTCGTCGAGCCGGCGACCCCCGCTGCTGACCAACCGCTGCGCGAGGCGTCGTACGCCGGCCTCGTCGGGCAGGTGGACGTCAGTGGGTTCGGGGCCGGTGCCGCGGTCGACGTAGACCGGGCCGGGGCCGTTGACCAGCACGTCGGTGACGCCGGGCCGGCGCACGAGGTCCTCCAGCGGTCCGGCGCCGAGGACGTCACGCCGCAGCGACTCGTAGACGGCGAGCACGGTGGCGTCGCCGACCGGTCGCCCGGCCGCGCGGAGTGCCTCGGCGACCCGGTGCGGTGTGAGTCCGCCGGCATCGTCGGCGAGTCGACGGCGCACCTCCTCCACGAGGGCGGTGGGCGCCGACGCGGCGGGGCCGCCGATCATGCGGCGACGATCGTCGCGGCGGCGCGGGCGAGCGGCCCGCGGTGGGTCGGTGCGGGGCCGCCGCCGAGGTCGAGGATCTCGGCCAGGCGCCGTTGGTCGCGCATCTGCACGCGCACCGGTGCGTGCACGGTGCGGGCCACGTCGGCGGCGGCCAGCGCCTCGCCGCGCAGCACCAGTCCGAGTCCGGCATGGTGGGCGAAGCGTTGGCGCATCCGGGCGGTCGCACTGACACCGAGCACGGTGTCAGTGCAGACCAGCAGCAGCTCGTCGCAGCGCCCGGCGACCTCGTCGACGAAGGGGTCCGGGGTGCGCGGCAGGTCGACCACGACGACACCGTGGCCGCGGCGGGCGGCGGACAGCGCCTCGCGCGCGGCGAAGGGCTGCAGGGTCGTGGTGGCCTCGCCGGCGTACCAGGACAGCGCCCGCAGCCGGCCCCGGTGCGGCAGCGCCTCACGCAGTGACCGGGCACTGAGCCGACCGGTGGTGCGGCACAGCGCGTCCCACCGGAAGCCCTCGGCGCGCTCCAGGCCGAGCACGCGGTCCATGCCGGGGCCCTGCGGGTCGCAGTCGATGACGACGGCCTGGTCCCGGGCCGCCGCCCGCTGCGCGAGCGCGGCAGCGAAGGTGGTGGCGCCGGCACCGCCCGATCCGCCCATCACCCCGATCACCCGACCGCGATGGGGAGCCTGCTCGCCGAGGTCGGCGAGCAGCTCGGTGAGCCACTCGGTGGACCCGGGCAGGTCGATGACCTGGTCCGCGCCCAGGCGCAGGGCGGTGCGGAAGAGGTCGTCGGGGGCGGGTCCCCGGGTCAGGACGTAGACGTGGGCCCGACGTTCGGGCGCGAGGAGCGCCACCGCGTCGGCCTGGTCGGCACCCACGAGCACGGCGGGGCTCCGGCCCCAGGCGGGCAACGCGGCGTGGGCCTCGCGGGTGGTGACGGGGACGACGTCCGCAGCGGCGGCCAGCGGCAACAGCTCGGCGAGCAGGTCGTCATCGGCGGTCACCACCAGCGGCGCGGTGGGGTCGGGCTCGGTCGTGGTCATGGCGCCAGCCTGCGTCGGCCCACCTCCACGGCGCCGCTGCCGGCGCGGGACCTGTGGACGGGGCCGGCCACGACCAGTCCTGTGGACGACAACGGGCCCGTCGCGTCACCCGTGTGGTGCGACGTCGCGGACACCGGGCTCCTACGATGAGGACATGGGTGGACAGGCGGCTCCCACCGCGGCGTTCTTCGACCTCGACAAGACGATCATCGCCAAGTCGAGCGCGCTCGCCTTCAGCAAGCCCTTCCAGGCCGGCGGCCTGATCTCCCGACGCGCGGTGCTGCGCTCGGCCTACGCCCAGTTCGTCTTCCTCGTCGGTGGCGCCGACCACGACCAGATGGAGAAGATGCGCGGCTTCATGTCGCAACTGGTGGCCGGCTGGGACGTGGAGACTGTGCGCGAGATCGTTGCCGAGACCCTGTTCAACATCGTCGAGCCGATCGTCTACGACGAGGCGATGGAGCTCATCGAGAGCCACCACCGCGCCGGCCGCGACGTGGTGATCGTGTCCTCCTCGGGCTCCGACGTCGTCGAGCCGATCGGGGCCCTCCTCGGCGCGGACCGGGTGGTCGCCACCCAGCTGGAGATCGTGGACGGCAAGTACACCGGCGACATCCGCTACTACGCCTACGCCGAGGAGAAGGCGACCGCGATCCGCGACCTGGCCGCGGAACAGGGCTACGACCTCACCCAGTGCTTCGGCTACAGCGACTCGGTCACCGACGTGCCGATGCTCGAGGCCGTCGGCCGTCCCGCCGCGGTCAACCCGGACAAGGACCTGCGGCGCGCCGCCGAGGAACGGCAGTGGCCGATCCTGTTCTTCACCAAGCCGGTCGCGTTGCAGACCCGGCTCCCGCTGCCGCCGGCCAAGCCGACGCTGGCTGCCCTGGCCGTGGGCGGCGTGGTGGCCGTGGGCGCCGCGGTGTGGGCCGGCGTACGCCGTCGCGAGACCACGTGATCGCGGGCCGGCGACGACCGGCCCCAACCAGCCAGAATCCTCTCCCCGGTGACGAAACACAAGCCTTGAATCCGGGGGCGCGCAGGCGTAGACATGACCCAGAACTCCAGAGCAACACATGAGCCGGGTACCCACGCGGCGATCAACCCTTCTTCAGGGTGACGGTCATCGGCAAAGAGCCGGGTCCGCAGCTCGATACAGCACGCCTGGTAGCCCAGGGCTCATGTGTGGCGGTGGCACTCGAGCCTTTCCAACGACTCGGGTGCCACCTGCATTTTTGCCGCCCGCGACATCCCGAGGAACGAGGGATGTCGCGACTCGGCGGCAAGGTCGAGCAGCCGTCCGGCCGAGCTCGCGAGGCCGGAACCGGCGTGCCGAGACCTCCCCGAACCGCAGACGACGACGCGGGCCATGCAGCCGGGATCGGATCGAGCAGTCGTCCGGCCGAGCTCGCGAGGCCGGAACCGGCGTGTCGAGACCTCCCCGAACGCAGACGACCACGCAGGCCACGCTGCCGACGCGGGGCCGGGCGCCGAGCCCTGCTCCATGAGAACTCCTTCATCAGCGGCTCACGGTGGACTCACCCGGCGTGCGGAGACTGGCGTCGCCATCGAGACCCGAGATCCAGGAGTGAGTCCCCATGACCAGCATCCGACGCGCCACCGCCACCCTCGGCGCCGCCGCCCTGCTCGCCGCCCCGGTGAGCATGCTGGGCGCCGCGCCGGCCAGCGCCGGCCCCGAGAAGGACCGCGAGTTCCGCATCGCCGGGGCCGAGGTGGACTTCGAGGTGGAGAAGGACGACGGCCGGTTCGAGGTCGACGTCGACCTCGACGACGCCCGCCCCGGGACCAAGTGGCGGGTGGTCCTGCGCCACGACGGCCGGACGTTCCACAACAAGGTGCACCGCGCCGACGGTGACGGCGAGGTCGACGTGGACAAGAAGCGCCGCAACACCCGTGGCGCCGACGTCTTCAAGCTCACCGTGAAGCGGATCGGCGGGCCGAAGAAGGTCCGCACCATCCGCATGCGCTGACGCCGCGCTGCACCGTTCACCTCCCCCACCGGTCCGGTGGTGGCCGTTCCCGGTCGCCATCGGGCCGTCGTACGCCGTCCCGGCGACCTCGTCGCGTGGTGCCACCGCTTCCATGGCAGCGTGGGCACCCAGCCCGAGGAGAGGATGGCCACCGTGACCGGTGTGGACGAGAAGCTGCAGGACATCTACGACGAGGTCCTCGAGCGCAACCCCGACGAGGACGTGTTCCACCAGGCGGTCTCGGAGGTGTTGGGCAGCCTGGGACCGGTGGTGGCCAAGCACCCGCAGTACACCGACGCCGCGATCATCCGCCGCATGTGTGAGCCGGAGCGCCAGGTCATCTTCCGGGTGCCGTGGATCGACGACGACGGTCGGGTGCAGGTCAACCGCGGCTTCCGGGTCGGCTTCAACTCCGCCCTCGGCCCCTACAAGGGCGGCCTGCGGTTCCACCCGTCGGTCTACCTGGGGACGGTGAAGTTCCTCGGCTTCGAGCAGATCTTCAAGAACTCGCTCACCGGACTCCCGATCGGCGGCGGCAAGGGTGGTTCGGACTTCGACCCCAAGGGTCGCTCCGACGCCGAGGTGATGCGGTTCTGCCAGGCGTTCATGACCGAGCTCTACCGCCACATCGGCGAGCACACCGACGTCCCGGCCGGCGACATCGGTGTCGGCCAGCGCGAGATCGGCTACCTCTTCGGCCAGTACAAGAAGATCACCAACCGCTTCGAGGCCGGCACGCTCACCGGCAAGGGCCTGTCCTGGGGCGGGTCGCGGGTCCGCACCGAGGCGACGGGCTACGGGCTGGCGTTCTTCGCGCAGCGCGTGCTGGAGGCGAGCAACGAGGGACTCGACGGCAAGCGCGTCGTGGTGTCGGGCTCGGGCAACGTCGCCATCCACGCCATCGAGAAGGTGCACCAGCTCGGCGGCACCGTCGTCGGCTGCTCCGACTCCGGCGGGTACGTCGTCGACGAGGCCGGGATCGACCTGGAGCTGCTCAAGCAGGTCAAGCTCGTCGACCGCGGCCGGATGTCGGACTACGCCGACCAGCGCGGCTCGAAGGTCCACCACAGCGACCAGGGCTCGGTGTGGGAGGTCGCGTGCGACATCGCGCTGCCGTGCGCCACGCAGAACGAGGTCGACGCCGACGAGGCGAAGGCGCTCATCGACAACGGCTGCCAGCTGGTCGCCGAGGGGGCCAACATGCCGCTGACGCCGGCGGCGGTCGATGCCTTCGCCGAGGCCAAGGTCGCCTACGCGCCGGGCAAGGCCGCCAACGCCGGCGGCGTGGCGACCAGCGCGCTGGAGATGCAGCAGAACGCCTCGCGCGACACCTGGACCTTCGAGCACACCGAGCAGCGGCTCGAGGAGATCATGGGCAACATCCACGACCGTTGCCTGGAGACGGCCGAGGAGTACGGCAGCCCCGGTGACTACGTGGCCGGCGCCAACATCGCCGGCTTCATCCAGGTCGCCGACGCGATGCTCGCCCAGGGCGTGATCTGAGGCGACCAACGTCGGTCCGGGTCCCGACCGCGCCGGGCGGCCTATGCTGAGTCATGGCGTACCGGAGGGTGTGGACCCGCGCACTGGCGGCGACCGGCCTGGTGCTGGCGGCTGCCGGCTGCACCGGCGACAGCACTGAGGGCGACGAGCCGGCGGAGCCGGTCGCCTGGGACTTCGTGACCCGGCCGGACCTGACGCCCCCACGCATCGACATCACCGACGTCGGCGAGGGCGCCGGCGAGGCGTCCTCGGCGCTGGTGCTGCTCGGCGTGAAGGACCAGCGGGAGAAGGGCGCGCCGATGAACGGCCCCGTCATCGTCGACGCTGCCGGGGCCCCGGTCTGGATCAATCCGCAGGGCGACACCCGGTGGACGTATGACCTGCGGGTGCAGCAGTACCGCGGCGCGCCGGTGCTGACCTGGTGGCGTGGCGACACCAGTGAGTACGGGTACGGCGAGGGCGAGTTCGTGCTGATGGACCAGCGCTACCGCGAGATCGCGACCGTCACGACGCCGGAGACGCACGCGGACTTCCACGACATGACGCTCACCGAGGACGGCACCGCCCTGCTGATCAGCTACCCCGTCGTCGAGCAGGACCTCTCCGACCTCGGCGGCCCGGCGGAGGGCTACCTGCGCGACTCGGTCGTCCACGAGATCGACGTCGCCACCGGCCGGGAGGTGTTCCGGTGGAGTGCACTGGACAACATCCCGCTCTCGGACTCCGAGGCCGAGATCGACCCCGACGAGGGCGAGTCCGGCACCGAGGAGGCGCCGTACGACCCGTATCACTTCAACTCCGTGACCGAGGACGACGACGCCCTGCTCGTCTCGGCGCGCAACACCCACGCCGTCTACCGGGTGCTGCGCGAGGACGGTGGCCTCGACTGGATCCTCGGCGGACGGAGCAGCGATTTCGAGATGGCCGACGGTGCCTACTTCGCCTGGCAGCACGACGCCGAGCGGCAGGACGACGGCACCATCACCCTGTTCGACAACCAGGCGGCGCCCGCGATCGGCGAGCAGTCCCGCGGGCTGCGACTCGACGTGGACGAGGCGAGCGGCGAGGCGACCATCGTGACCGAGTACCTCCCGCCCGACGGCCGGCTGTCGGAGAGCCAGGGCAACCTGGAGCAGCTCGCGGACGGCAGCGTCTTCATCGGCTGGGGGTCGCAGCCCTTCTACTCCCACTACGACGCCGACGGCGAGCTGCTGCGCGACGCCGAGCTCGCCGGCGGCATCAGCTACCGCGCCTACCTCGACGAGTGGGTCGGCCGCCCCGCCGAACGGCCCAAGCTCACCATCGCCGACGGTCGCGGCCACGCCAGCTGGAACGGCGCCACCGAGGTCGCGCAGTGGCGCTTCGTCGCCGGCTACGACGCCGACAGCGCCGAGACGGTGGCCGTGGTGGACCGCGACGGGTTCGAGACCTCCGCGGAGATGCCGGATGCGGCCTACCTGGCCGTGGAGGCCCTGGACGCCGAGGGCGAGGTCCTCGCCACCGCCCGACCGGGCGCCTGGCCGTGAGTCCGGGTCAGTCCGCGGCGCTGCGCAGCGGGCTCGCGTCCGCGGCGGCGGCGTACGCCTCGGTGGCGTAGAGCAACCAGGAGTGCATGCCCGGGGTGCCGCCGATGGCGTAGCCCCGCAGATTGGACTCGTACTGCGGCCGCAGCGCCAGGTGCGCCGCCTCCGGCACGACCAGCGACTTCTCGTCCACGCCGCGGGCGGCCAGCACCAGCCGCTCGGCGGCGCGCGCCACGATGCCGTTGTGGG
Source organism: Nocardioides panacisoli (assembly GCF_019448235.1). Taxonomy (NCBI): domain Bacteria; kingdom Bacillati; phylum Actinomycetota; class Actinomycetes; order Propionibacteriales; family Nocardioidaceae; genus Nocardioides; species Nocardioides panacisoli. The sequence goes on from NZ_CP080409.1 coordinate 2,563,051, forward strand.
AGCCGAACGGCGTCGCCGCCATCAGCTCGGCGTGCACCACGGCCGCGACGGCCAGCGCCGGCGCCTCGGTCTCGGTGGTGAACAGGATGGCGATGGCGCGCAGCCGCTCGGCCGACTCCGCGTCACGCGGGCGACCCAGCCGCTCCTCGGGCAACGACCCACGGCCCGCCACGGCGTGCAGCCGGGCCAACGCCTGCAGCGGCGTACGCCGCACCACCGGCACCAGCGAGAGCAGCTCTGTGGAGACCCGCACGGCGTCGGCCGCGATGCCGTCGCCGCGGCCCTCACGCACCTCGGCCAGCTCCGAGGCGGAACCCTCGAGCACGCCGCTGGCGTGGGCACCCCGCAGCAACGACTCGGCGGTGGTCTCCGGCGACGTACGCCGCAGCCCCCGGTCGCGCAGCACCGCGTCGATGCCGTCACGCGCGCCGGCGAAGCCGGAGGGCACGCCCTCCAGTCCCACCAACCACTCCAACGGGTCCGCACTCACGCGGAGAAGGCTACTCAGCGGCGTCGCATCGGCGGCGAACGGGATCCGAGCCCGCCGGAACCCGGTTGCGACGCGGTCGGGTACGGCGACACGATGCGCCGATGCGGGCGTATGAGGAACTGGTTGCCGAGGCGGAGGAGGCCGACGTCACCGGCTGGGGATTCGAATGGCTGGACGGACGCGCCACGGAGGAGCGGCCACCGTGGGGCTACGGACGCGCCCTGAGTGAGCGCCTCGGCTCCGTCGCATCGGCGCTGGACATCGACACCGGCGGCGGCGAGGTCGTGGCCGAGGCCGCCGCGCTCCCTGCCCGGATGGTCGTCACCGAGGGCTGGGCGCCCAATGCCGACCGTGCACGGGCACTGCTGGGATCACGCGGCGTGGAGGTCGTCGCCACCGACGGTGGCCCCCTCCCCTTTCCGGAGCGGAGCTTCGAACTGGTCACCTCCCGGCACCCGGTCCGACCGGACTGGGACGAGATCCACCGCGTCCTGGTCCCCGGAGGCCACTACTTCGCGCAGCACGTCGGCCCGGCATCGGCCTTCGAACTCATCGAGTTCTTCCTGGGGCCGGTCCCCGAGGCCCGCCGTGCTCGCCACCCCGACCACGAGGCCGCAGCCGCCGAGCGTGCGGGACTCGTCGTCGAGACGCTCCGCACCGCCCGGTGCCGGATGGAGTTCCACGACATCGGCGCGGTCGTGTGGACGCTGCGGAAGTGTCCGTGGTGGGTGCCGGACTTCTCGGTGGCGGCGTACGACACCGCGCTCCGGGACCTCGACGAGCAGCTCCGTGGCGGTCAGCCGTTCGTGGCCCACTCGACCCGCCACCTCGTCGACGCCCGTCGCTGACCGCCGTGCCGGGCCGACCGTGTCCTGACCCGCCGGTTCCGAGGCTCGCAGGGTGACGCGATCGGGCCGTCCCACCCGTTACCGTTGAGGGATCATGACTCCCTCCGAACCGCCCGGCACCTCGTTCGGCGTCGTGGTCGACCACTACGACCGCGGCCGTCCCGCCTACCCCGCCGACGCCGTCGACTGGCTGGTCGGCGAGGGTCCGCTGTCGGTGCTGGAGCTCGGCGCCGGGAGCGGCAAGCTGACCGAGGCGCTGGTCGCGGCCGGTCACGACGTCCACGCCACCGACCCCGACGAGGCGATGCTGGACCGACTCGCGGAGAAGCTGCCCGAGCTGCGCATCTCCCAGGCCGGCGCGGAGGAGATCCCCGCACCCGATGCCGGCTACGACGTGGTCATCGCGGCGCAGTCCTACCACTGGTTCGACCTGGAGCTGGCGTTGCCGGAGATCGCCCGGGTGCTCAAGCGCGGCGGCTTCCTGTCCCTGGTGTGGAACGTCAAGGACGAGCGGATCCCGTGGGTCAAGCGCCTGGGCCGCATCGTCGGCGAGCAGGAGAAGCTGGGTGGTCCCGGCAAGGAGTTGGAGACCTCGCGCTACTTCGGCCCCATCGAGCACCACCAGTTCAAGAACTGGCAGACCGTGGACCGGGAGACGATCCGCGACTTCGCCATGTCGCGGTCCAACATCTCCACGCTTCCCGAGGACGACCGGGCCGCCAAGGTGGCCGAGGTCGTCGCCTTCTACGACGAGTACGGCCGCGGCATGGACGGCATGCAGCTGCCCTACGTCACCGAGTGCTTCCGCGCCGCGCTCGGCATCCGCCCCGAGCCCAAGCTGCCGCCGCAGCCGCCGGCCGAGCAGGCCGGGCCCACCGGCGATGACGACGTACCCACGGAGTCCGCGCCCGCCCGCGACGGCGGGCCGGCGGTCGCGGGGCCGGAGGAGACCGGCCGCGACGCCCTGACGGACACGGGCAGCATCGACCCGCCCACCGACGACGACTCCGGCATGCTCCTCATCGACTTCCGATGAGCAGGTGATGGCCCGCAACAACCGATGGTGGCGCCGGGGCCACCTCGGCAGCGACACCGACCGGGCCACCTTCCGCGCGCTCCACCAGGCCTCGCTCGCCTCCCCGGCGCTCCGGCTGGGGCTCAACCCCGACAGCGCCGGCCGGGCCGCGCCGCACCTGCGCTCCCTGCTCGGTACGCCGGCACTGGCACTGACCGACACCGCAACCGCGCTGGCCTGGGACGGGCTGGGGCACCACCACCAGGACGAGGCGGGCGCGATCGCGGCGGAGATGATCGAGGGCGAGGAGGGGTCGGCCGACCACGTGGCCACCCGCACCATCGACCGCGACCGGCTCTCCTGCAAGGCGCCCGGGTGCGAGGTGCGCAGCGGCGTGGTCAGCCCCCTCGTGGTCGAGGACCGCGTCCTCGGCACGGTGCAGGCGTTCTCGCCGATCCCCACGGCCGGCCTGGTGCGGGCGACCGAGGAGGTCGCGCAGTGGGTGTCGGGCCAGCTGGAGCTGGCCGAGCTGGACGCCAGCCGCAACCGCGCGATCGAGGCCGAGGTGCGGGCCCTGCGGGCGCAGATCAGCCCGCACTTCATCTACAACTCCCTCGGTGCGATCGCCAGCTTCGTGCGCACCGACCCCGACCGCGCCCGTGAGCTGTTGCTGGAGTTCGCCGACTTCACCCGCTACTCCTTCCGCCGCCACGGCGAGTACACGACGCTCGCGGAGGAGCTGCGCTCCATCGAGCGCTACCTGCTGCTGGAGCAGGCCCGCTTCGGCGACCGGCTGCAGGTCACCCTCAACGTCGCGCCCGAGGTGCTGCCGGTGGTGGTGCCGTTCCTGTGCATCCAGCCGCTGGTGGAGAACGCCGTACGCCACGGCCTGGAGGGCAACCAGACCGGCCACCTCCGCATCGCCGCGCACGACCGCGGCCACGAGTGCGTCGTCGAGGTGGAGGACGACGGGAGCGGCGAGGAGCCCGAGCGCGTACGCCGCGCCCTCGCCGGCGACGCCGAGCTGGACTCGGTCGGGCTGGGCAATGTGGACGGGAGGCTGCGCGCAGCCTTCGGGGACGACTACGGTCTGGTGGTGGAGACCGCACCGGGAGCGGGCACCCGAGTCGTGGTGCGCGTGCCCAAGTTCGCGCCGGGGGTGAGCGCAGGATGAACCGAGGTGGGCTGCGCGTGCTCGTCGTCGACGACGAGCAGCCGGCGCTGGACGAACTCGCCTTCCTCCTCGGCGGCGACGACCGCATCGGCGAGATCGTGTGCTGCCAGTCCGCGACCGAGGGGCTGCGCACGCTGCGCGAGAGCGACGTGGACTGCGTCTTCCTCGACATCCAGATGCCCGGGCTGAGCGGGCTCGAGCTCGCCGAGGTGCTGGGCCGGTTCAAGCAGGCACCGCCGGTGGTGTTCGTGACTGCCCACGAGCAGCACGCCGTCGACGCCTTCGACCTCGACGCGGTCGACTACCTGCTCAAGCCGGTGGGACGCGAGCGGCTGGCCGAGGCGATCCGGCGCATCGTCAGCGGCAGTGACCGGTCCCGCACGGCCGGTGACACCCAGGTGCCGGTGGAGCGGGGCGGCGTCACGCGGTTCCTGGACCGCGGCGACATCACCCACGTCGAGGCGCACGGCGACTACGCACGGCTCCACACCACGGCCGGCGAGAACTACCTGGTCCGGGTGCCGCTCTCCACGCTGGAGGAGGAGTGGCGCGCCGACGGCTTCTGGCGCATCCACCGGTCGCTGCTGGTCTCGCTCGGCCACGTCGAGGAGGTGCGCACCGAGAGCGGCCGCACCTCGGTGCGGGTCGGCGACGTCGAGCTGCCCGTCGCGCGACGCCACACCCGTGAGCTGCGCGACGTGCTCGTACGCCGCGCCTCGGGTGGTGCGTCGTGAGCGAGCCGGCATGGGCGTTGCGGGGGTCTCGACACGGCCTCGCTGGCGCTCGGCCGGCTCGACCAGCAAGGCCCGCGGCTCGGGCGGCTCGACCAGCAAGGCCCACGGCTCGGGCGGCTCGACCAGCACGGGGTGGGAGGTAGCCGGCGATGACTGAGGAGAAGCTCGAGCGGGTGCGGGTGACCGCACCGCGGCGGCGGACCAGCCAGGCGCCGTACCAGCGCAGCCGCTGGGGCGACGTGCACGAGCAGACGCCGCTGGGCGGGCTCTACCTCCGCTCGCTGCTGCGCGAGCAGCTGCTGCTCGCCGGACGGATGCTGGGACTGCTGGCGCTGACGCTGGGCACGATCCCGCTGTCGTTCCACCTCTGGCCCGAGCTCGCCGACCGGCGCCTGCTGGGCCTGCCGGTGTCGTGGCTGCTGCTGGGTGGCGTCGCCTATCCCCTGCTGGTGCTGCTCGGCTGGCGCTACGTGCGCCGCGTGGAGCGCAACGAGCGGGACTTCCTCGACCTGGTGCGGGGCTCGGGCCCGGAGCCCCTCGACGACGACCCGCCGCGGGAGGGGTCGTGAGTGCCGACGCCCTGCCCGGGCTGGTCGCGGTCGTGCTCGTCACCGCGGTCACCCTGGCGATCGGCACGTGGGGACTGCGGTTCTCCCGCACCACCAGCGACTTCTTCGTGGCCTCCCGCACCGTCGACCCGCGACTCAACGCCTCCGCGATCGGCGGCGAGTACCTCTCGGCGGCGTCCTTCCTCGGCATCGCCGGTCTGCTGCTCGTCGACGGCGCCCGGATGCTGTGGTACCCGGTCGGCTGGACCGCGGGCTACCTCGTGCTGCTGGTGCTGGTCGCAGCGCCGTTGCGGCGGTCGGGCGCCTACACCCTGCCCGACTTCGCCGAGGCCCGACTCGCCTCCCGCGCCGTGCGCACCACCTGCTCGGTGCTGGTCGTCGGCGTCGGCTGGCTCTACCTGCTGCCGCAGTTCGAGGGGGCCGGCATCACCCTCGAGGCCGCCATCGGCGCCCCGGAGTGGGCCGGCCCCGTCATCGTCGGCGCGGTCGTGCTGGTCAACGTGGTCTCCGGCGGCATGCGCTCGATCACCTTCGTGCAGGCCTTCCAGTACTGGCTCAAGCTCACCGCACTGCTCGTCCCGGCGATGGTGCTGCTCGCGGTCTGGTTCGGCGACGGCACCCCCGGTGCGACCGGCACCAGCAGCGACGGCTGGTCGGTGCCGTTCCACACCGACGGCGGCATCGGGATGTACACCACCTACTCCCTGATCGCCGGCATCTTCCTCGGCACCATGGGGCTGCCCCACGTGGTCGTGCGGTTCTACACCAACCCCGACGGCCGGGCCGCGCGGCGTACGACGCTCGCGGTGCTGGCGCTGCTGGGCGTGTTCTACATCTGGCCGCCGGTCTACGCCGGCCTGGGCCGCATCTACGGCGGCCAGCTCATCGAGGACGGCCGCTCCAACGTGCTGGTGCTCGAGCTGCCGCGACTGATGCTGTCGGGCTTCGGCGCAGAGGTGCTGACCGGACTGGTGACCGCCGGCGCCTTCGCGGCGTTCCTCTCGACCGCCTCGGGGCTGGCGATCGCGGTGTCGGGCGTGCTCACCCAGGACGTGACCTCGCGGCTGCGCGAGCGGACCGGCGGGTCGTCGCGCTCGGCGATCGGCGACTTCCGGGTCGCGGCCGTCATCGCCGTCACCATCCCGGTGGCGGTCTCGCTGGTGGTCTCCGACATCGGCGTCGCCCACACCGTCGGCCTCGCGTTCGCGGTCGCGGCCTCCACGTTCTGCCCGCTGCTGCTGCTGGGCATCTGGTGGCACGGCCTGACCGCCCCCGGCGCCATCTGGGGCCTCGTCGTGGGCGGCCTCTCCTCGGGCACGGCCGCCGTGCTCGACCTCTCCGGCGCCGACCCGGGCGGCTGGCCCGGCGCCTTCATGAGCTACCCCGCGGCGTGGAGCATCCCGCTGGCCTTCACGGTGATGATCCTCGCCTCGCTCGCCACCCGGGGCGCCCGTCCGCTCCACGCCCGCCGGTTCCTCGTCTCGCTGCACACCCCCGAGGGCCTCGACGCCGAGCGGGCACCGCAGTGACGGCCCACCGCGCCGTACGCCGTCGCTGACCGCACGGATACCCACATCTGGGGGTGGCCGCCCACCTTTTTCGCCGCCGCTCCCTTGCGCGACACCTGAGCGTCACCTGAGGATGCAGGATTGAGCGCGTCCGTTCTACTCGAGGGAGACCCCTGTGCTGCGTCCATCCATCCGACTGCTGCTGGCCATCGTCGCCAGCGTCTCGTTGCTCCTCGCCGGCTCCGCCGGCGTGGCCTCCGCCGACCGGGGCCACGGCAAGGGCAAACAGGCCCACGGGCAGCACGTGAAGCACGACAAGTCCAAGGCCCACAAGAAGGGCAAGAAGTCCCGCAAGCACGGCAAGCGCCACTCGGGCCGCGGCGACTTCACGCTGACGATCCTGCACAACAACGACGGTGAGTCCAGCCTGCTGCCCGGTGAGGTCGACGGCGCCGAGTACGGCGGCATCGCCCGGTTCGTGACCAAGGTCGGCGCCGAGCGCCGTGAGGCGGGCAAGCGTTCCTACGACCGCGGCGAGTCCCGCCGCCGGGGCGTGGTGACCCTCAACTCCGGCGACAACTTCCTCGCCGGCCTGACCCGCGAGGCCTCCAACGAGGCCGGCGTCGACTACGACGCGCGTGCGGTCCAGCTCGTCGGGTACGACGCGCTCGGCATCGGCAACCACGAGTTCGACTTCGGCCCCGGTGTCTTCGCCGACTTCGCCGAGGCGGTCCAGTCCGGCCGCAAGACCCTGCCGCTGGTCTCGGCCAACCTCGACTTCTCCACCGAGCCCTCGACCGCGGACCTGGACCAGCTGGTCCCGAGCACCATCGTCAAGGAGCGTGGCGAGCGCATCGGCGTGGTCGGCCTGACCACCGACGAGCTCGACCAGGTCTCCTCGCCCGGCGACATCGGCATCGGCGACGACCTCGCCGGCATCGCGCAGGCCCAGGTCGACCGCCTCGAGCGCAAGGGCGTGGACAAGATCGTCCTCGTCTCCCACCTGCAGGGCCTGCAGAGCGAGCTCGACCTGGTCGGCTCGCTCAGCGGCGTCGACGTCGTCATCGGCGGCGGTGGTGACGAGATCCTCGCCGAGCCCGGCGACGACCTGGTCCCCGGCGACGAGGAGAACATCTTCGGCGACTACCCGCAGCTGGCCGAGGACGCCGACGGCGACACCGTCCCCGTCGTGACCACGCCGGGCAACTACCGCTACGTCGGTGTCCTGCAGGTGACCTTCGACCGGAAGGGCGAGGTGATCGACATCGATGGCGACGACTCGGGCATCGAGGTGGTCGACGAGTCCAGCCGCCCCGACCGCGAGGCCGTGCGCACCATCGAGGAGCCCGTCGCCGAGGCCCGCGCCGAGCTCGAGGCCGAGGTCGTGGCCTCGACCGAGGTCGTGCTCGACAATGCGCGGGCCGTCAAGCGCGTGCGTGAGGCGAACCTCGGCAACCTGATCGCCGACGCCCACCTCGCGGGCGCCAGCGAGCAGGCGAGCGAGCTGGGACTGTCGACGCCGCAGGTCTTCTTCATGAACGGTGGCGGCATCCGGGGCGAGGACCTCGACGTCCCGGTCGGCGACATCTCCGTCGCGGACACCTTCTCGCTGCAGCCCTTCGGCAACTTCCTCAGCGTCGCCGAGGACGTCCCGTTCCAGACCATCCGCGACATCGTCGAGAACGGTGTGGACGACGGCGTGGGCACCGAGGACGGCGGCTTCATCCAGGTCTCGGACGGCACCGAGGTGCTGATCAACCTGGACGGGACCGTGGAGAGCCTGGTGCTGGCCGACGGCACGGTGGTCGTCGACGGCGGCGCCACGCAGTCGGGCACGGCCACCATCGCGCAGCTGAACTTCTCCGCCGGTGGCGGTGACGGTCAGCCGGACCTCAGCGAGGTGCCGGGCGTGACGGTGACGCAGACGCCGCTGGGCGACCAGGTCTCGCTGCGCAACTTCCTGGAGGCCACGGGCACCGTGACCGCCGCGGAGTACCCCCGCGCCGGCGAGGGCCGGATCCTGTTCAACAACCCGGGTGGGCCCGGACAGGACCCCGCCAACTGAGCAGCCGCTCACCTGAGGGACACCGGGAGGCGCCGCGCGTGTGACCCCGGGCCGGGGACGGCCCGGGGGAGCATCGCCGGAGACACGCGCGGCGCGCCACCGACCACGGACCCCGACACCTCGCGCCGTGCGTGGCGCAGGGGCTCTGCGACCCCGGGCCGTCAGCGGTCCGGGGTCACACGTACGAACGCAACTCCCCCGCGCGCTGGCAGACCAGGTCCACGACCAGCGGGTGGACCCCGAGGACGTCGGCGACCACGGTGGCTCCCGCCGCGTGGGCCTCGTCGCGGGCCCGGTCGAGGAAGAACCCGGGCGAGAGCAGGTAGGGCGAGACCACGTCACCGCTGCGCACGACGGCGTCGGGACGCTCCCCGAGGCCGCCCAGCGTCGCGAGGCGGACCTCGCTCCCCCAGGCCTCGGCCAGCAGGTCGCACGCCTCGCCGAGGTGGTCCATCGCGGCGGGCTCGCGCGAGCCGGCCGCGACCATCACCACGGGCGTGCCCGGCGCTGCGCCGGCCTCCCGCAGTCGCTCGACCTGTGCCGCGGCGAGGAGTGCGTGGGGGCCGAAGGCGCCGCCCAGGGTGACCGGGGCGCCGGCGCGGGCCGCCATCCGCGGCAGGTCGGCCCGCACGTGGTAGCCGGTCGAGAGCAGCAGCGGCACGGCCACGGCGGGCTCGGTCAGCCCGGCGACGACGTCCTCGAAGAGCGGGTCGCAGAGCTCGACGTACGACGCCACCGCCGGTTCGCCGAGCTGCTCGGCGGCCGCGGCGGTCAGCGCGACGGCGATCTCGTTGCCGGCGACCTGCCGGGTGCCGTGGGCGACGGTGATCAGCATCAGGCGGTCCCGACGGGGTCGACGGCGAGCCGGTAGCCCCGCTTGACGACGGTCTGGATGCACCGCGTGCCCAGCGCGGCACGCAGCCGGGCGACGGCCATCTCGACGGCGTGCTCGGAGCCGGCGGTGCCCGAGGGGAGTGCCGCGAGCAGCTCGCGACGGGAGACCACGGTGCCGGGGTTGACGAGCAGGGCCTGCAGCACGGCGTACGGCGCCGGGGAGAGCTTGATCTCCGCGCCGTCGAGCCGGACGTCGTCACCGTGCAGCAGCAGCGTGTGGCCGGCGACGCCGAGCGAGGTGCCGACCGCACGTGAGGGGAGCTCGGCCTCGAGCTGCTTGACCATCGCGGCCAGGCGGGAGCGGCCGGGGTAGATCGAGGGCACGCCCCACATCTCGAAGGCGGCGGCCGTGACGGGGCCGACCGAGGAGGCGACGACGTCGGCGGTGAAGGCGGCGATGACCTCGTCGCGGTGGCCGGCCGAGACGGCGGCCTCCATCAGTGCCGAGACGGCGGGCGCCGCGGTGAAGGTGACGGCGTCGAGGTCGCGGGCGACGATGCGCTCGATCAGGGCGAACATCGGCTCGGGGTCCTCGGCGGGCAGGACGCGGTAGACGGCGACCGTGGTCACCTCGGCGCCCTGGCGGCGCAGGGCGTGGGCCGCCATCGACAGGGACTGGCCGTGCTCCTGGACCACGATCCGCCGGCCGGTGAGGTCGCGGCCGCGCAGGTGGGAGAGGACGTCGTCGAACTCCTCCGACTCCGGCGCCCACAGCTCGCGGAGGCCGTGGCGGCGCAGCGCGCCCACGCTCTTGGGGCCGCGGGCCAGGATCTCCGCGGTGCCCAGCTTGTCCAGCAGCGGTTCGAGCAGCCCCCACCGCTCGGCGGCCTCGAACCACGCCCGCATGCCGATGCCGGTGGTGGCGAGGAAGATGTCGATCGGCTGGTCGAGTACGCCGCGGGTGGCCGTGCGCAGCGCGTCCTCGTCGATCCAGTTGGGGTGCTCGGAGAGCGCCGGTGCGTGCATCACCTGCGCCCCACGCCGCTCCAGCAGCGAGATCTGCTCCTCCGAACGGCGCGACGCGGTCACCCCGATGCGGAATCCGGACAGCGGCCCCGGCGGCCCGTCGGTCACGTCTGCTGCCTCCTTCGTGGTCCCACGAGGACCATCCTCTCCGAGCCGCGCTGGACCTGCACGTCGTAGGTCGGGACGCGGACCTCGGGATCGTCCAGGCAGGTGCCGGTGCGCAGGTCGAAGGCCTGTTTGAGCAGCGGGCTCGCCACGAACGCGACCTCCTCCCCGTCGACGGTGCGGGTACCCACGATGCCACGCGACAGCACCGAGGCCTTCCCGAATGGGTCGTAGTTCGACAGTGCGTGGACGGTGTCGTCGTGGGTGCGGAACACGGCCACGGCGGCACCGTCGACGAGCGCCGTGACGCCCCCCTCGACCGGGATCCGGTCCAACGGGCACACGGTCACCCAGCCCTCCGGCACCCGATCGGCCCGCGCGGTGACGTCGCTCGTCGACGGGCCGGTCATCGGGGCTCCCCCACCGCGATGGTGGAGCCCAGCAGCACGGGTCCGTCGGACTCCTCCGGGGCGATCTGCCCACGCTCGTCGCGGAAGCTGATGTTGGGGTCCGGCGTGCCCGGCGCGTTCACGAACGACACGAAGCGCTGCAGCTTCTCGGGATCGGCCAGCGTGGCGCGCCACTCGTCGAAGTAGGAGTCCACGTGCCGGGCCATGGCCGCGTCCAGCTCCGAGCCGAGCCCGAGGGCGTCCTCGACGACGACCTCCCGGATCCGGTCCAGGCCGCCGTCGAGGGAGTCGCGCCAGCGCGCGGTGCGCTCGAGCCGGTCGGCGGTGCGGACGTAGTACATCAGGAACCGGTCGAGGTAGGTGATGAGAGTGTCCTTGTCCAGGTCCCCGGCGAGCAGCTGGGCGTGGGCCGGCGTGGCCCCGCCGTTGCCGCAGACGTAGAGGTTCCACCCCTTCTCGGTGGCGATGATGCCGAAGTCCTTGCTCCGGGCCTCGGCGCACTCGCGGGCACAGCCCGACACCCCGCCCTTGAGCTTGTGCGGTGAGCGCAGCCCCCGGTAGCGCAGCTCGAGCTCGATCGCGAGGCCGACCGAGTCCTGTACGCCGTAGCGGCACCACGTCGAGCCGACGCACGACTTCACGGTGCGCAGCGCCTTGCCGTAGGCGTGGCCGGACTCCATGCCGGCGTCGACCAGGCGCCGCCAGATCGCGGGCAGGTCCTCCATCCGGGCGCCGAAGAGGTCGATGCGCTGACCTCCGGTGATCTTGGTGTAGAGCCCGAACTCCTGGGCGACCTCACCGATCACGATCAGCTTGTCCGGGGTGATCTCACCGCCGGGCACCCGCGGCACGACCGAGTAGGTGCCGTTGCGCTGCAGGTTGGCCAGGTAGGCGTCGTTGGTGTCCTGCAGGACGTCGTTGCCGCGGTCGAGGACATGGTGGTTGAGCTGGCTGGCCAGGATCGAGGCGACGGTCGGCTTGCAGACGTCGCAGCCCCGGCCGGTGCCGTGGGCCTCGATGACGGCGTCGAAGCTGCGGTGGCCGTGCACCAGGACGACCTCGAAGAGCTCCTGCCGGCTGAGCGGGAAGTGCTCGCACAGGGAGCGGTCGACGGTGCGCCCCAGGGCGGCGAAGTGGTCCTCGACGAGCTTCTTCACCGTCGGCTTGCAGGAGCCGCAGGTCGCGCCGGCACGCGTGCAGGCCGTCACGCAGCCCGCGTCGGTGCAGGGTCCCCCGTCATGGGTGGTCGCGTCCTCGGCGACCGCCGCGATGATCTCGCCCTTGGTGACGTCGTTGCACGAGCACACCTGCGCGCTGTCGGGCATCTCGACCTCGGCGCCGCCGCGGCCGGCGGGCAGGATCAGCTCCTCGGGGTTCTCGGGCAGCTCGATGCCGTCGCGGCCGTCCCCGGCCACCATCGGGCGCAGGACGCCGTACTGGCTCGCGTCGCCGACGAGGACGCCACCGAGGAGGTGCTTGCCGTCCTCGCTGACGACGAGCTTCTTGTAGACGCCGGCGACGGCGTCGGCGAAGACCAGGTCGACGGCGCCCTCGGTCTCGCCGTGGGCGTCGCCGAAGGAGGCGACGTCGACCCCGAGCAGCTTCAGCTTGGTCGACATGTCGGCGCCGGTGAAGCGGCCCTCCCCGCCGACCAGCCGGTCGACCAGCACCTCGGCCATGTCGTAGCCGGGGGCGACCAGGCCGTACATCGTGCCCTGCACGGCCGCGCACTCGCCGATGGCGTGGATGTGGGGCTGGGAGGTCTGCAGCGTCTCGTCGACCAGCACGCCGCCGCGCTCGGCCACCTCCAGGCCGGCCGCGCGGGCGAGTGCGTCCCGCGGCCGGATGCCGGCGGAGAACACCACGAGGTCGACCTCGAGCGGGTTGCGGTCCTTGAGCGCGAGGCGCTCCACGCGTCCCCGTCCCAGGACGGCCTCGGTCATGGCACCGGTGTGCACGGTGAGGCCGAGCTGGTCGATGTGCCGGCTGAGCGTGCGGCCGCCGACGTCGTCGACCTGGACCGCCATCAGCCGCGGCGCGAGCTCGACGACGTGGGTCTCGACGTCGAGCTGGAGCAACGCGTTCGCGGCCTCCAGCCCGAGCAGGCCACCGCCGATCACGGCGCCGACGCGCGCCCGCTTCGACGCCTCGCGGATGGCCTCGAGGTCCTCGATGGTGCGGTAGACGAAGCAGTTGTCGAGGTCGTGGCCGGGCACCGGCGGGACGAACGGCGCGGCGCCGGTGGCGAGGACGAGCTCGTCGTAGGGGACGTCGTCACCGCTGGCGAGGGTGACGATCCGCTGCCGCGGGGAGATCGCGACGACCTCGGTGCCGAGGCGCAGCGTCACCCGGGGGTCGTCGTACGCGCCACCGGGGAGCAGGGAGAGCGCCTCCGCGCCCACCTCGAAGTACGACGTCAGCCCGACCCGGTCGTAGGCCGCGCGGGGCTCCTCGCCGAGGACGGTGATGTCGTGGGTGTCGGTCAGGCCGCGCTCGATGGCTGCCTGCACGAACCGGTGGCCGACCATGCCGTGGCCGACCACGACCAGGTGCTTGCGGTGACTCATGGGGTTCCTCTCGGTGGGGATCAGCGCTGGGCCAGGAGCTGGCGGACGGTGGCCGTGCACCCGCCGCAGCCGGTGGTCGCACGGGTGGTGGTCCGGGCCTGCTCGACGTCCGAGCAGGCCCGGACGGCGCCGGCGCTCACGCCGGCGCAGGTGCAGACCTCCGCGTCGTCGGGGAGGTCCACGAGGGGGGCGGCGTCCGTCGGGGGCGGCGGTGGGAGCAGGAGGTCGCCGGGCTCGTCGGGGGCGAGCACGGTGCGGCGGTCGTAGTGCTGGGTGATGAGGCCGACGTGGCGCAGGTCGCCGACGAGCGTGCCGGCCACGATGCGGCCGTCCCGGACGACGAGACGTCGGTGGGACCCGCGGAAGGGGTTGGAGACCTCCACGACCTCGCCGCCGGCGCGTGCCTCGCGCTCGGGGTCGCCGAGGACGGCGACGTCGAGGTCGGTGGCGCGCAGCCGGGCCACGATCCGCGAGCCGTCGTACGTCGTCGGGTCGCCGGTGAGGACGTCGGCGAGGACCGTGGCCTGCTCCCAGGCGGGCGGCACGAAGCCGTGGACGTGCCCGGCGTGCTCGGCGCAGTCGCCGATCGCGTGGACGTGGTCGTCGCTGACGCTGGTGAGGCGGTCGTCGACGACGACGCCGCGGCCGACTGCCAGCCCGGCGGCGCGGGCGAGCCCGGTCGCGGGCCGACCGCCGGCGGTGAGCACCACCAGGTCCGCGTCGAGGGTGTGGCCGTTGTCGAGCTCGGCACCGATGCGCCGGGCCGACGCCTCGCCGTGGTCGTGGAGCCGTACGACGCGGGCCCCGGTGTAGACCTCGGTCCCGAGCCGGGCGAGGCTGCGGGCGAGCACCCGGCCGGCGTCGGGGCCGACCTGGCTGCGCAGCAGGTGCTCCCCGCCCTCGACGACCTCCACCGCGAGCCCCCGGACCGCGAGCGCCCGGGCGACCTGCAGCCCCAGCAGTCCGCCGCCGACGACGACCGCGCGCGGGTTGAGTCGGCACTTGTCGTCGGTCGAGTGCTCACTTGTCGTCGGTCGAGTCGGCACATCCCCCCGCCCGGCGGGAACAACTGCTGACTCGACCGGGAAGAAGTGAGCACTCAACCTCTCGGTGACCGCGGCGTCGAGCCGGTGGCAGTCGTCGAGGGAGCGGAAGGCGTGCACCGCCGGGTGCAGCCCCCCGTCGGCGTCGACCAGCCCGCGGATCGGCGGGAGGGTCGGGATGGCGCCCGTGGCCAGCACCAGCGCGTCGTAGGCGACCTCGGAGCCGTCGGCCAGCTCCACGGCGCGGCGGTCGCAGTCGATCCGCACCACGCGGGTGCCGCGCCGCAGGTCGACGTCGTGCTCGGCGTACCACTCCTCGGGCCGCAGCGCCAGCGCCTCGGCACGGTGCGTCCCCTCCAGCACGGCCGAGAGCAGGATGCGGTTGTACGGCGCGTGCTCCTCGGCGCCGATGAGCGTGATCGGGTCCCGGGACCCGCGGGCGCGCAGCTCCTCGACCAGTCGGACGGCTGCCATCCCGGCGCCGATGACGACGACGTGGCGGGTCATGGCGCGACCCCCTCGGCGGCCTCGACGCTCGCGGCGCACACCTTGAACTCCGGCATCCGCGAGGAGGGGTCGAGGGCGTCGTTGGTCAGCCGATTGGCGCCGATCCAGTGGAACGGGACGAACGCCGTGTCGGGGCGGATGGTGGTGACCACGCGCGCGGGCGCGACCAGCTCCCCCCGCCGGGTCGCGATCCGTACGTCGTCGCCGTCGCGGACCGACAGCCGGCGCGCGAGCAGCGGGTGGACCTCGACGAACGGGCCGGTGTCGGGCAGGTCCCGCACGCGGCGCGTCTGGGCGCCGGACTGGTACTGCGCCAACACCCGCCCGGTCGTGAGGTGCAGCGGGTACGTCGCGTCGGTCGGCTCGGCCGGACCGCCGTGCTCGACGGGGAGGAAGCGCGCGCGGCCGGTCGCGGTGGGGAACCGCTCGGCGAACATCCGCGGCGTGCCCTCGCTGCCCTCGGGGCAGGGCCAGAAGACCCCGCCGCGCTCGCGGATGGCGTCATAGTCGATGCCGGAGTAGTCGGCCCGCCCGCCGGCTGAGGCCCGACCGAGCTCGGCGAAGACCTCCTCGGGCTCGGTGCCGAACGCGACCGGCGCGTCCAGCCGCTCGGCCAGCGCGGCGACCACCTCCAGGTCGCTGCGGACGCCCGCCGGCGGCGCGGTCGCCTGCTGGCGCAGCACGACCCGGCCCTCGAGGTTGGTCATGGTGCCGGTCTCCTCGGCCCACTGGGTGACCGGGAGGACGACGTCCGCGAGCGCCGCCGTCTCGCTCATTACCAGGTCGCACACCACGAGCAGGTCCAGGGCCTCGAGCCGGCCGGTGACGTGGCCGGCCCGCGGTGCGGAGACCACGATGTTGGAGCCGAAGACCAGCAGGGCACGGGGTCCGTCGTCCTGCCCGAGCGCGTCCAACAGCTCGTACGCCGACCGTCCCCTGCCGGGCAGCGTCTCCGGCGCGACGCCCCACACCCGGGCGACGTGGGCGCGGGCGTCGGGGTCGTCGATCATCCGGTAGCCGGGCAGCTGGTCGGCCTTCTGGCCGTGCTCGCGGCCGCCCTGCCCGTTGCCCTGGCCGGTGAGGCAGCCGTAGCCGGCGTGCTCGGTGCCGGGCATGCCGAGTGCGAGCGCGACGTTGATCCAGCCGAGCACGGTGGCGGTGCCCTGGGCGTGCTGCTCCGCGCCTCGCGCGGTCAGCACCACCACGCGGTCCGCGGCGAGCACGTCGACCAGGGCGTCGAGCTCGGCGGTGTGGATGCCGGTGACGCGCTCGACGCGCTCGGGCCACCACGAGGTCGCCGACCGGCGTACGTCCTCCCACCCGGTGGTACGCCGCGCGACGTACTCCTCGTCGACGAGCCCGCGCGCGTCGAGCAGGTGGAGCACGCCGAGCGCGAGCGCGAGGTCGGTGCCGGGCACGGGTTGGAGGTGGAGGTCGGCCCGTTCGGCGGTCGGCGTCCGGCGCGGGTCGACGACGACCAGCCGGCCCCCCGCCTCGCGGAGCCGGTCGAGGTGCCGGGCGGCCGGCGGCATGGTCTCGGCGAGGTTGGAGCCGACGAGGACGACCGTGTCGGCCTGCTCGATGTCGACGAGGGGGAACGGCAGGCCACGGTCGATGCCGAACGCCTGGTTGCTCGCGCTGGCCGCCGAGCTCATGCACCACCGGCCGTTGTAGTCGATCTGGGAGGTGCCCAGGGCGACGCGGGCGAACTTGCCGAGCTGGTAGGCCTTCTCGTTGGTGAGGCCGCCACCACCGAAGACCGCCACGGCGTCGGCCCCGTGGGCCGCCTGCAGGGCGCGGATCCGCCCGGCGACGAGGTCGAGGGCCTCGTCCCAGTCGGCGGCGCGCAGGGCCCCGGTCCGTCGGTCGCGGACCAGGGGCTGGGTGAGCCGCTCGCGCCGGTCGAGGCCGCCGGCGGTCCAGCCCTTGCGGCACAGTGCGCCGGCGTTGACGGGGAACTCCTCCCACGACTGCACCGTGATCGCGCCGCGACGGCCGGGCGCGACCTTCATCCCGCACTGCAGGCTGCAGTAGGGGCAGTGCGTCGTCGTCGCACCGGTGTCGTCGCTGGTCATGTCCTCATGCTCCGTGGTCCGCATTTCCGGTTCCGGCCGTCGGCGACGACCGCGATGTCACGGTCTCCTCACCGCCTCACAGGTCGACGTCCGCCGGTCAGATCCGCGTCTCGGCCGCCCGGACGATCGCGGAACGGGGCCGCAGGTAGATCGCCCAGGTCAGTGCGGCACAGGCGACGTAGAAGACGGTGAAGATCCAGAACGCCGTGCTGATCGCGGCGACCTTGTCGTCGACCCAGGGTGCGGCGAACATCATCGGCACCAGGAAGCCGCCGAAGGCCCCGACCGCGGCGACGATGCCCACCACGGCCGAGGACTCCACGGTGGCGCGGGCCACCGCGGCGTCCCGCTCCGGGGTCCCCGGCGCGGTGCGGGCGGTGGCGCCGGCGCGCCAGATGGCGGGGATCATCTTGAACGTCGAGCCGTTGCCGATCCCGGTGAAGGCGAAAACCAGCAGGAACATGGCCAGGAAGACGGGGAAGTACTGCTCGTTGTCGATCGCGACCTGCGGGTCGGCGGTCGGGTTGGGCGTCAGGCGGGAGAGCGACCAGAGGATGCCCAGGGTGCCGGCAGCCTGCAGCAGGAAGTTGCAGAAGCTGACCCGGGCGCCGCCGTACCGGTCGGCGAGCCAGCCGCCGAGCGGCCGGATCAGCGAGCCGACCGTGGCGCCGAGGAAGGCGAACCAGGCGAAGTTGATGCCGGTGAGGACGCCGTCGTCGACCACGGAGAAGTTCAGCTTGATCACCAGGGGCATGGCCGAGGCGTAGCCGATGAAGGAGCCGAAGGTGCCGATGTAGAGGACCGACATGACCAGCGTGTGGTGCTGGCGTACGACGGCCGCGGTCTGGCGCACCGTGGACCGGGCACCGGCGAGGTTGTTCATGAAGAAGTGGGCACCGGCGGCGCCGACCAGGGCCAGCAGGGCGTAGAGGTAGGCGACCGTCTCGAGGTGGACGCCGCCCTCGCTTGCCCGCACCATGCCGAAGAGGCCACCCGCGCCGACGATGACCGGTAGTCCGAGCTGGATGACGGCCGCGCCGATGTTGCCGCCCGCGGCGTTGATGCCGAGCGCGAGACCCTTGGCGCGCGCTGGGTAGAAGGCGTTGATGTTGGCCATCGAGGAGGAGAAGTTCCCGCCACCGACGCCGGCGGTGGCAGCGATCACCACGAACGCCCAGTACGGCGTGTCCGGGTTCTGCACCGCGACCGCGTACAGGACGGTCGGCACGAGCAGCAGCAGCGCACTGATCACGGTCCAGTTGCGGCCCCCGAACACGGGGACGGCGAAGGTGTAGGGCAGTCGCATGAAGGCACCCACCGCGTTGGGCACCGCGACGAGGTAGAAGAGCTGCTCGGCGCTGAAGTCGAACCCGGCGCTGGCCAGCAGCGCCGCGCTGATCGACCAGAACAGCCAGATCGAGAACCCGACGTGCTCGGCGAAGATCGACCAGACCAGGTTGCGCCGGGCGACGCGGCGCCCCGTCCGCTGCCAGAAATCCTCGTCCTCCGGACGCCAGTCCGTGAGCCAGGTGCCGCCGGGCGGCACGGCTCCGGGGCCGGCGGTCGCGGTGGACCCGGCGGACTCGGTGGTCGGGGTGGTCGTGGTCGTCATCGGGGCTCCTCGAACGGATCGGATGGTCCGATCGTGGGAGCCGGTCGTTTCGCCCCGGGGTCGGTGCGCGTGGCCCCGAGGTCAACTTGTCCTCACGACTTCACTGCGACGGATCAGTCCGTTGTCCGCCGGGGCATGCCGGAATCGTTCCGGACCCGCCTACGGGCTCTCCTCGCCGGGGCCTTGGTCGGCAACCCATCGTGCAACTTGGGCTGCTCGTTGGGGATCTCGCCACAAGTGTCCCCGCCCCTCAATCTCAACGGCGCGAGTCGCGAGGTCAAGCCAGCGTTGCTGGAGCTCTGACGGCGCCACAGCATCGTCGGTGCTGTTCAAGACCAGCATCGGCATGGTGATTCGCGCATCTCCCCGCAGGGGAGCACGTCCGTCCGAGCACCCGCGGAACACCCATGCGAATGCCCGCATGAGCGGCTCCCGCTGATCGGCGACCTTGCGCCAACTCGTGTACCAGGGGCACGTATCAGCCCAGATTGCGACGAGCGACGGGTTCACCTCGTTCGCGCCTCGCAGCTCGTAGGTGCGTCCAAGACGTCGCAGCCGGCCCGCCAGCGACCTCGAGATCTGCCCGCTATCCAAGGCCGCACCAACCTCGTCGAGTACCTGTCGGTTGTCGCTCGGCAAGGTGGACAGAGCAATCACGCCGAGTGCAATCTCCCGACCGGTGGCCTCGGTTCCGATGCCGTTGCGAGTCCATCGATCCAGTACCCGCTCTCGATCCGTCCTGCACGCTGGCGTCGCGCACCCTCGCGTGAGTGTTCCCACAGTCGCATCGGATCGTTGCCTGAGCAGGGAAAGCGCCGAGGTCCCCCTGGGCGGAGCGGGTGATTGCACCACCGCCCAGTCGGGCTGCACTGCACCGCCGGGCATGAGCAGACCCTGCATACGAGTGGCGCCAAATGACTGTAGGTATGCCCCTACCAGATCCGTGTCGAGCTGAGCCTCGGCGAGCCGGATCGCCGACGTCACCGCCTCCTCACGGGTGGCCAAGAGTTCGAGCGCACACGCATCGCGCGGGTTCCCGTCGAAGGCGACACGGCGACACGGCGTGCTCGGGGGTCGATACACCCAGGGCTCAACCATCAGCAATACGTCGAAATCTTGAATCGCCGCGGGCACAATCAGGTCGAGCGGCACGTCTGCATCCGGTAGGCCAAGGCCCGGACCACCTGGATCCCACACGACAAGGCCTCGAGAGTTCCGCTGGGGGTGAATGACAACCGCCTGCGCGCCTTGCTCGCTCGCCAAACACGTCACCGACTCGACACGCGACTCGCACCACTGGGACACCGAACGTTCGGGAGCAACGCCGAACGCCGGCCCGCCCGTTGCGGGCTCAGTCTGCGCCGGACGGTCAGCATCCAAGACCTGAGTGCCTGCCCACAGCGCAGGCCCGGCCAACACCACCATCGCGATGGTCCCGACCCGCGCTACACGGCGCGGCCACCGCCGCATCAGAGCTCCTCCGTCACAAGTCCAAGAGACCCTGCGCGTTGGCCGTTCGCCGCGAAAATTCTCACCGCTGCGTTACGATCAGCTGGCCCACTTAGATACCTGCCCACCCCACTCGTCGCGGGTGAATCGGCAATCCCTGGTTGCGGTCTTGTTCTGGGGCCCTCGCTCCTTCGACCTGCACTTCCAGATGAAATAGTTCTGGTCGTAGCCTTCTTGAATCGTCACGAATTCGTACCAGGTCATGTTCGGGAAGTGCCCGTCCCTCATCGTGAAGCCCGACACGTAGGCAGCGTGATATTGCCCTTTCCGCACGAGGCGGCCCTGATCGAAGGAAATTCGCTGGTGTCCGATGCGTCCGGTCCACACGTCGTACTCACTGCACTCGCGTGGAGTGAAAGTGAAAGGCCCGACGGAAATACCGACACCGTCGCGGCACGAACTCCAACCTTGTTTGGGCTTGGTGCGCTTCCACAGCCACTCACGAGCCCATTTATGGGCGCCGTCGGTCAGGTTCTGAGAAACCCACAATTTCTTGATCCGAGGCGACCCCCATCCATCGCTCGTTCGAGGTCGACCGACTGCGTGGCGCGAGATCTGCCAATAGTCGACGGGTTTCGTTTCGCCCTTCATCTTGCGGCGGTACGTCTGAAATACACCGTCGCCCAGGTAGTTGCCACGGAAATAGACCCGCAGTCGCACACTGGAGTGAAAACTGTTGTCCCAACGTGGCCACGATCCCATCCCGGGGCCGGACTGCGACGCCGGGACCCTCGCGGGGTCATCAGCCATCTCGACGGAGGCGACGATCTCCCTTGGCGACTTCTCGCCCAGCCCAGAGCTTCCGCCAGCGCCCACCGTTACGGACTGCACCTTGACGTTCGAATCGGGTACGACCACCACCGCCTGCAGATCACCATCAGTGACGGTTCCGACTCTGAGGTCGCGCCGGCCCACGTGCTTGGCGTGGGTCAAGGCTTGATAACCGATCTCGCGTTCCACCGCGGCTCGCTCCAAGCCGCTCACGCCGGCCTCAGCCGGACGCAGTGCACGCGCGACTTGGGCTTGAGAGAACGTTGCCGCCACGGCAGATTTGATCGACGGATCACCCGCCGGGCGCGCTGCGTCCTGCTCAGCCATGGCCGGCGCAGCATGTGCAGAAACTGCAACAGCGATCCCGGCAATCCCGATACGCGTTCCAAACCGTACCGACCCCATGCGAGTTCCTTCCCCGAGTGCGCATTTGAGAATCGCAGCCTCACGGACTCCAAGAAACGCACGGGGTCGGCAACCACGATCGCGGACAAACACTAAGGGCAGAGCAGGTGGGTGTCAATGAACGATTCACTCAGAATCGGATCCCCGAAACAGCCGCCACGCACATTGCAATGCAACGACCCCCCCGAAGAACACCATCACCAGGCCCGGTCCCGGCATCCAGCCGCCGAAGCCGTACTGCAACACGTGTCCGATCTGCCACGAGGGCAGGACAAGACACACCGCCGACATCACCGCGGCATGACCGGCAGCCACGCGAGGCCACGGCATCAACACAGCAGCGAGACCGAGGGTGCCGGTGTAGAAGGTCCACAACCCGGGGCCCCCGGCCCCAGAAACCGGAATCCCGACCAGGTAAACCCACGGCAGGAAGGAGCCCAGCATCACCAGCACCACCGCGCCGATGAGTCGCTTGCGGGCGGGGTGCCACGCGGGACGGGTCCGGTCGGACCCGGCGAGGTTCACGCGGCGGCTCGAGGCGGCGGGGCTGCTCATGCAGCGACCGTAACCGGAATCACGGCCCCGCGGGAGCCCGTCGGCACGCTCGCCGCGCCGTTCGTCGTACGCCGACGCGCCTCGGGGCGCGCCCAACGGTCGGTCACGCGCGACGAACGGCCGGATACGGCCGGATGTCGCGTGTCATGCGACCCGTTCGGGCCATTCGGCGAATGCTCCACGCCGCTCGGCGCAGGATGTGACCGGCACCACTCCCACCCCTTGCCGTGACGTGCGCCACCTTGTTTCGCTCATCTCGTCTCACCCGAGCGGACGTCCGCGTGACGCCTGCCCGGCTCACCCGACACCCACGGAGGATGCGATGGATGAGCAAGCGCGCCGGGAGTACTGGCGCCACAACCTGACCTTGATGGCGGTGCTACTCACAATCTGGGCCCTGGTCTCCTTCGGGGCCGGGATCTTCTTCGCCGATGCCCTCAACGGGGTCGAGATCGGCGGCTTCCCGCTCGGGTTCTGGTTCTCGCAACAGGGCTCGATCCTGGTCTTCTTGGCCCTCATCGCCATCTACGTGTGGCGCATGGACAAGCTCGACGCGAAGTACGGCGTCGAGGAGTACGAGGAGGAGGTGCGCGGGTCGTGACCGAGATCCAAGCATGGACGCTCGTCTTCGTCGTCCTCACCTTCGGCGTCTACATCTACGTCGCCTACGCGAGCCGGGTGTCGGACACCAAGGGCTTCTACGTCGCCGGCGGCGGCATCCCCGCCCCGGCCAACGGTGCCGCGGTCGCTGCGGACTGGATGAGCGCGGCGTCGTTCATCTCCATGGCGGGCCTCATCGCACTCGCCTACAACGGCTACAACGGGTCGGCGTTCCTGATGGGCTGGACCGGTGGCTACGTGCTGCTGGCGATGCTGCTGGCGCCGTACCTGCGCAAGTTCGGCAAGTTCACCGTGCCGGACTTCGTCGGTGACCGCTACAACGAGACGGCGCGACTGATCGCGGTGGTCTGCGCGATCGTCGTCTCGATCACCTACGTCACCGGCCAGATGGCCGGCGTCGGCGTGGTGTTCGGTCGCTTCCTGAAGGTCGACACGACCATCGGTGTGCTGATCGGCATGGCGATCGTGTTCTTCTACGCCGTGCTCGGCGGCATGAAGGGCATCACCTGGACCCAGGTGTGCCAGTACACGGTCCTGATCATCGCCTACATCATCCCGGCGGTGGCGATCTCGGCGAAGCTGACCGACAACCCCCTGCCGCAGATCGGTTTCGGCCAGATCCTGGCCGAGCTCGAGGCGCTGCAGGCCGAGCTCGGGTTCTCCGAGTACACCGCTGCACTGACCGGCAGCAGCCAGCTCAACATGTTCCTGCTGACGGCGACGCTGATGTTCGGTACGGCGGGCCTGCCGCACGTGATCGTGCGGTTCTACACCGCCAAGAACGTCCGCGCCGCCCGCTACTCGGCGCTGTGGGCGCTGTTCTTCATCGCGCTGCTCTACACGACCGCCCCGACGGTCGCAGCGTTCGCGAAGTTCAACATCCTCAGCTCCTCCCAGGCCGGCACCCTCGCCGACCAGTCGTGGTTCGACACCTGGGAAGAGGTCGGGCTGATCACCGGTCCCGACGGCGGCACGGTGGCCGATGCCAACGGCAACGGCGCCATCGACTTCCTCGGTGGCGGTGGCAACGAGGCCGTGATCAACAACGACATCCTCGTGCTGGCCTCGCCGGAGATCGGTGGCCTGCCGGCCCCGATCGTGGGCCTGGTGGCGGCCGGTGGTCTGGCTGCGGCGCTCTCGACGGCGTCCGGCCTGCTGCTGGTGATCTCGTCCTCGGTGGCCAACGACGTCTACCACAAGCGGATCAACCCGAAGGCCGACGAGAAGCAGCAGCTCCTCGTCGCCCGGATCACGATGGGTGTCGCGGTGGTCTTCGCCGGCTACCTGGGCATCAACCCGCCCGCCTTCGCCGGTGAGGTGGTGGCCCTGGCCTTCGGACTCGGCGCGGCGAGCTTCTTCCCGACGCTCGTGCTGGGCATCTTCTGGAAGAAGTGCACCGCAGCCGGTGCGGCGGCCGGTATGGCCACCGGTATCGGCATCACGGTGCTCTACTTCATCTGGACGCTGCCCTCGACCTCCGCGCCGATCTTCCTGGGCAACGACCCGATCCTGGACATCGCACCGGTCGGCTTCGGCTTCTTCGGAATGCTGGTGAACTTCGCGGTCACGATCGTGGTCTCGCAGTTCACGCCCAAGCCGTCCCTGGCGATGCAGGAGCTGGTCGAGGAGGTCCGCTACCCGGGCCACACCGACCTGGTGGCCAAGCACGCCGCCGGCGAGGACATCACCAAGGAGGACACCGACTAGTCGGGGGAGTCGCCGACATCCGCTGCTCGTCCCTCGTGCGGTCCTCTCCGCGACGGCCCCGTCGTCGAGGAGGCCGCCGGGGGACGAGCGGCATGTCGGGCCCCCACCGGAACCGCCGGGCGGCGCCGGGACGGCAACCCCGATGCAACCCGTGGTGGCCCAACCTCGAGACCCCTAGTGTGAGGACTGTTACGCATCGTGGCCACACGATCGCGAGCAGCACCCACGGACCCACCTCCGGCGCCCCCGGAGCACCACATCCACCATCACGACGAGCCAGGAGTGAGAAGTGAGCGACAAGTCCGAGACCCTCGAGAACCTGATGCACGAGGACCGTCGGTTCCCACCGCCGGCCGACCTCGCCGCCAACGCCAACGTCACCGCCGAGGCGTACGACGCCGCCGCGGCCGACCGTGAGGGCTTCTGGGCCGAGCAGGCCGAGCGCCTGACCTGGGACACCAAATGGGACCAGGTGCTGGACTGGAGCGGCAAGCCCCACGCGAAGTGGTTCGTGGGCGGCAAGCTCAACGCGGCGTACAACTGCGTCGACCGGCACGTGGAGAACGGCAAGGGCGACCAGGTCGCCATCCACTGGGTCGGCGAGCCCGAGGGCGACACCCGTGACATCACCTACAGCCAGATGAAGGACGAGGTGTCGCAGGCCGCCAACGCGCTGACCGAGCTCGGCGTCAAGACCGGCGACCGGGTGGCGATCTACCTGCCGATGATCCCCGAGGCCGTCGTCGCGATGCTCGCCTGCGCACGGCTCGGCGCCCCGCACACGGTCGTGTTCGGCGGGTTCTCCGCCGACGCGCTGGCCTCGCGCATCGAGGACTGCGGCGCCAAGGTCGTCATCACCGCCGACGGCGGCTACCGTCGCGGCTCGCCGTCCTCGCTCAAGCCCGCCGTCGACGAGGCCCGCACCAAGACCGACATGGTCGAGAAGGTGCTGGTCGTGCAGCGCACCGGGCAGGACGTGGAGTGGGACGAGTCGGTGGACGTGTGGTGGCACGACGCGGTCGGCAACGCCTCGACCGACCACACCCCCGAGGCGTTCGACTCCGAGCACCCGCTCTACGTCATGTACACCTCCGGCACGACCGGCAAGCCCAAGGGCATCCTGCACACCACCGGTGGCTACCTGACCGGCTGCGCCTACACCCACGCCGCGATCTTCGACGCCAAGCCGGAGACCGACGTCTACTGGTGCACCGCCGACATCGGCTGGGTGACCGGGCACAGCTACATCGTCTACGGCCCGATGGCCAACGGCGTGACGCAGGTCGTCTACGAGGGCACGCCCGACAGCCCCGAGCGCGGCCGCTGGTGGAAGATCGTCGAGCAGTACGGCGTGACGCTGTTCTACACCGCGCCGACGGCGATCCGCTCCTTCATGAAGCAGGGCGAGGAGATCCCGCAGGCCCACGACCTGTCGAGCCTGCGCATCCTCGGGTCGGTCGGTGAGCCGATCAACCCCGATGCCTACATCTGGTACCGCGAGATCGTGGGCGGCGGCCGTACGCCGATCGTCGACACCTGGTGGCAGACCGAGACCGGGTCGGTGCTGATCAGCCCGCTGCCCGGCGTGACCGACGGCAAGCCCGGTTCGGCGATGACGCCGATCCCCGGCATCGAGGCCGACGTCGTCGACGAGGACGGCAAGCCGGTGGGCAACGGTGGCGGCGGCTACCTCGTGGTGACCTCGCCGTGGCCGTCGATGCTGCGCACCATCTGGGGTGACGACGAGCGGTTCGCCGACACCTACTGGTCGCGCTTCGCCAAGCAGGGCTACTACTTCGCCGGTGACGGCGCGAAGCGGGACGAGGACGGCCACATCTGGGTGCTGGGTCGTGTCGACGACGTCATGAACGTCTCCGGCCACCGGCTCTCGACCACCGAGATCGAGTCCGCCCTCGTCTCGCACCCCAAGGTCGCCGAGGCGGCCGTGGTGGGCGCCAAGGACGAGGACACCGGCCAGGCCGTGTGCGCGTTCGTGATCCTCAAGGAGTCCGCCGGCGACGGCGGTGACGACATCGTCAAGGAGCTCCGCGGCCACGTGCGCAAGGAGATCGGTCCGATCGCCACGCCGCGCCAGGTCATGGTGGTGCCGGAGCTGCCCAAGACCCGGTCGGGCAAGATCATGCGCCGCCTGCTGCGCGACGTCGCCGAGAACCGCGAGGTGGGTGACGTGACCACGCTCGCCGACAGCTCGGTCATGGACCTGATCCAGACCGGCATGAAGGGCGGCTCGGACGACTGACGCCCTGACGGGCACCAACGAGACACGAAGGGGCGCACCCACCCGGGTGCGCCCCTTCGTCGTTCCCGGTGCTCGACGGCTGACCGGTGGTCGAGCCGCGGTCCCGGTGGTCGAGCCGCACTCCCGGTGGTCGAGCCTGTCGAGACCCTCACTCCAGCCAGTCGACCTCGGCGGGGTCGGCGGTCAGCGGCACCCGCTGCCAGAACTCCAGCTGGTCGGCGTTCGGCTCACCGCCGGCGAACGTGATCATGACGCGACGCCCGCCGTCGGAGCGCTGGATGCCCTCGTCGTCGACCGGGCACTGGCCCGCCGCCCTGGAGCGCTCCACGCACACCTGCACCAGCGGCGCCGCCGACCCGGCGTCGATCGGCGCGAACTGCGAGCTGCGCTGGGTCACCCGACCGCGGCGCTTGGTCCAGTCCTGCACACCACGCCACTCGTAGGCGGGCGGCAACGCCTCGGGGAGCTCGATCGGCACCCCGGGGTGCTGGGCGAGGTGCTCCTCGAGCTCGGTCAGCCCGTAGCTGGTGTCGGGTTCCTCCTCCAGGAAGTGGAGGACGACCACGGCAGCGACCAGCAGGAGCACCATCGCCACCGCGACGGCGCCGCCGCGCACGACGGCGCGGCGTACCGGGTCCTCAGCTCGGCTGGGACTGCTCCTGGTCGGTGCTGCCTGCTGGGTCATCGGAATCGTCCTCGTCCTCCTCGTGCTCCGGCGGCTGCGGCGACATCGTCGCCAGCAGGACGGTGCCCGCGACGGCCGCGATGGCCGATGCGAACAGGATGCCGATCTTGGCATTGTCGGTCAGGTCGTCCGAACCGAAGGACAGGCCCGCGATGAACAGCGACACGGTGAAGCCGATGCCGGCGACGAAGCCGAGGCCCACGACCTGCGCCCACGTGGTGTGGCGCGGGAGCGTGCCGAGTCCGAGCCGGATGGCGATGAAGCAGGCCAGCACGATGCCGACCGGCTTGCCGATCACCAGGCCGGCGCCGATGCCGAGCGCCACGGCCGAGGACAGCGCCTCGCCGAGGCCACCGAGCTGCACGCCGGCGTTGGCGAGCGCGAAGACGGGGAGCACGAAGTACGACGACAGCGGGTGCAGCCGGTTCTGCAGCCGCTCGACCATCGGCACCGACTCACCGAGGAGGAACCGCAGCCGGTGCAGCTCGTCGGCATTGAGATGGCGGTCGCGCAGCGCCTGCTGGGCGTAGTCACGGGCCACCGACTCGTTGAGGAGCGCCGTCGCGGGGGTGAGCAGGCCCAGCGCGACACCGGCCAGCGTGGCGTGCACGCCCGACTCCAGCACCGCGAACCACAGCGCGACGCCGACGACGACGTACGCCGGGACGGCCCAGATCTTCATCATCCGCATCAGGACGATCAGGGCGAGCAGGGCGCCGGCGATGGCGAGCCACTGCATGGAGAGGTCGTCGGTGTAGAAGACCGCGATCACCAGGATCGCGCCGATGTCGTCGACGATCGCCAAGGTGAGCATGAAGACGCGGGCCGCGGAGGGGATGCGCCGGCCGAGCAGGCCGAGCACGCCGACCGCGAAGGCGATGTCGGTGGCCATCGGGATGCCCCAGCCCGAGCTGGCGTCGGTGCCGCCGGTGATCGCGATGTAGAGCAGCGCCGGCAGCACCATGCCGCCGATCGCCGCGACGATCGGCAGCGAGGCGGTCTTGGGGTCACGCAGGTCGCCGTGGACCAACTCGTGCTTGATCTCGAGGCCGACGACGAAGAAGAAGATCACCATCAGGCCGTCGTTGACCCAGTGCTGCAGCGACTCCTCGATGTGGAAGCTGCCCGCGTCCACCGACAGCTTCAGGTGCCAGAAGTCGTCATAGGCACTCGCCCACGGCGAGTTCGCCCACAGCAGCGCCACCGCGGCGGCGATGAGCAGCAGGATCGAACCCGATGCCTCGATGCGGAGGAACTCGCGCAGCGGCCGGGCGATCAGCCGCGCGGAGGGGCGATTGCTCTCGGTCCAGATGGGCCCGCGGTTCCACAGCGCGGAGAGTGAGCCGGAGAATCGGGTCGGTGGCTGCACGGATCAGGCTCCTTGAATTCTCATGGGTCGTGACGTCGTACTGCCGACCAGACTTCCCGGCGCTCCTGGAGAAACCCTAGGGCATCGCACCCCAGACTGCCCGACGCAGGCGTGCGGGCCCCGGGTTCTGTAGGGTCACGAGGAGACATACGACACTACGCGTGAGCACGTGAGGACCCATGGCTGAGCAGACCGCACCGAACCCGAACGGGCTGCAGGACGACGAGCCGACGATCGGCCGGCTGATCAAGGACGCGCAGACCGACCTCTCCACCCTCATGCGCAAGGAGATCGAGCTGGCCAAGGCCGAGCTCAAGTTCAGCGCGACCGCGGGTGGCATGGGCACGGTGTTCCTGCTGGCCGCCGCGTTCTTCGCGGTGCTGATGATCATCATCCTCTCGGTGGCCGCCGCCTACTTCATCCACTGGAACGGCGACGGCCTGAGCCTGCACTGGGCCTTCCTGATCGTGGCCGGGTTCTACCTGCTCATCACCGGTCTGCTGGTGTTGCTCGGGATCCGTAAACTGAAGCAGATCAAGGGCCCGGAGAAGACCATCGAGACCGGGCGCAAGGTCCCCAAGGCCCTCAAGGGCTCCACCAGCACCAACTAGTCCGACTCACTCGGGAGGTCCCAGTTGGCTCGGCAAGCCGTGGTCGCCGACCGTGCCGAGCAGTTGCTCGGGACCTCGGTCATCGCCACTGCCCCCGTCGCCGGCGGTGACGTCGCGACGGCCTTCCGGCTGCGGCTCTCCAACGGCCGCACCGCGTTCCTGAAGACCATCGCGCACCCGCCGGCCGGTTTCTTCGAGCGCGAGGCCGCCGGCCTGCGTTGGCTCGCCGAGGCCGACGGTGTCGCCGTGCCCGAGGTGCTGGCGGTGGACCCGGAGATGCTGGTCATCGAGTGGGTCGAGACGACGCGCCCATCCGCCGACGCGGCCGCCGGCTTCGGCCGCGCCCTCGCCCGGATGCACGGCGCCGGCGCCGCCTCCTTCGGCGGTGAGGCCGACGGCTTCATCGCGCGGCTGCCGCTGTACAACAAGCCGTTGCCGACGTGGGCGGAGTTCTACAACGAGCGGCGGATCGCGCCCTACCTGCGGGTGCTGCGCGACAAGGAGCTGATCTCGGCCTCCCACGCCGACGCCATCGAGCGGGCCGCGGCGCGCGTCGGCGACCTCGTGCCCGAGGAGCCGCCCGCCCGGCTGCACGGCGACCTGTGGAACGGCAACGTGCTGTGGGGCACCGAGGACCGGGTCCACGTCATCGACCCCGCCGCCCATGCTGGCCACCGCGAGGCCGACCTCGCGATGCTCACACTGTTCGGGCTCCCCCAGCTGCCGCAGGTCGTGGCGGCGTACGACGAGGCCGCGCCGCTCGCCGAGGGCTGGGAGGACCGCCTGGGCCTGCACCAGCTCTTCCCGCTGCTGGTCCACGCCTGCCTCTTCGGCGGCGGGTACGCCGCCCGCGCCGCCACCGTCGCCGAGCGCTACCTCTGACCGCTGCTGCAGCAGCGGACGTACCGGGCACCGGGCGCGACGCGGCCGCTTCAGGAGTTCCTCAGTCGCGTCGGTCATGATGGGGACATGAGTGAGCAGCCGCGCGTCCTGGTGGTCGACGACGACCGCGCCGTCCGCGACTCGCTGCGCCGCTCACTGGAGTTCAACGGCTACGACGTGCACCTGGCCAACGACGGCGCCGAGGCGCTGGCGGGCATCGGCGCGATCGCGCCGGACGTGGTCGTGATGGACGTGATGATGCCGCGACTGGGTGGCCTCGAGGCGACGCGGGCGCTGCGCACGGCCGGCAGCGACGTACCGATCCTGGTGCTGACCGCGCGCGACGCCGTGGGCGACCGGGTGGACGGGCTCGACGCCGGCGCGGACGACTACCTCACCAAGCCCTTCGCCCTGCAGGAGCTGCTGGCCCGACTGCGCGCCCTGCTGCGGCGGGTCGCTCCCGGCGAGGAGGACGAGGAGGTCCTCGAGTTCGCCGACCTGACGATGAACACCGCCACCCGCGAGGTACGCCGCGCCGACCGCGCCATGGAGCTCACCCGCACCGAGTTCACGCTGCTGGAGATGTTCCTCCGACGGCCGCGGCGCGTGCTGGAGCGCTCCTTCATCCTCGAGGAGGTGTGGGGGTACGACTTCCCCACCACCGCCAACTCCCTCGAGGTCTACGTCGGCTACCTGCGGCGCAAGACCGAGGCCGAGGACGAGCCGCGCCTGATCCACACCGTGCGCGGCGTGGGCTACGTGCTGCGGACCAGTTCGACATGACGGGGCCGGCCGGTCCGGCCGGGCCACGGACCGCCGGGTGGCCCTTCCGGCGCTCGCTGGCGAGCCGGGTCATCCTCCTCACCACGCTCGCCGTCGGCGTGACGGTCGCCATGGTCGCGGTGGGCGCCTATTTCACCGCCCGCGTGCAGATGCAGGACAGCCTCGACGACTCCCTCGTCGAGCGCGCCGAGTCCGCCTCACGCGTCAGCTCGGTGTCGGGAATCCGCGTGCCGCAGCTGTGGTCGATGGGCGCCTCCGACCTCCGCGTCGCCGTGGTGACCGCCGACCGGCGGGCCCGGGTGCTCGACGGCGGCCCCACGATGGAGCTCGGCGAACCCGAGATCGCCGTCGCGCGCGGAGACGACGACGTCAGCATCCGCACCGTCGTCATCTCCTCCGAGCGCCACCGCGTGGCCGCCGTCCCGCTGCAGGCCGACGGCCTCGCCCTCGTGCTGGCCGAACCGCTCAGCGACCAGGACCGCGTGCTCGCCCGGCTGGGCTGGGTCACCATCGCCTTCGGCGTGCTCGGCGTCTTCGTCGCCGGCCTCGCCGGCTGGGCCGTCGCCCGCAACGGCCTGCGCCCCGTGCGCAACCTGACCACCTCGGTCGAGGAGATCGCGCAGACCGAGGACCTGCGGGCGCTGCCCGTGGAGGGTGACGACGAGATCGCCCGCCTCGCCGCGGCCTTCAACCAGATGCTGACCGCCCTGGACGCCTCGCGGGTGCGGCAGCGCCAGCTGGTCGCCGACGCCTCCCACGAGCTGCGCACGCCGCTCACCTCGCTGCGCACCAACATCGACCTGCTCACCATGTCCCTCGACGACGACCGGCTGCCGGCCCAGGCTCGCGCCGACCTGCTGGAGGACATCCGCGCCCAGGCAGAGGAGCTCACCGGCCTCATCGGCGACCTGACCGAGCTGGCGCGCGACGAGCCCGCCCGCGCCCAGGTCGAGACCCTCGACCTGGCCGACATCGTGGCGCACGCCGCCGAGCGCGTACGCCGCCGCGCCCCCGGCGTCGTGATCGAGGTCTTCACCCGGTCCTGGTGGGTCGTGGGCGAGGCGTGGGCACTGGAACGTGCCGTGACCAACCTGCTGGACAACGCAGCGAAGTGGAGCCCCGAAGGAGGCACCGTGACCGCCCGCCTCAGTGACGGCGTACTCACCATCGACGACCAGGGCCCCGGCATCGAGGAGGCCGACCGGGTGCGGATCTTCGACCGGTTCTGGCGCTCCGACGACTCCCGCACGCTGCCGGGCTCGGGGCTGGGACTGGCGATCGTGCGGCAGGTGGCCGACCGGCACTCCGGCACGGTCCAGGCGATGGAGAACTCCGCCGGCGGCGCCCGGCTCGTCCTGCGGCTGCCCGGGAGGGAAACCGAATGAGGCGGCGGATCCTGGCCGGGGCGCTGCTCCCGGCGGCCTTCGTGCTGGCCGGCTGCGGCGAGGACCTCGGCGACAAGCCGGACTTCTCCAGCTCCGAGGAGCCCGCGCTGTGGAACCCCTGCGACGCCCTCGACGCCGACTGGGTGGAGCAGGAGTTCGGGGTGCGCACGACCGAGCAGAACGGCACGCCCACCCAGCCCGAGTGTCGCTTCCGCCCCGACACCGACGGCGATGCCGTCATCACCGCCGAGTACCTCCAGTTCGGCGGCACCCTGGACGAGGCGTGGGAGCAGATGGCGCCCGGCGACGACGCCGACGTCCGCACGCCCGAGGTGGCCGGCGCCGACGACGCCCGCATCGTGGTCGACCGCACCCGGCAGAACCTGTCGCTGACCGGCTTCGTCGAGAACGGCGACCTGATCCAGATCGTCAACGTCGTCGACCCCGCGCCCTACCGGGCCGACGAGCTCCAGCAGGGCGTACGCCGCATGCTGGAGGTGCTCTCCGAGCACGCGACCGACGCCGGGGTCAGCTGATCAGCCGATCGCCCGCAGCAGCCGGTCGGCCTTCCAGCGGGTCTCCGCGTACTCCTCGGCGGCGTCGGAGTCGACGGTGATCCCGCCCCCGGTGCCCAGCAGGTAGGTCCCGTCGCCGGTGGTCATCAGGCTGCGGATCACTACGCCGAGATCGGCGCGGCCGTCGCCGGCCACCCAGCCGAACGCACCGGCGTACGCCCCGCGCGGGGAGTCCTCGACCTCGCCGATGATCTGCATGGTGCGCAGCTTGGGCGCTCCGGTCATCGACCCGGCCGGGAAGAGCGACCGCAGCGCCGCCACCGTGGAGACGTCGCCGCGCAACCGCCCACGCACCGTGGAGACGAGCTGATGCACCGAGGCGTAGGACTCGACCTGCATCAGCGAGGGCACCGCCACCGACCCGACCTCGCAGACGACGGAGAGGTCGTTGCGCAGCAGGTCGACGATCATCAGGTTCTCCGAGCGGAACTTCGGATCGGTCGCGAGCCGGTCCCGCGCCGCCGCGTCCTCGGCCTCGGTGGCACCACGCGGCGTCGTGCCCTTGATCGGCTTGGTCTCCAGCTCCCGGTCCGCGGTGACGAGCGCGTAGCGCTCCGGACTCGAGCTGAGCAGGTGGGCCCGCGCGCCCGGCACGTCGTGCTGGAGGTAGCCGGCGTACGGCGCGGGGTTGATCGCCCGCAGCCGCAGGTACGCCTCGGCCGGCGCCAGGTCGCTCGCGACGGCGAGCCGGTGCGTCAGGTTCACCTCGTAGGAGTTGCCCGCGTGGAGGTGCTCCTGGACGGCGGCGAAGGCGGAGGTGTAGGCGCGTGGCGGGGATGCGGGGTCCCGCCCGGACACCCCGGGGAGCATCGCCGGAGACACGCGCGGCGCGCCACCGGCCACGGACCCCGAACCCTCGCGCCGTGCGTGGCGCAGGGGCTCTGCGACCGTAGGGGTGTCCGGGCGGGACCCCGCATCCCCGCCACCCCTCTCCCCGAAGCTCCTCACATGGCTCGGGCGCATCCAGACCGCGTCGGGGAGGTGGGGATCGGACTCGGCCGGGAGGTCGGGGCGAGCGGCGTAGCCGAAGTAGCCGAACCACTGGTCGTCGGGGCTGCCGGCGGCGAGCTCGGCCTCGAGCACGGCGAAGGGGTCGTCGCCGACCACCTCGGCCCGGCCACTCGCATGGCGAGTGACCTCGCGACGGGCGGCGTCGTAGGTGAGGGACACGTCGTCGGGCTCGAGCCACCCGATGATCGAACGCCGGCGGGACCACTCGCGAGCGCCACCGCCGTCGAGCCAGAAGCAGCGCTCGTGCCGAGCCGCGACGCGGGTGAACTCCTCGACGACGTCGCTCATGCCGCCACCCCCAGGAAGTTCGCCACCAGCGCCGCGCCGTGCTCGGAGAGGATCGACTCGGGATGGAACTGCACCCCCACCTGGGGCCGGTCGACGTGCGCGACGCCCATCGTCAGCCCGCTCAGCCGGTCCGTCGCGGTACGCCGCAGCTCCGCGGGCAGCGCCACCGCCGCCAGCGAGTGGTAGCGCACGGCCCGGAAGCCCGCCGGCAGCCCCGCGAACAGCCCCGCGCCGTCGTGGTCGACGACCGCGTCCACGCCGTGGCCGGGACGCACCCGCTCCACGCGGCCGCCGTACGCCGTCACGAGGCCCTGCAGGCCCAGGCACACCCCGAGCAGGGGTCGGCTGCCGTCGCGGATGACCTCGCGCCCGACGGCGAAGTCGTCCGGGTCGGCGGGGTGGCCGGGGCCGGGTGAGAGGACGACGTACTCGTGGGCGAGGACGTCGGCCGGTTCGCACTCGTCGTGCTGCAGCACGGTGGGCAGGCGGCCGCTGACGCCGGCGACGAGGTGGACCAGGTTGCCGGTGTAGGAGTCGTGGTGGTCGACGACCACGACGTCCGGTGTGCGCGCCATCAGCCCGGTGCCGTCCCGGTCAGCTCGGGAGCAGCACGTCGCAGACGAGGTCGTGGACGATGTCGTAGCCGTTCTGCGTCAGGATCGACTCGGCGTGGAACTGCACCCCGCGGTAGTGCGGGCCGGCGAGGGCGTTGACGTCGCCGGTCTCCCGGTCGGCCTCGACGGTGACGCCGTCGGGGAGCTGCGTCGGGACCCCGGTCGCGTCGGCCACCCGGCCGACGAAGGTGTTGTAGAACCCGACGCGCTCGGTGCGACCGCCCACGGTGACGGCGGACTGGGTGCCCTGGAAGACGATGTCCTTGTAGGCCAGCGGGATGCCGAGCTGGTGGCACAGTGCCTGGTGGCCCAGGCAGACGGCGAGGAAGGGCCGCTGCTCGGCGAGCAGCCCGTCGATGGCCGAGCGCAGCGCCTGCATCTTGGGGTCGGTGTCGTCGCGGGGGTCGCCGGGACCGGGGCCGACGATGACCAGGTCGTGGCCAGCGATGCTCTCGGCGCCGCGGGCGGCGTACTCGGAGTAGCGGACGACCTCGCTGGTCATGCCCAGCACACCGAGGAGGTGGCGCAGCATGTTGACGAAGTCGTCCTCGCCGTCGAGGATCACCGCGCTCAGCCCCGCCAGCCGAGGGTCGGGCGGGGTGCCCGCCTGGTCGGTGAGCCAGAAGCTGCTCAGCCGCTGGTTGCGGGCGTTGAGCGCGACCAGCACGTCCTCGTCGGCGGCGAGCGCGGCGAGGTCGACCTCGGGGGCGGGCGCCGGGGGCACCAGCCCGAACGCGGAGAGGATGCCGCCGGCCTTGGCGTGGGTCTCGGCCACCTCGTACGCCGGGTCGGAGTCGCGCACCAGCGTCGCCCCGGCGGTGACCTTGAGCCGCCCCTCGAGGTCGACGTCGGCGGTGCGGATGACGATGGGGCTGTCGACGACCTGCTGGCCGGACTCGTCGCGGCCGAAGAGGGCCAGCGCGGAGGCGTAGTAGCCGCGGCCCTCGGGCTCGTAGGCCTTGATGAGGCGGCAGGCGTTCTCGACCGGGGAGCCGGTGACGGTGGCGGCGTACATCGTGTCGCGCAGCACCTCGCGGACGTCGCGGTGCGTGCGGCCGGCGAGGAGGTACTCGGTGTGCACCAGGTGCGTCATCGGCTTGAGGAAGGGTCCGAGCACCTGACCGCCCTCGTCGCAGATGTCGCACATCATCTTCAGCTCCTCGTCGACGACCATGAAGAGCTCGTAGATCTCCTTCTGGTCGCCGAGGAACTCGGTCAGGCGCGTCTCCAGTGCCCGGTCGTCGCCCTCGGGCGGGCGGACGCGGAAGGTGCCGGAGATGGGGTTCATCCGCACCGCGCCGCCGCGGACGCTGACGTGCCGCTCGGGGCTGGCGCCGATCAGGTAGCGGTCGCCGGTGAAGAACAGGAAGGTCCAGTAGGCGCCGCGCTCGCGCTCGAGCAGGCGCCGGTAGACCGCGAGCGCGCGGGCGGCGCTCCAGTCGGCGACGACGGCGCGGTAGGTGCGGCCGATGACGAGGTTGGCGCCCTCGCCCTGACCGATCTCGTCGCGGATGATGCGCTCGACGACCTCGGCGTAGTCGGAGTCGTCGGTGTCGAACCCGCCGCGGTCGGTGAAGTCGACCTCGACCGGGTCGATGGCCTCGATCACCTCGCTCACCGAGAACTCGTGCTCCTCGTCGATGTCGACGACCGTCAGCGGCGTGCCGTCGTCGTGCACCTCGAAGCCGCGCTCGGCGATCTGGCGGAAGGGCACCGCGACGAGGCGGTCGGCCTGCCGGCCGGGATCGGGTACGCCGTCCTCGAGCGGGACGTCCATCAGGGAGGCCGCCTCCCACGGGCGGCCGCCGATCACGCCGACGGTGTCGCGCTCACCGGCGCGGGTGGAGCGGCGGATGATCGACCAGGCGCCGTACTCCTGGATCGCGGCGATGGCGTCCCGGGCGGAGGTGGTCGCGGTCATGCGCGCAGCCTAATGTTCCCGGCGGCCGGCGGTCCCGACCGGCTCGACGACCGACGGCCCCGCCTTCGGCTGCCGGGCTCAGCTGATGGTGGTCAGCGTCTGCGTCGCACGGGTGAGGACGACGTAGAGGGTGGCGCGACCGGTGGTCGACTCCCCCTCGATCTCCTCGGGCCGCACGACCACGATGCCGTCGAACTCGAGTCCCTTGGTGTCCAGGCCGGTCAGCACGACGACGCGGTCGTCGCCCGACGGCGCCAGCGTGGGGTCGGCCGCGGCCCGTGCCGCGCTGGGTGCGTCGTCGGCGAGCTCGGGCCACGAGGCCAGCCAGCCGTTGACCTCCACGCGACGCGAGGCGGGGACGACGATGCCCACCGTGCCCGGCAGCGTCCGCGCCGCCTCGGCCACGGCCTCCCGGGTGGCGGCCTCGAGGTCGCCCACGCCGGTGAGCTCGCGCGGCTCGGTGCCGGTGCGGCGTACGGCGTCGGGCAGGTCGGCGTCCAGGCCCACCTGGCGGGCGTAGTCGGCGGCGTAGGAGTAGATCTCGGCCGAGTTGCGGTAGTTGGTCGAGAGGTGGAACTCGTGGACCGCCTTGCGCTCCAGCGCCTCGGCGCGGGCGGCTGCGGCCTCCTCGGGCACCGGCCAGGACGACTGCGCCGGGTCGCCGACGATGGTCCACGAGGCGGTGCGGCCGCGTCGGCCCACCATGCGCCACTGCATCGGGGAGAGGTCCTGCGCCTCGTCGATGAGGACGTGGGCGTAGCCGTCGTCCTCGATGCTGTGGGTGGGCGGGCGCCAGCCGGGGCCGGTCGCGAACTCCCGGTCGGCGGCCGTCATCAGCTCCTGGATGTCGACCGCGCCCTCGATCAGCGCGAACGGGTCGTCGCGGTCGTCGTCGGTGCGCTCGGGCACGTCACCCAATGCGTAGCGCAGCTCGTCCAGCAGCGGCACGTCCTCGACGCTGAGGTCCTCGCCCCAGGACTTGTGCAGCAGCCGCTGCTCCTCGTGGTCGAGCACGCCCTCGCTGACGCGGGCGAGGAACTCGTGGTCGCGCAGCCAGCCCAGCACCGTCGTGGCGTCCACGGCCGGCCACCAGCCGGCGACGAAGTCGACGAAGTCGGCCCGCCCCAGCATCTCGTCGTCGAACTCCTCGCGTCCCCGCTCGATGCCGCGCTCGCTGCGGACCTGGCGCCACAGCGCCTCCAGCAGGGCGTTGGCGACCTTGGGCAGCTGCTTGTTGCGCTGCCCGTGGGACATCAGGTTGCGCCGGATCCGGCCCAGCGTGCCGCGGTCGAGCACCAGCACGTCGTCGCGGTAGAAAACGCGGTACTCCGTCGGGCTGCCCGGCGCCTGCTGGCGCGCCGTACGCCGCATGACCTCGGCCATGCGACTGGCCCCCTTGAGGTCGGCGACCGCGGGGTCGTCGTGGCGGGTCGTGCGGACCCCGTCGACGACCTCGCCGAGGGAGCGCAGCGCGACGGCGGTCTCACCCAACGAGGGCAGCACGCGCTCGATGTAGCGCATGAAGACGCCGGAGGGGCCGACGATGAGGACGCCGCCGGTCTCGTAGCGCCGCCGGTCGGTGTAGAGGAGGTACGCCGCGCGGTGCAGCGCGACGACCGTCTTGCCGGTGCCGGGGCCGCCGGAGATCGACACCACGCCCTTGCTGGGGGCGCGGATGGCCTTGTCCTGCTCGGCCTGGATGGTGGCGACGATGGAGTGCATCGACCGGTCGCGGGCCCGCTGGAGCTGCGCCATCAGGGCGCCCTCGCCGACGATGGGGAGGTCACGTCCGGCCTCCTCGGCCTCGGCCTGGGCGTCGGCGTCGAGCAGCTCGTCCTCGACCCCGACGACGTCGCTGCCGGCGCAACGCAGCACGCGGCGGCGGATCACGTCCTGCGGTGTCGCGGCGGTGGCCTGGTAGAACACGGCGGCCGCCGGTGCGCGCCAGTCGATGAGGAGCGTGTCCCAGTCGTCGTCGCGCAGGCCGATGCGGCCGACGTACCGCGGCTCGCCGTCGACCCGGTCGGTGAGGTCGAGCCGGCCGAAGACGAGCCCCTCGTGGGCGGCGTCGAGCTGGGCCATGCGTCGCGCGGCCTGGAAGACCATGGCGTCGCGCTCGACGAGCCCGCCCTCGTGCTCCAAGCTGCCCCGTGAGTGGCCCTCCTTGGCGAGTCGCTGCGCGGCGTCGCCGGCCCGCTCCAACTGGGCGTAGACACGGTCGACGAAGGCCTGCTCGGCAGCGACCTCCCGATCGACGAGTTCCTCAGACACCCGACTGTTCTCCCGCCGTCCTCGCTGCTGTGTCCGTGCCGCGCCCCGGCGCGGCAAGAGCACAACTTTACTCGTTCACGCGTTGTTCCGCGCGATCATGGCGGACTCAGCCGAGGCCGCGGATCGAGACAGGTATGGACGCTGCGGTGGTCAGGACCCCACCAACGCAGCGAGTCGGCAGCGGCACTGCTGGCTACCTCCCCGGTTCGAGTCGCGTCGCCGTCTCGACCCGAAGGGACACTCAGCGCCGGGGTAAGGCGTCCGCCGGTCCTGCGACACGTGCGGAATGCGCGTCGACCACAATGCGTCGCTCGCCCTCCCAGAGCACCTGGAACTGGATCCCAGCCGTGCACGGCTGAGCACGAAGCACCGCCACTTCGGAGAGGCCCCAGTCGATGGCCTCCGGGTGGCGAACCATCGAGGTAGTCAGGCCGCCCTCCATCAGCAGTCGCTGCACGCCCTCCATCTCGATGGTCAAACGCTGCTCGCGTGTGTCGAGGTCAGGGCGCAGCACGCCATCCGAGAGCCGAGCCAGATCGAAACCCAGCCTCAGTCCATACCCGTGACGAGTGAGTGTCATCTCGACCAGGAGGGACTCCTGTCCGCGCAGCCATCCACGCAGCTCGTGATCCAGCGCGGCAGCCTCGTGAAACGTGGCCGTGTCCATGCCAGTCATCCTCGCAATTCTCCAGCGGTGACCGGCCGGTCGGGACGCCCTCCAGCGGCGCGGGAGTGTCGGTGGTCCCGCCTAGCGTGGGGGCATGACGAGGACAGCTCCAGCCGAGGGGATCGCGGAAGCGGTCGACGCGGTGGCGCGGCTGGCCGACCTCGACTGGGACGAGCTCGGCGACGCGGAGGCGTTGGCCGCGACCGTGGAGGTCGGCCGGGTCCGGTCGATCGCCGACGGCGCGCTCACCGCACTGGCCGAGCGGATCGAGGCCGCCGACGCAGCCGACCTGGCGGGATGGGCCTCGACGAAGGACTTCCTCACCCACGCCCTCGGCGGCCGCAAGGGTGCCGGCGGCAGCATCGTGCGGGTCGCCAAGCAGACCGCGGGGACCCCTGAGGTGCGCGCTGCCCTGATGGCGGGTGAGGTCTCCTTCGCCCAGGCCAGTGCGATCGGGCAGCGGGTGAGCACGCTGCCCAACGCCCCCGAGCTGCGCCAGCAGGCCGCGACCATGATGCTCGACCAGGTCCGCGACCACGGGTCGGACGCGACCGACCTCGACCGCGGCTTCCGCGACGTGGTCACGCGACTCGATCCCGACGGCACCCTGCTCGGCGACGACCGCGGCAAGGAGCTCGCCGAGCGTGGCGCACACCTGGCCCGCCACCTGGCCTTCAGCCCCGACACCGTGGGTGGCGTCCGGATCAAGGGCTACGCGACCCTCGAGGAGGCCGAGCTCGTCAAGGCCACCCTGATGCCGCTGGCCGCGCCACGCCCCACCGAGCCCGGAGCCTGCGGCGGCGACCCCGACACCCGCCACCGATACGACGAGCACGGCCGGCCCGTCGGAGCCAACTGTCCCGACCCCACCTGCAGCCACGACGGCCGCGACCCCCGCGAGGGCGGCGTACGGCTCTGGGACGCATTGGTCGAGGCCTGTGGACGGCTCGCTGACACCGATGCACTCCCCCACGCGCACGGCACCACCGCCCGACTCATGGTCACCACCAACGTCGACGACCTCCGCCGGGACCTGGCCAGCTCGGGCGACGGCCTGCTGCCCTCCGGTGACACGATCTCCGCTGCCGCGGTACGCCGCCTGGCCTGCGACGCGGAGGTGCTGCCGGCCGTCCTCGGTGGCGAGGGCCAGATCCTCGACGTCGGACGCCTGCAGCGGCTCGTCACCACCGCGATCTGGCACGCACTCGTGCTGCGCGACCAGCACTGCACCTTCCCCGGCTGCACCCGCCTGCCCCTGGCCTGCGACGCCCACCACATCACCCACTGGGCGGACGGCGGCCGCACCAGCCTCGACAACCTCGCCCTGCTGTGCCGCAAGCACCACACGCTCGCCCACCACAGCCCCTGGCGGGTCAGCATCGACCCGCACAGGGCCAGACCCGTCTGGACGCCGCCGACTCCGGTCGACACCACCGACCGATTCACCTACGTCCCGCCCCGAGCGCGACCACCCACCCGCGCCGCCTGAGGACGCGAGCGGTCAGCCCTTGCCGCGGCTGAGGAAGGCCGTCATGGCCTCCTTGGCGGCGTCGGAGCCGAAGAGCCGC
The DNA here is from genome assembly GCF_019448235.1 of Nocardioides panacisoli. Taxonomy (NCBI): domain Bacteria; kingdom Bacillati; phylum Actinomycetota; class Actinomycetes; order Propionibacteriales; family Nocardioidaceae; genus Nocardioides; species Nocardioides panacisoli. The sequence goes on from NZ_CP080409.1 coordinate 2,604,091, forward strand.
GAGCTGAGCTCGACCATCTCGGCGCCCTTGGCATCGATGCGCTCGAGCAACTCGGCGTTGAGCACCTTCTTGGTCTCCCGGAGCCCCTGCTGGGCACCCGTGGCGACCTGGCCGACGAGTTCGTCGACGGCGGCGTCGAGGTCCGCGGCCGGCACTGCGCGGGTCACCAGCCCGTACGCCGCCGCCTCACTCCCGGAGAAGACCTCACCACCCAGGGCGGTGAGGCCCGCGGCGCGCGAGGTGAGGCGCGGCAGCACCGTGAGCGAGATCATCGCGGCGGCGAGGCCGAGCTTGACCTCGGTCAGCGCGAAGGTCGCGTCCTCGGCGACGATCGCGATGTCGGAGGCGGCGATGACGCCGATGCCGCCGGCACGTACCGCGCCCTCCACGACGGTCACCACGGGCTTGGAGTGGGCCACGATGAGCCGCTGGAGCTCCACGATCGCCCAGGCGCTGTCCTTCATGGGCACCGTGGTGGCCTCGGACAGGTCGGCGCCGGAGCAGAAGACACGGCCGGAGGACCTCAGTACCACGACGGTGACGTCATCGGCGGCGTCCGCGGTCTCCAGGTGCCCGTGGAGCTCGGTGACCAGCTGCCGCGAGAGGGCGTTGCGGTTGTGCGGCGAGTCCAGCGTGATCGTGGCGATCCCGTCCGCGACCTCGTAGTGGACCAGTTCCTCGGGGGATGCAGTCATAGGGCCATGGTGCCCGAGACCATCACCACCCGCGGTGGCGGTCGCGCCGTGCCTACTGTCCCGACATGTCGATGCAGGTGAAGACCTGGACCTGCCCGCCGTGGTGGAGGTGCGGGTGGTCGGCACAGGCGGCCGCCGCGGCGTCCAAGGATTCGGCGGCAATGACGGTGTATCCCGTGGGGGCATCCGGACCGAGCGGTCCGTCCGTGACGACGCCCTCGCCCGCCAGGTGCTTCGAGTCGCCGAACGGGGCGCCGCCATCGATGATCGCGTCACCCATCGTGGCGTACCACGCTCCCCAGGCGTCCATGACCTTCTGCTGGTCCTCGGGGTCCATCTCCATGCCCATGCCACCGGTGTAGATGAGGGCGAAGGTCGCCATGTCACACCCCCTCGACGTGATGTAGATCACACTAGAGTGGCCACGAACCAGAGACAAGCCTCTGGTGAGCCGAGCCAATCCGGATCTCCCTCGGCGTCGAATGCCTTGCATGCGGACACAACTGCGCTGGGCCGGGTACGGCGTCCTCGCGACCCTCGTCGGGGTCGGGTTGGCACACCTGGTCGCGGCTGCCCTCGACCCGGCCTCCTCCCCCGTCCTGGCGGTGGGATCCGCGGTCATCGACCTGACGCCGACGCCGGTCAAGGAGTGGGCGATCGCGACCTTCGGCACCGCCGACAAGCCGATCCTCATCGGTTCGGTGATGGCGGGCGTCCTGCTGGTGTCCGCGGTGGCCGGCATCCTCGCGCGGCGACGGTTCGCGCTCGGCGCGGGCCTGCTGCTGGTCGAGATCGGCATCGCCTCGCTGGCGGTCGTCACCAACTCCGGCTTCGTCGTGCTCGACCTGGTCCCGACCGTGGTCGCCGCCATCGTCGGAGTCGCCGCGCTGGCCTGGCTCGTACGCGCCCACCAGCAGGCGGAGGCCGACCAGTCCGAGCAGGGTGGTCGTCGCGGCGTGCTGCTGGCCATGGGCGCACTCGGCGCGACCGCCGCCGTCGGTGGCGGCGTGGGCGAGTGGCTCGGCCGGTTCCGTCGCGCTCCGGAGAACATCGCGCTCCCCGACCCGGTGGAGACCATCAAGTCGCTCCCCCGCGGGCTCGAGCGGATGGTGCAGGGCATCACGCCCTTCCGCACCGCCAACAAGGACTTCTACCGCGTCGACACCCGCCTGGACACGCCCGTCGTGGACAGCGTTGGCTGGACGCTGACCATCGACGGTGACGTGGACCAGGAGGTCACCATCACCTTCGACGAGCTGCTCGAGATGCCCATGATCGAGCGCGACATCACCATGACGTGCGTCTCCAACAGCGTCGGCGGCGAGTTCGTCGGCGCGGCCCGTTGGCTCGGCGTACGCCTCACCGACGTGCTCGAGCTCGCCGGCGTGGGCGACCGCGCCGACCAGATCCTGTCGACCGACTTCGACGGCATGACGATCAGTACGCCGCTGGAGATGGCGACCGACGGCCGTGACGCGATGATCGTGGTCGGGATGAACGGCGAGCAGCTGCCGCGTGCCCACGGGTTCCCGGTGCGCATGGTCATCCCCGGCCTCTACGGCTTCATCAGCGCCACCAAGTGGCTGACCAGGCTCACGCTCACCACCTACGCCGACACCGAGGCCTACTGGACCGAGCGCGACTGGGCCATCGACGCCCCGATCAAGCCCTCGGCCCGCATCGACACCCCGAAGGCGCTCTCCAACGTCGACGCCGGCGAGGTCCTCGTCGGCGGCGTCGCCTGGGCCCAGAACGACGGCGGTGTCGACAAGGTGCAGGTCCGTGTCGACGGTGGCGAGTGGCAGGACGCCGAGCTCGGCCCCACCGCCGGCGAGATCTACTGGCGCCAGTGGTTCTTCCGCTGGGAGGCCGACTCCGGTTCGCACCGGATCGCGGCCCGGACGCTCACCGGCGACGGCGCCACCCAGACCGCCGAGCGCGCCGAGCCGTTCCCGAGCGGGTCGAGCGGGATCCACGAGTTCATCGTGAACGTCGCCTGATCCACCGTGTTGGTCGCCGGAGCGCCGGGAGCGAGGGGCCTTGACACGGCCTCGCTGGCGCTCGGCCGGCTCGACCACCAAGGCCAGGCTCCGCTCACCACCTGCGCCAGGCCCGGCTCGACCACCAGGGCCAGGCCCGGCTCGACTGCCGGGGCCAGCAGGGCTCGACCACCAAGGCCAAGCAGGGCCCCACGAACCCGGGTTCTCGGGAAACCCGGAAAAAAGTTCCCGATCCACCCATCCGGGGCCGACCCGGCTCCGAATGCCTTACATCAGCACCCAAACACGGAAGGCAAGCTGACATGAAGCTCAAGCAACTGCGTCGCACCACCGGCATCCTCGGGGCGGGCGTCATCCTGTCGCTCTCCCTCGTGGCCTGCGGCGACGACGCCGAGACGACCGACGAGTCCAGCGCCGACGAGACCACGAGCGAGGCCGCCGAGGAGACCGAGGAGGCCAGCGCCCAGGACCAGACCTTCGGCGACGCCTGCTCGGCCGTCCCGACCGACGGCCCCGGCTCCTTCGACGGCATGGTCCAGGACCCCGTGGCCACCGCCGCGAGCAACAACCCGATCCTCAGCACGCTGGTCACCGCCGTGACCTCCGTCGAGGGCCTGCCCGACACGCTCAACAGCGCGCCGGAGCTGACGGTGTTCGCGCCGTTCAACGACGCGTTCGCCGAGATCCCCGAGGAGGACCTCAACGGTCTGGTCCAGGAGGCCCAGAACAAGGGCCAGGACAGCCAGCTGTACTCGATCCTCGCGCACCACGTGGTCGGCGCGAACCTCGAGACCGGTGACGTCGCGGGCGAGCAGGACACCCTGGCCGGCGACACCCTGACCGTCGAGGGCGACGAGTCGGGCATGACCGTCTCCGACGGCACCGTCACCGCGAACGTGCTGTGCGGCAACATCCCGACCGCGAACGCCACGGTCTACGTGATCGACAAGGTCATGACCGGCGTCCAGCAGTGATCCCGGGGTAGCCCACACACACCCCAAGGGGTAAGGATTTCCTCCATGGATCCCCGAAACCCGGACTCGGCCGGCGTTCCCACCCAGGGTGCGCCGGCCGAGTCAGGCGGACCGAAGGACGCGATCGCCGAGCAGCTGAGGCTCTCGGCGCGAGGCGACCGCGATGCCTTCGCCGACCTGTACGACGCCACCGCCCGCCGCATCCACGGTCTGGTGGTGCGCGTCGTCCGGGACCGGACCCAGGCCGAGGAAGTCACCCAAGAGGTCTACCTGGAGATCTGGCGCACCGCCGGACGCTTCGATCCCGACCGCAGCAGCGGCATCGCGTGGCTGATGACCATCGCGCACCGCAAGGCGGTCGACCGGGTCCGGAGCGCGGAGGCGTCCAGCACCAGGGACACGACCTACCATCGACAGAACCACGTGGTGGACCACGACGTCACCGCCGAGACCGTCGAGGCCTCCCTGGAGGCGCGGCGGGTGCGGGCGGCACTGGACCACCTCACCGACGTACAACGCGAGGCCATCGATCTGGCGTACTTCGGTGGCTACACCCACACCGAGGTGGCCTCGCTCCTCGACCTCCCGGTCGGGACGGCAAAGACAAGGATTCGTGACGGGCTGATCAGGCTCCGCGACACGATCGGAGTAGGACGATGACCGAGCACAGCTTCGGATACCGGGACGACGACGTCCACGCGCTGTCCGGCGCCTATGCGGTGGATGCTCTGGACGAGCACGAGCGTGCCCGGTTCGAACAACACCTGCGGGCCTGCCCCGAGTGCCGCACCGAGGTCGACAGCCTCCGCGAGGGCGCTGCGACGCTGGGCATCGAGGACGCGATGGCTCCGCCGCCGGCCCTGCGTGAGCAGGTGCTGACCGGCATCGAGTCGGTCCGTCCGCTGCCGCCGCTGAGCCCCGCCGTCGACGAGCCGGCCGTGGACACCCTCTCGGCCCGCCGTGCCCGACGCCGCGTCGGGGGCTTCGGCACCCCGCTGCTGGTCGCCGCCTCGATCATCCTGGTGCTCGCGGCCGGCTTCCTGCTGACGATGCCGTGGAGCACCGCACCCGAGGCGCCGCCGACGGCGACCGAGCAGGTGCTCACCGCCGATGACGCCAGCCGCGTGAGCCAAGAGTTCCCCGACGGCTCCCGCGCCACCATCGTGGTGTCCCGCGAGGTCGGCCGCGCCGTGATCCTCACCGAGGACATGGAGCCCGCGCCGCCCGGCAAGGACTACCAGCTGTGGCTGCAGGACGCCGAGAAGGGCATGGCCGGGGCGGGCCTGATGCCCGACGAGCGCGACGCGACCGTGCTGCTCGACGGCGACGCGTCCCAGGCGATCGGCGTCGGCATCACCGTCGAGCCGGCCGGCGGGTCCGAGTCCCCGACCACCAAGCCGATTGCGCTGCTCCCGCTGGACGCGTGATGGACCCTCACACGCCACGGCGGGTCGCCGTGGTGGGATCCGGTGTCGCCGGACTCACCGCCGCCTACGTCGCCTCCCGCACCGCCGAGGTCACCCTCTTTGAGGCCGATGACCGCCTCGGCGGCCACGCGGACACCCACCGCGTGCCCGACGGGGACACCGGCCGCGAGCTGTCGATCGACAGCGGCTTCATCGTGCACAACCGGCGCACCTACCCGGTGCTGCTGCGCCTCTTCGACGAGCTCGGCGTACCGACGCAGGCCTCGGAGATGTCGATGTCGATCCGCGACGGCGGCAGCGGCCTGGAATGGGCGGGCGCGCTCGGGCGGCGGGGCCTCTTCCCGACGTCTGCGCACCTGCGCAACCCCGCCCACCTGCGGATGCTGGCCGACATCCCGCGCTTCCACCGCCAGGCCCGCCGCCTGCTCGAGGCCGACGGCGGGGACCCGACGGCGGCGCACACCACGCTGGCCGAGTTCCTCGACGCCGGCGGCTTCAACGCCTACTTCCGGCGCCACTTCGCCGAGCCATTGGTCGCGGCGGTGTGGTCGTGCGACCCGGCCGTCGCGGCGCGGTACCCCGCGGCGTACCTCTTCCGGTTCCTCGACCACCACGGGATGTTGAGCGTCTTCGGCTCCCCGACGTGGCGCACCGTCACCGGCGGCTCCGTCGCGTACGTCGACCGGGTGGCCGACGCCGTCCGCGCGGCCGGCGGCAAGATCCACCTCGGCAGTCGCGTGGTGGGGATCGGCGAGACCGCCGAGCAGGTGCTGGTCCGGACCGCGACGTCCACCGAGGCGTTCGACGCGGTCGTGATCGCCACCCACCCCGACCAGGCACTGGCCAGCCTGGACCAGCCGACCGCGCAGCAGCGCGAGGTCCTGGGGGCGATGCCCTACTCCAGCAACCCCGCGGTGCTCCACACCGACACCTCGCTGCTGCCCGAGGCCACCAACGCGTGGGCGTCGTGGAACTTCCACCGCCCGGTGGACGGGCGCGACGGCGTCCTGGTGACCTACGACCTCACCCGGCTGCAGCGCCTCCCCACCGACACCCACTACTTGGTGACGCTGGGCGGGGAGGACCTGATCGACCCGGACACGGTCATCGCCCGGCGCGACTACGCCCATCCGCTCTACACGCCGGAGTCCGTCGCCGCCCAGGCCCGACTCCCCGAGATCGACACCGACCGCATCCGCTTCGCGGGCGCCTACCACGGCTGGGGGTTCCACGAGGACGGCGCGCGCTCGGGCCTCACCGCGGTCGAGCGGCTCGGCCTCACCTGGCCCGAGGCGTCCCGACACCGCCCGGCGAGCGAGTCGGGGCCGAGGGAGCCGGAGACGGCGTACGCCACGACGATCAGCCACACCCGGCGCTCGCCGTTCCGGCGGACGTTCCGCCACCGGTCCCACCTGTGGGTGGTGGACCTCGACGAGCTGCCCCCGCGTCCCCGGGGCGCCTTCTTCCGCGGCGAGTTCGCCAGCCGCGACCATTTCGACGGGACCGCCCCGTCGATCCGTGCCGGGCTGGACCGCGTCCTGCTCGACCACGGCCACGACCTGCGCGGCGGCCGGGCGCTGATGGCGGCCCAGCCGCGCGCGTTCGGCTACTGCTTCAACCCGATCTCGGTGCACTGGGTCTGGCAGGACCCGGAGGGGGTGGGCGTCCCCGACGCCACGGTCGTCGAGGTGCACAACACCTACGGCGAGCGGCACAGCTACCTGATCGACACCGACGAGCACGGCAAAGGAGCAGTCGCGAAAGCGATGTACGTCTCTCCCTTCCACGGCACCGACGGCCAGTACCGGATCTCGGCACCGGCACCCACCGCTGACCGCCTCAAGGTCGCGGTCAGCCTGCAGCCCGACCACGGCGCCCGGTTTGACGCCTCCGTCGTCGGCCGCCGCACCACCGCACCGCGCCTGGCACTGGCCGCGCTGCGCAGCTCGCTGCTGATCCGCATCCACGGCAGCTGGCTGTGGCTGCGCGGGCTCCCCGTCCAACCCCGCCCCCTCCACGACGACCACGGAGTCACCTCATGACCGTCATCCCCGACCGGCACAGCGCCGAGGCCAATGCGTGGCCCGAGCTGGCGAGCCCGCCGAAGTTCGGGCCGCGCGCCCGCATCGCGCGGCGCCTGTTCCGCTCCGCCGTCGCCCGACTGGACGTCACCGTCGAGGTCGCCGCCCACGCCGGCCGCCCCGCCGAGACGCTGGGCCGCGGCGGACCGGTGGTGCACGTCCACCGGCCCGAGGAGTTCTACGCCCGCATCGCCCGCGACCAGCTCATCGGCTTCGGTGAGGCCTACATGACCGGCGCGTGGGACGAGGGCGACGGCGACCTCGGGTCCTTCCTCACCGTGCTGGCGGCCGAGGTGTCGACGCTGGTGCCGCAGTCGCTGCAGCGGCTGCGGGCGCTGGTCGTCACCAGCCGTCCGCGGGGGCACCGGGCCTCCCGCTCGCAGAGCCAGGCCAACGTCGCCCACCACTACGACCTGTCCAACGACCTGTTCGAGTGCTTCCTCGACGCGACGCTGTCCTACTCCAGCGCGCTCTTCACCGAGCCCGCGGAGGCCACGGCCGACGACCTCGTCGCCGCGCAGCACCGCAAGATCGACCGGCTGCTCGACCAGGCCGGCGTCACGGCCGGCACCCGCCTGCTGGAGATCGGCACCGGTTGGGGAGAGCTCGCGATCCGCGCCGCCGAGCGTGGCGCCGAGGTCCACAGCATCACCCTCTCGGTCGAGCAGCAGGAGCTGGCCCGCCAGCGGATCGCCGCCGCCGGGCACGCCGACCGGGTCGAGGTGGAGCTGTGCGACTACCGCGCACTGCTGGACGGACCGGCGCAGGGGTACGACGCCGTGGTGTCGGTGGAGATGATCGAGGCGGTCGGCAAGGAGTACTGGCCGACGTACTTCCAGACGCTCGACCACGTGCTTGCCCCGGGCGGCAAGGTCGCAATCCAGGCGATCACGATGCCGCACGACCGGATGCTGGCCACCAGCAACACCCACACCTTCATCACCAAGTACATCTTCCCCGGCGGGGCGCTGCCCTCGCTGCAGGCGATCGACGAGGCGACCGCGCGGGACACCGCCCTACAGGTGGTCGACACCTACGCGATCGGCCCGCACTACGCCGCCACGCTGCAGATGTGGGACGACGCCTTCACCGCCGCCCGGGAGCGCGTCCTCGAGCTCGGCTTCGACGAGACCTTCTGCCGGATGTGGCACTTCTACCTGGACTACTGCCGCGCCGGGTTCGCCGCCGGCTACATCGACGACCACCAGCTGACGCTGGCCCGGGAGGCCTGAGGTGACCACGCTGACCGAACCGACCACCACCGGAGGCGTCGCCTCCCAGCTCGCGACCGCGCTGCGGCCCTTCGTCGGGGGCGACCTCCCCGTCCGACTGGTCGCCTGGGACGGGTCGGCCGCCGGGCCCGAGCACGCCCCGGCCGTGGAGCTGCGCTCCCCCGAGGCACTGCGTCGGCTGCTGTGGCACCCCGGCGAGCTCGGTGCCGCGCAGGCCTACGTCACCGGCGAGCTGGACGTGCCCGGCGACCTCGACGCGGCCCTGACCCACGCGTTCTCGGTGGCGGCCGACCGCGGCCTCAGCGGTGGCCGGCCCCCGGCGCGCGCGCTGGCCTCCGCGGTGCGGACGGCCCTGGAGATGAAGGTGGTCGGCCCCCGCCCCGCGCCGCCGGCGACGCAGGCACGGGTGAAGGGACGACTGCACAGCAAGCGCCGTGACCGGTCCGCCATCAGCCACCACTACGACGTACCGAGCGCGTTCTACGAGCTCATCCTGGACCCGGCGATGGCCTACTCGTGCGGCTACCACCGTGACGCCACCGTGTCGCTGGAGGAGGCCCAGCACGCGAAGCTGGACCTGGTCTGCCTCAAGCTCGGGCTCAAGCCGGGCATGCGCCTGCTCGACGTCGGCTGTGGCTGGGGCGCGCTGTCGCTGCACGCCGCCGAGCACTTCGGCGTCGACGTCGTGGGCGTCACGATCTCCACCGAGCAGCAGCGCTTCGCACAGGCAGCGGCCGAGCGGCGCGGGCTCAGCGACCGGGTGGACTTCCGCATCTGCGACTACCGCGACGCCGTCCCCGCTGCCGGTCAGGAGTACGACGCCGTCGCCTCGCTGGAGATGGGCGAGCACGTCGGCCAGGCCAACTACGGCACGTACGCCGGCGTCCTGCGCTCCGCGGTCAGGCCCGGCGGCCACGTGCTGGTGCAGCAGATGTCGCGTGGCGGCAAGTGGCCCGGCGGCGGACCGTTCATCGAGTCCTTCATCGCCCCCGACATGCACATGCGGCCGGTCGGCGAGACCGTCGGCATGCTCGAGGCGGCCGGGCTCGAGGTCCGCGACGTGCACGCGCTGCGCGAGCACTACGTGCAGACCGTCGCCGGCTGGATCGAGCGGTTCGAGCAGAACCACGACGAGCTCGAGGCCATGGTCGGCCCCGAGATGATGCGCGTGTGGCGCCTCTACCTCGTCGGTGGCTCGATGTCCTTCCGCGACGGACGCATGGGCGTCGACCAGATCCTGCTGGTGCGGCCGGGCGCACCCCACTCCCTGCCCCCGGTCCGGTCCTGGTGATCCTCCCGTGGTGACCCCGTCGTCCTGCTCCCCGACGTCCTGCTCCCTGACCTGGTGATCACGACATGGTGACGCTGTCGAGCATCGTCGTCTCCGCGGCCGTGGCGGCCGTGGTGATGACGCTCACCGCGTTCGTGGCGTGGCGGCAGGGACGGGTGGCGGTCGTCGACGTCGCCTGGGGGCTGGGGTTCGTGGCGATCGGGGCGGCTGCCGTGGTGGTCGCCGTCCTCACCGATCACGGTGACACCCGTCGTGCGGTGCTGGCAGCGGTCATGTTGGCGTTCTGGGGCGCCCGCCTGGCCTGGCACATCCACCGCCGCAACCCCCGCGGCGAGGACCCGCGCTACGAGCGGGTCCTCGGGGGTCCCCTGGCCGACGTGGGCATGGGGCGCGCCGTGCGGAAGGTGTTCGCCGTCCAGGGCGCGGCGATGGTGCTCGTCGCCGCGCCCGTGACGGTGAGCGCCGTCCGCGACGTCCTGGCCTGGCCGGTGGTCGCCGTCGGCGTCGCAGCGTGGCTGGTGGGCACGCTGTTCGAGACCGTCGGGGACGCCCAGTTGGCGGCGTACCGGGCGCAGCCACGGGGGGAGCGTCGGCCGGTGCTCGACACCGGGCTGTGGCGCTACACGCGCCACCCGAACTACTTCGGCGACGCCTGCGTGTGGTGGGGCATCTGGCTGGTCGGCGGCCTGGCCAGCGGGCCGTGGGTCGGTCTCGCGACCGTGGTGGCACCGCTCGCGATGACCTACTTCCTGGTCTGGGCCACCGGCGCGCGCCTGCTGGAGGAGTCGATGATGCAGCGGCCCGCCTACCGTGAGTACGCACGTCGTACGTCGATGTTCGTGCCGTTGCCGCCACGGGCACCGAAGGGCGCCTGAGCGGGACAACCGCCACGCGGTGGTCATCCGCGGGTCAGCCGCACGTCACCGGGGGTGGTCAGGCTCGCGGCCATGACCATTTCTCGGAGGTCCCTCGTCGTCAGCGCCGGTGCCGGTCTCGCCGCCGGCTCCGCCCTCTCCCTGCCCGCCGCGGGCGCCGCGCCCGGTGTGGCCGACGTCCGCGCCACGGCGGCGGCCCGTCCCCTGCGGGCCACCCCGTTCACCCTCGGCGTCGCCTCCGGCGACCCGCTCCCGGACGGCTTCGTCATCTGGACCCGCCTCGCCCCGGCCCCGTTGGCCGAGGACGGGCTGGGCGGGATGCCGAGCCGCCGCTACCCCGTGCTGTGGCAGGTCGCCACCGACGAGCGGTTCCGCCGCGTCGTCCGCTCCGGTGTCGCCGGCGCGCGCCCCGACACCGCCCACGCCGTGCACGTCGAGGTCGAGGGGCTCCGGCCCGGCGGGGAGTACTGGTACCGCTTCCGTGTGGGGCGGTGGCTCTCCCCCGTCGGCCGCGCCCGCACGGCGCCGGCCCCCGACGCGATGCCGTCGGCGCTGACGATGGCCTTCGCGTCGTGCTCGCAGTTCGAGCACGGCTTCTTCACCGCCTACCGTCGCCTGGCCGAGGACGAGCCGGACCTGGTGCTGCACCTGGGCGACTACCAGTACGAGTACGCCAAGGACACCTACGTCGTCGACGGGGGCAACGTCCGCGACCACCGCGGCCCGGAGACCGAGACGCTCGCGAACTACCGCCAGCGCCACGCCCAGTACAAGACCGACGCCGACCTGCAGGCCGCCCACGCGGCGGCGCCGTGGCTGGTGGTGTGGGACGACCACGAGGTCGACAACAACTGGGCCGACGAGGTGCCCGAGAAGCCCGAGATCCCCCAGCCACGGTTCCTGGACCGTCGGGCCGCGGCGTTCCGGGCGTTCTACGAGAACATGCCGTTGCGGCGTACGTCGGTCCCCCGCGGCATCGACCTCCAGCTCTTCCGTCGCGTCGCGTGGGGACGGCTGGCGACCTTCCACATGCTCGACACCCGGCAGTACCGCGACGACCAGGCCTGCGGCGACGGGTACGACGACTGCCCCGACGCCGCCGATCCCCGCCGCACGCTGACGGGGGCCGAGCAGGAGCGGTGGCTGCTCGACGGCTTCGCGCGGTCGCGGCAGCGGTGGGACGTGCTCGGCCAGCAGGTGTTCTTCTCCCGCCGCGACAGCACGGCGGACCCGTCGACCAACCGGGTGTCGATGGACGCCTGGGACGGCTACCCCGCCTCGCGGCGCCGCATCACGCAGGGCTGGCTCGACGCCGGGGTGCGCAACCCGGTGGTGCTGACCGGCGACGTCCACGCCCACTGGGCCTCCGACATCGCCGGCGACTTCGACGACCCCGACGCACCCGTGGTGGGCGCGGAGTTCGTGACCTCCTCCATCACCTCCGGTGGCGACGGGTACGACGACCCGCAGGGCCGGCACCCGTGGGCGGACCAGAACCCGCACCTGAGGTTCTGGACCAACCTGCGCGGCTACGTCTCCACCCGCATCACGCCGACCGAGTTCCGCACCGACTTCCGGTGCCTGCCGCGGGTGAGCGAGCCGGGCGCGGCGGCCTTCACGCGGGCCTCGTTCCTCGTCGAGGACGGCGTCCCGGGCATGCGGCAGCTCGACACGGCCGCACCGCGTGCCCGGCGGTCGGTGCCGCAGCAGGACCGGGAGAAGATCATTCGCGACACCCTGGAGCAGGAGACCCGGTGACCGCGGCCGGTGCGGAGGACGTCGACGCGCACGCGGTCCCTAGGATCGGTGACGTGAGCGAGCACGACGACGTCCTTCGGCTGGCCTCGGCCGACAACTTCCGCGACCTGGCGGGGATGGGCGCGCGGGGCTATGCCACCCGCGACGGGCACACCGTCGCCCGCGGCGTGTTCTACCGCTCCAACGAGCTGCGGCTCACCGACGACGAGACGCAGTCGCTGGTGGACCTGGGCCTGCGGGCCGTGCTCGACCTGCGGTCCCACCCGGAGGTCGAGCGCCACCCCGACCACGAGATCCCGGGCGCGGCCTGGCACCACTTCGACGTCATCGGGATCCCGATGGAGGAGGTGTGGGGGCTGCAGACCCGCGAGGACGCGGTGGCGGTCATGCACCGCGTCTACGCCAGCTTCGTCGAGAGCGAGCACTCGCGCACGGAGTTCGGCCAGCTCCTCCGGCAGCTGTCCTCGGGCGGCCCGCAGCTGTTCCACTGCAGTGCCGGCAAGGATCGCACCGGGTGGGCAGCGGCGCTCCTGCTGCACGTGGCCGGCGTGGACGACGCGACGATCGAGAGCGACTACCTGCTCACCAACGCCATGGCCGCCGGCAGTCGCGGCCGCGTGGAGAACCTCATCGCCGAGGCCCAGGGCGAGGACTTCGTCCACGTGCTGGAGCCGACCCTGATCGCCGACGTCGGCTACCTGCGCACCGCCCGGTCCGCCGTGGACCGCGCCTATGGCGGCCTCGACGCCTACCTGCGCGACGGGCTCGGCCTGGAGGAGACCACGCTCGACCGGCTGCGGAGCCTGCTGCGCTCCTGACGGCGTACGCCGCCGCGCCTCAGCCGCGGCGGTCGGTGGGTGAGCTGTCGCTCCCGTCGGACTCGTCGCGACCCGCGGGGTCCTGCCAGGAGAACGGCGGGGCGGAGGGGATGCGCTGGCGGATCTCCTCCTCGGTGGTGGGGTCGAGCAGGATCTCGTGGGTGTCGCCGTCGCGGCCGTCGAAGCGGACGGTGACGGTCTCGAAGCCCTTGTGGCGCTGGGTCTGGGCGTACATCGCGTAGGCGCGCCGGTCGGCGTCGGTGAGGTCGACCCGGTCGGTGAAGGGCGTGGCGAGCGCGCGGGGCCACAGGTTGCGGGCGAGCACGACGTTCACCTCGATGCCCAGGACGCCCATGATGGCGCCGATGTAGAGCATGCCCATCAGTCCGAGGACCAGCGCGAAGGTGGCATCCATGCCGTCGGTGGCGCCGAGGACGCGGGCGACGTAGACGGTGCCGAGGTACTGCAGCAGCTGCCAGAGGACGGCCATCGTGACCGCGCCCGGGAAGGCCCGGCGGATGGTGTGGGCCGAGGCCCGGGCGGAGGCCATGCGCAGCAGCACGGTGAGCATCAGCGCGAGGATGATGACGGTGACCAGGCGGACCGCCCAGCGGAACCAGCCGACCTGGGCGAGCGTGCCGACCAGCTCGGTGCCGGTGAGCACCGCCGAGAAGACCGAGACGGTGAGGATCGCGGAGCCGGCGACGACGAGCAGCAGCAGGCTGGTGAGCCGGGTCAGCACGGGGTGCGGGCGGCTGTTGCGCGGCACGCCCCACGCCTGGGCCTGTGCGTTCTGCAGGCCGAGGCCGAGGCCGAGCGCACCGTAGAGCGCGCCGAAGCCACCGACGACGATGGCGCTGACCGAACCGCGCAGCCGGCCCGGCCGACCGAGCTCGTCACCGATGATCGGGAACTGCGCCAGTGCCGAGTCCAGGGTCGCGCGCTCCAGGTCGGGGAACCCCTGCAGCAGGAAGCCCAGGATGGAGGTGGCGAGCAGCAGCAGCGGGAAGATCGCGATGAAGGCGTAGAACGCCAGCATCGCGGCCAGGTAGTTGCCCTGGTCGTCGAAGTACTTGTAGATGACCGCCAGCGGCACCCCGAGCACGGGGACCCGCCGCTGGAAGCGGTCGACCTTCCCGGCTGCTCCCACCCCTCAACCATACGGAACCCGTTCCGGCAGCGCACCGCCACCGTTGTGGCGCACTTTGCGCAATTGGCTGCGCTCAATTGCTTGCACTGCGCAACTCACGGGTGGCATGGTGACGGTGGTCACAGCCCGAAGGAGCACCCATGGACCTGCAACTCCTCCTCGCCCTCGTCCTGGGCATCGCCACGATCATCGTCCTCGTCCTGCGCACCCGCCTGGACGCCTTCGCCGCCCTCCTCATCGCGGCGCTCGTCACCGGGTCGATCGCCGGGTCGGCCCCGACCGACACCATCGACTCGATCGTCGCCGGCTTCGGCTCCACCCTGGGCAGCATCGGGATCGTCATCGGTCTCGGCGTCGCGGTCGGCAAGATCCTCGAGGTGTCCGGCGGTGCCGACGCCCTCGCCCAGGCGTTCCTGCGCGCGTTCGGCAAGGGACGCGAACCCTGGGCCATGGGCTCGACCGGGGCCCTGGTCTCCATCCCGGTGTTCTGCGACTCCGGCTACGTCATCATGAACCCGCTGGCCCGGTCGATCGCACGGATCAAGCAGGGCGGCTACGTCACGCTCGCCCTCGCGCTGGGATGCGGAATGACGCTGACGCACCACCTGGTCCCTCCCACCCCCGGGCCGTTGGGCGTGGCCGGCATCCTCGGCGCCGACCTCGGTGGCCTCATCCTGGTGGGCCTGGCCTTCGCGCTGGTCCTGCTCCCGGTGGTGGTGCTCTACGCACGGTGGATCGGTCCACGGCTGGAGTCGGAGGTCACCGACACCGTGCGGCGGGCGGTCTACGAACCGGCGGTCGCCGGCGCGGGGGGCGGCGCAGCGAGCAGCCGTGGCTCCGCGGACACCGGCCACGCCACCGCGGGCTCCGGCGACGATGCCGGCGACCAGCAGTACCGGAACCCCCGGTTGAGCGCCGGCCTGGCGTCGCTGCCCCTGGTCGTCCCGCTGCTGCTGATCGTGGCCAACACCGCGGCCACCGCGATCGACCGGGCCAACCAGGGCGTCCTGGGCCCGGAGGACGACTACGACCCCGCGGCGTACGCCGACACGCTCGCCTTCATCGGCAACCCGGTGGTGGCGCTGCTGGTGGGCCTGGTGCTCGCCGTGTACGTGCTGCTGCCGCGGTGGACCCCGCGCGCCACCGTGAGCGGATGGCTGGCCGAGGCCGCGGCGGCGGCCGGCCTGATCCTGCTCATCACCGGCGCGGGCGGTGCCCTCGGCCAGGTGCTGCGCGACTCGGGCGTGGGTGACGCACTGGCCGACGCGATCGCCGACACGAACCTCCCGGGCGTGCTGGTGCCGTTCCTGATCGCGACGCTGGTCCGGATCGCGCAGGGATCGGGCACCGTCGCGATGATCACCGCCGCCTCGGTCGCGGCCCCCGTGGTGGGCGGACTCGGCATCTCCGCCCTCGCGGCGGCACTCGCCTGCTGTGCCGGGTCGATGGTGTTCAGCTACTACAACGACTCCTACTTCTGGGTGGTCACCCGGTTCGCCGGGCTGGACGGCACCGCTGCGCTCAAGGGGTGGTCCGGCATCACCACGGCCGCGTGGGCGGGATCGATCCCCCTGGTGCTGGTGGCCGGTTGGCTGCTGTGACCCACGCGCCGGGGCGACACGCGCTGGTGGTCGCCGACGACCTCACCGGTGCGAACGCGACCGCCGCCGGTCTCGCCCGGGCCCGCCTGCGGGCCGTGACGGTCACCGGTGAGGAGCGCACCGAGACGATCGCCGAGTTCGCCTCACGCTTCGACGCCGTCGTGGTCTCGACCAACAACCGGCACACCACGCCGCAGGAGTCGGCGGCCGCCGCCCGACGGGTCCTCGAGGCAGGGTGGCCGGCCGCACTGGTGTCCAACCGGATCGACTCCACGCTGCGGGGCAACATCGGTGCCACCACGGCCGCGCTGGTGACCGGACTGCGGGCGCACGGGGAGGACGTCGTGGCGTTGTGCATCCCGGCGCATCCCGACGCGGACCGCCACACCGTGGGCGGGGTGCAGCTGCTGCGCGGGCACCGGCTCGAGGAGACCGAGCTCGCCCACGACCCGCGGTCACCGATGCGCCGTTCCGAGGTCGCGGCACTCATGGCCGAGCAGACCGACCTGCCCACGCGGTCGATCCCCCTCGAGACCGTCACCGGCCCCAGCGAGGACCTCGCGACCGCACTGGCGGAGGCCGTGGCCGACGGTGTCGGCATCGTGATCGTCGACGCCGTCACCAACGAGCACGTGCAGCGCACGGCGGAGGTTGCCGCCGCCCTCCCCGACATCACGTGGCTCAGCGTCGACCCCGGTCCCGCAACGGTCGCCCTGGCCCGCGCCCTCGGACTCGGCGAGACCGCACCCCGGGCGCCGTACCTCGCCGTCAGCGGCTCGGCGACGGGACTGACGCGACGCCAGCTCGCACGCCTCTCCTCGGCGCGGGAGGTCCACGTGGTCCGCGTCGTGCTCGACGACGACGGCCTGCCCGACCCCGATGCCACCACCGCCGCCCTGACGGAGGCGATCGCCGGCGCCGGCGGCGAGGAGGTCGTGCTGCTCGCCTCGGCCCTGGGGGAGGACGAGCTGCTCCCCCACGAGGCCCGGCACCGGATCCCGGCGGCGTTGGCCAGGAGCACCCGGGACGCGCTCCGTGCGCAGGCCGTCGAGGGGCTCTACCTCACCGGCGGCGACCTCGCGGCCGCCTGTCTGGGCGAGCTCGCCGCCGACGGGCTCGACGTCGCCGACGAGGTGGCCCCCCTCGCCGTCGCCGGCACCCTCGTGGGCGGTCCCTGGTCCGGCCTCCCGGTGGTCACCAAGGGCGGCCTCGTCGGCGACGACGACACCGCCGTCGCCTGCCTCGCGTTCCTCGAGCGGACCGCCGCCGCCATCCGGCGCAACGTCCAGCCCGCCCGTCCCCGCCCCACCCACTGACACCCCCTGGAGGAAGCCATGCCCGCACCCGCCACGCCCCCCGTGCTCGCACTGACCCTCGGCGACCCGGTCGGCATCGGCCCCGAGATCACGGTCCGCACGCTGGCCGAGTACGCCGACGACGAGACCCACCACGGGGTCGCGGTCGGCGATGCCGTCGCCGTCCGACGTGCAGTGGCGGCGACCGGCCTGGACCTGGAGGTGCGGGAGGTCAGCGGGTTCGACACCGCGCCGGCCGGCGCCGGTGTCATCGACGTCCTGGACATCGGAGTCCTGGAGGGCAAGGAGCTGGCGTGGGGCGAGGTCGACGCCACAGCGGGACGGTCAGCCGTGACCGCGATCGAGGTCGCCACCCGCGCCGCCATGGCCGGCACGGTGGACGGGGTGGTGACCGGCCCCATCAACAAGGAGGCGATCTGGGCGAGCGGGAGCGAGCACCTGGGTCACACCGAGATGCTCGGCGAGCTCACCGGTGTCACCCAGCAGGACACCATGTTCGTCGTCGCGTCACGGCACGCACCCGACCACCGGCTGCAGATCTTCTTCGCGACCCGGCACGTCTCGCTGCGCACCGCGCTGGACCAGCTCACCCGCGAGCGCCAGGTGGACTCCATCCGCCGCGCACTCCAGGCGCTGGAGGTGTACGGCGTGGCCGAGCCGACCCTCGCCGTCGCGGCGATCAACCCGCACGGCGGGGAGAACGGCGCCTTCGGCACCGAGGAGCTCGACGAGGTCGTCCCCGCCTGTGAACAGCTCCGCCGGGAGGGACTCCCCGTGCACGGTCCGATCCCGGCGGACTCGGTCTTCCACCAGGGCCTCGCCGGCCGCTTCGACGGCGTGCTCTCGCAGTACCACGACCAGGGCCACATCGCGGCGAAGACCTACGACTTCGACGGCACCATCTCGGTCACCGTCGGTCTCCCGATCCTGCGGACCTCGGTCGACCACGGCACGGCCTTCGACATCGCCGGCTCCGGGCGCGCGGACCACGCGACGATGCGGTCGGCGTACCTGGCGGCGGTGGAGTACGCCCCGTTCGTGCCCCGGATGCGGAGCGCCTACGGTTCGTGACCATGGGGACTGTCCGCGCCGGCACCCGCGCCCGCCACGCCGAGCTGCTCCGCCTGCTCGGCGAGGGCCTCACCTCGGTCGACGACCTCGCCCGCGCGGCCGGAGTGTCGCCCTCCACCGTCCGCCGCGACCTGGCGCGGCTGCGGGAGCAGGGCGCGGTCGCTCGCACGTACGGCGGCGCGATGGTGGCGCCGCCGTTCCACGAGCGCCCGATCGGCGACAGCGCCCGCCACCGGACCGACGCCAAGGCGGCCATCGCCCGGCGGGCGGGCGAGCTGCTCACCCCGCAGGGGTCGGTCTTCCTCGACGCCGGCACCACGTGCGCGGCCCTCGCCCGGTTGATCGCCGCCGACGACTCGCTCGGCCCGCTCACGGTGGTGACGCGCGGCCTCGAGACGGCGGTGGTGCTGGCCGACTCCGCACACGTCGACGTGCACCTGCTCGGCGGCCGGCTCCGACGGCTCAGCCACGGGCTCGTCGGGCCGGCAGCCTCCCTGACCCTGGAGCGCATGGCGTTCGACGTCGCCTTCCTCGGCGCCGACGCCGTCGATCCCGAACGCGGCATCGGTGAGCCCACGCTGGACGAGACGGTCCTCAAGGAGCAGGTCGCACGGGTCGCCCAACGTTGCGTGGTGGTCGCGGACGCCACCAAGTGGGGAGCCACCGCGCCGTCGTGGACCGCGATGCCCGGCCCGTGGACGTGGGTCACCGACGCGGCCGTCGGTGCCGGCACGGGAGCCGGCACCGACTGCGAGGTCGTCCGCGCCTGACCCTGCTCAGTAGGACTTGGGCAGGCCCAGGGAGTGCATCGCGACGAAGTTGAGGATCATCTCCCGGCTCACCGGCGCGATCCGGCCCAGGCGGGCCGCGACCATCATGTTGGCCAGGCCGTACTCCTGCGTCAGCCCGTTGCCGCCGTGGGTGTGGACCGCGGCGTCGGTGGCGTTGCAGGCGATCTCGCCGCCGGCGTACTTGGCCATGTTGGCGTACTCGCCGGCAGTGAAGTCGTCGCCGGCGTCGTAGAGCGCGGCCGCCTTCTGCCACAGCATCCGCGCCTGCTCGAGCTCGATCTTGACCTTGGCCAGCGGGTGGGCGATGGCCTGGTGGGAGCCGATCGGCTGGTCCTTCCAGACCGAGCGCTGGTTGGCGTACTCGACGGCGCGGGACAACGCGTAGCGGGCCGTGCCGCACGACATCGCGCCGCCCATGATGCGCTCGGGGTTGAGGCCGGCGAAGAGCTGCCACAGCCCGGCGTCGGTGTTGTCCGAGCCCCCGACGAGGGCGTCGTCCGGGACGCGGACGTCGTCGAGGAACAGCGTGAACTGCTTCTCCGGCGCCTCCCAGGCCATCGGGATGACCTGCCGGTCGAAGCCGGTGGCGTCGGTCGGGACGACGAAGAGCGCCGGCTTGAGCTTGCCGGTCCTCTCGTCCGCGGTGCGCGCCACGATCAGCACCGACTGGGCCTCGTCGACGCCGGAAATGAAGGTCTTCTGCCCCTTCAGCACCCACTCGTCGCCGTCACGCGTGGCGGTGGTGGTGATCTGGTGGGAGTTGGACCCGGCGTCGGCCTCGGTGATGCCGAACGCCATCAGGTGCGAGCCGTCGGCGATGCTCGGCAGCCACTGACGCTTCTGCTCCTCGGTGCCGCAGCGGGCGATGATCGAGCCGCAGATCGCGGGGCTGACCACCATCATCAGCAGCGGCGCCCCCGCGGCAGCGGCCTCCTCCAGCACCGCCGCGAGGTCGGCCATGCCGCCGCCCCCGCCGCCGTACTCCTCGGGGAGGTTGACGCCGAGGAACCCGTGGCGGCCCATCTCCAGCCACATCTCGGTCATCTTGCCGTCGGCGCGGGCCTGCTTCTCGACGTACTCGCGGCCGTAGCTCGCGGCCAGCTTCGCGACGGCCTCGCGCAGCGCGACCCGCTCCTCGGGCTCGGTGAACATCGTGGACACGGTCATGCATCTGCTCCTTCGTCGTCTGCGGGGTCGACCACGGCGAGCACGGCGCCCGCCTCGACCTGGTCGCCGGACGTGGCGGGCACCTCGGCCACCACGCCGTCGTACGGCGCCGCCACGGTGTGCTGCATCTTCATGGCCTCCATCACCACGATGGGCTGGCCCTGGCTCACCCGGTCGCCGGCGGCGGCACGGACGTCGATCACGCTGCCCGGCATCGGCGCGAGCAGCGACCCCTCGGCGACCTTGTCGGCCGGGTCCAGGAACCGGGGCGGCACCCGCAGCGTGATCCCGCCGTCGGGCCCGTCGACCAGCACCGCCTGACCGTTGGCCGAGCCCGTGGCGACCACCTGTACGTCATAGCGCCGCTCGGTGCCGGCCACGTCGAGGACCACCGAGGTGTCGTTGGTCGAGCCTGTCGAGACCCCGACCACCGTCACCGGACGGTCCTCGGCCACGTCGGCGGGGCGGAACCCGTCGCGGCCGCCGTACCACCGGGCCTCGACGGACTCGCCCTCCAGCTCGAACGTCGTCACCTGCGGCATCGCGGTGACGTTGCGGAACCCCGACGGGATGCGCGACTGCACCGGCCGACGCCGGCGCCGGTGCTCGGCGAGCGCGACCGCGGCCACGAACGGCGCGAGGTCGTCCGGCGCGACGCGACCGCAGGCCTCGGGGTGGTCGTCGTAGAACGAGGTGGTCATCGCGCCGCTGAGGAACTCCGGGTGCCGCAGCGAGGCGACCAGCTGGTCGCGGTTGGTCACCACCCCGTGCAGGGCGGCCGTCTCCAGCCGGCGCGCGAGGAGACGGGCCGCCTGCTCGCGGGTCGGCGCCCACGCGACCACCTTGGCGAGCATGGCGTCGTAGAAGGTGCCGACCTCGTTGCCGGCCCCGAACCCGGCATCGAGCCGGACGCCGTACCCGTCGAGCGCGAACTCGTCGTCGTGGTCGATGTCGAAGTCCAGCAGCAGGCCGGTCTGCGGCGCGTAGTCGGCCGCCGGGTCCTCGGCGTAGAGCCGCACCTCGATCGCGTGGCCCTGCGGCGGCGCGACCTCGGGGAGGGGACGCCCCTCGGCGACCGCGACCTGCAGCGCGACCAGGTCGACGCCGTGGATCGCCTCGGTGACGGGGTGCTCCACCTGGAGGCGGGTGTTCATCTCCAGGAAGTAGAACCGGTCGGTGTCGGCGTCGTAGAGGAACTCCACCGTGCCGGCACCGACGTAGCCCACCGACGTCGCGGCGGCCCGGGCGGCCTCGTGGATCTCCTCGCGGGTCACCTCGGGGATGGCCGGCGCGGGCGCCTCCTCCACGACCTTCTGGTGGCGCCGCTGCAACGAGCAGTCGCGGGTGCCGAACACGACGGCCGCCTCGCCGTCGCCGACCACCTGGACCTCGACGTGGCGGCCCCGCTGCACGTAGGGCTCGACGAAGACGGTGCCGTCACCGAAGGCGGACTCCGCCTCCGAGGAGGCCGTGGCGACCTCGTCGGCCAGCGCCGACAGCTCACGCACCACCCGCATGCCGCGGCCACCGCCACCCGCCGACGCCTTCACCAGCAGCGGCAGGTCCGCCTCGGTCGCGGTGTCGGGCGTGAGGTTGCCCAGCACCGGCACGCCCGCGGCCTCCATCAGCTTCTTGGACTCGATCTTGGAGCCCATCTGCTCGATCGAGGTCGGCGACGGCCCGATCCACGTCAGCCCGGCCGCGGCGACCTCGCGCGCGAAGTCGGCGTTCTCGGACAGGAAGCCGTAACCGGGGTGGACCGCGTCCGCGCCGGTACGCCGCGCCGCCTCCAGCACCAGGTCGGACCGCAGGTAGGTCTCGGCCGGGGTGTTGCCCGGCAGCCGGACCGCGGTGTCGGCCTCGGCGACGAACGGCAGGCCCGCGTCGGCGTCGGAGTGCACCGCCACCGTCTCGATGCCCAGCCGGCGACAGGTCGCGAAGACCCGCCGCGCGATCTCGCCACGGTTGGCGACCAGAACCTTGTTGATCATCGTCACTCCCACTCAGAGGCGGAAGACGCCGAAGTTCATGGCGCCCTCCACCCGCTGGTTGTTGATCACCGACAGGCAGATGCCCAGCACGTCACGCGTGTCACGCGGGTCGATCACGCCGTCGTCGTACACGAGGCCGGAGAGGAAGAACGGCAGCGACTGCTCCTCGATGGTCTGCTCGACCATGTCCTTCACGCCCTGGAACTCCGCGGCGTCGAACGGCTTGCCCTTGGACTCCGCCGACTGGCGCGCCACGATCTCCAGGACGCCGGCCAGCTGCTGCGGCCCCATCACCGCCGACTTGGCCGAGGGCCAGGTGAAGAGGAACCGCGGGTCGTAGGCGCGGCCGTTCATGCCGTAGTTGCCGGCGCCGTAGGAGGCGCCCATGACCACCGTCAGGTGCGGCACGGTGGAGTTGCTGACCGCGTTGATCATCTGCGCGCCGTGCTTGATGATGCCGCCCTGCTCGTACTCCGCGCCGACCATGTAGCCGGTCGTGTTGTGCAGGAACAGCAGCGGCGTGTCCTTCTGGTTGGCCAGCTGGATGAACTGCGCCGCCTTCTGCGCCTCCTCACTCATCAACACGCCGCGGGCGTTGGCGAGGATGCCGATCTCGTGACCGTGCAGCGTCGCCCAGCCGGTGACGAGCGCGGACCCGTAGAGCGGCTTGAACTCGTCGAAGGCGACCGCGTTGCCCCCGCCGGTGGTCGAGCTCGGCGAGACCCCGTCGACGATGCGCAGGATCGCCTCGCGCGGGTCGAAGGGCTCCTTCAGGTCGGTCGGGATGAGGTCCAGCAGGCCGTCGGGGTCCAGGTCCGGGTCGGCGTACGACGCCGCGGGGACGTGGCCCTGCTTGTGCCAGTTGAGGCGGGCCACGACCCGGCGGGCCTGGCGCAGCGCGTCGTACTCGTCGATCGCGAGGAAGTCCGAGGACCCCGAGGTGCGCGAGTGCATCTCCGCGCCGCCGAGCGTCTCGTCATCGCTCTCCTCACCGGTGGCCATCTTGACCAGCGGCGGACCGGCCAGGAAGACCTTGGCCTGCTCCTTGACCATGATCACGTAGTCGCTCATGCCCGGCACGTAGGCACCGCCGGCCGTGGAGTTGCCGAAGACCACCGAGATGGTGGAGCGCTTGGCAGCGCTCGCGCGGGTCAGGTCGCGGAAGCCGCGGCCGCCGGGGATGAAGATCTCGCTCTGCGTGGGCAGGTCGGCGCCACCGGACTCGGTGAGGTTGATCGTGGGGAGGCCGTTCTTCTCCGCGATCTCCGCCGCCCGGAAGGACTTCTTCAGCGACCACGGGTTGAGCGCGCCGCCCTTGACCGTGGGGTCGTTGGCCACGATCAGGCACTCCACGCCCTCGACGACGCCGATGCCGGTGACGAGGCTGGCGCCGACCTTGAAGTCGCTGCCCCAGCCGGCCAGCGGCATCAGCTCCAGGAACGCCGACCCCTCGTCGACGAGCAGCTCGATCCGCTCGCGCGCGGTGAGCTTGCCGCGCTCCTTGTGGCGGGCGACGTACTTCTCGCCGCCGCCCTCGACGGCCTTCGCGCACTCGGCGCGCAGCTCGTCGATCTTGGCCAGCATCGCCTCCCGGCGTGCCTGCTCGGGTGCTTCGGTGGTCATCTCGCAACTCCCGTGTTCGTCGTACGGCGGCGGCTCATGAGGCGTAGCCCAACAGTCGGGCGGCGAGGTCGGTGAGCACCTCGGTCGCTCCCCCGCCGATCGGCAGCAGCCGGGCGTCGCGGTAGTGCCGCTCGACCTCGGTGCCGTGCATGTAGCCGGTGCCGCCGAAGAGCTGCACCGCCTCGTTGCTCACGTCGACGGCGGTGTCGACGGCGGTCTGCTTGGCCAGGCAGGCCTCGGCGATCACCGTCTCCCCGGCGACGTGGCGCCGGGCCACGTCGAGGGTGTAGGTGCGCGCGACCTCCACCTGGCGGTGCATCTCGACGAGCTTGGCCCGCACGACCTGGTTGGCGACCAGCGGCTTGCCGAAGGTCTCCCGGTCGCGGCAGTACTGCGCGGCGAGCTCCAGGCAGCGGGCGGCGTGCCCGTAGCCCATCAACGCCAGAAAGATCCGCTCGACCACGAACTGCTCGGCGATGTAGTAGAAGCCGTGGTTCTCCTCGCCGACCAGGTTGGTCACCGGCACCCGGACGTCGACGTAGGACAGCTCGGCGGTGTCGGAGCAGTGCCAGCCCATCTTGTGCAGGCGCCGGTCGACGGTGAGGCCGGGCGTGTCCTTGTCCACGACGACGAGCGACACACCGCCGTGGCCCTCGCCACCGGTGCGGACCGCGGTGGTCACGAAGTCCGCGCGGACCGCCGAGGTGATGAAGGTCTTGGCGCCGTTGATCACGTAGTGGTCGCCGTCGCGCTCGGCGCGGGTGGTGATGCGGGCGACGTCGGAGCCGCCGCCGGGCTCGGTGATGCCCAGCGACCCGATCAGGTCACCGGCGAGCGTGGGTCGCACGTAGCGGTCGACCAGCTCCGGTGAGCCCTGGGCGATGAGGTGCGGCAACGCGATCCCGTGGGTGAACAGGCTCGCCATCAGGCCCCCGGACGCCCCGGCGGCCAGGAAACCCTCCTGCGCGGCACACACGTCGAGCAGGTCTCCCCCCTCGCCGCCGACCTCCTCCGGATAGCCGACCGCGAGCAGGCCCTGCTTGGCCGCCGCCTGGTGCAGGCTGCGGGGCAGCTCGCCGGCGTCCTCCCACTCCTGCAGGTGCGGGATCACCTCGCGGCGGGTGAACTCCGCCGCCACCTCACGGAGCGCCGCACGCTCCTCGTTCCACTGCATGACGGCTCCTAGACCCTTCTCTCACTGGGTGAGCCCTGCGGTGCCTCACTCCGGCGGGACTCGTCCCTCGCCCCACCTCCGTGGGGGCTCCTCGCGCTCACACCAAGTCTTCCTGGATGCTCACCTTGCGACCCCGGATCCACTCGCCGAGCGCCTTCGCCTGCGGGTCGAACCGGGTCGACGCCGCGACGCCCTCGCCGAGCAGGCCGTGGATCAGCACGTTGACCGCGCCCAGGTTGGGCAGCAGGTAGACGTCGACATCGAGGCCCTTCGCCTCGGGGATGAGCTCGTCGATCTTCTTGTGGCTCATCAGCTTGGTCAGCCAGCGCACACGGTCGTCGTACTTGGGTGACCCGTCGTGCTCGACCCACAGGCCGAGGTTGGCGTTGCCGCCCTTGTCGCCCGACCGCGCGTGCACGAAGGCCCCCAGGGGCATGCGGCGCGTCATCGAGTCCGGCCTGCCGGGGTAGGGCGAGGGGCGGCGGCCGAGGTCCGGGTCGAGCTCCTCGGGCGCGACGTCCTCGACGAACTCGCTCGGGTCGGCGACCACCTCGCGGGTGCCGTCGGCGTGGACCACCGTGTGCTCGACGCGGTCACGATCGACGTACGCCGGCCGGTAGATGCCGTACGGCGACGGCTTGCCCGGGGGTGCGGTCATCGTGAAGCCCGGGTAGGAGGCGAGGGCGAGTTCGACGGCCGGGCCGGTGAAGGCCTTGCTGACGGGCCCCGCCTCCGGATCCATCACGATGCAGCGCAGCAGGACCGAGGCGCCCTCCTCGGTGTCGGCGTCGGCCTCACGCAGCGGCGTCTGGCTCCACGTGACGCTGCTCGCCGTCAGGTGCGGCTCGAGCTGGCTGCGCAGCCAGGCGGCCTTCTCCTCGATGTCGAGGCCGGTGATGACGAACTCCATCTGGTTGCGGAACCCGCCCAGGTGGTTGGTGGCGACCTTGAGCTGCCGCGGGGGTGCGGTGCCGGTGACGTCGTTGATGCCGACGCGGTCCGGACCCTCCTCGCTGAGCCGGATGCTGTCGAGGCGCGCGGTGACGTCGGGGTTGAGGTAGCGCGTGGTCTGGACCTCGTAGAGCAGCTGGGCGGTCACGGTGTCGACGGTGACCGCGCCACCGGTGCCCTCGTGCTTGGTGATGACGCTCGAGCCGTCGGCGGCGATCTCGGCGATCGGGAAGCCGAGAGGCCGGTCCATCGGCGCCCCGTCGCGGATCAGCTGTCGGAAGCCGGAGAAGTTGCCGCCGCACGCCTGGGTGCCGCACTCGATCACGTGGCCCGCGACGACGGCGCCGGCCAGCTGGTCGTAGTCGGTGGGCCGCCACCCGTGGTGGGCCATCGCGGGGCCGAGGACGACGCTGGCGTCGGTGGTGCGGCCGGTGACGACGACGTCGGCGCCCTCCTCCAGGGCGCGGGCGATGCCGAAGGCGCCGAGGTAGGCGTTGGCGGTGAGCGCGCCGTCGTACAGGCCGCTGCCGCGCAGGTCGTCGCCCTCGACGTGGGCCACCGAGACCGACAGGCCCTGGGCGGCGGCGATCTCGCGCACCTTGGCGGCGAGCCCGGCGGGGTTGAGGCCGCCGGCGTTGCTGACGATCGTGACGCCCTTGTCCACCGCGAGCGCGAGGCAGTCCTCGAGCTGGGTGAGGAAGGTCCGGGCGTAGCCCAGCTCGGCGTCCTTCATGGTGTCCTTGCCGAGGATGAGCATGGTCAGCTCGGCGAGGTAGTCGCCGGTGATGACGTCGACGCCGCCGCCCTCGAGGAGCTCGCGCATCGCCGAGAGGCGGTCGCCGTAGAACCCCGAGCAGTTGCCGATCCGGATGGGATCCCTCATGCGTCCTCCCCCTCGGTGGTCGAGCTCATCGAGACCCGGCCGCCTCCGGGCGGTCCGGCGAAGCACTGGGCGATGGCCAGCCACTGCTCGGCGTCGGCGCCGGTGGCGACCAGGTCGGTGTCGTCGCGGTGGACGCGCTGGGTGACCAGGGCGCAGAAGTCGTGGGCCGGGCCGCTCACGCGTTGGCTGGCGTCGTCGGGGCCCCAGGTCCAGGTGTCACCGCCGGGCGCGGTGAGCTCGATGCGGAACTCCTCGGCCGGCGGGTCGAGCTCGTTGGTCACGAACGCGAAGTCGCGGGTCCGGACACCGATGTGGGCCACGTGCTGGATCCGGTCCGTCGGTGCGGGCAGCGCCTCGATGGAGCCCGTGGCGACCAGCGCCTCGTAGACGTCCAGGGCGTGGGCCCAGGTCTCCATGAAGCGGGCGGTGGCCATCGAGGTCGGCGACATCGGCGGCCCGAACCACGGCATCTTGGTGCCGGCGGGCCGGCTGCGCAGGGCCTCGACGAGCCCGGCGTGGGCGGCGTCCCACCGTGCGACCAGGTCGCCCGGGGCAAGCGCGGCGACCTCGTGGGCGCTGGCGTCGACGAAGCCGGTGGGGTCCTCCAACGCCTGGAGCACGACGGCGTCCCAGGCCTCCTTGCCCTCGGGGGTGTCGGCGTGGGCCGCCAGCGTGGCGACCTCGTCGGTCCACAACAGGTGGGCCACCTGGGTGGCGACGGTCCACCCCTCGGCCGGGGTGGCAGTGTCCCAGGCGTCGGCGGCGAGGACCGCTGCGCGCAGCTGGTCGCTCTCGGTGGCGAGGTCGGCGAGCACGCCGTCCAGTACGTCACTCACGGTGTCTCCTCGGTGGTTGAGGTGCGAGCGGCCGAGCCTCGGGACCCGAGGGCGGCGTCGAGGGTGTCGGCCCATTCGTCGAGGATCCGCTGGCGCCGCTTGGCGTCGTCGGAGATGGTGTCGGCGAGTCCGAGGCCACGGACGAGGTCGAGCGTGGCCTGCACCAGCTCGCGTACGCCGGGCACGGACTCGTCCGCACCCAGCAGGTCCACCGTCAGGCGGTGGGTCTCGCGGCCGACGCGCTGCTCCAGCGGGCCGACGGCAGCGAGCAGGTCGGGGTCGGTGCGGGCGGCGACCCACAGCTCGAGGGCGGCGGTGAAGACCGGGGAGGCGAAGTGGTCGCCGAGCATCCCGACGACGGCGCGGGTGCGGTGCTCGCCGCGGGGCAGGTCGGCGGCGGCCCCGGCGAGGTCGGCGCCGCGCTTCTCGGTGAGGTGCTCGACCGCGGCGACGACCAGGTCGTTCTTGGTCGGGAAGTGGTGGAGCTGCGCCCCGCGGCTGACGCCGGCGCGCTCGGAGACCTGGGTGGTCGTCGTACCGGCGAAGCCCTTCTCGACCAGCAGGTCCACGGTGGCCTCCATCAGGCGCAGCCGCATCGCACGCGTCCGCTCCTCCTGGGGCACCCGGGTCGTGGTCACGCGCACAGTCTGGCGAGAGACAAACAAACAGTCAAGCCTGTCGGTATGTTGATTGCTCACTTCTTTCCGTCGAGTCGTGGCTTGTTTCGGTCGAGTGGGCAGTTGTTGGCGCCGGCCCGGACCACGAGCGTCGACAACTGCTGACTCGACCGGAACAAGTGCAGACTCAACGTGATGGGAGACTCGGCGCCATGACGCAGACGATCCTGATCACGGGGGCATCGAGCGGACTCGGCGCGGAGATGGCCCGCCAGTTCGCGGCGAAGGGGTACGACGTGGGGCTGTGCGCCCGACGTACGGACCGGCTCGAGGAGCTCCGCAGCGAGATCCTCGCCGCCCACCCCGGGCGCCGGGTCGCCGTCCGCGCGCTCGACGTCAACGACCACGACGCCGTCTTCACCGTCTTCGGCGAGCTGCGCGAGGAGCTCGGCCACCTCGACCGCGTCGTGGTCAACGCCGGCCTGGGCAAGGGCGGCAAGCTCGGCACCGGGAAATTCGCGGCGAACCTCGAGACCGCGCAGACCAACTTCATCGGCGCCCTGGCGCAGACCGAGGCCGCGATGGAGATCTTCCGCGACCAGCAGGCCGGCCACCTGGTGATGGTCTCCTCGATGGGTGCGATGCGCGGCATGCCCGGCTCGATCACCACCTACGCCGCCACCAAGGCCGGCGTCGCGCACCTCGCCGAGGGCGTGCGCACCGAGCTCTACGGCACCCCGCTGCAGAAGAAGGTCGCCGTCACCGTCCTCTACCCCGGCTACATCCGCTCGGAGATGAACGACAAGGTCGAGCAGGCGACCCCGCTGATGGCCTCCACGGAGAAGGGCGTGGCGGCGATGGTCGCCGCGGTCGAGAAGGAGGTCGCCGACGCCTGCGTGCCGCCGCTGCCGTGGTCGGTGCTCGCGCCGGTGATGAAGCACGCCCCGCTGCCGGTCTTCAAGCGCCTCATCTGACTCGGTGTGTGACATGAAGCCAAGCACCGGACCCACGATCACGGACCACACCGAAAGGTCCATGGCCACCCCGACCACGGACGTCCCGTGAGCAGTGCCGCTGATTGGGCAGCCGATCTCGAGCAGGACGAGCCGGTGAGCCTGCGAGAGGTCGAGGACCGCGTCCTGGCGCGTTCCGGCCACGAGCCACGGCGTCGATCGGGCCCCGGGTCGCGTGCACGGGAACTGGTGACCGCCGTCCTCTGTCTGGGCGGACTGTTCGGTGCCGTCGGCGGCGTCGCCGTGTTCTTCGACCGATCCGGTGCGCTCTACCTCGACTACGACTTCTCAACCGACACCTCGTTCTGGACCAGTGCCGCGTGCTTCACCTTCACCGCCGCCCTCTTGGTCGCCGTGCTGGCCGAGCGGAGCGGAGGCCGAGACCGGTTCACCTACGGCCTCGGCGGCAGCCTGCTCGCCTGTGGCGCAGCAGGAGTGTGGCTCGGACGAAATCAGGCCGACGATGCCACGGTCAACGCCGTCCTGCTGTTGACGCCCGCCACGGCAACGATCCTGCTCGCCGTCGCCGTCCTGGCGCGGAACGCGATTTCGCGGCCCTGGACCGATGAGGACGCGGAAGAGTGGCAGGCCGGACTGGTGCTGCGCAACGCGCGCGAGCAAGCGTCCACCGGCGACCTCGACGACCTGCCGCGGGCGTCGGTCGAGGCGCTGCTGGCCGATCGCCGCCTGGCGCTGGAGACATTGGCCGGCCGCGGACTGTTGCCGGTCGATGACGTCGACGCCGTCGCAGCAAGACCCCTGGGACGCCTCGCTGACGACTCGAGCGGATGATCCACGCATCGCAACTGCGGTGGACGGGTGCGGTCGCCCGCCCCGGGACACCATTCCTTCTCGGACACACGGCGAGGGAGCCGGCGACCTGGGGAGTCAGCGGTAGGTGAGCACGTCCGGGGTGAGGTGGGCGTGCTCGTTGAAGGTGAGCAGGCGGGTGCCGGTGGCGCCGACGATGACGCGGGTGACCGAGGAGTTCACCACGACGGTGTTGAACCGCTGCCACAGCCGGGCGTGCACCGGCGGCTCCGCCGCGGGGTCGGCCAGGTCGGCGGCGGCCACCGCGATCGGTCCGCCGGAGCTGACCACGACCGTGGTGCCCGACGCGCCGGCCGCTGACTCGAGCCCGCGCCTGACCCGGGCGCAGAAGCCGGCGTAGGTCTCGGCGTACCCCTCGCCCTCGCCGGCGGTCCACCGGGCGGTCGCACGCTCGAAGACCTGCTGGAACTCCCGCCGCGACAGTTCCCCGCCGGGGTGGTCCGGGTCGGCCGCCACGACACTGAGGTGGTCGAACTCGTCCCAGTCGGCCGCGACCTCGGTGGGTACGCCGCCCCATCCGGCGCCCTCGGCCATCGCCTCGGCGGTCTCGCGATGGCGGCGCATGTCGCCGCGGACGACGCGGGCCGGCGTCACGCCCTGCGCGGCCAGCCAGGCCCCCAGCAGTCGTCCCTGCTGCCAGCCGACGTCGGAGAGCACGTCGTAGTCGTCGGCACCGAAGGATGCCTGGCCGTGACGGACGAGGAGGACGAGACCCACGGCGGCACCCTACGCAGCACCCCGGACGCACGCGGACCCGGTACGACGCGCGTCGTACCGGGTCCGTCGTGGTCTCGACAGGCTCGACCAACGAGGGCGAGCTCGCGCCGAGCTGGATCAGGCGGGGAAGCCCTCGCCCTTCGCCGCGAGGTCACGCAGGTACTGCGTCGGCTGGAACCGGTCGCCGTACTTCGCGGCCAGCTCCTCGGCACGCTGGATGAACGCACCGAGACCGATCTCGCCGGTCTCGGGGTGCTCGAAGCCCTGCATGTACTGGGCCGCACCGCCGGTGTTGGGCGGGAAGCCGATGCCCATGATCGAGCCGATGTTGGCCGCGGCCGCGGACTCGATCACGCCCTCCTCGAAGCACTTCGCGGTCTCCAGCGCCTCCGCGACCATCATCCGGTCGCGGATGTCCTGGATCGGCGGCTGCTCGTCGGCGACCGGGAAGTGCTCGGCCAGGCCGTCCCACAGCGAGCCGCGCTTGCCGTCGGCGTACTCGTAGAAGCCCGCGCCGCGCAGGCGGCCCGGACGCTCCAGTTCCAGCATCTTCTCGACCACCGTGGTGCCCGGGTGGGGCTCGTACGGCGTGCCGTCGCGCTCGGCGGCGTCCGCGGTGGCCTTGGCGATCTTGCCCATCAGCTCCATGTTGAGCTCGTCGGTCAGCTGCAGCACCGGGGCCGGGTAGCCGGCCGAGGTGGTGCCGCGCTCGATGCTCCACGGGGCGACGCCCTCGCCGAGCATGGCCAGGCCCTCGTTGACCATCAGGCCGATGACGCGCGAGGTGTAAAAGCCGCGGCTGTCGTTGACCACGATCGGGGTCTTCTTGATCTGCTGGACCACGTCGTAGGCCTTGGCCAGCGCCACGTCGGAGGTCTGCGCACCCTTGATGATCTCGACCAGCGGCATCTTGTCCACCGGCGAGAAGAAGTGCAGCCCGATGAAGTCGGCCGGCCGGTCGGCACCCTCGGCGAGCTCGGTGATCGGCAGCGTCGAGGTGTTCGAGCACAGCAGTGCGTCGTCCTTGACGTGCGGCAGGATCTCGGCGAAGACCTTGTGCTTCAGCGCCGGGTCCTCGAAGACCGCCTCGATGACCAGGTCGCAGCCGGCGAGGTCCTCGGGGGCCGCGGTCGGGGTGATCCGGTCGAGCAGCTCGGCGGACTTCTCCTCGGTGAGCTTGCCCTTGGCGATCGCCTTCTCGTTGATCGTCTGGCTGTAGGCCTTGCCCTTGTCCGCGTTGCCCTGCTCGACGTCCTTGAGCACGACGTCCATGCCGGCACGGGCGCACACGTAGGCGATGCCCGCGCCCATCATGCCGGCGCCGAGGACGCCGACCTTGGCAGCCTTGTAGGGCTCGATGCCGTCGGGGCGCAGCGCACCGGCGTTGATGGCCTGCAGGTCGAAGAAGAACGCCTGGATCATGTTCTTCGAGTCCTGGTTGACGACCAGGTTGGTCAGGTAGCGCGACTCGATCCGCGAGGCCGTGTCGAAGTCGACCTGCGCGCCCTCGACCGCCGCGGACAGGATCGCCTCCTGGGCGGGGAAGTCAGCGCCCTTGAGCTGCGTGCGCAGCATCGCGGGGAACGCCGGCAGGAACGCGGCCAGCTTCGGCGAGGCCGGCGTACCGCCCGGCATCTTGTAGCCCGGCTCGTCCCACGGGTTGTGGCTCGCCTCGGGGTTGGCCTTGATCCACGCCTTGGCGGCGGGGACCAGCTCGTCCCTGGAGTCCACCAGGTCCTCGACCAGGCCGGCCGCCTGCGCCTTCTCCGGGGTGAACTGGGTGCCCTGGAGCAGCACCGTCATCAGCGCGTCCTGGAGGCCGAACTTGCGTACGGCGCGGGTGACGCCGCCGCCACCGGGCAGCAGGCCCAGGGTCGCCTCGGGGAGACCGATCTTGACGCTGCGGTCGTTGAGGGCGATGCGGTGGTTGGTGGCCATGCAGATCTCGTACCCGCCACCGAGCGCGGCGCCGTTGATGGCGGCCACGACCGGCTTGGGGAAGAGCTCCAGGCGGCGCAGCGGGGCCTTCACGCCCTCGGCCATGGCGAACACCGACGCGGCGTCGTCCTTGGTCGCCTTGACCATGCCGTTGAGGTTGCCGCCGGCGAAGAAGGTCTTCTTGGCGCTGGCGATGACGACGCCGGTCACGTCGTCCTGCTCGTCGTAGAGCCGGTCGATGGCGGCCTTCATCGAGTCGATGTAGAGCTCGTTCATCGTGTTGGCGCTGGCGGTCGGGTCGTCCATCGTCAGGGTGACGATGCCGTCGGCGTCCCGCTCGTAGCGCACAGCGGTCTGGGTGTCAGTGGTCATGTGGTCCTTGTTCCTTGGATCAGTCTCGAGAGCGGGATCGATCAGACGAGCTCGACGACGGTGGCGATGCCCATGCCGCCGCCGACGCAGAGCGTGGCCAGGCCGCGGCGCAGCTCGCGGCGCTCCAGCTCGTCGATCAGCGTGCCGAGGATCATCGCGCCGGTCGCACCGAGCGGGTGACCCATCGCGATCGCGCCACCGTTGACGTTGGTGACCTCGTGGCTGACGCCCATGTCGCGCATGAAGCGCATCGCGACGGCCGCGAAGGCCTCGTTGATCTCGAACAGGTCGATGTCGTCCACGGTCAGGCCGGCCTTGGCCAGCGCCTTGCGGGACGCCGGGGCGGGACCGGTGAGCATGATCGTCGGGTCCGCACCGGAGACCGCGGTCGCGAGGACGCGGGCGCGCGGGGTGAGGCCGAGGTCCTTGCCGACCTGCTCGGAGCCGATCAGCGTCAGCGCGGCGCCGTCGACGATGCCCGAGGAGTTGCCGGCGTGGTGGACGTGGTCGATCTTCTCCACCCAGTGGTACTTCTCCAGCGCCACGTTGTCGAAGCCGGCGTCCTGCCCGATCTGCGCGAAGCTCGGCTTGAGGCCGGCCAGGCCCTCCACGGAGGTGTCGGGGCGGATGGTCTCGTCGGTCTCGAGGATCGGCAGGCCGTTGATGTCGGTGACCGGCACGATCGCGCCCGAGAAGTAGCCGTTGGCCCAGGCCTTGGCGGCCCGGTGGTGGGACTCGGCGGCGAAGCCGTCGACGTCCTCACGGTTCCAGCCCTCCAGGGTGGCGATGAGGTCGGCGCCGATGCCCTGCGGGACGAAGCCGGTCTCCAGGGCGGTGGCCGGGTCGGTCGCCCAGGCGCCGCCGTCGGAGCCCATCGGCACGCGGCTCATCGACTCCACGCCACCGGCGATGATGAGGTCCTCGAAGCCACCGCGCACGCGGGAGGCGGCCTGGTTGACGGCCTCCAGGCCGGAGGCGCAGAAGCGGTTGAGCTGCACGCCCGCGACGGTGTCGGGGTAGCCGGCGGCCAGCGCCGCGGTCTTGGCGATGTCGCCACCCTGGTCGCCCAGCGGCGAGACGACGCCCATGACGACGTCGTCGACCCGCTCGGTGTCCAGGCCGGGGTTGCGCTCCTTGATCGCGTCCAGGAGCGTGACGGCCAGGTCGACCGGCTTCACCTCGTGCAGCGAACCGTTGGCCTTGCCCTTGCCGCGCGGGGTGCGCAGGTGGTCGTAAACGAATGCTTCTGCCATGACCGTCCTTCGGGGGTGCGGTGGTCTGGGGCGCGGCGCGTCGGCGCCGCGCGTGGTGTCTCCACCACTGATTGTGACACTATTACTGTCATGGTCAAGAGCGAGGGTCCAGATCCGTGGACCGAGACGAGTGACGTCGGTCACGAGGGAGACGGCGACCTCATCACCCTCGACGACCTCACCCAACGCGTCGGCATGAGCGTGCGGACCATCCGCTTCTACACCACCAAGGGCCTCGTGCCGCCGCCGATCCGCCGCGGCCGCTCCGGCTTCTACACCACCGACCACGTCGCCCGCCTCGAACTGGTGCAGGAGCTGCAGAGCCACGGCTTCACCCTCGCGGCCATCGAGAAGTACGTCGCCGGCATCCCCATCGACGCCAGCACCGAGGACATCGCGCTGCGGCGCAGCATGCTCGCGCCCTGGCAGGCCGACCGGCCGGCGTACCTCACCTATGAGGAGCTGTGCCGCCGCGCCGACCGTGAGCTCGACGACGACGAGCTGCACACGCTGCACGCCCTCGGCGTGCTGACCCGGGAAGCTGACGGGCGGTACGCCGTCGCGGCCAGCCAGCTGTCGGTGGCCCTGCGGCTGCTCGACATCGGATTCCCCGCCGACGCGGCCGAGGCCGCCGCCAAGGTCTATCGCGAGCACGGTCGCCAGATCGCCGAGGAGCTGCAGGAGCTCTTCCGGACCATGGTGTGGCCCAAGTACAAGCAGGCCGGCACCCCGCCGGAGGTCCTGCGGGTCATGGTCGAGCAGATCAAGCCGCTCTCCGTGGCCAGTCTCGTGTCGGCGTACGAAGCGGCGATGGACGAGACCCGCCGCCGCGAGGTCTCCCGCCGCACCGGCGACTGACGGCGTACGCCGCCGCCGGACCGCTACCGTGCGGCCATGGCCGTCGACCCCACCGCTGCCGACCTGCAACGACTGCTCGCCGAGGACCCCGGTGGTCCCGTGGTGATGCTCAACCTGCTGCGCTTCAAGCCCGACGGACGCGCGTCGTACGACGCCTATGCCGAGGCCGCCGGCCGCTTCGTGCGTGAGTACGGCGGCACCGTCCTCCACTCCGGCGACGGCGACACCCCCCTCGTCGCCGAGGACGGCCAGGCCTGGGACGCCGTCCTCGTCGTCCACTACCCCAGCCGGCAGGCCTTCGCCGACATGGTCCGCGACCCCGACTACCGCGCCATCACCCACCTGCGCACCGAGGCGCTCGCGGAGGCCGTGCTGCAGCCGACGACGCCGTGGGGCGGGTGACCTCGAGAATCCCCGGTTAACCGGGGATTCTGGTACTTCCATGGGATTGCAACCCCATGGAAGTCAGGGGATCCCCGGTCAACCGGGGATCCCGTTCAGCGGCGACCGGCGCTGAACGCGGCCGCGCTGTGGCCGCCGGAGCCGCCCGAGCCGCCGCGGCGACGACGGTTGCGACCGCCACCGGAGCCGGGGCGGGAGCCGCCCTTGGCCTGGCCGTCACGGTTGCCCTGGCTCGAGCCGGGGC
This sequence comes from Nocardioides panacisoli, assembly GCF_019448235.1. Classification (NCBI taxonomy): domain Bacteria; kingdom Bacillati; phylum Actinomycetota; class Actinomycetes; order Propionibacteriales; family Nocardioidaceae; genus Nocardioides; species Nocardioides panacisoli. Next base: position 2,640,041 of record NZ_CP080409.1, read on the forward strand.
CGTTGCCCTTGGCCTTGCCGCCGTTGCCCGAACGGTTGCGGGAGCCACCGCGGCGGTTGCTGCCGCCGCGCCGGCGGCCACCGCCGGAGCCTCCTCGCTTGCTGGCGTTGCCATTCCCGCCGCCACCGTTGCCGCCGCCGTTGCTGCCGGGCGTGGTGATGGTCAGGCCGCCGGGCAGTGACCGCTCGCCGGGGGCGAGGTCCTGCAGAACCGGGTGGTCCGTGCCGCCGACGCGGGTCGTCGTCGGGGAGATGCCCGCGGCGCGGGTCAGCGCCTTGACGTCCTTGCGCTGGTCGGCGGTCATCAGCGTGACGACGGTGCCGGCCGCGCCAGCTCGCGCCGTACGGCCGGAGCGGTGCAGGTAGGCCTTGTGCTCGGCCGGCGGGTCGGCGTGCACGACCAGCGCCACCTCGTCGACGTGGATGCCGCGCGCGGCGATGTCGGTGGCGACCAGGGTGGTGGCGCGCCCGCTGTGGAAGGCGTCCATGTTGCGGGTGCGGGCGTTCTGGCTGAGGTTGCCGTGCAGGTCGACGCTGGGTACGCCGTTGCGGTTGAGCTGGCGCGCGAGTGCCTTCGCGCCGTGCTTGGTGCGGGTGAAGACGACCGTGCGTCCCGGTGCGCTGGCCAGGTCGACCAGCACCGCCAGCCGCAGGTCGCGCTCGATCTGCAGCACGTGGTGGTCCATCTGGGTCACCGGCGACTGCGCGGAGTCGGCCTCGTGGACGGCGGGGCGGTCGAGGTAGCGGCGTACGAGCACGTCGATCGCGTTGTCCAGGGTCGCCGAGAACAGCATCCGCTGGCCGCCCTTCGGGGTCTGGTCCAGCAGACGGCGCACCGAGGGGAGGAAGCCGAGGTCGGCCATGTGGTCGGCCTCGTCCAGTACGGTGACCTCGACGTCAGCGAGGCTGCAGTGCCCCTGGCCGATGAGGTCCTCCAGCCGACCGGGGCAGGCGATGAGTACGTCGACGCCCTTGCGCAGCGCGGTGACCTGGGGGTTCTGGCCGACGCCGCCGAAGACGGTCGCGGTGCGCAGTCCGGCGGCCTGCGCCAGCGGCGCCACGGTCGCGTTGATCTGGGTGGCGAGCTCGCGCGTCGGCGCGAGGACGAGGGCGCGGGGGCGGCGCGCAGCCGGACGAGTGCCGGAGGCTTGCAGCCGCGCGACGAGTGGCAGCCCGAAGGCGTAGGTCTTGCCCGAGCCGGTGCGGCCGCGGCCGAGCACGTCGCGGCCGGCGAGCGAGTCGGGCAGCGTCGCGGCCTGGATCGGGGTGGGGACGGTGATCTGGTCGGCGTCGAGGACGGCGAGCAGGTCGGTGGGCACGCCGAGGTCGGCGAAGGTGGTGGTCACAGGTGGTCTCTCTCGGCCCGCGCACGCGGGCCTGGTCGGCGTCTCGCCGTGCTGTCCCGTCGGCGACGGGAAGTGGAAGCAGGCCTCGGTGACTCCGCAACGAGGGGCGCGGCGTACGCCGCGTGGCCCGGGGCAAGACCGGCCGGACCGTTGATGTTCAGTCTAGTGGCGGCGTACGACGTCCGCCGCATCGGCGGGGGTGTGATGCGCGTCGGGGCCGGGGGTTGTCCGGTGTTCACCTACGTTGTCGGGCATTGCAGTGCCCGACAAGGTGGGCGATCCCCGGTCGGCCGGGGATCGCTCCCCCCGTCAGTCGGCCTGCACCGCCGCGCCCCGCTCGATGAGGCCGTCGACGTCGGCGATGCCCCAGGCGGTGAGGGCCTCGCGGGTGTGGGCACCGGCGCCGGGGGCGGGCGGCATGCCGAGGGTGGCGCGGGTGCGGGAGAAGCGGGGGGCGGGCTGCGGCTGGACGATGCCCTCGTGCTCGACGAAGGTCTCGCGGGCCTTGAGGTGGGGGTGGTCGGGGGCCTCGGTCATCCGCAGGATGGGGGCGACGCAGGCGTCGGTGGCGTCGAAGACCTCGCACCACTCGTCCCGGGTGCGGGCCCTGAAGGCGTCGGTGATCTGTGCGCGCAGCTCGTCGGCCCTGCTCGGGTCGAAGCGGTCCGGCGCGGTGTCCTTGATGCCGAGCAGGGTGAGGAACTCCTCGTAGAACTGCGGCTCGAGCGGGCCGACCGACATGTGCTCGCCGTCGGCGGTCTCGTAGACGTCGTAGTAGGGCGCCCCGCCGTCGAGCATGTTGCTGGCGCGCTCCTCGACGAAGCCGCCGCCGGCGAGGAAGGCCGACGTCATCACGTTGAGGTGGGCGGTGCCGTCGACGATGGCGGCGTCGACGACCTGGCCCTCGCCGGAGCGCTGCGCCTCCAGGAGCGCGGAGAGGATGCCGATGACCAGGTAGGTCGACCCGCCGCCGAAGTCACCGACGAGGTTGGCCGGGAACTGCGGCTTCTCCTTGACCTGCCCGAGCCCGTGCAGCGTGCCCGTGATGGCGATGTAGTTCATGTCGTGGCCGGCGGCCTGCGCCCACGGGCCGTCCTGGCCCCACCCGGTCATGCGGCCGTAGACCAGCTTGGGGTTGCGGGCCTTGCAGTCCTCGGGGCCGAACCCGAGCCGCTCGGCGACGCCGGGGCGCATGCCCTCGACGAGTACGTTGGCGCCCTCGACCAGGTCGAGCACGGTCGCGACGGCCTCGGGGTCCTTGAGGTTGAGCGCCACGCTCGGACGTCCGCGGTTGAGCAGGTCGTGCGACCCGCCGGTGAGCATCTGGCCGCCGGGCCGCTCGATGCGGACCACGTCCGCGCCCAGGTCGGCGAGGATCGTGCAGGCGTGCGGCGACGGGCCGATGCCCGCGATCTCGACGACCTTGATGCCGGCCAGCGGACCGGTGCCGTGTCCGAGTGCGTACGTCATGGCGCCGATCATCGCACAACCGTGACACCACTGCTGTCACGGTCCGCGGCGTACGGCGTCAGCCCGGCTGCTTGATCTGGGACAGCTCGAAGTGCATCGGGTCGGTGTAGCTCCAGTCGCCGCCCCAGGCGAACCCCCAGCGCTTGAAGATCGCCACCACGCCGCGGTGCATCTGGCCGACGGTGCCGCGCTGGTTCTCCCGGGAGTTGATGTCGATCGCCAGCCCGAAGGAGTGGTTGGACAGCTTCGTGGAGCCGGCGATGAAGCGCGGGTAGTAGCAGCCCACGTGGTAGTTGATCTCGTCGGCGAGGTCGCTCTCGATGACCTCGCGGAGTGCGGCCTTGAGCTGGGGCATCATCGACTTGTTGCAGGTGAGCTTGCCCAGGATCGGGACCTGTTCGGTCACGATGTTGGCGCTCACCCAGGCCGGGTCGGGGGCGATCCGGCCGCCGCCGATGGGGCGGTAGCGGAACGTCCCGACCGCGTCGCCGAAGGTGCCGACGACGTTCGCGATCTGCGCGGCGTCGGGGTCGAGCCCGGCCTCCTTGACGATGTCGAGGTCCTGGATCGAGTAGCCCTTGCCGACGACCTTCTTGACCTTCTGCCGCACCGCCTGGGGTGCCAGCGCGCCGGTGGAGATCAGGACTGCGTTGTCGGGGACGAGGCCGAGTTCCTCGCCCCACCCCTCGTTGACCACGATGTCCACGCCCGCGGCCTGCGGCGCCCACGCGCCCGCGTGGATCTGGTGGACGTCCTCGCCCGAGCCGGCCGCCAGGTAGCCCTTCTCGTCCAGCGGCAGCTGCCCCTCGAGGTCGGCAGCAGCGGCGAACTCACCGCCCGCGAGCCGTTGCCACTGGTCGGTGAACTGCACCGTCTCGCGCTGGGTGAAGCGGCGGTAGCCGGCGAGGTCGACCGCGGCGACGTCGTACACCTCGCCCTCGGCGGAGATCTGGCCGATGCTCATCCGCTCGGTGGCGTCGACGGCCTTCTTGCCCTTGACGGTGATCTGCTCCAGCTCGGCCACCAGGTCGTCGGCGAGCGTCTCGCGCCCGACGACGAGCATGTCGTCGCCGACCAGTCGCCCCGGGTCCTTCGGCGGCTCGTCCACGGTCGGTACATCGTAGGACGGCTGGTCACTCGCCGTGTCCGCGGTCGCGTCACCGCTGGGCGAGGCCGGCGCGGAGGCGGCGGTGGTGCCGTCGGCCGCAGGACCGTCGGTGCCGGTCTCGGAGGAGCCGCAGGCAGCGAGCAGCAGTGAGGCGGCCATCGCCGCCATCACCAGGCCACGCACACGGGCAGCATCCATCACGCGAACTCCCTCCACCTCAGAGGGTAGACGCCGACCTAAGCCGTCGCAGCGGAGTCTCGGGAAAGGACGTGCTCGGCGACCCAGGCGATGTCGTCAGCGGTCTCGGCCGGGGAGGCGGAGGGCTGCATGACGTGGCTGAGCACGACCCGGACGACCATGTCGATGACGGCGTCGAGCCGGCTGCGCTCCAGCCCGAGGCCGTACGCCGCGACCCGCTCGCCGAGGACCAGTCGCGCGCCGGCGATGAGCGACTCCGAGTGGGTCGTCAGCAGCGGCAGCAGCTCGGTGTCGGCGCCGTGGGTCGCGGAGACGACGGCGTGCAGCAGCGCGTTGTTCTCGGCGTACTTCAGCACCCGCCGGACCGAGTCGCGGATCGCGCCGATCAGGTCGTCGGGGTTCTCGTCGAAGGAGCGCACCACGCCGGCGAGGAAGCGGTCGAGCTCGCGCAGGATCATCGCCTCGGCGAGGTCGTTCTTGGTGCCGATCTCGTTGTAGACGGTCTGCCGACTCACGCCGGCGGCCGCGGCCATCCGCGCCATGGTGACCGCACCCCATCCCTGCTGGGTCAGCACCGACTCGGCGGCGTCCAGGACGCGGTCGCGGATGGCGACCGGTGCCGTGGACGCGGCGGAGGGAACTGTCATGGCCTCGAGGGTAGCCAAGGCATGACCGCGCGAGCCCATCCTCAGTCCCGCAGCTCCAGGGCCAGCACCGGGCAGGCCTGGACGGCGGCGTACACGTGGCCGCGGTCGGACTCCTCCGGGGAGTCGTCGTGGACGACGACCTGGTCGGTGTCGTCGTCGACCTCGAAGTAGTCATCGGCCATGGACTCGCACATGCCGAGTCCCTCGCACTTGTCGTAGTCCACGACGATCTTCATGGCGACCTCCTGGTCGGGGGAGTGGGACCACCGGCCCCCGGTTTGGGGGGCCGACCGGGAGCCGGTGGCGTCACGGGCGGCGTGCTCAGGCGTCGATGGTCTCGACGGGGACGAAGTCGACCTTCTCCCGCACGCCGCAGTCGGGGCAGCACCAGTCGTCGGGGATCTCCGACCACGCGGTGCCGGCGGCGAAGCCCTCGAGCTCGTTGCCGGCCTCGACCTCGTAGGTGTAGCCGCAGCCCGGGCACCGGGCGGCGAGGACCTCGTCCTCGTGGACCTTGCCGGGCTGGTCGTCCTGCCGGGCGGCGGCCGCGGCGGCCTCGTTGGCGGCCTCGGCGACGGCGGCCTCCTCGGTCGCACGCTGGTAGGCGGCGTACTTCGCGATGTACTTGTCGCGCTTGCGCGGCATGATGTTGGCGCGGCTGATGTCGCCGTCGAAGTGCTCGAGCACCCGGCGGTCCATGACCCGCCGCCAGATCGCGGGCACGATCGCCAGCACGATCATCCCGGCGTACCCGGTCGGCAGCACCGGCGACTCCTTGAAGTCGCGCAGCGCCTGGTAGCGCCGGGTCGGGTTGGCGTGGTGGTCGCTGTGGCGCTGCAGGTGGTAGAGCAGCACGTTGGTGGCGATGTTGTTGGAGTTCCACGAGTGCGACGGGTTGACCCGCTCGTAGCGCACCTTCTTGGCGCCACCGACCTGCTCGCGCAGCATCCCGTAGTGCTCCATGTAGTTGACGACCTCGAGCAGCGAGAAGCCGACGACGGCCTGCACGAGGAGGTACGGCGTCACCTGCCACCCGAAGATCGCGATGACCGCGCCGAACAGCACCGCCGACATCAGCCAGGCGTTGAGCACGTCGTTGCCCAGGTGGAACGGGTGGGTCTTCTTGCGGGCGTAGCGCTTCTTCTCCAGCGCCCAGGCGCTCTTCAGCGAGCCCCAGACGGTGCGGGGCCAGAACTGGTAGAAGTTCTCACCCAGTCGCGAGCTCGCGGGGTCCTCGGGCGTGGCGACGCGGACGTGGTGGCCGCGGTTGTGCTCGATGTAGAAGTGGCCGTAGAAGCTCTGCGCGAGCGCGATCTTGGACAACCAGCGCTCGTTGGCCTCCCGCTTGTGGCCGAGCTCGTGGGCGGTGTTGATGCCGATGCCGCCGATGCAGCCGATGGAGACGGCGATGGCGAGCTTGTCCCACCACGGCATCGAGAGGTCGGCGACGAGGCCGGAGCTGACGTTGTCGGCCACCCACACCTGGATGCCGGCGGCGTCAGCCACGACGGCGAAGGGGTTGATGTCGGCGATCATCGCGAACGCCGCGACGAAGCCGACGTACTGGATCGGCAGGTAGAGGTAGGTGATCCAGCGGTAGTAGCGGTCCTCCTCCAACGCCTCGATCACGTCGTCGGGCGGGTTGGACCGGTCCAGGCCGGCGATGAGGTCGATCGCGGGGATGATGCCCAGGATCAGGATCGGGCCGCCCCACAGCGCCCAGCTCCAGCCCAGGATCAGGTAGGTGCCGGTCATCAGCACCCCCAGGCTGGGGATCACCAGGCCCAGCATCCACAGGTAGCGCTTCTTGTCCTGCCAGGTCGCGGTGGACCCTTCGGGCACCGTGCTGTTCGGGATCTGCTCCTGCGAGTTGGTCTCGGCAGTCATCGAACTCACCTCCGTGCGGTTGACAGAACCATAGGATCTGTCAATCCGTTTGACAAGAGGCCAGTAGTTGTAAAGTTGGGTGAGTGCCCGATCAGTCGTCGGCGGTGCGGAGTCGGCCGCCGGCGCCGATGCGGCTGCCCGGGACGTCGGGGAGTCCCAGCAGGCCGGTCACGGCGTTGGCCAGGTCGCAGTTGCGCACCGGCTGCGCCCCGGCGTACGACGGCCGCCCGCCCGCCGGGTCGGCGTAGGCCGGGTTGAGGCCGTAGAGGTCACCCGCGGCCACGTCGGGACCCCAGACCACGAACGGGACGGTGAAGTTCTGGGCCGAGTCGGCGGCGTTGTGGCCGCGTGCGCCCGCCGTGCCGCCGTGGTCACTGGTCAGCACCAGCGACACGCTGCGGGCGAGCGCGGGTGTGCCCGTGATCGCGTCGACCAGGGCACCGACCGCGGCGTCGGCACGGGCGACCGCGGTGCGGTAGCTGCCCGACCCGAAGCCCGCCGCGTGGCCGGCCTTGTCGGGCCCCGGCAGGTGCCAGAACACCAGGTCTCGTCCGGACCGCACCCGGTCCAGCACCGCCGAGGCCGCGGCGTCGGGGCGTGCCTCGATCCGGAAGTCGGCCACCGCCGGGGGCCAGGAGTCACGCAGGATGTCGAGCTTGGACTTGCCCACCACGACCGCACTGGAGCCGCCGTTGCCGGCGACGACGTTGAAGACCGACTGCACCCCGTCGCGCACGGTCTGCTCGGTGTCGACGTTCCACGTCACGCCGTGGCCAGCGGGACCGCCGATGGGGCGGCCGGTGACCATGCAGACGTGGTTGGGCATGGTCTCGGTCTGCTCGACCGCGGTGCGGGCGTTGAGCGTGCCCGCGCCGCGGGCGAGGAGTCGCCGCAGCGTCGGCGTCGTCCGGTCGTCGATCGCGGACGCGCGCAGGCCGTCGATCGAGATCGCCACCACCTGCGGCGCCCGCTCGGGCTCGCGCGTCGGGCTGGCCGACCGGCCGGGCGCCGAGGTCGACGGCGTACCGGACGCCTCGCCACCGGCGATCTCCTCCGCCCGGTCACCCAGGTCCTCGGCCGCGGCCGAGTCCAGCTCGCTCGGTGCCGAGGCGGAGGCGGTCGTCGAACTCGGCTCGGCCGGTGTCGGGGCGGACGCCTCCTGCCCCCCACCGCATCCGGTGGCGAGCAGCAGCGCAGCCAGCGCCGTGGCCAGCAGGCGGGAGCACATGGCTTGATCGTAGGCGCTGGGCGCTCCCCCGGCCCCCGGTTCAGGCAGCCGCGCGGGCCCCGGTGGCGACCGGGAGGTGCTCGTAGCCGCGCAGCACCCGGGTGTCGCGGCGCTCGGGCCGCCCCGCGACGCTGAGGTCGGGGAACCGCTCGTAGAGCTGGCGCAGCGCGACCGTCGCCTCCAGTCGCGCCAGGCTCGCCCCCAGGCAGTAGTGCGCGCCGGCGGAGAAGGCGACGTGGTCGGCGGCGTTGGACCGCGTCACGTCGAAGGACTGGGCATCGGCGAACACCGCCGGGTCACGGTTGGCCCCGCCGAGCATGGTGAGGATGCCGTCCCCCGCGGCGATGGGTACGCCGGCCACCTCGACGTCGCGGTGGGCCGCCCGCAGCGTGAGCTGGACCGGCGAGTCGTAGCGCAGCACCTCCTCGACCGCGTTGCCCCAGCCGTCGGGGTGCTGCTGCAGCCACCGGAGCTGGTCAGGGTGCGCATCGAGCTGGGCCACGCCGTTGCCGATCAGGTTGACCGTGGTCTCGAAACCCGCGCCCAGGACCAGCAGTCCCACCTGGTGCAGCTCGGTGTCGGTGAGCGGGTCGTCGCCGTCCCCGTCGGCGAGGATGACCTGGCTGAGCAGGTCCTCGCCCGGGTCGCGCCGCAGCCGCTGCACGTGGCCATGGAACCAGCGGTGCATCTCCCGCAGCGCCCGGTCCGCCTGCCGGTAGCGCCGCCACGACAGGTCTGGGTCCAGCGTCACCGCCGCCTCGTTGCCCCACGCCAGCACCTGGTCGCGCTCGTCCTCGGGCACGCCGAGCAGGTCGGCGATGACGGCGACGGGCAGCTGGGCGGCGTAGCGGTCGACCAGGTCCACGGGGTCGCCACCGCCGGCCCGGCCGGAGTCGGCGAGGTCGTCCAGCAGCCGCTCCGCGACCGACTCCACCCGGTCGGCCATCCGCCCCACCTTGCGGGCGGTGAAGGCCCGCGCCACCTGCTTGCGGTAGCGGGTGTGCTCGGGCGGGTCGACGACCAGCATCGACGGCGGGTCGACCGGCCCCAGCGAGTCGGGGTCCTGGAGCCGGCCGAGCAGGCCGCGCAGCACCGGCGGCAGCTCGGCGTGGCCGGCCGCGGTGCCGAAGTCGTCACTGCGCAGGATCTCGTTGCACGCCGCGTGGTCCACCGTCGCCCGCACCAGGCCGTTGCTGGCGAAGGTGCCGCGGGCGCGCAGCTCCTCATAGCCCGCGAACGGGTCCGCGACCAGCTCCGGGTCGGTCGAGAGCCGGGCGATCAGGTCGCCCCGCCGGGCGGCCAGCCGCAGCGACTGCCGCTGCACGCCGTAGCTCAGCAGCCAGGTCAGCCACGCCCGCGGCGGCTCGAGCACCTGCTCACGCGGCGACATCGGCACCGCCCCCGCGAGTCCCGGCGAGCAGGCGGCGTACGCCGGCGAAGCGACGGTCCAGCCGCCGGCGCTGCTCCTCCAGCACCGGCTCGGTGAGCGTCGGGTCGACCTGCGCGTCGTAGCTGAGCCGCTCGCGGTAGCGCAGCATCGCCAGCAGTCCGTCACGGTCGCCGAACAGGGCGGCGTACTCCTCGTGCCACGGCAGGGTGGTCGCGCCGTCCGCGAGCTCGGCCTCGACCTCGCGCAGCACCTGCCAACGTCGTCGGGTGTCGGTCCACCCCATCGCCATCACATCCTCGGTGTCGGTGGTCCCGACGCTAGGCACCACGACGCACGGAGCCATCGGGCCACGGCACCCACTTCGCCTGCGACTGTAGTAGGAGACGGCCCGCGACCGAGGTCGGATGACGCGGTCGGCGCCGCTGCCTAGGCTGATCGCCATGATGGCCCGGCTGCGGCGACGCATCGACGAGGAGTGCGCGGGACGCGGCCTGCTCTATCCGTGGTGGGTGCCGCTCATCTCGTTCATCGCCCAGGTCGTGTGCGTGCTGCTCGCGCTCGGGCTGCGCGACGCGCTGTGGCCGCTGGGTCCGCTGCACCTGACGTTGCTGCTGGTGGCGGTGACGCCGGTGGTGCAGCTCGGCTTCGGCCGGTGGCTGCCGTGGTACCTCGACCCGCTCGGGTCGCTGCTGGCCGCCGGGCTGCTGCTCGCGACGCCCGTCGCCGGGGAGCTGAGCGCGCTCGACGCCGCGCCGGCACTGCTGATGTTCGCCACCGCCGAGTCCACCGCGCGCGACGGGATCCGCCAGGGCGGCGTGGTCGGCGCGGTGTCGGCGGCGCTGCTCGCCGTCGCCGCGGCGTACGGCGACCTCGCGGGCGTCGGGGTCCACCTCCTGACGGTGCTGCTCGGCCACGTCGTCGGCGCGATGCTGCTGTGGCAGATGCGCGCGCTGGCGGCCGAACGGGCGGCGCGCGAGCGGGCGTGGCAGCAGGCGACGCTGGCGGAGCGGCAGCGCATCGCGCGCGAGATCCACGACCTCGTCGCCCACTCGCTATCGGTCACCCTGCTCCACCTCACCGGGGCCCGCCACGCGCTGCGCGACCTCGCCGGTGCCGGTGACGGAGCCAGTCCCGGGGCCGGTGACGGGGACGGGACGGTGGCGGAGGTCGACGCGGCCCTCGGCGACGCCGAGCAGATCGGCCGCCAGGCGATCGCCGACATCCGCCGCACCGTGGGCGCCCTGGCCGACGGGCCGGCCGAGACCCACCCGCTGCCCGGCGCCGAGGGCATCGAGGGCCTGGTGCAGCAGATGCGCGATGCCGGGATGCGCGTGACCTACGACGGATCCGGGCCGGTGGGCTCGCTGCCCCCGGTCGCCGGGCTCGGCCTCTACCGCATCGCGCAGGAGTCACTGGCCAACGTCGCCAAGCACGCCGCCACGGCCGCCGCCTCGGTCGAGGTGCGCGTCACCGGCCGCGGCGCCCGCATGGTCGTGCGCAACGAGCTCGTGGGCGCCGACCCGCTGCTGGGACGCATCTCGGTGGGCGAGGGCTCGGGCCTCGCGGGCATGGCCACGCGCGCCCGGCAGCTCGGGGGCACCCTCACCAGCGGCCCCGAGGGACGCGACTGGGTCGTCGACCTGCGACTGCCGGCCCGCACCGTCGCGCCCGCCCCGGCCCGTCCGGAGGTACGCCGATGAGCGACCGCGAGCCGGTGCGCGTGGTGCTGGTGGACGACCAGGAGCTGGTGCGGTCGGGGCTGCGGCGCATCCTGCGGCGCCGCGACGGCTTCGAGATCCTCGCCGAGTGCGGCGACGGCGACGAGGTGGCCGCGGTGCTCGACGAGCACGGCCCGCTGGTCGACGTGGTGCTGATGGACCTGCGGATGCGGCGGGTGGACGGCATCGCCGCCACAGCGGAGGTCGCGCGCCGGTGCGACCCGCCGCCGGTGCTGGTGCTGACGACGTTCGACGACGACGAGCTGCTCTCCGGCGCGCTGCGTGCCGGAGCGGCGGGGTTCCTGCTCAAGGACTCCCCCGCCGACGACCTGATCCGGGCGGTGCGCACGGTCGCGGCCGGGCACAGCTGGCTCGACCCGGGGGTGACGGGCCGGGTGCTGGCGACCTACCGGTCGGCAGCCGGCGCCCCGGCCGGCGACGGCGCTGCCGCGGTCGCAGCACTGACCGCGCGCGAGCTCGAGGTGCTGCAGGCGGTCGCGGCCGGCCTGACCAACGGCGAGATCGCCGACCACCTGGTCATCTCCGAGCTCACCGTGAAGAGCCACATCGGCCGCATCTTCACCAAGCTCGACCTGCGCGACCGTGCCGCGGCGATCGTCTACGCCTACGACCACGGCCTCACGCGGTCGTGACCGGCATCACATTTTTGCACTTTCTTGCTTCATAGTGCAATCATTCACCTGTGTTGACCTGCAAGCCGACCCGTGCCTCACGGCGCCTGGAGACCTCCCGGCGACTGATGCGGTGCGCCCTGGAGCTGTGCGACGAGCACGGCTTCGACGGCTGGACGCTCGACGACCTCGCCGAACGCGCCGAGGTCTCGCGCCGCACCGTGTTCAACTACTTCGACGGCAAGGCCGCCGTCGTGCTCGGTCCCGAGCCCGACGTCAGTGACGCCGCCCGCGACACCTTCGTCGCGCAGGGACCGACCGGCCGCCTGCTCTCCGACATCCTGGTGCTCGCCGACGAGGTCTTCGCCGACCACGCACCCGACCCGGACACGGTGGCGCTGCACCGCCGGGTGATCATCCAGGACCCGCAGCTGGTCACGCTCGTCCACGACCGGTTCGAGTCCGTCACCGAGCGGTTCGTCGACTACGTCCAGCAACGCGAGGGCACGTCGTACGACGCCGACCGGGCGCGGCTGTTGATCCGGCTCCTGATGAGCGTCTTCGACACCGCCGTCGACCGGCTCCGCACCGAGCCCACCCGCCCGTTCTCCGAGCTCTTCGCCGAGGCCGTCGACGACGCGCGCTCGGTGCTCACCGACTGACCCACCCACGCCCGACCCGGCACCACCAGGACCCAGGAGATCCCATGGCCCGCCTCTTGTACCGCCTCGGCTCGACCGCCTACCGGCGGTGGCCCTACTTCGTCGCCGGCTGGCTGCTGCTCGCCGTGCTCATCGGCGCCGTCGCCGCCGCCTTCTCCAAGCCGATGCAGGACGAGTTCACCATCCCCGGCATCCCGTCGGAGGAGGCCGCGGACCTGCAGTCCGAGCTCTTCCCGCAGTCCGGCGACGCCTTCGACGACGCGACGGTGAAGGTCGTCGTCGCGGCCCCCGAGGGCCAGCAGCTCAGCGACCCCGCGGTCCAGCAGGAGATCGACGCCCTGATCGGCGAGATCAACCAGCTGCCGCAGATGGCCGACGACCCGGCCGCCAACCCGGGCCTCGCCGACCCCGTCGAGCGCGCTGCGGCCCAGGAGCAGCAGCTGGTGCAGGGCGCCCAGCAGTCCGGCGGCGACGTCGCGCAGGCCGAGGCCAACGCCGCCGCGGTCTCGCCGCTGTCGGAGGACGGCCGCGTGGGACTCATGGAGTTCGAGTGGGACGTCGACACCGTCACCGACGTGGAGACCTCCACCATCGAGGCGATGGAGGAGCTCATCGCCGAGCAGGACTCCGACGAGCTCGTCGTCGAGGCCAACGGCCAGGGCATGACCGCCATGACCGCTCCCGGCGGCACGGCCGAGCTGATCGGCCTGGGCCTGGCACTCGTCGTACTGCTGGTGACCTTCGGGTCGCTGGTGGCCGGCGGCATGCCGATCCTCAACGCGATCTTCGGTGTCGGCCTGGGCATGGGCGGCATCACCGCCATGACGGCGTTCATGAACATCGGCACCAGTACGCCGATGCTCGCCACGATGATCGGTCTCGCGGTCGGCATCGACTACACGCTGTTCATCCTCGCTCGCTACCGCAGCGAGCTCCAGCACACCGACGACCGCCGGCACGCCGCCGGCATCGCCGTCGGTACGGCGGGCTCGGCCGTGGTCTTCGCCGGCCTGACGGTGCTCATCGCGCTGTCCGCGCTCGCCGTGGTGCAGATCCCGTTCCTGACCGCGATGGGTCTCGCGGCCGCCGCGACGGTCTTCATCGCCGTCATGGTCGCGCTGACGCTGCTGCCCGCCCTGCTGGGCCTGACCAAGTCCAAGGCGTTCGGGCTGAGCTTCCGGCGCTACCGCCCGAAGCGGGACGAGCAGGGCCTCATCGTCAACAACGGTGTCCGGTGGGCGCGCACGCTCGGGCGCGCCCCCGCGGTCGCGGTCGTCCTCGTGGTGATCGGCCTCGGTGCGCTGGCCATCCCGATGAAGGACATGTACCTCGCGTTCCCGACCGACTCGACCGCACCCAGCGACACCACGCAGCGACAGGCCTCGGACCTGGTCTCGGAGGCCTTCGGCCCGGGACGCGAGGCGCCGATGCTGACCGTCGTCGACGCCCGTGACGTGGCCGAGGACGACCGCCAGGCCGCCTTCGGCGAGGTCGTCGCGTGGGCCGCGGGTCAGGAGGGCGTGGCCAACGCCCAGCTCGCCGGCACCAACGCGCCGCTGGACGACCAGGGCCAGCCCACCGGTCCCGCGACCGGCGCGCTGGTGATGATCACGCCCGAGAACGGGCCCGAGTCCGAGGCGACGCTGGACCTGCTCAACGAGCTGCGCGACACCCAGGAGGGCGTCGAGGAGTCCACCGGCACCAACGTCGGCGTCACCGGCCTCACCGCCATCACCACCGACGTGTCGGACCGGCTCAACGGCGCACTGCCGATCTACCTCTCGGTGGTGATCGGGCTGGCGTTCATCCTGCTGATGCTGGTGTTCCGCTCGATCCTGGTGCCGCTCACCGCGACGCTGGGCTTCCTGCTCTCGGTGCTGGCCACCCTGGGCGCGACGGTCGCGGTCTTCCAGGAGGGTGCGTTCGGCATCTTCGAGGGCCAGCCGATCGTGAGCTTCATGCCGATCTTCCTGATCGGCGTGGTCTTCGGCCTCGCGATGGACTACCAGGTCTTCCTGGTGACCCGGATGCGGGAGGCGCACGTCCACGGCCTGTCCACCAAGGAGGCCGTCGTCGACGGGTTCCGCAACAGCGCCCGCGTGGTGACCGCCGCCGCGGCGATCATGACCGCCGTGTTCGCCGGCTTCATCCTCGAGGACGACGCCATCATCAAGTCGATGGGCTTCGCGCTGGCGGTGTCGATCATCTTCGACGCCTTCATCGTGCGGATGGTGCTCATCCCGGCCTTGCTGGACCTGATGGGCGAGAAGGCCTGGTGGCTGCCGAAGTGGCTGGACCGCCTGCTGCCCAACGTCGACGTCGAGGGCGAGGCGCTGGAGCGCGACTCGATCCCCGGCAAGGTGATCGACCGGGAGTCCGAGCCCGCCCACGCCTGAGGGCCGGCGTACCCGGGAGCGCCGAGTCGGCGCCAACTCGGGGAAAGACGACGCCGAGTCGGCGTGAACTCGACGAGTTCACGCCGACTCGGCACTCCGGGTGGGTCAGGCGAGGGCCTTCTCGATGTCCTTGCCCAGGTTCTCCGGCTTGGTCTGCGGGGCGAAGCGCTTGAGCACGGTGCCGTCGCGGCCGACGAGGAACTTGGTGAAGTTCCACTTGATCTTGCCGCCGAGCAGGCCCCGCTGCTCCTTGCGCAGCCAGTCGAAGACCGGGTGGGCGTCGTCGCCGTTGACGTCGACCTTGGCCATCATCGGGAAGGTCACGCCGTAGTTGCGCTCGCAGAAGGACGCGATCTCGTCCTCGCCGCCCGGCTCCTGGTTGGCGAACTGGTCGCACGGGAAGCCAACGACGACCAGGCCCTGGTCGGCGTACTTCTCGTGGAGGTCCTGCAGGCCGGCGTACTGCGGGGTGAAGCCGCACTGCGAGGCGGTGTTGACGACCAGGACGACCTTGCCGTCGTACGCCGACAGGTCGACCTCCTGACCGTCGATCGAGGTGGCGTTGAAGTCGTGGAGCGTCGTCATGGCCCCAGTGTGACAGGCTCGGCCCCATGCCCCGTGTGGTCGCAGAGGCGTGGGTGCCGGTCGCGCCGGAGGTGGCGTTCGCCGTCTCGCAGACCACCGGCGAGGTGCGGCTGCGCTGGGATCCCTTCGTCCGCGCCCAGCACCTGGTCGACGCCGAGGTGCCGGCGAAGGGCGTCCGGACCGTCACCCGGGCCCGACTGGGGCCACGAATGGTCAGCCAGTACGCGTCGTACCGGCCGCCGACCTCGGTGGGGATGACGATGGTCGAGGGACCGTGGTTCTTCGACTCCTTCGGCGGCGGCTGGCGCTTCACGCCGGAGGACCGCGACGGCGTCGCCGGCACCCGCGCGGTGTGGAAGTACACCTACGCGATCCGTCCCGGGTGGCTGCGGCCGGTGGCCGAGCCGATCGGGCAGTGGCTGCTCGGTCGCGAGATCCGCACCCGCATCGCGGCGTGGGCCCGCGCGTGCGAGGACCCCGTCGTGCTGCGGGCCGCTACTGCTCGCTGACGCCGTGCCAGGCCTCGCCCCAGGTGCGGCTGAAGGCGGTGTCGGCGAGCGGACGGCGCTTGCGCTCCTTCTCCTCCTTGCCGCGGATGCGCTCCGAGGCGTCCGCGACGTTGCCCCGGACGCCGACGGCGATGCCGCTGACCATCCGGAAGTGGTCGGGCAGGCCGAGCTCCTCGGCCACGGCCTCCCGGTCGAAGCCCATGAACTGGTGGGCGTGCAGGTCCATGGCCCGGGCCTGCAGCGTCAGGTGGGCGGCGGCCTGGCCGAGGTCGTAGCAGCCGTAGGTCTCATCGCCCCAGTCGTCGCGGCCGAAGGAGTCGATCTTGGCGCAGGTCAGGAAGACGACCGAGGCGTACGGCACCCAGGAGTTGCCCTCGGTCAGGTGCGGCACGAGCACCTTGTGGGTGGTGTCGCCGCGCTCGGCGACGAAGAACCGCCACGGCTGGGCGTTGCCGGCGCTGGGCGACCACTGGGCAGCGGTGAGCAGGGTGCGGATCTGGTCCGGCTCGAGCTGGTGGTCGCCGTCGTAGACGCTGGGGCTCCACCGCGAGCGCATGGGCTCGGCGAGGACCTCGGCTCCCGGCTGCGGTGCGTGTGCCATGTCGTCCAGTATGGGCACACCGGCCCCAGCGGCCCCTCGGCCGGGGGCCCGCTCACTCGAGGCGGTCCAGGACGTGCTCGGCGATCGCGAGGCTGGAGGTGGCCGCCGGCGAGGGCGCGTTGCGGACGCAGGTGACGGCGTCCTCGGTGGTGATGCGGAAGTCGTCGACCAGCGAGCCGTCGCGGTCCACCGCCTGGGCGCGTACGCCGGCACGGTCGCGGGCGACGTCGGCCGGCCCGATGTCGGGCACGTAGCGCTGCGCCGCGGCCAGGTAGGCACGCGTCGAGAGTGATCCGCGCACCTCGGTGACGCCGGTGCGCCAGTGCTGCCGCGCCATGCGCCAGAAGCCCGGCGAGGTGGCGAGGTCGGCGAGGTCGCGGGGGCTGACGTCGCGACGCCGGTAGCCCTCGCGCCGGGTCGCCAGCACGGCGTTGGGCCCGACCTCCAGGCCGCCGTCGACGCGGCGGGTGAAGTGGACCCCGAGGAAGGGATAGCGAGGGTCGGGCACCGGGTAGACGAGTCCCCGCACCAGGTCCTGCTTGGCCGCGGCGACGGTGAGGTACTCGCCGCGGAACGGCACGATCCGCGGTCCCGCGACCTCGGGCTGCGCCAGCCCCGCGACGCGGTCGGCATGCAGGCCGGCGCACACCACGAGCCGGTCGACCCGGTCGATGCCGCCGGTGTGGGAGACCTCCAGGCGCCCGGCGCGGCGTACGCCGCTCACCTCGGCGCCCAGTCGCACGGTGCCGCCGGCGGCCTCGATCTCGCGGGCGAGACTGCGGGCGATCGCCGGGAAGTCGGTGATGGCGGTGCGCGGGGAGTGCAACGCGGCCAGGCCGCGGGTGTGGGGCTCGAGCTCGGCGATGGCGTCGCCGTCGATGCGGGCGAGGTCGGGGACCCCGTTGGCACGGGCGCGCTCCTCGAGTGCGTCGAACCGGTCCAGCTCGTCGCGGTCGATGGCCACGACGAGCTTGCCGCACTCCTCGTAGGGCAGGTCGTGCTCGGCGCAGTAGTCGCGCAGCAGGAGCCGGCCGCGGGTGCACAGCGCGGCCTTGAGGCTGCCCGGCGGGTAGTAGATGCCGGCGTGGACGACGCCGGAGTTGTGGCCGGTCTGGTGCTGCGCGAGGGCGTGCTCCTTCTCCAGCACCACCACGCGGGTGCCGGGGCGGCGACGGCAGAACTCGCGGCCGATCGCGAGCCCGAGGATGCCGCCGCCGACGATGCCGACGGTCTGCTCGCTCACGCGGACCATGCTCGCAGGCGGGCGCGGGGCGTCATCAGTGGCGTGAGCGCGCCTCGGGGCCGTGGACGGTGACGCCGCCGGGGTCGTCGAGGTTCCAGGTCAGTTCGAAGGTCCGCCGGTAGCCGGTGTGCTGGATCCGCCAGCCCTCGGCGGTGCGGACGTAGCGGTCGGTGTAGATCGCCCCGCCCTCGAGGGCGTAGCGGAACGCGTCGACGATCACCTTGTCGTGGAGGTACCACGTGGCGCTCGCGCGGTCCGGGTCGCTCGCGTCGAGGTCGATCTCGGGGTGGTGGGCGTGGTGCATGGTCAGCACGCCCTCGCTCAGGTTGTCCCGCATGTAGCCGACCAGCGCCTCGCGGTCACCGAAGGCCAGGCCGTTGTAGTCGGCGGTCGCGTTCGGAACGAAGCACGCGGCGAACTCGTCCCACGCCTTGGTGTCCAGCGTGCGCAGGTAGCGGTACTTGAGTCGCTCGAGCGCTGCGATGTCGTCGGTCGCCATGGCGGTCACCGTAGGCCGAACGGGCGACGCTGGCGCGCCACCGCCGCGCGACGCCCCGTCGTGTCGGACCTTCCCACGCGTGTCGGCGCGCCCTAGGTTGGGACGCCCGACCGAGATCCGGCCGGGGTTCTCGCGGAGGTACTCGCCATGAAGCGGTTGCTCACCCTGTTCGCAGCCTTGATGTCACTCGCCCTCGCCGCACCCGCCCACGCCGTCACCGACGGCGAGCCGGACGGGGACGACCACCCCTACGTCGGGCTGATGGTCGCCCAGGACGCCGACGGCAACCCGCTGTCGCGCTGCAGCGGCACGCTGATCTCGCCCACCATCTACCTCACCGCCGGCCACTGCACCGAGGCACCGGCGGCGCACGTGGAGATCTGGTTCGACGCCGACGTCGAGAGCGGCATCCCGGACAACGGCTACCCCTTCACCGGTGACGTCGGCGGTACGCCGTACACCCACCCCGACTACGACACGGACGCCTTCTTCGTCCGCGACGTGGGCGTGGTCGTGCTCGACGAGCCGGTCGCGATGGACACCTACGGCGCGCTGCCCGAGCTGGACCAGCTCGACGCGCTGAAGCCGCGTCGGCACACCACCTTCACCTCGGTGGGCTACGGACTGCAGAAGGCGTTCCCGTCGGCGGCGGCGTGGAAGGAGCAGGCCGACCGGGTCCGGATGCAGGCCGAGCCGCACCTGCTGCAGATCAACACCGGCTTCACCAAGGACTACTCGATGCTGCTGTCCAACAACGCCCGGACCGGCGGCACCTGCTTCGGTGACTCCGGCGGGCCGAACTTCCTCGGTGACTCCAACGTGGTGGCCGGCGTGACGTCGTTCGGCCTCAACAGCACCTGTGGTGGCACCGGCGGCGTCTTCCGGATGGACCGCGAGTGGAGCCTGGGCTGGGTGACCGAGACCTTCGGCGACCAACTCTGAGCCGGACGTGGCCCGGCCGAAGACCGGCCGGGCCACCCCGCAGTTGCGCTAGCCGCGCGCCTCTGCGGCGTGCAGGTCCTTGACCGTCGGCGAGGTCGGTACGTCGGCCGGGTCGGGGTAGGTGCCCAGGACGCGGTCCGACGTACCGCTGGTGGTCACCGAGAACCAGTAGTGCTCGTTCTTGTAGTGGTGCAGCCGGTGGTTGCGCCACACGGCGCGGTACCACCGCGACCGCGGCCGGTAGTCGCTGTGGATCAGGTAGTGGGTCCACTCGTAGCCGAACCCGATGGCGGCGATCGAGACCAGGGTGGTCAGCATGCTGGCCGTGGTCGGCAGGGCCAGCCAGGTCACGAGCACCAGGCCGGGCAGCAGCCAGCACAGCACCTGCCAGGGGATGAAGACCAGGGGCAGGTCCCGCGGGTCGGCGTGGTGCTCGCGGTGCTTGCGCGCGACGAGGGGGTCCAGCCGCATCGGACCGACCTGGCGGGGCCTCCAGTGCAGGATCGCGACGTGGATCAGCCACTCGGTGAAGGGGAAGGTCGCGACCAGGGCGACCGGCACGAGGGCCTCCCACCAGTCGCGGCCGCCCACGACGAGGCGCAGGGTGCCGGCGACGACGAGGGTGCCGGTGATGAGGAACGGGCTGGGGTGGCTCCAGAACTGCCGCCACGCTCCGCCGAGCGAGAGGCTGCGGCGCCGGTTGCCGGTCATCCGGGCCTCGTCGCGGGCGAGGCGCTCGGCGGCGAGGGCCTCGACCTCGGGGGTGGGCTTGGTCATCGCGACTCCTCCGGGGTCTCGTCCAACGCGGTGAGGACGGCGGTCAGGTTCTCGGTGGCGGGTCGCAGCAGCCGGTCGGCCGCGGCCTTGGCGGTGTCGGGGTCGCCGGCAGCGATGGCGGCGGTGAGCACGCGGTAGGCCCGCACCTGGCTGACCTCGCCGGCCATCGCGGGCGCCAGCACCTCCAGTGCCGGCTCGTACGCCGCGCGCAGGTTGTTGAACATCAGCCGGAAGACCATCGAGTCGGCGGCGTCGACCACGACGTCCCAGAAGGCGAGGGCGTGCACCTGGCGCGCGACGTCGTCCTCGCTGGCCTCGAGCTCGTCGACCAGTCCGGACAGCCGGTCCTCGATCTGCTCCCCGCCGCGTTCGGCCGCGAGCGCTGCGACGCCGGGGCCGACGGCGAGCCGGGCCTCGAGGACGCTGCGGACCACCGCGGCGTTGAGCTGTCCGCCGCGGAAGAGCAGTCGTGGCAGCAGGTCGAGGCCGGCGTGGCGCTGGAAGTCGCGCACCGTGGTCGCGCCACCCTGGCGCACCTCGACCAGGCGGCTCTGCGCCAGGCGCTGCAGCGCCTCACGCACGGCCGGCCGGGAGACGCCGAGCGCCTCGGCGAGCTTGCGCTCGCTGGGCAGCGACTCCCCCGCTCCGAAGCCGCCGTCGAGCATCTCGCCGACCATCTGGTCGAAGACCTCGTCGGGCACCGAACGTCGTTCCACGGGCTGCAGCGGCATGGCCGCGATGCTAGGTCTCGCATCGGCCAGTGGTCAAGTGGTCAGACCAGTTTGTTGGAGGGGATCAGAGCAGCACGGCGACCAGCCCGTACGACGTTCCCGCCGCCACCGCGGTCGAGGCGACCGCCAGCAGCAACGCGTTGCGCGGCACCGGCCAGAGCTCGGCCGCTCGGATCCCCAGGCCCAGCCCGAACATCGCGGCCGCGAGCAGCAGCGTGGTGGCCGACGCTGCCGTGTCCAGCAGCAGCGTCGGCAGCGGGAGGACCGAGCGGAGCGCGACGCCGACCGCGAAGCCGACGACGAACCACGGCAGCGTCGGCACGGACGTGCCCGACCCGGCACTGCGGCGGGCGGCGACGGCGTACATCGGCGCGAGCAGGGCGACCCGGCCGAGCTTCACCGTGGTGGCGACGGCCAGCGCGGCAGGTCCCACGAGCGAGGCGGCCGCGACCACCTGGGCGACCTCGTGGATGCTGGCGCCCGCCCAGACGGCGGCCTGCTGGTCGGTGAGTCCGGTGAGGTCGGCGACCCACGGGACCAGCAGGATCATCGCGCTGCCGAAGATGGTCACCAGGGCGACGGCGAGCGCGACGTGGCGCTGCTTGGCACGCACCGCGTCGTCGACCGCGGCGATCGCGGCGGCGCCGCAGATGGAGAAGCCGGCCGCCAGCAGCGTGACGAAGTCCCGCTCCAGGCCGAGCCGGTCGCCGATCACCACCGTGGCGGCGTACGTCGTCACGACGGTGGCGAGAACGACGACCAGTCCGGCGCCGCCGATGCCGAGCACCTGCTGGACGGGCAACTGGAGGCCCAGCAGCACCACCCCGAGGCGCAACAGCAGCTTCGTGGCGTCCTCGTGGCCCCGCAGCGCGGGCAGCCGCACCAGCCGGGTGTTGGCGACCACCGCGCCGAGCGCCACCGCGACCAGCAGTGGACCGACCAGTGGGAGCACGGCACTGACCGCGACCGCGGCCACCGCCGCGAGCCCGGCCGGCGCGAGGGGCGCCAGGCGGCCGGGGGCGTCGGTGGGGGCGCGGAGATCGGTCATGTCCCCGAGCCTCCGTCCTCGCGGCCGGACGCAGAAGACCCGTTCCGCTGGCGATCCATAACCTGTGGTTATGGCTGGCCCGGTACCTGTGGGACGATGCCCCCGGCCGGTCGGCGACGTCGAAGGAGGGTCCGTGCCTGCGCGCAGCGACCTCGACCTGGAGTCCCTCCGGCTGCTGCTCGCCGTCGTGGAGACCGGCAGCCTCAGCGGCGCCGCGGCCCGGGTGGGCATCAGCCAGCCGGCGGCGAGCGCACGGATCCGCGAGTTCGAGGCCCGGTGGCGGCTGCCGGTGCTGCGGCGGACCTCCCGCGGCTCGCGACTGACCACCGACGGCGAGGCCGTCGCCGCCTGGGCGCAGGAGGTCGTGCACGCCGCCGACACGATGCAGGCCAGCCTCGAGGCGCTCAGCAACCGCCGCAAGGCAGGCGTCGTGGTGGCAGCGAGCCTGACCGTCGCCGAACACCTGGTCCCGCGCTGGCTCGGCGAGCTGCACGCCCGCCACCCCGACGTACGCCCCGTGCTGCAGGTGATCAACTCCGAGGCCGTCGCCGACGCCGTGCGCGACCGCACCGCCGACGTCGGCTTCATCGAGTCCGCGCGCCTGCCCGCCGGCCTGACCCACCGCACGGTCGGGCACGACCGGCTGGTCGTCGTGGTCGCGCCCGGGCACCCGTGGGCGCGACGGCGTACGCCGCTCACGACGGCGGAGCTGGTGGCGGCCGACTGGGTGCTGCGCGAGGAGGGCAGCGGCACCCGGACCACCTTCGAGGCCGCACTGGGCGGGGAGCCGCGCATCGCGCTGGAGGCGGCGTCGACCACCGCACTGGTCGGGTCGGCGGTCGCGGGCATGGGACCGGCGGTGGTCTCGGCGATGTCGGTGCGCAACGACCTGGAGCGGGGCCGGCTGGCCGCGGTGCCGACCGAACTGGACCTGCGGCGCCCGTTGACGGCAGTGTGGCGCTCCGGCGAGCGGCTGGTGGACGCGGCGGACACCCTGGTGGTGATCGCGGCCGCGTCGGTGCCGGACTGAGCACGCCGCCGAGCGAGGAGAGGAGGCCGCGATGGGCCTGCGGTTCGAGGAGATCGACTGGCAGGAGACCCCGCAGGGCGAGATCAGCCTGCGGCGGCGCCGCGACCCCGTGGTCGACGCCGACGTCTACGAGGTGAAGCTCGGCGAGGAGTACCTGATGTCGAGCCTGTTCACCGTCGCCGAGATCGAGCTGGCGCGGATCGGGCTCGCGGCCCTGGACCGGTCACCGCTGCGGGTGCTGGTGGGCGGCCTCGGGCTGGGCTGCACCGCGGCGGCCGTGCTGGAGGACGACCGCGTCGCGGACCTGACCGTGGTCGAGGCGAGCGCCCCGGTGCTGGACTGGCACCGCCGCGGGCTGCTGCCCGACGTGGCCGGCCTCGCCGAGGACTCCCGCTGCACACTGGTCCACGACGACTTCTTCGCGCGGATGCGCCGGGAGCCGGAGACGGCGTACGACGTCATCGCGCTCGACATCGACCACACCCCGCGGCACGTGCTCCACCACAGCCACGAGGGCTTCTACTCCGTCGCCGGACTGACCGACCTGACGCGCCACCTCGTCCCCGACGGCGTGTTCACGCTGTGGTCCGACGACCCGCCGGACGCGGACTTCGAGACGCACCTGGCGCAGGTCTTCACGGCCACGTCGTCCCACGTCGTCGAGTTCGCCAACCCGCTCACGGGCGGCACCTCGAGCAACACCGTCTACCTCGGGCGGCGCGGCTGACTGTGGGGAGGATTGCTGTCACCGGGTGGCAGCGATCCTCCCCACAGTGCCGGTCGCGCCGCGGTCAGTCGACCGGCGCGGCGCTCGGCCCCGGAGCCGAATCGCCGTCCTCGGCGGGCGCTGAGACACGCAGGTCCGCCTCGGCGCGCAGCTGCGAGGCAATGCCCACGAGTCGGACGACGTGGTCGCCGGCGGGAGCAGACATCGGCACGCGGACGGTGAACCGAGCCACGCCCGAGCCGTTGGCGGTGTAGCGAGATGTCGTCGGCGTCGCCGCCCGCCTGCGCGGGGGCCGGCAACCCCACCAGGGCGATCGCGAACAGCGCGAGAGCTGCACACCACCGAACCAGCATCGAAGCACGGACGAACGGACCCCCATGTCGCGTCATGTCGAGGACGGCAACCCACAACCACCGTTCGCGTCGGCGCGTCCGCCGCTCGTTCATCCCGCCACGGGAGCGCCGGCAGGTCCACCCAGTTCACGCCGAGGCAACCCCACCTCCCCCTCGTGCGGTGGGTTCAGTCGCAGGCGCGGGTCGGGTCGATGCGCGGCATCACGTCCTCGGCGACCTCGCGCAGTGCTCGCAACTGCGCACGGGACGCGCCGTCGATCACCAACTCACGCACCCGTCGTACGTGGCCGGGTGCAGCGGCGACGATCTTGTCGTGGCCCGCATCGGTGAGTTCGGCGCGGGTACGACGGCCGGGCCCCGGGAGTCGCTCGCGACGCAGGAATCCTTGCGACTCCAACCGTTTGGCGGCGTGGGAGAGCCGCGAGAGCGATGCCGAGGTCGCGGCGGCGAGCTCGCTCATCTGCAGGGTGCGGTCCTCCTGCTCGGAGAGCATCGCCATGATCATGTACTCGAAGAAGCTCAGCCCCTCGTCGTCCTGGAGTTGGGCGTCGAGGGCCGCCGGCAACTTGATGGCCAGGGCAGTCAGCGCTTGCCAGGCCGCGCGCTCGTCTGCCGACAACCATCGGACGTCGTCGGCACCACTCGTCATGTGGGAACCCTACGGCTCGAAACTTGACAGTTCAAGTACAGCCCCGCACACTTATTGAACAGTCAAGTTCAACCTCAAAGGAAGCACCATGCACCTCACCCTGTGGATCATCGCCTCCATCCTCGCCGCCGCCTTCGCGATGGCGGGCCTGATGAAGCTCACCCAGCCCAAGGAGAAGCTCGCCGAGAACATGGACTGGGTCGAGGACTACTCCGCCGGCACCATCAAGCTCATCGGCGGCCTCGAGCTGCTGGGCGCCGTGGGCCTCGTGCTTCCGGCGGCCCTCGACATCGCAGTGGTCCTCACGCCCCTCGCGGCCACAGGTCTGGCGATCACCATGCTGCTCGCCGCCCTCACGCACGCGCGTCGCCAGGAGTGGCCGATGATCGGCATCAACCTGGTCCTGCTCGCCCTGGCCGCCTTCGTCGCGGTGATGCGCTTCGGGCCGCAGGCCTTCTGAACGAACAAAAGGCCCCGGATCCTCGTGGATCCGGGGCCTTTCACGTGTGGTGCGCGAGGGGGGAGTTGAACCCCCACGTCCTCTCGGACACACGGACCTGAACCGTGCGCGTCTGCCTATTCCGCCACTCGCGCGTGCAGCCGGGCAAGGTTATCCCAGCCGGTTCGTCACGCCCAAACCGCGGGTCGGTCACCCGGCCGGCGGCAGCAGCTGCCCCGGCACCGAGCCCTGCCGGTAGTTCCCCCGCGGCCACTCCCCGATCCGGCCGCGCAGCGGCGTCTCCTCGCCGTCGTGGAGCCAGACGAGGTCGTAGTCGAGGTTCTCGGTGCCCGGCCGGTCGGCCACGCGGGCGACGATCCGGTCCTCGGGCCCCTGCCACCAGGTGATCTCCTCGGTGCTGCCCTCGAGCAGGGTCCAGCCGTCGTCGTCGAGCACCCACGTGCCGCGCATCAGCTCCGTCGTGGAGGGGTCGTCCTCGTCGTCGGGGTCGCGGAACTCGTGGAAGCGCATCGCCACCCGGTCCCCCACCTTGTCCACGTCGGCGACGTCCCACTCCTTGCCGTAGTCACTCGGCATGCCGTACTCCGCGACCACGGCACCGGTGGCCGGGTCCAGCTCGACCAGCTCCAGCTCGACCTGGCAGCCGCCGCACGGGTCCCCCGACGTACGCCGCGTCGCCAGCAGCGCGGACCCGTCGGCCGCGAGCCACATCGACTTGATGCGCTCGTTGACCTGCACCTCATCGAGCACCTCGCCGCCAGGCCCGACCCGCAGCAGTCCGTAGTGCGGGTCGCTCTCCTCACCGGTGGCGTCGTACTCGCTCCACGGCAGGTAGGTGATGCCGTCGATGGTGTGGCCGAACCCGTAGCTGCGGGTCGCGTCGAACACCTCGTCGTCGTCCAGGTGCTGCACACCGGGCAGGTCGACCTGCCACCGCAGGCCCAGGTCCAGGTCGTGGGCAGCCAGGTCGGTGCCGTCGTCGGTGGCACCCTCCTCACCGAAGCTGCTCACGGTCACGTCGACCTGGGTCACCGAGCGCTTGATGTCGCGGGGGCCCACGGGCAGCTCGCCGGGGACGAGCCGACGCAGCGGCCCGAGCTCGTCGGTCGCCGGCTCCCAGAGCCGTACGCCGTCGCGGTAGTAGACGATCGCGCGTCCCTCGGGCAGCCACTCGACGGCGGTGGCCCGCTTCTCCAGGCGCCGTACCTCACCGGCGCGCAGCAGCAGCCCGTCGCGGGTGGCGACGGCGACGGTGGGCGCGGGCAGCGCGAGGTCGACCGGTTCGACGGTGGAGTCGTACACCTCGTCCAGCGAGGCGATCAGCCCGCAGGAGGCGCTGGTCGCGACGACCGCGAGCGCGAGCAGGAGACGGAGCCGCGGGATCACCGGCCGATCCTCCCACCGTGACCGGCGCCACGCGTGGATCGTTGGACGGTTTCGTGGACCTCTCCCGACGTCATCTCCTCCGCGCGGGCGCGGCGACCGGGCTGGCGGCGGCCGCCGTCGCCGGTGCCGGGCAGCGCCTCCCCGGGGCCGTGGCCGCCGCGCCGACCGCGAGCAGCGCAGCCACCCTCGGCTCCCGGCTGGTGCCCGGGGCTCCGGGCCGGGGCGGCTACCGGCCGGTGGTGCGGGTGGCGGGCGAGGCCCACCGCCTGCGCACCGACCTCGGCGTCACGCCCGATCCCGGTCACCACGGCCGCCACAAGCCGCTGGCGGCCTTCGTGCAGCTCAGTGACGTGCACGTGGTCGACGCCCAGTCGCCGCTGCGCGTGGAGTACCTCGACCGGCTCGACGACCCCTCGGCGTTGCCCGGCACCGGGCTGCTCAGCTCCTCCTACCGCGCCCACGAGATGCTCAGCGGCCAGATCGCCGACTCGATGGTGCGCCAGCTCAACGACATCGGCGTCGGCCCGGTGACCGGCAAGCCGCTGGCACTGGCCATCCAGACCGGCGACAACTCCGACAACTCCCAGTTCAACGAGGTCCGCTGGAACATCGACGTCCTCGGCGGCGGCACGGTCCGCTTCGACTCCGGGGACCTCACGCGCTGGGAGGGCGTGGCCGACAGCCACCCGGTGCACTACGACCCGGCGTACTGGCACCCCGAGGGCACGCCCCGGGGACGGCCCGACGACCTGCCGCGGCGGCGCTACGGCTTCCCGACGGTGCCGGGCCTGCTGGACGCCGCCCGCCGGCCGTTCGAGGCCGAGGGGCTGGGCATGGAGTGGTTCTCGGTCTTCGGCAACCACGACGGCCTGGTCCAGGGCAACTTCCCGCAGAACCTCCACCTCGGTGCGATCGCGACCGGCCCGTTGAAGGTCATCTCCCCCGTCGGGCTCCACCCGGGCGCGCTGCTGGACGACGTGCTCGCCGGCACCTCCGACCTGCTCGGCGGCCTCGGTGGCACCGGTGGCCTGCTGGGCAACCTCGCGCTGAGCCCCGGCGTACGCCGCGTCACGCCCGACGCGGACCGCCGCCTGCTGACCCGCGCCGAGGTCGTCGAGGAGCACTTCGCCACCGGCGGCCAGCCCGTGGGGCACGGCTTCACCGCGACCAACCGCGCCGAGGGCACGGCCCACTACACCGTGGACCGCAGCGGCATCCGGTTCGTCGTGCTCGACACCGTCAACCCCAACGGGTACGCCGACGGCTCGATCGACGCCGACCAGTTCGCCTGGCTCGCCGGGGTGCTCGCCGACGCCGGTGACCGTCCGGTCGTCGTGGCCAGCCACCACACCTCGGAGACGATGAACAACCCGCTCGTGCTGACCGGCGGTGACGCCCAGCAGCGGGTCACCGGCGACGCGGTGCTGGAGCTGCTGCTGGCCCACGCGCAGGTCATCGCCTGGCTCAACGGCCACACCCACGCCAACAAGGTCACCGCCCGACGTCGCGCCTCCGGCGGCGGGCTGTGGGAGATCACGACCGCCTCCCACATCGACTGGCCGCAGCAGAGTCGTCTGCTGGAGGTGGCCGACAACCGCGACGGCACGCTGTCGATCTTCACCACGATGGTCGACCACGCCGGGCCGGCCGCCACCGGCGGCAGCGGCGCGTTGGCCGACGCCGCGGGGCTCGCCGGGCTGGGCCGCGAGCTCGCGCTCAACGACTGGCACGACCACAGCGGCGGCACCGGCACCCGCGCCGACCGCAACGTCGAGCTCGTCGTGGCCGACCCGCGCTCCTGAGGCCGGGGGGTCTCGACAGGCTCGACCAACGGAGACGGCTCGACCAACGGAGACGGCTCGACCAACGGGACGGCTCGACCGGCGGGTGGCGGTGCGCCATGGGACTCCGGCGGGGCCGGGCCGATACGATCGAGCGAAGCCGTTGGTCCCGATCCGCGAGAGGAGTCTGTCGTTGAGCGGTCTGCAGCGCTTCGAGCAGCGCCTCGAGCAGGCCATCTCGGGGGTCTTCGCGCGCACCTTCCGCAGTGCCGTGCAGCCGGTCGAGATCGCCGCCGCGCTCCAGCGTGAGCTCGACAACCAGGCCCAGATCGTGTCCCGGACACGCCGACTGGTGCCCAACGTCTTCCACGTCGAGCTCTCCGACTCCGACATGGCGCGGCTCTCGCCGTACGACTCCACGCTCGAGGCCGAGCTCACCGACCAGCTCGAGGAGCACGCCGAGCTGCAGAACTACACCTTCCCGGGCTCGATCCGGATCCACTTCGAGTCCGACTCGGACCTGACCACGGGCCGGTTCCGGGTGCGCAGCGAGGCCCAGGCCCGCGTGACGGGCCGCGACCGCACCGCGCCGGTCACCACGACGCGGGCGATGGTCGAGGTCAACGGCACCCGGCACGCCCTGACGCCGCCGGGCCTGATCGTGGGGCGCGGTTCGGAGGCGGACCTCCGCATCGACGACCCCGGCGTGAGCCGGCAGCACGCGCAGTTCCTCGTGACCGCGCCGCACGGCGACCGGGGCCTGCGCATCGAGGTCCACGACATGGGATCGACCAACGGCATCCGGGTCGACGGGCAGAAGGTGGCCCGTGCGGACCTCACGGACGGCTCCCGCGTCCAGGTCGGCCGCACCTCCCTGGTGGTCCGCACCGAGGAGGACACCGATGTCTGAGCTGACCCTGTTCCTGATCCGGCTCGGCTACCTGGCCGTGCTCTGGATCTTCGTGCTCTCGGCGATCTCGGTGATCCGCTCGGACATGTTCGGTGCGCGGCTGCCCAGCCCGCGCGAGGCCGCTCCGGACCCGAAGGGCAAGAAGCCCAAGGCGCCGCGCCGCCGCGGCACCCCCAGCAAGGTCGAGGTCGTGCAGGGCTCCAACGCCGGCATCACCGTGTCGCTCTCGGACGCGCCGATCCTCATCGGTCGCGGCAACGACGCCGCGATCCGGCTCGACGACGACTACGTCTCCACCCGCCACGCCCGCATCGCCGCCTCCGGCGAGCAGTGGTACGTCGAGGACCTCGGCTCGACCAACGGCACCTACCTGGGCAGCCAGCGGCTCACGCAACCGGCGGAGATCGGCATCGGCTCCCAGGTCCGCATCGGCAAGACCGTCGTGGAGCTGAAGAAATGACCGAGCCGACCACCCCGGCCACGGCCGCCGCGGCTGCGCTGCGGCTGGACTTCCATGCCATCTCCGACGTGGGCCGCGTCCGCAAGGACAACCAGGACTCCGGGTACGCCGGCCCCTGGCTGCTCGCGGTCTGCGACGGAGTCGGCGGCGCCGCACGCGGCGACATCGCGTCGGGCACCGCGATCACCGAGCTGCGCTCCCTCGACGACGGCCCGGCCGAGGGCGACCTCGGCACCCGCGTCAACGACGCGCTCCACGAGGCGCACCTCGCGATCGGTCGACACGTCGACCACGACCCGGCACTGAGCGGCACGAGCACGACCGCGACGGTGGTGGCCTTCAACGGCACCCAGATCGGGATCGGCCACGTGGGCGACTCCCGCGCCTACCTCTACCGCGACGGGGAGCTGTCGCAGCTCACCAGCGACCACACCTTCGTGCAGAGCCTCATCGACGACGGCCGGATCACCGAGGAGGAGGCGCGGGCCCACCCCAACCGCAACCTGATCCTCAAGGCCCTCGACGGCATCCACGACGTGGAGCCGGACGTCTTCACCCTCGAGCTGGTCGCCGGTGACCGGCTCTTCGTCTGCAGCGACGGCGCGTGCGGCGTCCTCACCGACGACCGGATGGCGGCGATCCTCTCCCACGGGTCGCCGGAGTACGCCGCGATCGAGCTGGTCCGCAACAGCCTCGACGCGGGCAGCTCCGACAACGTGACGTGCGTGGTCGCCGACGTCGGCCCCGCCGAGGAGGACACCACCTCCGCGCGGCCCCAGCCGATGGTGGTCGGTGCGGCCGCGGACCCCAAGCGCCGCATGCCGCGCGGGCTCTTCCGCGGGCACCGGTCCGGCGACACCGGCGAGCTGGAGCCGATCGAGGACGAGATCCCCGACGGCGTCGACTGGGTCATCCAGAACGATCCGCCGATCGACGAGGAGGCCTACCGCTACGCGCCGCGCCCGCCGCGGCGCTTCCTGTGGGTGCGCCGGGTGCTCGCCGCGACGGTGGCGCTGGGCCTGGCCTGGATCGTCGGTGCGACGGCGTACTGGTGGACCCAGCAGCAGTACTACATCGGCGAGTCCGACGGCCAGGTCGCGATCTACCGCGGCATCGACGGCCTGCCGGGCCTCTCCGAGCTCTACCGGGTCAGCGACCTGCCCACCGCCGACCTGCCCGACGCGGTCTCCTCCGACGTGAGCAGCGGCATCGCCGCCGAGGACTACGAGGATGCCGTCGACACGGTCCGCAACTTCGCCGAGCTCGCCTCCGAGGCCGGCGAGTGAGGCGGTCGTGGTGAGTCAGTCCAGCGAGTCGCGGCGCGCCGGCCAGTCCGGCCAGCCGAGCCAGTCCGCCTTCATGGGCTTCGTGCACCGCCAGCGACGGGGCGCGGAGCTCTTCCTGCTCATCCTCGCCCTCGTCGTCGGCATCGGCGCCTACGCCACGGTCGGCCTCGGCCTGGAGGGCGAGGTCCCGACCAACCTGATCGGGTACGGCGGCTGGCTGGTGGCGCTCACCGTCGCCGCCCACGTCGTGGTCCGGATGGTGGCGCCGTACGCCGACCCGGTGCTGCTGCCGGTGGTGGCAGCACTCAACGGGCTGGGCCTGGCGGTGATCTACCGGCTGGACCAGGCACTGGACATCCAGAAGGCCGACCAGCAGCTGGTGTGGATGACCGTCGGAGTGGTCGGCTTCGCCGGCACGCTGATCCTGGTCTCCGACCACCGGATGCTGGCGCGGTTCACCTACACCTCCGGGCTGGCGGCGATCGTGCTGCTGCTGATGCCGCTGATGCCGGTCATCGGCGCCGAACGCACGCTGGGCGCGAAGATCTGGGTCGACCTCGGCCCGGTCGGCTTCCAGCCCGGCGAGCTGGCCAAGGTGCTGCTGGTCATCACCTTCGCGGGCTACCTGGTGGTGCACCGCGACGCGCTCGCACTCGCCGGACGGCGGCTGCTCTTCATCGACTTCCCGCGCGGGCGCGACCTCGGGCCGGTGCTGATGGTGTGGGTGGTGAGCCTCGGGGTGCTGGTGCTCCAGCGCGACCTCGGCTCCAGCCTGCTCTTCCTGGGCCTGTTCCTGATCATGCTCTACGTCGCCACCGAGCGGCCGGGCTGGCTGGTCGTCGGCGGGCTGCTGTTCCTGGGCGGGTCGCTGTTCTCCTACCTGTTCTTCGGGCACGTGCAGCAGCGCGTGGAGATCTGGCTCGACCCGTTCGCCGACCGCAACGGCGACGGCTTCCAGCTCGTCGAGGGCCTCTACGGCATGGCGTGGGGCGGCATGATCGGCCGCGGCTTCGGCGAGGGCATGCCGGGCCGCATCCCCGAGGTGGAGACCGACTTCATCCTTGCCGCGATCGGCGAGGAGCTGGGCCTCACCGCGGTGCTCGCGGTGCTGGTCCTCTACGGCCTCATCGTGGAGCGGGCGCTGCGGGCGGCGCTGATCTCCCGCGACGGCTTCGGCAAGCTGATGGCCACCGGCCTCGCGGGCGTCTTCGCGCTGCAGGTCTTCGTGGTCATCGGCGGCATCACCCGGCTGATCCCGCTGACCGGCCTCACGACGCCCTTCCTGTCCTACGGCGGCTCCTCGCTGGTGGCCAACTGGATCATCATCGCGTTGCTGCTGCGCATCTCCGACCAGGCCCGCCGCCCGCTGCCCTCGCAGCTGGGTGAGGAGCCCGAGGAGCCCGACGACGTGCACACCCAGGTCATCAAGACCACGACCGCGGGAGGTGGCGGCTCGTGAACAAGCCGATCCGCACCGTCGCGGTGTTCTGCATGTTCCTGTTCGTCGCGTTGATGGTCAACGCCAGCTACCTGCAGTTCTGGAAGGCCGAGGACTACAACGCCGACGGCGCCGACAACCGGCGCGTCACCGAGGAGGCGTTCAGCCGCGAGCGCGGCCAGATCCTCGTCGGCGACCAGCAGCCGATCGCGTTGAGCGAGCCGAGCAACGACCGCTACAAGTTCCTGCGGCAGTACCCCAAGCCGCTGGTCTACGGCCACACGACCGGCTTCCTGCAGCTCACCAGCCAGACCGGCATCGAGAACACCCAGAACGAGATCCTCTCCGGGCAGGACCCGCGGCTCTTCGTCGACCGGCTGGTCGACCTGGTGCAGAACCAGGACAACAAGGGCGGCAACGTCACCCTCACCCTCGACCCCGACGCGCAGCAGGCGGCGTACGACGCCCTGCGCAACTCGATCGGTCCCGAGGGCGAGGGCTCGGTGGTCGCCATCGAGCCCAAGACCGGGCGGGTGCTGGCGTCGGTGTCGCTGCCGGCCTATGACCCCAACAACCTCGCGACGCACGACTTCTCCGCCGCGGCCGACGCCTACGACCGGCTCGACCCCAGCGACGGCGACGGGGACGAGAAGCAGCCGCTGCTCAACCGCTCGATCCAGACGCGACTCGCGCCGGGCTCGACGTTCAAGGTCGTCACCGCCGCGGCCGCCATCGAGGCGGGCCTCTACAACGGCGGCGACCAGGTGCCCTCCGGCGCGACCTGGCAGGCGCCGGGCACGACCGGGGAGCAGAACCTCATCGACAACGAGGGCCGCACCGGATGCTCGCCTGAGAACATCAGCTTCGGCGCGGCGATGGCGCAGTCGTGCAACACCGCGTTCGCGAAGATGGCCGTGGAGCTCGGCCCCGAGGAGATGCGCGAGCGCTCGGAGGCGTTCGGCTTCAACAGCACCCAGTTCCAGGACCTGCCCGGTCAGGCGACCTCGATCTACCCCGAGAGCGTCACCGACGTCGTGGACGGCGAGGAGCAGGCGCCCCGTGAGCTCAACGACGCCGAGACCGCACGCACCGGCTTCGGCCAGTTCGACGTGCAGGCCACGCCGATGCAGATGGCGATGGTGATGTCGGCGATCGGCAACCAGGGCACGCTGATGCGCCCGCAGCTGGTGGAGAACGTGCAGTCGGCCGACTACCAGCTCATCGAGTCCTTCGAGCCCGACGAGCTGCGCGACGCGATCTCGCCCTCGACGGCGTCCCAGCTGACCGACCTGCTGGTGGAGACCGTCGACGGCGGCACCGCCAGCCCCGGCGGCATCCCCGGCACCAGCGTCGCCGGCAAGACCGGCACCGCGCAGCGCGGCGTGGAGGGCGCCGCGCCGTACGCGTGGTTCACCTCGTTCGCGCCGGCGGAGGACGCCGAGGTCGCGGTCGCGGTGATGATCCAAGAGGCGCCCGGACGTGAGATTTCCGGCGGCGGGCTGGGTGGCCCGGTCGCCAAGGCCGTGATGGAGGCGGTCCTGCGATGAACGACATGGCACAGCCCGTGGAGTACGCCGACGCGGCGCGGCGCTACCGGCTCGACTCCCGCATCGCGACCGGCGGCATGGGCGTGGTGTGGCGGGCGACCGACACCCGCCTGCACCGCGAGGTGGCGGTCAAGGTCCTCAAGGACGAGTACGCCGACGACGAGACCTTCCGCGCCCGCTTCGACACCGAGGCCCGCAACGCCGCCTCGCTGCACCACCCCAACATCGCCGGCGTCTTCGACTACGACGCCAGCCCCACCGACGGCCGCGCGCCGTTCCTGGTGATGGAGCTGGTCGACGGCAAGCCGCTGAGCTCGCTGCTGGCCGGCGGGCGTCCGCTGGACGCGGACGTGGTGCGGGACCTGCTCGCGCAGACCGCCGACGGACTCGCGACCGCCCACCGGGCGGGCATCGTGCACCGCGACGTGAAGCCCGCCAACCTGGTGGTCACCTCCGACCGCAAGGTGAAGGTCACCGACTTCGGCATCGCCCGCGCCGGCGACGCCGCGCAGATCACCCGCACCGGCGCCGTGATGGGCACCCCGCAGTACCTCGCGCCCGAGCAGGCGCTGGGCAAGCCCGCGACGGCCGCCTCCGACGTCTACGCCCTCGGCGTGGTCGCCTACGAGGCGCTCACCGGGGCGCGGCCCTTCGAGGGCGACTCCCCGGTCGCCACGATCATGGCCCACTCCCGCGAGCCGGTGCCCGAGCTGCCCGACTCGGTCCCCGCCGACCTGGCAGCCGTCGTACGCCGCGCCATGGCCAAGGAGCCCGGTGAGCGGTTCGCCGACGGCGCCGCGCTCGCCACCGCGCTGCGCGATCCCTCCGCGATGCCCCCGGCCGCGCCGGCGACCTCGGTGCTGCCGGCGACCGGCGCCACCGCGATGCACCAGCCGGATCAGCCGATGGACCGCCTGGGCGCCCCGGCGGCGTACGAGCCGGAGCCCGAGCCGACCACGGCCACCAACGCCACCGACCACAAGGACGACCGCAAGAAGGCGTGGCCGATCGTGCTGCTCGTCGTGCTGCTGGTCGCGGCGATCGCGCTGATCGCGGGGCTGCTGCTCACCGGTGGCGACGACGAGGAGCCGACCGAGGAGCCGACGACCTCCGAGCCCGCCACCACCGAGGCGGAGACGACGGAGCCGACGACGCCGAGCGAGACCGCCCCCGCGACGGTGCAGGTCAACGAGGGCGACTACCTGGGCCGTGACGTCGACCAGGTGGCGGCCGAGCTGCGCGACCGTGGTCTGCAGACCACGCTCACCGAGGTCGACAACGACGGCTCCCAGCAGGAGGACACCGTCGCGTCGGTCAACCCGACCGGATCGGTCGAGGAGGGCTCGGTCATCACCATCGAGCACTACGGCCCGCCGCCGGAGCCCGAGACGCCGACCCCGACGCCCACGCCGAGCCCGTCGGAGTCGCAGACCCAGGGGCAGGGGACGCCCACCAGCCCCAGCAGCGCGCTGCCGACTGACGGGGGCACCACGTGAACGACGAGTCGCCCGAGGGGCCGATGATCGGTGGCCGCTACCAGCTCGGTGAGCTGCTGGGCCGTGGCGGCATGGCCGAGGTGCGCAAGGCCGTCGACACCCGGCTGGGCCGGGTCGTCGCGATCAAGCGGCTCCGCACCGACCTCGCGACCGACGACAATTTCCAGGCACGCTTCCGGCGTGAGGCGCAGTCCTCGGCCGCGCTGAACCACCCCTCGATCGTCGCCGTCTACGACACCGGCGAGGAACGCGCCACCAACGGCGTCATGCAGCCCTACATCGTCATGGAGTACGTCGAGGGCCGCACCCTGCGCGACGTGCTCCGCGAGGGTCGCAAGATCCTGCCCGAGCGGGCCCTGGAGATCACCAGCGGTGTGCTGGCGGCGCTGGACTACAGCCACCGCGCCGGGATCATCCACCGCGACATCAAGCCGGGCAACGTGATGCTGACCCCGGCCGGCGACGTCAAGGTGATGGACTTCGGCATCGCGCGCGCCATGAGCGACGCGGCCACGTCGATGACCCAGACCGCGGCGGTGGTCGGCACCGCGCAGTACCTCTCCCCCGAGCAGGCGCGCGGTGAGTCCGTCGACTCCCGCTCCGACGTCTACTCCGCCGGCTGCCTGCTCTACGAGCTGCTCACCGGGCAGCCGCCGTTCGTCGGCGACTCGGCAGTGGCGGTGGCGGTCCAGCACGTGCGGGAGCCGGCGACGCCGCCCTCGCACCTGGACGCGGACCTGCCGGACTCGGTGGACGCGATCGCGATGAAGGCGCTGACCAAGCGCATCGACGAGCGCTACCAGTCGGCGGCGGAGATGCGCCACGACATCGAGCGCTACCTGGCCGGCCGTCCGGTGGCGGCGGTGGTGACACCGCCGGTGCCGCCACCGGAGGACCCGCCGACCGCGGTGGTCGGTGCCCCGGTGGCCGACGCGACCGGCGCCACGCCCGCGCAGGGCAACGGCGGCGACCGTCGCGACGACCGCCGCAACAAGGTGGGCTTCTGGGTGCTGCTCGGCCTGCTGCTGCTCGCGCTGATCGTGTCGGCGTTCCTGGTGTGGCCGCGGCTGTTCGACACCACCGAGCCCGACGTGCAGGTGCCCGAGGTGCTCGGGCTGTCGCGCGACGAGGCGCGCAGCGAGATCGGCGACGAGGGCCTCGAGGTCACCCACACCGAGGAGTGCGTGGACAACGACCGCTACGACTCGGGTCAGGTGGCCTCCCAGGAGCCCGCCGGCGGCGACTACGTCCCGCCGGGCGAGACCGTGGAGCTGGTCGTGTCGACGGGGCCGTGCGAGTTCGCGATGCCCAACCTCACCGGGCAGCGCCGCAACCCGGCCATCCAGTCACTGACCGACCAGGGCATCCCGCGGCGCAACATCTCCGTCAGCACCGTCGAGAGCGACGAGGCGAAGAACAGCGTCGTCGCCACCAGGCCCGAGCCCGGCAGCGCGATCACCACCGACACCAGCATCGAGCTGCGGGTCTCCGACGGCCGCGCGACGATCCCCGACATCGTCGGCATGCGGCAGAACGAGGCCGAGCAGCTGCTGCGCGAGCGCGGCTTCAACCCGGTGGCCCGCGAGGAGGACGACACCGAGCGGCCCAAGGGCGAGGTGGTCGAGCAGATCCAGCAGGCGGGTGAGAAGGCCGACGACGGCGACGACGTGGTCTTCTTCGTCTCCACCTACGACCCGAAGGCCGACAGCGACGACGACGGCCTGACCGACCAGCAGGAGGAGAACCAGGGGACCGACCCCAACGAGCCCGACACCGACGGCGACGGCGTGCAGGACGGCCAGGAGGTCGAGGACGGCACCGACCCCAACGAGCCCGACACCGATGGTGACGGCGTCGACGACGGCGAGGACCCCGACCCGAACGACCCGGACGTCCCCGGCGGCCCGACCGACGACGACGAGCTCGTCCCCGACTGACTCGGCGCCAACTCGGCCGAAGAAGGTGCCGAGTCGGCGTGAACTCGGCTCAGAAACCGGTCGAGTCGGCGTGAACTCGGCTCAAGAACCCGCCGAGTCGGCGCCAACTCGGCACCGCGTCAGGCGAGCGGCTCGGCGTACTGGTGGTCGATGAGGCCCTCGAACGCCGGCGCCTGGATCTCCTCGACGCCCTCGAGGTCCCAGCCCTTCTGGATCCGCTCGTCCTCGGCGTCGGACATGTAGATCTGCACCCACGGGTCGGCGCGGACGGACTCGGCGATCTCCTCCTGGTCACCGACCGCCTCGATGACGAACGGCTGCGGGTACGGGCGGCCCTGCAGCTGCACGACACTGCCGCGGCAGCGGATGCCGGTGGTGGAGACGACGCGCTGGCCGGCGATGGTGATCGCCTCGGCGCCGCCGACCCACATCGCGTTGACGACGGCCTGGATGTCCTGCTGGTGGACGACGTACCAGTTGGGCTTGGGGTACTCGCGGTCCTCGGGGTTGTCGCTGGCGTGCCGCTCGACCGCGACGTCCATGAGGTCCTTGGGCCCGTCCGAGAGCGTCACGCGGATGCCGGATCCGCTGCGCGGCGTCATGCCGGCGGGGTCGTGGAGCTGGTCGGCCTGGGTCTGGAGCTGCTCGACGCGGCCGTCGTCGACGTTGCTGGTGAGGTCCTCGATCTGGGCGTCGAGCTCGTTGACGCGGGCCTCGAGGGCGTCGTACTCCTCGGTCTCGGCCTGGGCGAGTCCGGCGAGGTCCTGGTAGCGCTGCGGACGCAGGTCGATGCCGTCGCTGCTGACCGCGGAGGACACGAAGAGGACGCCGATCAGTACGCCGGCCACCGGGGTCCCCCAGCGCCATGCGGCCGACCGGCGGCCCGGAGTGGTCTCCTCGTCCGCACCCGTCATACTGTCTAGCCTAGGTGGCGTCATCCAACGACGGCACCTGCCACCGCACCGAGCGCCGAGTTGAGGAGAAACCGTGGCGAAGCTGCCGAAGCTGCCCCGCCCGTCGAAGAAGGACGACGACGTGCTGGCGAAGGCCTTCGAGCCCGACAAGGGGCCGGCGTTCTCCGTGCGGTTCGTGCTCGCGCTGGTGCTCATGATCGGCGGCATCGCCTGGGTCGCCTACTACTACCTGGGCGTGCGGCCCACCGACGGCTGGTTCGCCGCGACCCCGGTGGCCGACCAGGACGGCTCCGGTCCGATGTTCATCCAGGAGCTGCAGGACTGGAACTACCTGATCGGCTTCGGCGCGGTCGCGCTCGGCCTGATCGTCGCCGCGCACCCCTCCACGCCGCTCGGCCGCGGTCGCGGCGTCGTCGCCGGCATGCTGGGCTGCTTCGTCGTGGGCGTGCTGTGGATCTGCGTCTACTACGTCACGCAGACCTCCTCGCCGCCGATGGACATCCCGATCTTCAACGACCTGGCCCAGAAGAACCTCTTCGTGGGCATCGGACTGATGGCGGTGGGCTTCACCTTCGCCACCAAGTGGGAGTAGCCGACCCCACGATCACTCCTTGCTGACCCGCCTCGTTCGTCGAGGCGGGTCGCTTGGTTTTCCACAGGGTTTCCCACAGTCGGGGGATAACTACACGCATGTCATTCGCCCACAACTGTGGACAAACCTGTGGAAAACGGGTCTCGACAGGCTCGACCACCGGATCGCCGCTCGACCAACGGCCGCGGCGGGTCTCGACAAGCTCGACCAACGTGCCGCCGCTCGACCAACGTGCCGCCCAGCAGGCGGGGTCAGAGCAGGGTGACGGCGCGGGCGACGGTCGCGGCGAGGAGTACGACGACCAGCAGGGCCAGGCCGCCCCACTGGACCAAGCCGCGGCGCTCCCGTGGCGCGAACACGAAGAGGGCGGCGATGAGGGCGCCGCCGAGGAAGCCACCCAGGTGTCCCTGCCAGGACACGTTGGGGATGGTGAAGGTGATGAAGGCGTTGATGCCCAGCCAGATCAGCAACGGCTGGAGGTCGCCGCCGACCTTCCACACCACGACCAGCAGCGCACCGAGCATCCCGAAGATCGCGCCCGAGGCGCCGAGGGTGTGGCTGTTGACGGCGGAGAGCCAGAAGACGCAGACCGAGGCCGCGAGCCCCGAGGCGAGGTAGAGCGCCAGGAAGCGCGTCCGTCCGAGCACGCGCTCCAGCTGCGGCCCGATGAACCACAGCACCAGCATGTTGGCGCCGATGTGCCACACGTCGACGTGGGCGAAGGCGCTGGTGATCATCTGCCACAGGGCGCCGTCGGCGACGCCGGGGAACCACACGCCGTCGCCCTGCGTGCCGTTGGTGCACAGCCCCGCGCTGTCGACGCTGGGGTAGTAGCTGTCCGGGCTGGCCGCGGAGTTGCACACCCCGACCGGGCTCAGCGCGAGCCGGTTGATCAGGTCACTGGTGCGCCAGCCGGTGGCGATGATCGCCAGCCAGACCGCGGCGTTCAGCCCGATAAGGACGTACGACGTCAGCGCGGGGTTGTCCGAACGCTTGCCGCCGTACGGCGTCTGTCCGGTCCGCGTCTGCTTGCGGCCCTCGGCGACGCAGGCGGGGCACTGGAACCCGACCGATGCCTCGTGCATGCAGTCCGGGCAGATCGAGCGATCGCACCGCTGGCAGCGGATGTAGCACTCGCGGTCGGGGTGCCGATAGCAGGTCGGCACCCCGCCGGACGGTTCGGACATGGCTGGTCAGACGGGGTGGGTCAGTTGACCTCGACCGACTCGATGACGACCGGGTCGATCGGCTTGTCCATCGCACCGGTGGGCACGGCGGCGATCGCGTCGACGACGTCGCGGCTGGCCTGGTCGGCGACCTCACCGAAGATGGTGTGGCGGCCGGTCAGGTGCGGCGTCTGGGCGACGGTGATGAAGAACTGCGAGCCGTTGGTGCCCGGGCCGGCGTTGGCCATGGCGAGCAGGTAGGGCTTGGTGAAGGCGAGCTCGGGGTGGATCTCGTCCTTGAACTTGTAGCCGGGGCCGCCGGTGCCCTGGCCGAGGGGGCAGCCGCCCTGGATCATGAAGCCGGAGATGATCCGGTGGAAGATCAGGCCGTCGTAGAACTTCTCGCCCGAGCGGCCGGCGTCGTCGGTGTAGTCCTTCTCGCCGGTCGCGAGGCCGGTGAAGTTGGCGACCGTCTCCGGCGCGTGGTTGGGGAAGAGGTCGACGGTGACGTCGCCCTTGTTGGTCTTGAAGGTGGCCTGCTGGTTCGCCATGCCGAGGTGCCTCACGCTCTGTCAGGATCCGACCCCGGACGGGGCCGCGGTGTCGTTCGCTGTCGTCGCGATCCTACGGGTCTCGGCCTGATCGGCGGGCGGGCGGTCGCCTGTGGATGGTAGACATGGAACAGTACGGCTTGAGACGCCAGGCCACCTCGGACGTGGAAGGAACCACCACGATGCTGCGCAAGAAGAAGACGTTCGCCGACGAGGCCCGTGAGTGGGCGGAGGACGCCCGCGACTGGGCCGAGGACGTCGTGGAGACCATGCGCCCCCACGTGGAGTCGGCGCGCGAAGCCATGGACGACTTCGTGCACGACCGCGCGGTCCCCGCGCTGCAGGACGCCCGTGACAACGCCCAGCCCTACATCGCTGCCGGCGCGGCCAGCCTGGCCGAGCACGCCGAGCACGCGGCCGAGGTGGCGCAGGAGCGTGCGGACCAGCTGGCCGACCAGGTCGCGGAGGCGGCCGGTCGCCCGCGCAAGAAGAAGCGCTCCAAGTTCAAGATCGCACTCGTCGTGGGCGCGGTCGGCGGTGCGGCGGCGTACGCCGCGAAGAAGTTCGGCGGCAGCTCCAGCGCCGCGCAGGACGCCTGGACCCCGCCGACGCCGCCCGCCCCGGTGCAGTCCTCCCCGGGTGCGCCGCCGACCGACATGGCCGAGGAGAGCCTCGGCGAGGAGGCCCAGGACAAGGGTTCTGAGGCCAAGGACGGCCAGAAGCCGGACCCGCTGAGCGACCCGATCCCGCCGGAGGACAAGCCCTGATCCAGGGCGAGTCGCTTCGCTCCGACCCGCCCGTCATCATGGAGGCATGACGGGCGGGGAGGAACGGGTCCGACGGCTGGTGGTGCTGGCCGCGATCACGTTCGCGTACGCCGTCGCGCTCGGACTCGTCTACGTCCTCACCGTCCGCACCGACCTGGGCCGCGCCTTCGAGGACGCCGCCCTGCGCGGTGCGGTCCTGACCAGTGTGGCCGAGGCCGCCGACGTCGTCCTCGACATCGTCTCGGTCGGTTCCCTCTTCGGCGCGCTGGCCGTCGTCGCCCTCATCGCGCTGGTGCGCCTCGCCCGGGTCCCGGGCCTCGCCGCCGTCGGCATCATGGTCGGCGCGAACCTCAGCACGCTCGTGCTCAAGGAGGCGCTGCTCTCCCGCCCCGACGTGGGCCTGGAGGAGTACGCGCCCGTCACGCTCAACAGCCTCCCGGGCGGCCACAGCACGGCGGTCCTCTCCGCGCTCGCCGCCGTGCTCTTCGTGCTGCCGCACCGGCTGCGGCTGCCGGTCGCGACGGCCGGCGGTGCGCTGGTCTTCCTGACCGCGGTCGCCACCATGTCGGCCGGCTGGCACCGCGCCGGCGACTCGGTGGCGGCGTTCCTGGTGGTCGGCGGCTGGACGGCGCTGGCAGCGACGGTGGTGGTCGCGGTCTCGGAGGAGCCGACGCACGCGCCCGCGCGGTCGTCGTACGCCGCCCGCTGGCTGGGGGCGGCCACGGCCGGTGCGCTCGCGCTGGGCCTGGTGGTGGCACTGACGCTGGATGCGGCGGCCGCGTTCCGCGACAGTGCACTCGGCCAGACGGTGGCGTTCCTGGCGGCGACGCTCGTGGTGCTCGGTGCGCTGGCGGGCGTGCTGCTGGTGACGCTGCGGGTGCTGGAGATGATGGAGTCCGCGGCCGGCGCCTCGCCGGTGCCGACCGGCTCCGGACGCCGCTGAGCCTCGGTCCGATGCCGCGGCCCAGCGGCCGCGAAACATCACCCAAGCAGGGGATGGGGAGCCCTCGTCGTCGCACTAGGTTCGAGGAGCGACCGCGTCGCGGACGCATCCACTCGAGGAGGGGTCATGGACACTCGCACCATCGCCATCGCAGCGTTGATCATCGCGGTGCTGCTGGTCATCGTGTTGTTCGTCGTGTGAGGACACGGCGTCGCGACGCCCGCGCATCGCGACGCCCGTGCGCCTCCCGGGTGTGGCCGACGGGTCTAGGCTCGCGGCATGACTGCCATCGATGTGGGTCGCCCCGTGGAGGGCGACATCTTGGACCTCATCCTCGACGACCACCGCCTCTT
This sequence comes from Nocardioides panacisoli, assembly GCF_019448235.1. Taxonomy (NCBI): domain Bacteria; kingdom Bacillati; phylum Actinomycetota; class Actinomycetes; order Propionibacteriales; family Nocardioidaceae; genus Nocardioides; species Nocardioides panacisoli. Next base: position 2,682,403 of record NZ_CP080409.1, read on the forward strand.
CGAGGTCATGCTGCGCCAGCTGCGTGACGCGACCGCCGACCGCGACGCGGTCCGCAGGGCCTTCGCCGACGTGCTGATCGCGCACGGCGAGGCCGAGGAGGAGGTCGTCTACCCCAAGTTGCGGCGCAAGGCCGAGGACATCGGCGAGCACGAGGTGCACCACGGCCACGAGGAGCACGCCGAGGGCAACGAGGCGCTGCTGCAGGTGATGGAGCTCAAGGGCACCGACACCGAGTCCTTCGACGAGGCGGTGGAGAAGCTGAGCAACCTGGTCGCGCACCACCTCGCCGAGGAGGAGTTGAGCATCATCAACCCGGCACGGGCCGAGGTCGGGCCGCGGGTCCGCAGTGACCTGGGCAAGCAGTGGGCGGCGCGGCGCAACGAGCTGCTCGACGCCAACTGCGGCTCACTGGAGAACCTGCGTCGCATCGTGAAGCAGGCCGACCGCGAGGGCCTGCTCGACGACGACTGAGTGCGAGGAGCCCTTGCGGAGGTACGCCGACCTCAGCCGACGGGGGTCACTCCTCCCGCGGGGAGGCTCCGACGAGCTCGGGGTTCTCCTCGCGGAGCTGGCGGGCGGCCTGCCGCTCGACGTAGAAGATCAGGCCGGGCACGAGGCCGGCGACCATCAGCAGCAGGAACCGGCTCAACGGCCACAGTGCCTTCTGGGTGAGCACGAACGCGACGACGACGTAGACGATGTAGATCCAGCCGTGGATCATCCAGATCCAGTCGAAGTCCTCGCCGAGGCGCTGCACGGAGCTGCCCTCGGCGAAGCCGTACTTGGCGATCGCGTCGAGCGTGCCGGCCACGAGGAGCACGCCGACGACCATCGCGAGTGCTTGGTAGGTGCGGAACAGGCTCACGTCCAGAACCTAGCGCTCGGCCGGTCGCGGGGCGGCATCGGTGTCCTCGTCGGCTGCGTCACCCTCGGGCCGGTCAGCCTCGGCCGCGGCGGCTGCCACGGCGAGGTCGCGGGCGCGCTCGTCGCGGACGTAGCGCCACCACACGAACCCGGCGAACCCGGCGAAGACGAACCACTCGATCGCGTAGAGCAGGTTGCGCAGCGCGGTGAAGCGGTCGACCTGCGGGAGCTGGTCCAGCGTGGCCTCGGTCATCTCGGCCGAGGCGGTGTTCTGCTCGCCGCCCTCGAGGGTGCGGGCGTTGTCGAGGACGACGTAGGCGGCGTACAGGTCGCCGGGGGTGCGCTGCACGAGGTCGGCGACCCGCAGCTGCGGGAGTACGTCGTCGGTCGGGTCGTCGTCGATGGCGCCGGTGCCCTCCGAGGGCTGGAGCCAGCCGACGACCTCGGCGGTGCCGGTCGGCGGTGGGGTCGGTTCCTCGTCGGGCGCGACCCAGCCGCGGACGACGGGGACGGCGGGGTCGTCGCGGTCGCCGGTGGTGAGCGGGGTGACGACCCAGCGGCCGACCTGCCCGCCGCCGGTCTCGCGGCCGTCGATGAGGACGGTGCTGTCGGGCAGCCAGGTGCCGTCGATGCGGACGGGCTGGCCGACGCTCTGCCCGGGGAACGGGTCGTCGGGCCCGAGCACGGAGGACAACGCGACCGGGTCGCGCTGGGTGAGGTCGACCTGCTCGGCGTCGCGGCGTACCTGCCAGGCGTCCCACTGCCACACGCCGAACCCGACCGCGATCGCCATGCACACCAGCGCCAGCAGGTGCGCTCCCACCATCCGGGGCGTCCACCAACCGCGTGCACTCACCCGCTCAGCCTACGAAGCCACCCCGTACGCCGCCGCATTCGCCCGGGCGTGACCTTCGCCCGGTCGCCGGGCGGGTGTCGTCGCTGGTCCGCCCGGTCTCGAGGCTCGTCGCTGGTTCGCCCGGTCTCGAGGCTCGTCGCTGGCGCTCCTCGCACCTCGACCACCAAGGGGTCGGCCCCCTTTGTTGGTCGAGCCGACGCCGTGAGGGACGAGCGGCGGCGTGTCGAGACCCCCGCACCCGCTCCTCGCACCTCGACCACCAAGGGGACCGGCTCGTTGGCCCGACCGGCCTTGGTGGTCGAGCCGACGCCGCGAGGGACGAGCGGCGGCGTGTCGAGACCTCCGCAGCCGCTACGCCGACCGCACCCCACGCGCCCGCACCAGATCCAAGGCCATGGCGACGTACCGGTCGGCGACGTCCTCGGGGGTCAGTCCGCCGGAGGGGCGGTACCACTGGGCGACGCCGGTGCACATGGTGACGAGCGCGCGGGCAGTGTCCTCGGGGTGGTCGAGGGCGAAGTCGCCGGACTCGCACCCGGCGGTGACGATGGCGTCGGTGAGGGACTGCTGCCGGTCGCGGCGTTCGATGTGGGCGGCGCGTTCGGTGTCCTCGAGGCCGCGGATCTCGCTCCAGGCGACGAAGGCGAGGTCCTGGCGGCGGGCGTGGAAGAGGACGAGGCACTCCACGTGGGCGGCGAGCCGGTCGACGGGCGCCGCGTCGGGGTCGTCGGCGGCGAGGCTGCGCCACCACAGGTCCTCCATGGCGTGGCGCAGGCAGGCGACGAGGAGGTCCTGCTTTCTGCGGTGGTGGTGGTAGAGCCCGGCGACGGAGAGGCCGGCGGCGGCGGCGAGCTCGCGGATCGAGGTGCCGTGGTAGCCCTGCTGCACGAAGCAGTCGAGCGCTGCGCGCAACGTGGCGGGCAGGTCGTCGCGGTCGTGGGCGCGCCAGTCCCGCGGCTCGTCCTCGGTGTCGGTCACCGTCGTGCTCCCCCCCTCCATTTCGCGGTCCGGCCTTGACGCCCGGTGTGAGGCTTGGCACAGTCTGCCACAGTCCGACCGAGCGCTCGCTCGGTCCACGGAACGGTCAGGGAGGCCCAGGGAGATGCAGTCCTCGCAGGTGGCGAGTCTCGACGCGGCGTGGCGCGCCCGTGTCGCCGCGGCGCCGCAGGACGCCGCCGTGCTGCACGGCGATCTCGCCTGGTCAGCCGCCGACCTGGACGCCCGCGTGGACGCGATGGCGGCCGGTCTCGAGGACGCCGGCATCGCGCCGGGCGACCGGGTGGGCCTGCTGCTGCAGAACGTCCCCGACGCACTCACCACGCTGCTGGCCGCCTGGCGCCGCGGCGCGACGGTCGCCCTGCTCAACCCGATGTACGCCGGCGAGGAGCTGCGCCACCTGCTGCGCGACTCGGGTGCCCGGCTGGTGGTGACCGACTCCTCACTGTGCGCGACGCTCGCCGAGGCCGCGACCGGCACCGAGGTGGCGACGGTGTGGGCCACGACCGACACCGGCACCGACGACCAGCCGCCGGTCCCGGCGGACGTGACCGCGCTGGCCGACGTGCTCGACCGCCACGCCGACCAGGCGCCGACGCCGGTCGACTCCGACACCGACACGGTGGCGCTGCTGACCTACACCTCCGGCACGACGGGTCCGCCCAAGGGCGCGATGAACACCCACGGCAACGTGCTCGCGGTGGCGGCCGGCGTACGCGAGCAGATGGGGCTGAGCGGCGAGGACCGGGTGCTGTGCGTGGCGCCGGTCTTCCACATCACCGGTGCGGTGATCACGTCCGCGGCGCCGCTGCTGGCGGGCTCGGCCGTCGTACTGGTCGGGCGGACGAGCCCGGACAAGATCGCCGAGGCCTGCACCCGGCACGGGGTGACGACGACGACCGGGTCGATCACGGTCTACCACGGGCTCTCGCAGGCCGAGGGCGTCGACCGCGACACGTTCGCGACGGTGAAGCACCTGTGGTCGGGCGGTGCGCCGGTGCCGCCGGCGACGGTGGCGCGGTTCGCGGAGTCGTTCGGGCCCTACATCCACAACATCTTCGGCATGACCGAGACGACCTCGGCGTGCATCGCGGTGCCGTTGGGAGAGCAGGCGCCGGTGGACCCGGAGACGGGGTCGCTGGCGATCGGCAAGCCCTACCCGGGTGTCGAGGTGCGCGTGCTGGACCCGACGGGCGAGCCGCTGGGGCCGCGCGAGCACGGCGAGCTGGAGATCACCGGCGCCTGCATCGTGCCGGGCTACTGGCAGAACGAGGCGGCCACGGCGGAGACGATGCCGGGCGGTCGGCTGCGGTCCGGTGACGGCGCGATGGTCGACGAGGACGGCTGGGTCTACATCGTCGACCGGCTCAAGGACCAGATCAACACCTCCGGCTACAAGGTGTGGCCGCGTGAGGTGGAGGACGTGCTGACGCGGCACGACGACGTGCACCAGGCGGCGGTCGTCGGGGAGCCGGACGACTACCGCGGCGAGGCCGTGGTGGCGCACGTCGTGCTCGACTCCGGGGGGACCGCGACGGCCGAGGAACTGGTGGCCTTCGCCCGTGAACGGCTGGCGGCGTACAAGGTGCCGCGTCGGGTGGTGCTCACCGACGCGTTGCCGACCACGGCCACCGGCAAGATCCAACGCCGCGCACTGCGCGAGTCCTGACGTCGCGACGCCGTACGCCGCGACACTTCTCGAGAGGAATCCCAATGCTGTCCACGTTGTCCCGCCCGTTGAGCCGCTTCGTCGAGCGGTGGATCCCTGGCCCGCTGGCGCTGGCGGTCGTGCTGACCGCCGTGGTGGCGGTGATGGCGCTGACCATGACCGACGCCTCTGCCGATGAGGTGGTGCTGGCGTGGGGTGATGGCCTGACCGGGCTGCTGGCGTTCATGACTCAGGTGGCGCTGGTGCTGCTGCTGGGCTACTCGCTGGCGAACGTGCGGCCGGTGCACCGGCTGCTGATCAAGGTGGCGTCGCTGCCGCGGAGCCCGCGGCAGGCGTACGGCTTCCTGGCGCTGGTGGGCGGCATCGCGTCGCTGATCAGCTTCGGCCTGGGGCTGATCGTGGCGGGTGTCATGGCCGTGGAGGTGTCGCGGGTGTTCCGCGACCGCGGCCGGCCGCTGCACTATCCGCTGCTGGTGGCGGCGGGCTACTCGGGCTTCGTGGTGTGGCACATGGGCTACTCGGGCTCGGGTCCGCTGAACGCCGCCACCGACGGTGGTGCCTACACCGACCTGCCGGGCGGCATCGTGCCCGTCGCGGAGACGACGTTCTCCTCGTGGAACATCATCGCCACCATCGTCACCCTGGCCGTGGTCACCGTCGCGATGATGGCGCTGGCGCCCTCGCGGGATGAGGAGGTCGTCGCCGCCCCGGACGCGGTGTACGACGAGAAGGCCGAGGCCGACGTGCCGGCGGCAACCGACCACGAGGTGGAGAAGACTCCGGCGGACCGCGTCGACACCTTCCGCGGCGTCACGCTGATCGCGGGCGTCTTCATGTCGCTCTACCTGGTGCTGTTCTTCTACAACAACGGCTTCACGCTCAACCTGGACCTGGTCAACTGGACCTTCCTCGCGCTGATCCTGCTGCTGGTGGGCAACGCCAAGGAGCTGGCCGAGCTGATCGCGCGCGGTGGCCGCACGGTCGGTGAGGTGCTCCTGCAGTACCCGCTCTACGCCGGCATCATCGGCATGATGGGCGCCACCGGCCTGGTGGAGATCATCAGTGAGTTCTTCATCGACATCTCCAGCCCCGGCACGCTGGGCCTGTTGGCCTTCCTCTCCGCGGGACTGCTCAACATGTTCGTCCCCTCCGGTGGCGGCCAGTTCGCGCTGATGGCGCCGCTCTTCGCCGGTGCCGCCGACTCCCAGGGCGTCGACCAGTCGGTCGTCATCATGGCCATCGCGTACGGCGACCAGTGGACCAACATGATCCAGCCCTTCTGGGCCGTCCCGCTCCTCGCCGTCGCCGGGCTACGTGTCCGCGACATCCTCGGCTATACGTTCGTCACGCTGATCCTGTCGGGTGTCGTCTTCGCCGGGACGTTGCTGGTTCTCGGGGCTGGCTGACTCCGGGTCGACAGATTGCGCTGCGGCGGTCAACTCTGATGAAGAGGTCGGGCGTAGGAGTGCCGACAGGTCAAACTCCCCTCTCGCGATCAAATGCCTCACGAGAACCTGACAACGCCTCGCGTAGTCGATCCAGCAAGAGCTTCGTGCGAGCGGGCGCGGTTGCAACATCAGTCTCTTCAACTTCGCGCCAGAGCTCCTCCTTCATGTTGCCTGCGTCCGACCAGGTCTCGACCGAGATCATCGCATGTATCCTGATTCGTTCGCCCAAGACCTGAAGCGCGACGGCGGCGACAAACGTGACGCTGTACTGGGGTTGGTGCTCAGCTACAACCATGCGGCCCGTCTCAAACGCCACTGTTTCTCTTGCAGCACCCGGCGCACGGCGGCGTTGCCCCTCCGGAACTGCGGTGATGCTCGAGTGGACCTGGACGAGGGCTGCTGGCCAATCCGCCAGCACGGCCGCGACCGTATCCACGCCGTCCGCTAGCACCGCTGCTACGGACTGCGCGGCCTCACGCGCGACTGCTAATGAAGCATCGGCTTCGCGCTCCGCCGACCTCAGCTCCTCGAGTCGCGCGGCTAGCGTGCCCTTGCGTAGCGCACCGAAACTCGAGACTGGTTCCGTTGCAACGTCTGCAATTGACGTGTTCCCAAGGTCGACCGGGAAGCTCACAAGATGTCTGTTGTGGAAGCGAAGCTGGAAGGTGGGAACTGATCCAAGTGGCCACAAGACTGCCTGCAAGGCGGCAATGCGCTCCTGTGGGAACTCATCTCCCAGAAACACGCCGTTGAGTGCGTCAGTTATATCGAGATTGAACGGCGAGAGCGAAAGGTCAGTGCGAACAAGACGAAACTCCGACTCGTTGGACCAGTCAATGTGTTTGCTGAAGAACAAATCTTGCTGGTGAGTCTCGGAGTAGCGAAGAGCAGCAGCGTCTGCGCCAAACTCCTGTATTTGACGCAAGTTGATGGCCTCAGGGCCAGAGCCAAGACTGACCGTGCGGTACCGGACGTCGCCGCTGAACTGGTGGACGGCGGAACACTTCGCCGCTTCGAACGCCGACAACAGTTTCTGACGATCGAACCGCAGACACAGTCCCGCATGACGTTGGCCGTAGTGGGCCCAGAGCGAGAGGTGGGACCACCCACGAAGCGCGTTCCTATCGGACACTGCCTCCGGAAGGTCCCAGTCATTTGTGAAGCAAGCGACCTTGGAGTGCATGCGGATGTGGCGATCGATCTCCCGCCACAACTCCATCGTCGCCTCCGAACTGAGTCCGGATTCACCCTGCAGGCTTGGGTATAGCGGTCTCGATTCCCACAGGTCGTTCGTTCCGTGGAATGGCGACAGGCGGATGGTCCGGGTAGCCAAGATGCCAAGGATGGCCGCGTCTGAGGATGTGTAGTGGTACAGGTCGTCCGTTCTTTTCTTCGGGGCGTTGCGCAGTTCCTCTTCGAGGTACGCGGTGTAGTCGGTCGGCATGAGTCCATGCAACCAGCCGGGCTAGTGAACGAGCCCGAGTGGAGCTGGAGGCACGCGGACAATCTGGCCTAGTCGATCCTCGCGCGTGGAACCCACCAGCGCCTCGAAGTGGCGCGTCGAAGCGGGCATGGTCGACGCTTGATGTGAGTACGAGGAAGAAGGTCGATCCCCCGAGCCAGCGCATTGCGCGGTGTAGGCGGTCCACGTCGGTCGATTGCAGGATTCGCATCCAAGCCATCGCAACGGTCGGCTGTCACCCTGAGCGCACAGCCGGGGGCGCTCGCACCGAGAGCGGTCCGCAACAGGACACTCGCGGCGATTGTCGGCGACCACATGGCGATGCGAGCGTGAACCTGCGGCAGGTCACAGACTCGGTCGGCGGCGCAACTGCTTGGTCTCGCCGCGCTTCTTCTTGTTGGTGACCCGGCGGCGTTGGGATGCCTTCGACGGCTTGGTGGGGACGCGGCGGCGGGCGCGTGGGCGCAAGGCTCGTTCGAGCTGCTCCGCCAGGCGCTCCTCGGCGAGGCGACGGTTGCGGTGCTGGGAGCGATGGTCAGCCGCGACCGCCGTGACCTCGGCGCCGAGCCGGGCGACCAGGCGATGCTTCAGGTCGTCGGGGAACGCCTCGGAGCCGGCCAGGTCGAAGACCAGCTGCACCTTCGTGTCGGTGGTGTTCACGTGCTGCCCGCCCGGCCCGGACGAGCGCGAGAAGCGCCACGTGAGGTCCGCATCGGGGATCACGTGGCCACGTACCTCGATCACCACGACGCACACCCGACCGATCGCGCTGCCCGGTCCGGCAGCGTGGCGGGATCGTCAGTGGTCACCCGCCCATGATGCCCGTGGCAGGTCGCGCCGGGCGGGCCGCCGGGCGGAGACTGGTGCGGTGGACTCGACCCGTCAGCTGCTGCTCGCCGAACGCGAGCGCGTGCAGGCGCGGTTGGCCGAACTGACCGGCGACTACCGCAACATCGTCGACGCCAGTCGCGACGACAACGCCGACGACGAGCACGACCCCGAAGGCGCCACCATCGCGTTCGAACGCTCCCAGGTCGCCACCGTCATCGAGCAGACCCGACGGCACCTCGACGAGCTCGACGCTGCGGTCGCGCGGGTCGATGCGGGGACGTACGGCGTCTGCGAGCGGTGTGGGCGCACGATCCCCGCCGCTCGGCTCGAGGCCCGGCCGGTGGCGCGGACGTGTGTCTCGTGCTGAGACGGTCGCTGGTTGGGCGCGTCCCGTTGGGTGGTCTCGACAAGCAAGGGGTCTCGACAGGCTCGACCAACGGGACGGGTCGACCAACGGGGACAGGGCGACCAACGCGTGGGCTTGAGCGACGCGGCGGGACCGACCAACGCGGAGAAGCTCGGCCCGCGGTCAGGGTCGGGGCTTGGGGCCGCCGCCGGGGAGGATCGCGCGGACGATGCGGATGGGCAGGGTCACGATGCCCTGGAGCAGGCCGAGGATCGAGTGCAGGATGCGCATGGGGACCGCCTTGGGGGTGGGGTGTGGTTCCGGTCTGGTCGGCAGTACCCACCACGCGGTCTTCGTATGCGCCGGCGCTGAGGGACGGCGGCGGCGTACGGCGTGGGGTCTGTTGTGTCATTTGGTGTCACTCGGTGACACCGGACGACACGTATGTGCTCTGAGGTCTCGACAGGCTCGACCAACGGAGCGGGCACGGTCTCGACAGGCTCGACCAACGAGGGTCTCGAGGCTCGTCGCTGGCGCTCCTCGCACCTCGACCAACAAGGCCAGTCGGGTCTCGACGGGCTCGACCAGCGGGGGTCAGGTTTCGCAGGCGGCGAAGGGGAGGGTGCGGTCCTCGACCCAGGAGGCGGCGCGGGCGGGGCGGGTCATGCGGTAGCCGAGCTCGCCGTCCAACGGGCTGGCGACGCCGCCGTCGAAGACGCGGCCGAACTCGGGGTCCAGCTGCGGCAGGTGGGAGGCGAGGCGCAGGCGGGTGAAGGCGTCCTCGCGCTCGTCGCCGAGGCGGACCGTGGCCAGCTCGCGGCCCAGGTGGACGGCGTAGTGGTCCAGCTCGTCCAGGCTCGCGACGTCGCGCTCGGCCTTGCCCTCGAGCCGGTCGACGATGTCGTCGCCGTAGAGGTCCTCCAGCGGCACGCAGCCCCGCTCGAGGTAGCTCGCGTTGGCCTCCCGGCCACCCAGCAGCACCGCCGCCGAGTCGCTGCCCCACGACGACTCCGCGTCGGGCACCTCACCGGAGGTCACCAGGTTGTGCTTCGCATCGAGCGTCGCACCCTGCAGCGGCCCCACGCCGGCCTGGATCGCGCGCCGGATCCGTGCACTCGGCAGGTCGCCGTGGAAGGCCAGCACCCAGCCCTGCGCGCCGTCGGAGTACGACGCCTCCCACGCCACGTCGTCCTGTCCGAGGGAGAAGTTCTCCCGCAGCCGGTCCTCGAAGGGCCGCAACAGCCCCTCGGTCAACGCCGCCGTCCGCGGCAGCCGCCGCCAGAACCGGTCCCGGTCGCCCTGCGGCGAGGACCCGTCCAGCTCACCGAAGCCCAGCGTCAGCCGCAGCTGGTCGAAGTCGGTGACCTCGAGGCGCCGCGCGTCCAGCGGCACCAACGGCAGCACCGCCGCCGACGGCTCCAGCGCCGGGTCGTACGCCGTCAGCACCGGCGGCTCGTCACCGCTCGGCGCGTAGAACGGCTCGGCCTGCTCGCTGCAGGCCGCCAGTCCGAGCAGCACGACAGCCAGCACCGTGGAGCGCAGGAGCCGACTTCTCACGGGCCGGATTCTGCCACGTGCGCCCCCCGCGTCACGGATCGAAGCGATAACCCAGCCCCGGCTCGGTGATCAGGTGCCGCGGCCGCGACGGGTCCGCCTCCAGCTTGCGACGCAGCTGCGCGAGGTAGACCCGGAGGTAGTTCGTCTCCCGTTGGTAGACCGGCCCCCACACCTCGGCCAGCAGGTCCCGCTGCGTCACCAGCGTGCCCGGCGTGCGCACCAGCACCTCCACCAGGTGCCACTCGGTCGGCGTCAGCCGCACCTCGCCACGCGGCCCCCGCGCGGTCTTCGCCGCCAGGTCCAGCCGGAAGCTCTCGGTCTCCACCACGCTCGGCACGTCCGGCGGCGCACCCCGCCGCAGCGCGGCCCGGAGCCGCGCCAACAGCTCGTCCATCCCGAACGGCTTGGTCAGGTAGTCATCGGCCCCCGAGTCCAGCGCCGTCACCTTGTCGTCCTGCCCGTCGCGCGCCGACAGCACCACGATCGGCACCCCGCTGGAGAGCCGCAGCCGGTCGATCACCGCGCCGCCGTCCATGTCCGGCAGCCCCAGGTCGAGCACCACGAGATCCACCGGCCGGCGTTCGGCGATCGCGATCGCCTCCGCCCCGGTGCCGGCCACCTCGACGTCGTACTGCCGCGCCGAGAGGCTGATCCGCAGCGTCCGCGCCAGCTCGGTGTCGTCCTCGACGACCAGCAGTCGGGGCACCCGGCTCACCCGGCCTGCAGCGTGAGCGTCATCGTCAGCCCGCCGCCCGGCGTCGTCGACGGCGTCACCGGGATCGCCATCACCTCGCAGAAGCCCGCCACGATCGCCAACCCCAGCCCGCTCCCGGCGCCGGCGTCGCGCTCGTCCAGCCGGTGGAATGGCTGGAACATCGCCTCCCACTGCTCCTCGGGTACGCCGGCACCCCGGTCCACCACGGCCAGCAGCACACGCCCCTCGCCCTCGGCGTACGCCGTGATGCGCGGCCCCTGCGGGTCGGCGCGGACGGCGTTCATCACCAGGTTCGCCACGACGCGCTCGAGCAGGTCCGGGTCGGCGGTGACGGTGGGCAGGTCCTCGGGCACCGCGACCTCGACCGGTGCGGCGGCCGGGCCGAGGCTGAGCAGCGCGCGGCCCACCACCTCGTCCAGCACCACCGACTCCGGGCGCAACGACACCGCGCCGGCCCGGATGCGCGACATGGCCAACAGGTTGGTGACCACCTCGTCGAGCCGGTCGGTGGAGTCGTCGATGGTGCCGAGCAGCTCGGCCCGCTCGGCCTCTGGCCAGGTGACGTCGGGCTGGCGCAGGCTGGACACGGCGGCCTTGATGCCGGCCAGCGGCGTCCGCAGGTCGTGGCTGACCGCGGCCAGGATCGCCGCCCGCACCCGGTCGGTCTCGGCCAGCTCGCGCGCCCGCGCGGCCTGCGCGTCGGCCTCGTCGCGGTTGGCCTCGGCGGCGACCCGGTGCCGCGCACCGATCTCCACCGCCGCGCTCACCAGCACCGCCACCACCACGAAGACCGACAGCTCCACCAGTCGCTCGAAGACCTCCACCTGGAGCGTGTAGTAGGGCTCGGTGAGCAGGAAGTTCGCCAGCAGGAAGGACACCAGCGCCCCCACCACGCCCGGCCCCAGCCCACCGACCACGGCGACGACGACCACCGCGAGCAGGTAGAGCAGCAGCACCACCTCCAGCGCGGAGCTGTCCCGGACCGGCAGCAGCGCCACCGTCCCCAGCGGGAGGCCACCGACCACCAGCAGCCACGCCGTACGCCGCCGGCGCTCGGGGATCACCTCCACCATGCGCTCACGATCCCACGGCGCCGCGCGCGTTGACGGCGCACTGACGGTTTCTTGACGCATCCTTCACGCCCGCACCACTACCGCCGCCCCGGGCAGGCCACAACGATGGAGGCATGGACCCCACCCCGGTCATCGGCGCCGTGCTGCTCGCCGCCGGGATCTGCCTGGTGCTGGTCGGCGTCGTCCGCGAGGTCGGCACCACCCGGGCGCTGGGCTGGCAGACGCTGGCGACCATCGCGGCCGGGGTCGCGCTCCTCCTCGGCGGCCAGTGGCTGATCCAGTGAGCACGACCCTCAACCGGCGCGGGCTGCGCGCCCGCGGCCGACGTCGCCTCTTCCACCACCCCTCGCAGGTCGTGGTGACGGCCTTCGCCGCCGTGATCGCAGTCGGCACCCTGCTGCTCTCGCTGCCGATCGCCCGCTCCGGCGACGGCGCCGCACCCCCGGCCGACGCACTCTTCACCGCCACCAGCGCGGTCTGCGTCACCGGCCTCATCGTCGTCGACACCCCGACCTACTGGTCCACCTTCGGCGAGGTCGTCATCCTCGCGCTGATCCAGGTCGGCGGCTTCGGCATCATGACGCTCGCCTCGCTGCTCGGCCTCGTCGTCGCCCGCCGCCTCGGGCTGCGCTCGAAGCTGTCGGCCGCCACCGAGACCAAGAGCCTCGGCATCGGCGAGCTGCGCGGCCTGCTGCTCGGCGTGCTCAAGGTGAGCGTCCTGGTCGAGACCGCCACCGCCGTCGTGCTGACCGCCCGCTTCGCCGTGGGGTACGACGAGCCGCTCGGCCGGGCGGCGTACCTCGGCCTCTTCCACGCCGTGTCGGCCTTCAACAACGCCGGGTTCGCGCTCTTCAGCGACAGCCTCATGGGGTTCGCGACCGACCCGTGGATCTGCGTGCCGATCGGGCTGGCCGTCATCGTCGGCGGGCTCGGGTTCCCGGTGCTGCTGGAGCTGCGGCGCCACCTGCGCGAGCCGCGCCGCTGGAGCCTGCACACCAAGCTGACGCTCACCGTGACCGGCGTACTGCTGGTGGCGGCGTTCGCCTTCATCACCGCCAGCGAGTGGCGCAACCCCGCCACCATGGGCGCGCTCGAGCCGCGCGGGCGACTGCTGACCGGCTGGTTCCACGCGATCATGCCGCGCACCGCGGGCTTCAACTCCCTCGACGTCGCCCACATGCAGGACGGCACGCTGTTCGGTACGACGATCCTGATGTTCATCGGCGGCGGCTCGGCCGGCACCGCGGGCGGGATCAAGGTGACGACGTTCGTCGTGCTGCTCTTCGTGATCCTCGCCGAGGTGCGTGGCGAGGACCAGGTGCAGGCCTTCCGCCGCCGCGTCGACCACCGGGTGCAGCGGCAGGCGCTCACCGTCGCGCTGCTCGCCGTCGGCGCGATCGTCACCGCCACGCTGGCGTTGACCTCGCTGACCGAGCACACCCTGACCGAGGTGCTCTTCGAGGTGACCTCGGCCTTCGGCACCGTCGGGCTGTCGACCGGCATCACCTCCGAACTGCCTGCGGCCGGCGACCTGCTGCTCGTGGCGCTGATGTTCCTGGGCCGGCTCGGCCCGATCACGCTCGTCACCGCGCTCGCCATCCGCGAGCGCCGCACGCTCTACCAACACCCCGAGGAGAGGCCGATCATTGGCTAGCAGGCACGACCGACTCACCCGCAGCGTCGCCGTCATCGGACTCGGCCGGTTCGGCAAGTCGCTCGCGCTGGAACTCATGGGCGAGGGCGCCGAGGTGCTCGGCGTCGACGCCGACCCCGCCGTCGTCCAGGCCCTCTCCGGGCGGCTCACCCACGTCGTGTGCGCCGACAGCACCCAGGACGAGGCGCTGCACCAGCTCGGCATCAGCGACTTCCGCAAGGTCGTCGTCGGCATCGGCACCGACATCGAGGCCAGCATCCTCACCACCTCGGTGCTCGTCGACGCCGGCATCGGCGACATCTGGGCCAAGGCGATCAGCCACTCCCATGCCCGCATCCTCGGCAAGGTCGGCGCCCACCACGTCGTCCGCCCCGAGCACGACATGGGCAAGCGCGTCGCCCACCTCATCCGGGGGCGGATGCTGGACTACATCGAGTTCGACGACGGCTACGCGATGGCCAAGACCAACGCGCCGCGCTGGATGTGGGAGCTCTCGCTCGGCGACAGCGAGGCCCGCCGCAAGCACGACATCACCGTCGTCGCGATCAAGCGGCGCGGCGAGGACTTCACCTACGCGACCGCGGAGACCGTCGTACGTCCCGGTGACGTCTTCATCGTCTCGGGCACCCGCGACCGGGTGGAGGCCTTCAGCGCCCTCGACTGAGCGGTCGGCGAGCGGTCACCGGACGTCGGCCAGGGCCACGACCATCGTCACCAGCGCCGCGAGGTCCTGCTGCGAACGGGCGGCGTCGGGCGAGGTGACGTGCTGCAGGATCAGCCCGTCGACGCCGGCCACGACCAGCCGGGCGAGCTGGTCGCACGGCACGGCCGGAGTCTCGCCGGCAGTGGCGGTCGCCTCCTCGCACCAGGCGGTCACGACGGAGGTGTAGCGCTCGTACTGCCGCCGGGCCAGCTGTTGCTGGCCGTCGCTGCGCAGCGCATAGCTGGTCAGCTCGTACTGCATCAGCTGCAGTCCCCAGTGCTCCCCCACCAGGCGGGACCAGAAGCTCATCAGTCCCTCGCGCAGCGCGTGGGCGAGCCCGCCGGTGGTCGTCGCCGACTCCCGCAGGACCGCGGCGATCTCGTCGCCGAGGTCCTCGATGACGGCGGCGAGCAGCTGCGCCTTGGAGGGGAAGACGTACTGCAGCGTCCCCAGGGGTACGCCGGCCTCGGCGGCGACCGCGCGCAGCGACGTACCGGCGACACCGTCGCGGGCCAGGGCGGTGCGCGCCGCGGCCACGAACTGCTCGCGGCGTACGGCGGCCTCGACGTAGGGCATGCGTCCCCCATTTCGGTCAGATGACCGAAAGTCTGGCACATCCCCTTGCCACGGCGGGAGGAGCGGTCTACCGTCTCAGTCAGTCAACTGACTGAATTGGAGCGTGATGGTGATGAGGACGATCGTGATCGGCGCCGGGATGGCCGGCCTCGCCGCGGCGCGGGAACTGCAGCACCAGGGCGGCGAGGTCACCGTCCTCGAGGCCCGCGACCGCGTCGGCGGGCGGATGGAGGGCGGCCAGATCGCCGGGCACCCGATCGAGCTGGGCGGCACCTGGATCGGGGAGGGCCATGCGGCCATGTACGGGCTGGTCGACGAGCTCGGCCTGCGCACCTTCCGCACCTTCAACGACGACGGCGAGCTGCTGCTCCAGCTCCACGGCAAGCAGGTCCGGCTGCCGAGCCACAAGGGCGCGACACCCCGGCTCAACCCGTTCGCGCTCGCCGACCTGGTCCAGGGACTTCTGCGCTACGACCGCCTGGTGCGCGGCGTCGACCCGGTCCGGCCCTGGACCCACCGCCGCGCCGACGTACTCGACGGCCAGACCATGGAGACCTGGGTACGCCGCAACCTGCGCACCCCGAGCGGCCGCGCCTACTTCCGCATCGTGACCGAGGCGCTCTTCAGCGCCGACACCAGCGACATCTCCCTGCTCCACGCGCTGACCTACACCGCCGGCAACGGCGACCTGGAGACCCTCGTCTCCGTCGACCGGGGCGCCCAGCAGGACCGCGTCGTCGGCGGCTCGGTCCTCATCCCCGAAGGCATGGCCGCCGACCTGGACGTGCGTCTCGACAGCCCGGTCGCCGGCATCGTCCACGACGACACCGGGGTCCGGGTGACCACCCGTGACGGCGAGGTGCACGAGGCGGACCGCGTCATCGTCGCCGTGCCGCCCACGCTGGCCGGGCGCCTCGACTACGACCCGGTGCTCCCGGCCTGGCGCGACCAGCTCACGCAGCGCGTCCCGGCCGGCACCGTGATCAAGGCCTTCGCCGCCTACCCCACCCCGTTTTGGCGCGAGGCCGGGCTCAACGGCCAGGCCATCTCCGAGACCGGACCGGTCAAGGTCACCTTCGACGTCTCGCCCCCCGGCGGCGAGGTCGGCATCCTCATCGGCTTCATCGAGGGCGGCGACGGCCGGCGCTGGCAGCGGCTGCCCGAGGCCGAGCGACGCCGCACGGTGCTGGAGTGCTTCACCCGCTACGTCGGCGACGCGGCGGCCGAGCCGACGGCGTACGTCGAGAAGGACTGGACCGCCGAGGAGTTCTCCCGCGGGTGCTACGGCGCGCACTTCGGGCCGGGCGTGTGGACCAGCTACGGCGACGTGCTGCGCGAGCCGGTGGGCCGGATCCACTGGGCCGGCGCGGAGTACGCCACCGAGTTCGTCGGCTACATGGAGGGCGCGGTCCGTTCAGGCCGCGCGACCGCACGCGAGGTCCTCGCGGCCGGCCAGGTGGCCTAGAAGGTCTCGGCGTTGACCTCGCGCACCCAGTCGCCCTTGATGGCCCGCCACTGCTCGTCGTCCAGGCCGCGCCGCCAGTACGGCGAGCAGGACAGGTGGTCGAGGTCGACGATCCGCTCGCGGAGCAGGACGCGGCGTACGGCGCGGGTCTCGGCGGCCTCACCGTGCACGAAGGCGCTCACCACGCCGTCGGGGCGCGGCAGGGCGGCGACCGTGTCGGCCAGCAGGTCGGCGAGCGCCTCGTCGGTGTGCGCGCGGTCGGCCCGGTGGACCCAGTGGACGGCCAGGTCGCCGGGCGAGGTCAGCTCGACCTCGCCGGCGGCGTCCTCCACCTCGACGACCACCGTCACCGGCTTGCCCGCGGGCGCCCACTCCGCGCACACCGCGATCGCCGGGAGCGCGCTCTCGTCGCCGACGAAGAGGTAGCCGTCGGCGTCCGGGTCGGGCAGGTAGCCGTCGGCCGGGCCGCGGAACTGCAGCCGGTCACCCGGCTCGGCGTGCAGGGCCCAGCGGCCGGCGTACCCGACGTCGCCGTGGGCGGCGATGTCCAGCGTCAGCTCACCGCGCTCGGCGTCCCAGCCCCGCACCGTGATCCGGCGCGGGAAGGGCCGCTGGTCGCGCGGCAGCTCGCGCACCTGCGCGTCGTCGAACGGGACGTCGTACGCCGCCGCTGCCGGCAGGAAGGAGCAGTTGACGTAGGCGTCGGCCGTGACCGGCGCGGCGAACCCGTCCAGCCCGGGACCGCCGAGCACCACCCGGACCAGCTGGGGCGTGAGCTGCTCGGTCCTGACCACTTCTCCGTACATCTGCGTCCTTCCGCGCTCGGGGCCGTCCGGCCGTCCTGGGCTCAGTGTTCCCCCACCGGGTCGAGGGCGGGCTCGGTGGCCCCCTGCTCGGGCCGCGCGGACCCGCCGCCGCGACCGCGCCAGGCGCCCAGCGCCAGGTCGACGGCCAGGAAGAGCGCCAGGCTGACGCCCCACACCGGCAGGAACCAGCCCAGCCCGACGGCGACCACGGCGACGCCGGCGACGGCCGGCGCCGGCAGCGCACGCCACGCTCCCCGCTGCGGCGGCCGGCCGAAGCGGAAGCCTGCATCGCGGGTGGGGCGACGCTGCCACCACATCCGGTAGCCGAGCACCGTCATCGCGATGATGCCCGCCGCCAGCAGCGCCAGCCCGACCTGGCTCCAGATGCCGAACAGCAGCCCCATGTGCAGGTCGATGCCCCAGCGGGCCAGCTTGGCCACGAACGGGTGGTCGGCGAAGCGCACCACGTCGACCACCTGGCCCGTGGCCGGGTCGACCGAGAGCGCGTCGGCCTGCGTCGGCCACGACTTGTCCAGCTCCGTGACCACCCAGGCGCCGTGCTCGCCGACCGGCGCGACGATCTCGACCTCGGCGTCCACCTCGAGCGCGGCCGCGATGGTCCGCACCTCCTGGAAGGTGGTCGGGTACGACGCGAGGTCGCCCGGCGTGCCCGCTCCGCCGCCGTGGCCGGCGTGACCGTCATGGGCGCCCGCGGCGCCGTCGTCGCCGGAGAGGTCGGACACCGGCGTCGGGCTGTTCCAGCTCATCGCCGTGCGCAGCTCGCTGACGTTCGTGCCGGCGTACTGCGACCAGGTGAGGCCGGTCGCCGACAGCATCAGCATGCCCAGCACCAGCCAGGTGCCCAACGCCCCGTGCCAGGTGAGCGTACGCCGCCGCGCACTCCTGCCGGCCGCGCTGCGGGGGTCGAGCCGCTCGGCGGCCCACTGCCGCAGCGAGCGTCCGCGGCGTCGGCCGCTCCACCACAGGGCGAGGCCGGCCAAGGCGATCACCCACAGCCACGACGCCGCGAGCTCGGAGTAGATCCGGCCCGGGTCGCCCAGGTGGAGTCCGCGGTGCAGCTCGTCGATCCAGATCCGGAAGGGCAGCGACCCGCTGGAGCCGTAGGAGGTGAGTGCCCCGTGGACGTCGCCCTCGACGGGGTCGACGAAGACGGCGAGCCGACGCGAGTCCTCGGTGCGGCCGTCGTCGAACAGCACCTGCGTCGTCCGCCCCTCCTCCGGCGCGGGACGCACCGCGAGGACGGACAGGTCCGGCTGCGTGGCCTGCGCGGCGGCGACCTGCTCGTCCAGCGGCAGCGTGTCGCCGCGGGCCTCGGTGGTGAGCTCGTCGGCGTACACGACCTGCTCTAGCGGGGGGCTGATCGCATACAGCAGACCACTGGCCGCGGCGACGATGATGAACGGCGCCACGAAGATGCCCGCGTAGAAGTGGAGTCGGGTGAGCAGGGGTCGCACGCTCGTCATGGGAGCCTTCCTCGTCGGTCGCCGGCGCGGCACCGGACCACGGGTGGCCGCGCGCACATGGAGAAGGTCCGCGCTCGGGCCCGTTTGGTTCCCGCTGTGTGGAGGATTGCTGCCACGGGGTGACAGCGATCCGCCACACAGGTGGTGCCGACGGGGGACCTACGATCGGGGCATGCGCGTGGTGTCCCTGCTGCCCTCGGCGACCGAGATCCTCTTCGGGCTCGGCGCCGGCGACGACGTGGTCGGCGTGACCTTCGAGTGCGACCACCCGCCCGAGGCCCGCACCCGGCCGATCGTGTCCACCTCGGCGATGCCGGAGGGGCTCTCGCCGGCCGAGATCGACACCTTCGTCGCCGAGGCACTCGCCCGGGGCGAGGACCTCTACCACCTCGACGCCGACGCCTTGACCGGACTGGGCTCGGACCTCGTCGTCACCCAGGACCTGTGCGAGGTCTGCGCCCTCGACACCGACGACGTGACCGAGGCGCTGGACTTCCTCGGCTGCCGCGCCGACGTGCTCACCGTCGACCCTGCCACGATCAGCGAGATCCTCGACTCCGTGCTGCTGCTCGGCGAGCAGGTCGAGCGCGAGGAGGAAGCCGAGCAGTGGGTCGCCGACCTGCGCGGCCGCCTCGACGCCGTCGCCGCAGACGTCGCCGACCGGGAACGTCCGCGGGTGCTGGTGCTGGAGTGGACCGACCCGCCGTTCGCGCCCGGCCACTGGATCCCGGAGATGGTCACGCTCGCCGGTGGGGACCCGGTGCTGGGCACCGCGGGCGAGAAGTCCTTCCGCACCACGTGGGAACAGGCCGTCGCCACCGAGCCCGACCTCGTGATCTGCGCGCCGTGCGGCTACGACCTCGAGGCCGCCACCGACCTCGCCGGCCAGGTGCTCGAGCACTTCCCCGACGTCCCCGTCTGGGCCGTCGACGCCAACGCCTCCTTCGCCCGCCCGGGCCCCCGCGTCGTCGACGGAGTCGAGGCCCTCGCCGCGATCTGCCACCCCGAGGTCCGCGGAACGCCGGCACCCACCGCCGCGCGCGACGTACGCGCCTGACTGCGGCTCGTCGGCCGAGCCGCCGTCGTTGGTCGAGCCTGTCGAGACCCCGGTCGGTCGAGCCGCCGCCGTTGGTGAGCCGCCGCCGTTGGTCGAGCCTGTCGAGACCCGTCCAGCCTTTTCTCGCGCTGCCCTTGTGTGGAGCGCCGCGCCGCGTCACACTCGGTAGAAACCTCAACAAATACCTACATTTGTTGTTCAAGTTTCAGGAGGCAGACATGAGCAGGAACGGCATCAGCCCGGACGGGCCGACCGGCGAGGTGGTGGACTGGACCGAGCTCGGGCAGCGCATGTGGTCCTTCCTCACCGGGCGTGAGGCGGCGATCAACTACCGCTTCGAGGAGTTCGAGGTCGAGGTCCCGCGCGACACCGGCAGCGACTCGCCCCGTGCGGTGTGGAAGCTCAACGGCACACTGCAGGTCACCACCGACGACAACGCGTCGCGCTGATCAGGGCGACCACCGTGTCGACGGCACTGCGCTTCACCGCTGACCTGCACCTGGAGGTGGCCCGGCCGGGCAAGGAGCCGGTCCACGCCCACCTGCACGGGTCCGGCCCCGACCTCCTCCTCACCGTGGACGATCCCGGCGCGTTCGCCGGGACCCGCGACGCCGGCGCCATCCGCGCGGTCGCCGACGCCCTGGCAGCCCAGGGCCTCCGCCTCCGCGTCGTGGACGAGCAGCAGGAGCTGGTCACGCTCGGCGACGTGAAGACGCGGTGGTGGCAGCGTCGGCTCACCCGGTCGCGCCACATCCGGGTCCAGGGCCTGCGGGGCCTGTGGGAGCCCGGGCGGCGTCGCCTCCAGCGCCGCGAGGAGTCGGTGCTCCCCGACGCACGGCTCATGCCTCCCGGCACACTGCTCCCGCTGGCGCCGACCTTCCTCCGGCGTCCGCGGCGGCCCATCACCACCACCCACGACCCGCACCGCGGCGGCCACCCCCGACTGGTCCTCACCGGTCGCGCCGACAGCGGGCAGGCGCTGCAGTGGGACGTCTTCGACCTCGCCGACGGCACCACCACCATCGGCTCGGACGAGTCCAGCGACATCCGCCTCGCGGGCGTCGCCGGCGAGCACGCCGTGGTCGTGCACGACGAGCGCGACGAGCTCGTCATCCACTCCCGCGACGGTGGTGTCTTCGTGCACGGCCGGGCGGTGGACCAGCAGATGCTCCGGTCCGGTGCCCGCGTGCAGGTCGGGGAGTGGCTGCTGACCTACATGCGCGACGAGTACGCCGACCACGGGCGCCCCTACGGCGGCCGCCTCGGTGGCGAGATCGGCTACCAGCGTCCCCAGCCGCCGCCGAGCAACTGGGAGTCGACCGGCGGGACCGACCCCGCCCGCTGACCGGCCGAGCAGCCGGCCCACAGATCCGTCCTCTGGCTCCGCCAATCCCCCTTGAGGCGGGGTCAGAGGACGCCGGCGACGGCGTCGCTCAGCTGCTGCCACGCGAGCCAGGCGAAGAGCACCGCGCACAGGCCCATGGCGACGTTGGAGGAGATCCGGTTGCGCCAGCCGGCCGGCGTACGTGCCGTGTTGAGCAGCCACAGCAGCGTGATGGCGAGGAACGGCATGAAGAGCGCGCCGAGCACGCCGTAGGCCAGGATCAGCCAGACCGGCCGGCCGAGCAGCAGGAGCACGATCGGCGGGAAGGTCAGCCACAGGATGTAGGCCTTGTACCAAGGACCGCCGATGCGGGTCTGCGGGTGGTCGTGGTCGAAGCCCCGCGCCTGGCCGACGAAGTCGGCGAACATCATCGAGACGCCGTTCCACACGCCGATCAGCGAGGACATCGCTGCCGACCAGAAGCCGACGAGGAAGACCGTGCCGGCCCACGTGCCGTAGCGGGCCTGCAGCACCTCGGAGAGGTCGAGCAGTCCCTCGTCGCCGGTCTCCACCGCGATGCCCGCGGAGTAGAGCAGCTCGGCGCCGACGATGAGGGTGGCGATGACGAAGATGCCGGTGACGGTGTAGGCGACGATGTTGTCCAGGCGCATCAGCCGCATGTGCTCGGGCCGGTGCCAGCCCTTCTCCCGGACCCAGTAGCCGTACGCCGCGAGCGTGATGGTGCCGCCGACGCCGCCGGCGACCGAGAGCACGTTGACCAGGCCGCCGTCGGGGATGCGCGGCACGAGGCCCGCGACCAGGTCGGGCAGGTTCGGGGTGGTCAGCGCGGCGGCGAGCACGACGGTGACGAACATGATGCCGACCAGGACGGCGCAGACCCGCTCGAGAAGCTTGTAGTGGCCGACCCACACCACGGCGGCGCCGATCAGCGCCGACAGGATCCCCCAGGTCGTGACCGAGAGGGCGGGGAAGAGGGAGGCCAGCGGCAGGCCGGTGCCGGCCATCGCGGCGGCGCCGTACACGATGCCCCACACGACGATGTAGGGGCCGAAGTACCAGGAGGTCCAGCGGCCCAGGCTCGCCCAGCCCTCGTAGATGGTGCGGCCGGTGGCGAGCGTGAAGCGGCCCGCGCCCTCGACCAGCACGATCTTGAGGATGCAGCCGATGACCACCGCCCACAGCAGGGCGTAGCCGAACTTCTGGCCGGCGATCACGGTGGCCACCAGGTCGGCGGCACCGACACCGGTCGCGGCGACGATCAGCCCGGGGCCGATGGGGGTCCAGCGTTTGGTGCTGACCTGGTCGGTGGGCGTGGAGGAACGGTCGGTCACGGGACACCTCGCCGAGTCGGGGTGGGATCTGCTGGGCCGCGGCCCGCCGATCATCGTCGCACGGCGATGTGGATCAGCCCATCAGGTGCCGCACGGCCTCCCGCTGATGGGCGAGGAACCAGGCGTTCACCAGGTACCACCACGCACCGACCAACCCCAGGTGCAGCGCACCGAGGACGTAGAAGACGAGCGGGTGCGGCACGACCGGCATCAGGCCGACCGTGAGCACCGCGCCTGCAGCGACGAAGAGCACGGCGACGGAGCCGAGCACGTGGGCATGGCGCAGCGCCCACTCACGCCGTTGCCGCCGCAGCTCGTGCGCCGGACAGGAGATGACCCTCCCCATCAGTTGCCTCCCCGAGTCATGTGGTGGGATTCAACACCCCCGACGGCGCGACCGTCCGCGGATTCGCCGAATCAACGGTGGCGACTTCCCGCGCCACCGAGCACCGCGCGGTAGCCCTCCCGGAAGGTCGGGTGGGCGAAGGTGAATCCGGTGTCGCGCAGGCGGTCGTTGCGGCAGCGCTTGCCGGCGCTGCGGGCCGGTTCGTCGACCTCGACCGGGCCGGGCACCCCGAGCTCGGCGGCGAGGAACTCCATCACCGCACGGCGTTCGGCCGGCTCGTCGTCGACACCGAGGTAGCGGGGCCCCGGGGCCTCGACCTGCGTCGCGAGGTGCACCAGCGCCGCCGCGGCATCGTCGCGGTGGATGCGGTTGGTCCACTGTGGCGTGGGACCGACCGTGGCGCGGCCATCGCGGACCTGCGAGATCAACCGGTCACGCCCCGGGCCGTAGAGGCCGCCCAGCCGCAGCACCGTGCCACGACCCGCGCGGGCCAGGAACCGCTCCTCGGCCTCCAGCACCACCCGCGCCGTGTCCGTCGGCGGGCTGACCACGGTGTCCTCGTCGACCCAGCGGCCGTCGGAGGCGTCGTACACCGAGGTCGAGGAGACCAGCAGGATCCGCGGATCCGCCCCGGCCTGCTCGACCGCGTCCAGCACGTGGTCGACGGCGTCGACGTACGCGCGGCGGTAGCCGGCCTCGGTGCGCTCGTC
This sequence comes from Nocardioides panacisoli, assembly GCF_019448235.1. Taxonomy (NCBI): domain Bacteria; kingdom Bacillati; phylum Actinomycetota; class Actinomycetes; order Propionibacteriales; family Nocardioidaceae; genus Nocardioides; species Nocardioides panacisoli. Next base: position 2,705,698 of record NZ_CP080409.1, read on the forward strand.
GGCGCTGGTCGCGACGACCACGATCTCGGTGTCGGCGGGGAACGACGGCCGTTCGCGGGCCAGGTCGACCGCCTGCCCGAGGATCGGCTCGGGCAGGTGCGCCGGCGTACGCCGCATCCCGACCACGGTCCGTCCGGTCGCCGCGAACCGCAGCGCGGTCTCCGTGCCGAGGTCGCCGCATCCGGCCATCACCACCGTCATGCCACCCACGCTACGGGGGCCGCGACGGCGCACCTCACCAGCGGTAGTCGAGGAACTTGCCGTCGAAGGTGACCACCACCCGGTCCCCGTCGGGGTGGGCACGCCGGCCGAAGGAGACGTTGAAGTTGATCGCACTCATGATGCCGTCGCCGAACTCCTCGTGGAGCAGCTCCTTCAGCGCCGGGCCGTAGACCATCAGCGCCTCCTGGAAGCGGTAGATCGTCGGGTCCTGCAGCGCGGCCGGGTCGATGCCCCGGGTCGGCTGGGTCTGCAGCGACTCGGCGACGTCCTCGTCGAGCCCGAGCAGCTCGCACGCGGCCGCGGCCTGCGCGGCACTCATCGGGTGCTGGCCCAGCAGCGCAGCGGTCGTCCACACGACGGGTTCGCCGACCTTCTCGGCCAACGTCGTCCAGGAGGTGTCGGTGCGGATCCGGGCACTGCGCACGAGCTCGGTCGCCTGCTGTCGATCCATGATGGGTTCCATGGCCCGCACGATGCCCCGATCGGCGGCCGGGCGCCGCCCCCGAGGAGGCTCCGCGGGCAGTTGTCACGCACTCTTCACGCCGTCCCAGCCGCGGAAACACCGTCGTGATCCGGTGCGCCCGGACCCCGTGAGGCGGTGAGGACAACGTGATGCAGCTCGACCTCTCGGCGTCACCACGGGGCAACACCCGGCGCGGAGGATGGGTCGTCGTACCGAGCGCCCGCAACGACACCCCTCCAGGAGATCCCCGATGTCCTACGTGGCCCCGCCCGACTTCGTGAAGCAGATGGTGGACGCCGGCGAGAAGAAGGCGTTCATGTCGACCCGCGACACCTTCATCCGCGCCTACATGGCCGGAGCGATCCTCGCCCTCGCCGCCGCCTTCGCCGTGACCATCACCGTGCAGACCGGTGAGCCGCTCGCCGGGGCGGTGCTCTTCCCGGTCGGCTTCTGCATGCTCTACCTGATGGGCTTCGACCTGCTCACGGGCGTCTTCACGCTCGTGCCGCTGGCCGTGCTCGACAAGCGCCGGGGCGTCACCTGGCGCTCGATGCTGCGCAACTGGGGGTGGGTCTTCCTCGGCAACCTCGCCGGCGCGATGACCACCGCCCTGTTCATGGCGATCATCTTCACCTACGGCTTCTCCACCAGCCCCAACGAAGTCGGCCAGGCCATCGGCTCCATCGGCGAGGGCCGCACCGTCGGCTACGCCGACTACGGCGCCGCCGGCATGCTGACGCTCTTCATCCGCGGCGTGCTGTGCAACTGGATGGTCTCGACCGGCGTCGTGGGCGCCATGATGTCCAACAGCGTGCCCGGCAAGGTCATCGCGATGTGGATGCCGATCATGCTGTTCTTCTACATGGGGTTCGAGCACTCGATCGTCAACATGTTCCTCTTCCCCTCCGGCCTCATGCTCGGCGGCGAGTTCACCATCGGTGACTACCTGGTCTGGAACGAGATCCCGACCGTGGTGGGCAACCTCGTCGGTGGCCTCACCTTCGTCGGCCTGATGCTCTACGCCACCCACGGCCGTACGGCGCCGGAGCGCCCGCGGCCCGCGGACACCGCCGGTTCCGTCGGGTCCGACCGGACCGAGGAGGCGGCCCCGGTGGGCGCCGCGCACTGACGTGCTCCCACCAGATCGCCCGGGACCGGCACTGGTCCCGGGCGATCGTGCGTGCGGTGGTCGAGGTCAGTACGCCGCGCTCACGCCGGCACCTCCGCGCCGCCGGAGCCGTGGGGCAGCACGCGGCGCAGGATGTCGGCCATCGTCACCACGCCGACCAGCCGGTCACCGTCCATGACCGCCGCCAGCTGCTCGCCGCCGTCGCGCAGCTGGGCGAGCGCCTCGTGCACCGGCGTCTCGCGCGCCAGCCGGAGCGGGTCGCGGGCGAGGTCGGCCGCCGCACGGTCGTCGGGCTCGAGCAGGGTGTCGCGCACGTGCACCACCCGCGGCGCCCCCGGACCGTCGTCGTGCAGCAGGATCCGCAGGTGCCCCGACCGCACCGAGGCGGCGCGTACGTCGGCCACGGTCGCCGACGTCGCGACCGCGGTCGGGCGCACCCCGGCGGGGACGAGGCTGGCGACCTCGAGGGACTCCAGGTCGATGGCGCGGGCGATCTGCTCGCGGAAGGTCGGCTCGAGCACGCCCGCCTCCGCCGAGTGCTCGACGAGGTGCCGGATGGTGGCGGCGTCGTACCCGGCGACGCCGGCGCGGTCGACCGGTTCCACGCCGCTGGCCGCCACGAGGCGGTTGGCGAGGGTGTTGATCCAGCCCAGCAGCGGACGGAACGCCCAGATGAAGGCACGCGCGGGCAGCGCGATGGCCGACGCCGACAGCTCGGGGTGGGCGATCGCCCACGACTTCGGCGCCATCTCGCCGACCACGAGGTGCAGGAAGGTCACGACCAGCAGCGCGAGGCCGAAGGCGACGCCGTCGGCGACCCAGCCGGGCATGCCGATCGTGGCGATGGCCGGTTCGAGCCAATGGTGCACGGCCGGCTTGGTGATCGCACCGAGCGCGAGGGTGCAGGCGGTGATGCCGAGTTGGGCGCCGGCGAGCATGACGGTCAGCTCGTTCATCGACCGCAGCGCGGCACGGGCGGACCGGCTCGTGGCGGCGGACTCCTCCAGCCGGTGGCGCCGGGCGCCGAGCAGGGAGAACTCGACGACGACGAAGAGCGCACTGAGCACGATGATCGCGGCGGTGGCGACGGCCACGGTGACGGGGTGTTCCATCAGTCCACCTCCTCCTGGTCGTCGGCGGTCGCGGGTTGCTCGGTGAGGTGGAGCCGGAGCCGGGACGGCACGTGCCGCTCGACGGCGACCACCTCGGCCACCAGCGTGCGGGGCGTGGGTTCGTCCTCGGCCAGCTCGGCCGGGTCCTGCGGCAGCTCGACCTCGACCTGCTCGCCCTCCTCGAGGAGGTCGCCGCGGACGTCGAGCAGCAGCCCGGTGATGGTCTCGTAGTCCCCGGCGGGCAGGTCGTGGCCGATGGCGCGCTCGACCTCGTCGACCGGGACGTCGCCGTCGACGACCCAGGTGTGCTCGTCCTCGGCGACGACGGTCGGCGGTGCCTCGTGGTCGTGCTCGTCGGTGACCTCGCCGATGAGTTCCTCGGCCATGTCCTCGACGGTGAGGACGCCGGCCAGGCCGCCGTACTCGTCGATGACGCAGGCCAGCTCGGTGCGGGCCTCGACGAGCTGGTCGAGCGCGTCGGGCAGCGCCATCGCGGTCGGCACCAGCACCGGTTCGCGCATCAGCTGCTCGGCGGGGGCCTCGTCGGGGAGGTCGCTGGCGAGCAGGTCGGCGAGCTCGACCAGCCCGACGGCCACGCCGTCGTCATCCACGACGGGGTAGCGGGTGTGCTCGACGGCCATCCGCTCGCGGACCTCCGCGATCGTCGTACTGCTGTGGACGGTGCCGACCTGGGAGTGCGGCACCATCGCGTGCTCGACGTCCTGGTCGGGGAAGTCGAGGATCCGGTCGAGCAGCATCGACAGCTCCTCGGGCAGGTCGCCGCTCTCACGGGAGTCGGCGACGATGTGCTCGAGGTCCTGCGGGGTGGCGGTGGAGTCGACGTCGTGGACCGGCTCGATGCGGACCAGCTTGAGCAGCGCGTTGGCGGCGTGGTCGAAGACGGTGATGAGCCAGCCGAACGCCGCGAGGTAGATCTGCGTGGACCGGGCCAGGCCGCGGGCCATCGGCTCGGCGTTGGCGATCGCCAGGTTCTTGGGATAGAGCTCCCCGACGATCATCTGCACGATCGTCGAGACCGCGAGGGCGGTGATGGTGCCGACCGAGACGCCGACCGCGGTGGGGACGCCGACGCCGCCGAGGAGCTCGCCGAGGGCGCTGCCGACGAGCGGCTCGGCGACGTACCCGATGAGCAGGCCGGTGACGGTGATGCCGAGCTGGGCGCCCGAGAGCATGAACGAGGTGCGGTCGGTGATCGCGAGCGCACGCCGTGCCGTGGCGTCACCGGCGTCGGCGCTCGCGCCGAGGCGGGAGCGGTCCACCGACATGTAGGCGAACTCCTGGGCCACGAAGTAGCCGTTCGCCGCGATGATGGTCAGGATCGCGAGGATCCCGACGAGCAGCATGAGCACCGTCATCGCCGCGCCTCCTGCGGTGCGGACCCGCTGCCGGGGCGCGGGATCAGGTCAGTGCGTGGGCGGCGCGACGCCACCCAGGGTCTGTCGTACTCCATCCGAGGACAGCAGCCCTTCCTTGGTCCGGTGGTCGCCGCCACGGTGGCGGGAGCATCAGCGTACGTGAGCGACACCAGCCGGCCGTCCACGACGTCCCCGGTCCCCGGCGGCCGTGGGGCGGGCCTCACGTGGTGACGGCCGCCGTACGCCGGTACTAGGCTCGTGCGTCTCGTCTCGGGAAGGACGCCATGGACGACTCGATCATCACCGTCATCCCACCGCTGCTGGCGATCACGCTCGTGATCGCCACCCGGCAGGTGGTGCTGAGTCTCGGGCTCGGCGTGCTCAGTGCTGCGTTCATCGTGGCCGACTACGCCCCGCTGGGGACGCTGGAGCTGGTGTGGGCCTCGTTCGCGGAGCTGTTCTGGGTCGACGGGGCGGTCAACACCGGCAAGGTCTACATCCTGCTCTTCACCCTGGCGCTGGGCGTGATCGCCTCGGTGATCCTGATGAGCGGCGGCAGCTCGGCGTTCTCCGAGTGGGCGTCGCGGCGGGTGCGGAGCCGTCGGGGTGCGCAGGGGATGGCCGGCGGGCTGGGGCTGGCGATCTTCATCGACGACTACTTCAACGCCCTCGCGGTGGGCCAGGTGGCCCGCCCGGTCACCGACCGGATGCACGTGGCGCGCGCCAAGCTGGCCTACCTGATCGACTCGACGTCGGCGCCGGTGGCGGTGCTGGCGCCGTTCTCGAGCTGGGGCGCCTACATCATCACGCTGATGAGCCCGATCATCGCCGAGGCGGCGCTGGACCGCAGCGACGTCGAGGTCTTCGTCCTCTCGGCGGGGCACAACTACTACGCGATCGCGGCGCTGCTCACCGTCGGCCTGGTGGTCGCGTTGCAGCTGGACCTGGGGCCGATGCGGCGGGAGGAGCGTCGCGCGATCGCCGAGGGCGAGACCTTCGACAGCGCCGAGACGGTGCCGGGTGAGCTCACTGAGGACCTGCCGATGCACGAGCCCGGCCACAAGCGGGCGCTGGTGGTGCCGTTCGTCGCGCTGGTCGTCGGCGTGGTCGGTGGCATGGTGTGGAGCGGCGGCACCGCCGAGGGCTCGTCGTGGTCGGTGCTGGACGTGCTCGCCAACGCCGACGTGACGCTGGCGCTGATCATCGGCGCCGCGCTGGGTCTGGTGTCCGCGTTCTACTACTACTTCCGCTACACCACGCCCGACGAGGACTTCGACCGCGGCGTGCTGGGCCGGGGCACGTGGAACGGCGTGACCTCGATGCTGCCGGCGGTCTACATCCTGGTGCTGGCGTGGATGCTCGGGGCGCTGATCGAGTCCCTCGGCACCGGCGACTACCTGGCCGGGCTCGTCGAGGACGCCGGCATCGCGGCGGCGTGGCTGGTGCCCGTGATGTTCGTGCTGGCCGGCGCGATGGCGTTCTCGACCGGCACGTCGTGGGGCAGCTTCGCGATCCTGCTGCCGATCGCCGGTGCCCTGATGACCTCGGTCGGTGAACCCGAGCTGCTGATCCCCGCCTTCGGGGCGGTGCTCGCCGGGTCGGTCTTCGGCGACCACTGCTCGCCGATCTCGGACACGACGATCCTGTCCTCGACCGGCGCCAGCTGCAACGTCATCACCCACGTCACTACCCAGCTGCCCTACGCGTTGGCCGGAGCTGCCGCGGCGACCATCGGGTACGTCGTACTCGCTGCGACCGGGAGCGGCCTGCTCGGTCTAGCCGGCACGGTGGTGGCGCTGGCGTTGGCCGCCCTCGCCGCGAACTCCTGGCTCAAGCGGCTCGAGGACGAGATCGCCGACCCGGCGCCGCTGGCCAGCGACTCGCGCTGACCCCGCGGCACCGCGTCGGCGTTCCTGTCGGGGCCGGTCGGCTCAGGAGCCGGCCGGTACGTCGCCCCGCCAGCTGCCGGTGGCCTGCCCACGGTTCTCGATGAACTCCTTGAACCGCTCGAGGTCCTTCTCCACCTGCCGGTCGTCGGCATTGACCGCCGACCCGACCTTCTCGGCGACGCCGGAGGCGTCCCAGTCGATCTGGACCATGACGCGGCTCTTGTCGTCGTCGAGGTGGTGGAAGGTGACCACGCCGGCGTGCTCGGCGTCACCGTCGACGCTCGTCCACGCGATGCGCTGGTCGGGGTGCTGCTCGGTGATCTCGGTGTCGAACTCGCGCTCGACGCCGACGATGTCGGTGACCCAGTGGCTGCGCTTCTCGTCGACCTTAGTGATCGACTCCACGCCTCCCATGAACTCCGGGAAGCTCTCGAACTGCGTCCACTGGTTGTAGGCGGTGCTCACCGGCACGTCCACGTCGATGGACTTCTGGACCTGGCCCATGATCTGGCTCCCTTCGATCGGTGGGGACGACTCGTCGTCCCGGTCGACCGTCCGGTAACCGATTCGGGCGAAACCAAACCTCGTCGGGCTCCGCCGCGCACGCGGACGTACCGAACGGCAGCAATCGCGGGCCATGAGCGCGTCAGGAGGTCCGATCCCAGCCGTTCGGTACGTTCCTGTGCGCTGACCGGAGAGTGCTCGAAACGATAAGGGAACCGCAGTGCGACGTGCGGTTCCGCGTGGTGGAGCCTAGGGGACTCGAACCCCTAACCCCCTGCTTGCAAAGCAGGTGCGCTACCAATTGCGCCAAGGCCCCTTGGGTGGGTCAGGAGTGGGGCAGCGAGTCGGTCGCCTCGGACCAGAGGGCCTGCTCGGCCTTGGACTCCTGGAGCTTCTTGTTCGCGAACGCCGCGCCGGCCGCAGCGAGGACGAGAAGGACGACCTTCTTGATCACCTGTGACCTCCGGTGGTCTCGAGAGTGGGCCTAACTGGACTTGAACCAGTGACCTCTGTCTTATCAGGACAGCGCTCTAACCGTCTGAGCTATAGGCCCTCGTGTGGTGTGAACCAAGCCGGAACACTACCCGACCGTCGAGGGGACGGACAAAACGGGTTGGGGGTCTCGACACGCCGCCTCGGCCCTCGGCGGCGGCTCGACCACCAAGGGTCAGTCGACGTCCTCGGAGAGGGTGACCTCGACGCCGCCCAGGAGGGCGGCGGCCATGTTGTAGAGGAAGGCCGACAGGGTCGCTGCCGCGGTGATGAGTACGACGTCCACCGCGGCGACCAGCATCGTGAAGCCGAGCACGCGGGAGGTGCCGACGTAGTCCTCGACCTGGAAGGAGGAGATGTCGTCGCCGCCGATGCCGGACTGGACCGTCTCGTTGATCGAGTCCCACACGCCGGCGGCGCCCAGCACCTGCCAGACCATGCCGACCGCGACCACGGTCACGACCGCGAAGGCGATCGAGAGCAGGAACGCGGTCTTCATCACCGACCACGGGTCGATCCGGGTCAGCCGGAGCCGCGCACGACGCGGGCCGCGCTTGGGGGCAGGGGCCGTCTGGGTCACCGGCGAGGCGGACTTCTCCCCGCGCTCGCCACCCACCTGGCTCGCCGCCTTCTTCGCCGCGTCCAGCGTGGACTTGGCCGCCGCCGCGAACGACTGCTTGGCCGGCTTGTCCTGCTGCTCCGAGCCCGAGTCGGCCTGCTTCGCCGCGTCGGAATTCTTGGCAGGCTCGGGCTTCTGCTGCTTGCCCGAGCTCGCTGACTTCTCGGTCGAGGTCTCCTCGGTCACCCGCGGGATGCCGGCGACCTTGGTCTTCTCCGCGTCGGTCTCCTCCGAGACCTCGCCACGGGAATCCGTGTGACGATCAGTCATCAGTCCTCACTCTCCCCGGGGTCAGCCGCGGGTTCGGTCGGCTCGATTGTGGCACCCGAACCCTGATCCGCCGATTCGACCGCTCCCTCGACGCCTGCCTCGGCGGGCTCGGCGCCCTCCTCGGCAGCGGCTTCCTCCGCCTCCTCCTCGGCGGCGGTGGTCTCCACCGAGCGGGCCACCAGCGCGACCGCGTCGCCCGACTTGGGCGTCACGAACTTCACGCCCTGCGTCGCACGGCCCGTGGGCCGGAAGTCCTCGTTGATCGGGCTGCGCACGACCTGGCCCGACTGGGTGATCGAGAGCACCTCGTCGCCGTCCTCGACGATGAAGGCACCCACCAGACCGCCCCGGTCGGCGTTGGTCAGCGTCATCGCCTTGATGCCGAGGCCACCGCGTCCCTGGAGGCGGTACTCGTTGATGCGGCTGCGCTTGGCGAAGCCGCCGTCGGTCATGGAGAAGACGTACTGCGCCTTGACGGTCTCGACGTCGACCTCACTCGCCTCGACGTCGGCGGACTCGTCGTCCTCGGCCGCCAGGCCGGCAGCCTCCTCGGCCGCGACCTGCGAGGCCCGGATCACCGACAGCGACAGCAGCGAGTCGTCCTCGCGGAACTTCATGCCCGTGACACCCGACGTCGCCCGCCCCATCGGCCGCAGCTGCTGGTCGTCGGCGCGGAAGCGGATCGCCTGCCCCTTGTGGGATACCAGCAGGATGTCGTCGTCGCCGGAGACCAGCTCGGCACCGATCAGCTCGTCGTCGTCCTCGCGGAAGTTGATCGCGATGACGCCGGCCTGCCGCGGCGAGTTGTAGTCACCCAGCCGGGTCTTCTTCACCAGCCCGTTGCGGGTGGCGAGCACCAAGTAGGGCTCCTGGTCGTAGTCGCGGATCGCCAGCACCTGCGCGATCTGCTCGTCGGGCTGGAAGGAGAGCAGGCCCGCCACGTGGCCGCCCTTGGCGTCACGGGTCGCCTCGGGCAGGTTGTAGGCCTTCGTGCGGTAGACGCGCCCCTGGTCGGTGAAGAACAGCAGCCAGTGGTGGTTGGACGTGGCGATGAAGTGCCGCACCACGTCGTCGCCGCGCAGTGCCGCGCCGCGCACGCCCTTGCCGCCGCGCTTCTGCGTGCGGTAGTGGCTGGCCAGCGTCCGCTTGGCGTAGCCGCCGCGGGTGATGGAGACGACCAGGTCCTCGTCGGGGATCAGGTCCTCCATGGAGAGGTCGCCGTCGGCGGCGATGATCTGCGTACGCCGCTCGTCGCCGTACTTCTCCAGGATCTCGTCGAGCTCCTCGGCGATGATCCGGCGCTGCCGCTCGGGGCGGGCCAGGATGTCCTCGAGGTCGGCGATGATCTCCTCCAGCTCGGCGAGCCGGTCCATGATCTTCTGCCGCTCCAGGGCCGCCAGGCGCCGCAGCTGCATCTCCAGGATCGCGTTGGCCTGGAGCTCGTCGATGTCGAGCAGCTGCATCAGGCCGGTGCGGGCCTCGTCGACGTCGGGCGAGCGCCGGATCAGGGCGATCACCTCGTCGAGCATGTCCAGCGCCTTGGCGAGGCCGCGGTAGATGTGGGCCTCGCGCTGGTACTTCGCCAGCCGGTAGCGCGTCCGGCGCTGGATGACGTCGATCTGGTGGTCGACCCAGTGGCTGATGAACTGGTCGATGGTCAGCGTGCGGGGCACGCCGTCGACCAGCGCGAGCATGTTGCAGCTGAAGTTGGTCTGCAGCTCGGTGTGCTTGAGCAGGTTGTTGAGCACCACCCGCGCGACCGCGTCGCGCTTGAGCACCACGACCAGCCGCTGGCCGGTGCGCGAGGAGGTGTCGTCGCGCACGTCGCTGATGCCCTGCACCTTGCCGGAGTCGGCCAGCTCGGCGATCTTCAGCGCCAGGTTGTCCGGGTTGACCATGTAGGGCAGCTCGGTGATGACCAGGCAGGTGCGGCCCTTGGCGTCCTCGTCGACCTCGATCACCGCGCGCTGGGTGATCGAGCCGCGGCCGGTGCGGTAGGCCTGCTCGATGCCCTCGCGGCCGACGATCAGCGCCGCGTTGGGGAAGTCGGGGCCCTTGATGCGCTCCATGAGCGCCTCGAGCAGCTCCTCGCGCGAGGCGTCGGGGTGCTCCAGCGCCCACTTCGCGCCGGCCGCCACCTCGCGCAGGTTGTGCGGCGGGATCGAGGTGGCCATGCCGACCGCGATGCCCGAGGAGCCGTTGACCAGCAGGTTCGGGAAGCGCGCCGGCAGGATCGACGGCTCCTCGGACCGGCCGTCGTAGTTGGGCACGAAGTCGACGGTGTCCTCGTCGATGTCGCGCACCATCTCCATCGCCAGCGGCGCCATGCGGCACTCGGTGTACCGCATGGCCGCGGCGGGGTCGTTGCCCGGCGAGCCGAAGTTGCCCTGGCCGTGGATCAGCGGCGCCCGCATCACCCAGGTCTGCGCCAAGCGGACCAGGGTGTCGTAGATCGCGGAGTCGCCGTGCGGGTGGTACTGACCCATCACGTCACCGACGACGCGGCTGCACTTGGAGTAGCCGCGGTCGGGACGGTAGCCACCGTCGTACATCGCGTAGAGCACGCGCCGGTGCACCGGCTTGAGCCCGTCGCGTACGTCGGGCAGCGCGCGCCCGACGATGACGGCCATCGCGTAGTCGATGTAGGAGCGCTTCATCGACTCCTGCAGGTCGACCGCTTCGATCCGGCCGGTGGGGCCCTCGGGCGTGGTGGGGGTCTCGGTCACGATTGCTCTCTCTGACTGGGTCTAACGATGTCTACGCGTGGCGCTAGATGGCGGGATACGGGTCTCGACAGGCTCGACCACCGGTCGTCGAGACTGTCGGGACACATCAGATGTCCAAGAACCTGACGTCCTTGGCGTTGCGCTGGATGAAGGAGCGGCGTTGGTCGACGTCCTCGCCCATCAGGATGGAGAAGATCTCGTCGGCCTGGGCGGCGTCCTCGAGGCTGACCTGCAGCAGCAGCCGCTGGTCGGGGTCCATCGTGGTCTCCCACAGCTCGTCGGCGTTCATCTCGCCCAGACCCTTGTAGCGCTGGACCGGGTTCTCCTTCGGCAGCTTCTTGCCCGCCTCGATGCCGGCCTCCTGCAGCGCGAGGCGCTCGGCGTCGGAGTAGACGAACTCGTGCTCGTGGGGCTTGTTCCACCGCAGCCGGTAGAGCGGCGGCTGCGCCATGTAGACGTAGCCGTGCTCGATCAGCGGCCGCATGAAGCGGAACAGCAGCGTCAGCAGCAGCGTGTTGATGTGGTGGCCGTCGACGTCGGCGTCGGCCATCAGCACGATCTTGTGGTAGCGCAGCTTGTCGAGGTCGAACTCCTCGTGGATGCCCGTGCCGAGCGCGGAGAGGATCGACTGCACCTCGGTGTTGGCCAGCACCTTGTCGATGCGCGCCTTCTCGACGTTGAGGATCTTGCCGCGGATCGGGAGGATCGCCTGCACCCGCGGGTCACGACCGGACTTGGCCGAGCCGCCCGCGGAGTCACCCTCGACGATGAAGACCTCGCACTCGTCGGGGTTGGTCGACTGGCAGTCCGACAGCTTGCCCGGCAGGCCGCCGCCACCGAGCAGGCCCTTGCGCGAGCGGGCCAGGTCGCGCGCCTTGCGGGCCGCGATCCGTGCCGTCGCCGCGGCCTGGGCCTTGCGCAGGATGGTCTTGCCCTCGTTGGGGTTGGCCTCCAGCCAGGCGCCGAGCTCCTCGTTGACCACCCGCTGCACGAAGCCCTTGGCCTCGGTGTTGCCGAGCTTGGTCTTGGTCTGGCCCTCGAACTGCGGCTCGCCGAGCTTGATGGAGATGATCGCGGTGAGGCCCTCGCGGATGTCGTCGCCCGAGACCCGGTCCTCGCGCTTCTTGATCAGGCCCCAGTCCTCGCCCATGCCGTTGACCAGCGAGGTCAGCGCCGCGCGGAAGCCCTCCTCGTGGGTGCCGCCCTCGTGGGTGTTGATGGTGTTGGCGAAGGTGTGGACCGACTCGTTGAACGAGGCGTTCCACTGCATCGCCACCTCGACGCTCATGTGGTTCTCGACGTCCTCGGGGGTGTCGGCCTCGAAGGAGATGACCGTCTCGTTGGTCTTCTCCTTGCGCCGGTTGAGGTGCTCGACGTAGTCGACCAGGCCACGCTGGTAGCAGAACACCTGCTCCAGCCCGCCCCCCTCGGCGGCCTTGATGGCGTCGCTGCCGCCGTCGACGTCGGAGGAGACGGTGTCGTCCTCGACGGCCTCGGCGATGTCGTCGGCCTGTGGCCGCTCGTCGCGGACGACGATCTCCAGGCCCTTGTTGAGGAAGGCCATCTCGCGGATACGCCCGGTGATGGTCTCCAGCGAGTACGTCGTGGTCTCGAAGATGTCCTCCGAGGCCCACCAGGTGACGGTGGTGCCGGTCTGCTCGTCGGCCTCGAGCTCGCGGACCTCGGCCAGGTCGGCGTCGGGGGTGCCGAGCTGGAAGGTCTGGCGCCACAGCCGGCCGCGGTTCTTGACCTCCACCTCCAGCCGGGACGCGAGGGCGTTGACCACCGAGACGCCCACGCCGTGCAGGCCGCCGGAGACCTTGTAGCCGCCGCCACCGAACTTGCCGCCGGCGTGCAGCACGGTCAGCGCCAGCGTCACCGCCGGCAGCTCCTGGCCGTTGGCGGTGTCGGTGGGGATGCCGCGGCCGTTGTCCTCGACCCGGACGCCACCGTCGGCGAGCAGCGTCACGACGATCCGGTCGCAGTGACCGGCCAGCGCCTCGTCGACGGCGTTGTCCACGATCTCCCAGATCAGGTGGTGCAGGCCGCGCTCGCCGGTGGAGCCGATGTACATGCCCGGGCGTTTGCGCACCGCCTCGAGCCCCTCGAGGACCTGGATCGCGGACGCGTCGTAGTCGACGCTGGGCACGTTCTCGCCGGTGGTGACGGGCTGGTCGGACACGCGGACCTCATCTCACAGTGACAGGGAGGAGGCCACGGCGCTCGACAAGGCGATCTCCGTGACCTCGATGAATCGATCTTACCGGCCCACAGGCCCGCAGACACGCTCCTCCCCACCCAGAATGGGGGGTCAGCGGCGGAAAATTGCCCCTCAGCGACCCGTGACGGCGGATTCGCGGCTCCCGCGGGCCCACCTCCGGGGCTGGGTACGCGCCCGCACCCCGCAGATCGCCGTGGAGGAGCCCAGTCCGATCGCGACGTCCGCCCGGGCACCGCCCGGCGTCACCGACCGGGGTCCGTCCCGGAGCCGGCGCTCACTTGCGGGCGTCGGCGTTCATCGCGATGTCGAGCTTGAGCGAGGTGGTGCTGATGCCGTGCGTGCGGGTCAGGTAGACGACCTCGCAGTACTGCGCGAGGTGGTCGAACTTGCCCTGCCAGTCGTCGCCGATCCCGAACACGTCGATCCCCAGCTCCTGCACGTCGCGGGGCTTCTGGTCCCACGACTCCTCCTGGATCACCCGGTCCACGCACCGCAGCGCCCCGACGATCCGGGAGCGCTCGTCGTAGGGCATCGAGCAGACCTTGCCCTTGCCGAGGTTGAACTCGTCGGTGGAGACCGCGACGGTCAGGTGGTCGCCCAGCTCCGCGAGCCGCTCGAGCAGGTTGAGGTGCCCGATGTGGAACAGGTCGAAGGTGCCGTAGGTGATGACGCGCTTCATGGATTCCTCAGGGCCGGCTCAGGTGCGGACGCGGACACGGCCGTGCCCGCTGGCGGGCTCGACTGGGTTCGGCTCCCGACGATCCTAACCTCGGCGGTCGGTATGCTGCCCGCGTGCAGATCTCCGACTCGCGCCGTGCACTGTTCGTCCACGTGCAGAAGACCGGGGGCTCGACGGTCGACAACGTCATGAAGGACGCCTTCGACGACCTGCGCGAGGGCGAGGCCCGTCGCCACGCGCCGCTGACCGAGATCCTCGAGCACCACCCCGAGGCCAGCGACTACTTCATCTTCGGGTTCGTCCGGAACCCCTGGGCCCGGCTGGTGTCCTGGCACGCCATGGCGATGAACTGGCGCGAAAAGGCCGAGGAGGGCAAGCCGTGGGCGATCAAGAAGGTCGAGAACGTCCCCTTCGCCGGTGACATCGCGAAGAACTACGTCGACTTCCACAGCTTCATCATGGAGGCGCCGCAGAAGTGGGAGCGGCTGCGCAAACCGCAGCTGGAGTACCTCCGCGCCGGCGACCGCGAGGCCGACTTCATCGGCCGCACCGAGACCCTGGCCAGCGACCTCCAGGAGGTCTTCGGCCGGCTCGACATCCCCGCACCGGAGTCCGTGCCGCGGTTCAACACCAGCCCCCACACCGACTACCGCGACTACTACGACGACGCGACCCGGCAGCGGGTCGCGGAGGTGTACGCCGCCGACATCGAGCGGTTCGGCTACGAGTTCTGAGCCTGCTGGGCCGCCTTGCGCTCCTCGGCCAGCTCGGCCAGGCGCTTGATCCGGCGGCGCCGCTCGATGCGGCCCTGCCACGCCGCGTTGGTGATCGAGGCGCTGACCAGCGCCTCCTCGCCGGCGTAGTAGGCGGCGTACTCCGCGCGGACCTCGTCCAGGCGCCGGCGCGGGGCCGCACCCTCGCCCTCGGCGCCCGTCATGCGGTCCAGCTGGTCCCACGCGACCGAGGCCAGTGAGCGCAGCTCCTCGCTCACCACGAGGTCCGACCACGGGGTCGCGGCCAGGTCGATGCGGGACAGGAACGGCGTGAGGCGACGCAGCGCGTCGGGGTCGACCAGCTCGGAGCGGCCGGTGGTCTCCGCGAGTTGACGCAGCGCCAGCGCGGGCGTGCGGACCAGGGCGTCGTGGTCGACCAGGACGCGGCGTACGTCGCGGGTGCGGTGCTCGAGCCCGGTCACCACGTTGACCCAGCTGGCCAACAGGTGCTGGGCCCCGCCGCGAGAGGACTCGGCCGCGTGCCGCCGCCCCACCACGGTCGCGGGGTGGCGGACCGGGAGGACGACGGTCGGGGTGGCGCCCACGTCGACGGCGGCGGACTGCCACAGGAAGTGGTACCAGGGCAGCTGGGCGTCGGTGACCACGACAACGTCGGAGTCGGCATGGGCGAACGCGCGCTCCAGCCAGCCGGCGAGCTCCTCGCGCAGGTCGCTGCGGCGGCCCACGACGCCGGTGCGCAGCCACGCCCGCGGCTGGGCGTCGGTGGCCATCGTGCGGGCGTGGCCGATGAGGCGGTCGTGGAAGTCCACCACCCACCGCGGCTCGCTCGGTCGGCTCGGCTCCCGGTCGTCCACGGCACGCTCGGGTTGCGGCACCGCGGCACCCAGCCGGCGCAGCACACCGGCGGCGGTGCGCAGGCCGCCGTACGACGGCCCGGTCACCAGCAGGAGGGTGCGGGGCGGACGCGCCGCGGTCGGGGCCGGCGCGCTCACACCACGATCCCGGCGGCGATCGTCGCGTCCTTGGCGTCGGCGGACTCCGAGATCGGACGCGGCAGCTGCGGCAGGAAGGTGCGGGACACGTGGTCGACCACGTGGACGCCCTCCGGCGCCTGCACCGGCAGCACGTCGGCGGGCACCTCACCGGCCTGGAGGCCGTGGAAGACCTCCCACTCGCGCTTCTTGCGCCCCTGCCGGGCCGCGTCGTACGCCGCGGGGTCGGTCCAGTGGGAGAACTCGTCGCCGTCGAGCCACTTCAGCTCGATGCAGATCCCCTCGGGGAGCATGATCTTGGCCGCGTCGGCGGGGACGTGCCGCATCTCCCACTCGAAGGCCTTGATGTAGGTGAAGTCCGGGGCCATCGGGTAGCCGTAGGACTCGCGGTTGAACAGGCCGACATCGAGGAAGGCCTGCGTCTCGTCCTGCACGTAGAGGCCCAGGCGCGGCATGGTGACGCTGGCGCGGGAGTTGCCCAGCTGCCACTCGAGCGCGCGGTAGTAGCGCACGCCCTCGGGGGTGAGGACCATGTCGCCGTCCCACTTCAGCGAGTAGCGGGTGCGCACGTGGGAGAAGGACCAGTTGTAGAAGTGGGTCAGGCTGTGCACCGACGCGGCCGGGGTCTCCAGGTGCTCCTGGCCGCAGCGGCTCACGTTGAAGGGGTAGGTGAAGACCCGCAGCCGGTCAGCGGCGCCACACCGCTCGGCGGTTTCACGTGCAACCTCCGGGGTGCCGTCGTCGGAGAGGTTGTCCACCAGCACGATCTCCTCCACCGCCTCGAACAGCGGCGGCAGCACGAACGGCAGCGACGCAGCCTCGTTCTTCACCCGCAGCACGGCGGTGAAGCCGTCGACCAGCTCGGCCTGCTCGGTCGGCCAGACCGCGACGAACTCCGGGTCGTGCTCGAGGTTGTCCATCGCGAAGGTGGGTCCGGTCGAGGCGGTCATCGGGTGGCTCCCCGCCGTCCCATCTTCACCCCGTCGATGATCGAGCTGCGCACCGTCGCCGCGGCGAGGTCGTGGCGCTCGGTGAACCTCGCCCGCAGCCGGTCGGCCTCGGCCAGCGCCTCGGCGTCGTGGCGGTCGGCGGCCAGGCGCAGCAACGTGGCGCGGGTCGCGTCGGCCATCCCGGCGATGTCGGCGGGCACCGCGAGGTCGGACCAGTCCCGCGGCGTCTCGGGTCGGGTCGGGGCCGCCTCGGAGGCGCGGATCATCTGGCCCGGTGCCGCCTGCTGCACGAACGCGAGGTCGAGGGCGTCGCCGAGGTTCTTCACCGTGAGCGTCCAGTCGGCGACCAGGTCGGCGTAGGACACGAAGCAGCGCTGCTCGTCCCGCGTCGCACGCTCGAGGGTGAGCATGGTGTTGGTCCACTCCGCGGCCAGTGCGACCTCGGGATAGGCGTCGTCGGCGGCCGCCTCGGCGGCGGCGTGCTCGGCCGGATCGTCGACCACGACGACGATGCGGATCGCCGCGCCGGCGCGGCCGGCGGCCACCTGCCACAGCGAGACCAGCCAGGGGAACCACGGGTCGTCGACGACGACCTCGTCGGCCTCGTCGAAGGCCGTGCGCAGCCAGCGGTCGAGCGCGCGGTGGGCCTCGTTGTCGTAGCTGGCGTGCGCACCGGCCAGCAGCGAGTCGGGCCTGGTCTCGGGCCGGCGCAGGCCGTAGCGCCGGGCGAGTCCGTCGTGGAGCTCGCGGGCCCAGGCAGCGGGGCCGACGCTGTCGACGAGGCCCTCGGGCGGGTCGGGCGCCGGGCTCGGGCGCCCGCCCAGGCCGCGGAGCACCTCGACCGTGGCGTCGACGGCCCGGCCGCGCAGGCCGGTGACGAAGACCAGCTGGCGCGGCGTGGGCGGGGTGGGTGCGGGGGCCGGGTCAGCCATCGGCACGCGCCTCCTTGCCGGTCGTGACGCGGTTGCGCACGCGGCGGGCGAGGTTCTTGGCCCGCTGGCGTGCGCGGTCGGGCGTCCAGGTGCCCTTGGTGCGGTCGATGAGCTCGCGGCGCGCGTCGGCGAGCTCCTCCTCGGTGCCGTCGAGCCGCGCCGTCAGCGCGACCAGTGCGGCGCGGTGCTCGTGGCGACTGTCCCACCGCTCGTCGAGCTGCTCACGCAGCTGCGCGACCCGGTGGCGCTCGAGCTCGGCCCGCGCCTCGGCCTCGACGGCGCGGCGCTGGGTGCGCTCGCGGTGAGCGTTGGCCTCGGACAGCTGGGCGATGGCCGGCAGCAGCGCGGCCGCCCGGTCCTGCCACTCCTGCGGCAGCTCGCCGTCCTCCTCGGCGAGCGGTTCGTGGCCGAAGTCGGTCAGGTCGGGGCCGTAGATCCGGTTGACCACCGCCGCGCCGGCGGCGTCGAGGACGGCCGGGTGGTGCGGGAGCAGCAGCGCCTCGTCGGCGGGCAGGTCGGCGGCGTCGACGCCCAGTCGCTCGGCGAGCAGGGTGATCGCCTCCTCGAGCCGGTCGTGGTCCACGACGTGGGTGAAGGACGGCATCGACTCCACCAGCAGCGTCTGCGGGGCCCACGCCGGGTCGGCGAAGAGCAGGTCGGAGTCCAGCGCCGCGACGAAGGAGCGGTAGGCCGCCAGCAGGTCCGCCACGGTCGCGACGTCACGCGGGAACCAGGCTGCCTCGCCGAACCGCACCTCGGCGGCGTCGTGGCCGAGCAGCACCACCGTCTGCCACGCGGCCCACAACCGGGCCGCCGGATGGCGGGTCGTGGTGAGCCGGACCCACTCGGCGGACTCGGCCGCCTCGCTGCGCACGGTCGGCTCCGCCTCGCTCCACCGCAGGGCGCTCGGCCAGTCGTCTGGGGCGGGGTCGGCGAGGCCCTCGCCGCGGGCCAGCAGGGCGAGGAGCGGCGTACTCCCCGCGTGCGGCATGGGGGTGACCACCACGCGACCGCGCCTGCTGAGGAGGCTGCGGGAAGCGGCGTCGTGCCTGCGCTCGAGCCCCGGATAGCGGTCCATCACGGTGGAACGCTAGCAAGCCGGACCCCGTCAGCCGTAGGTGTCCCGGGGGCCGCGTCCGTCACGCAGCCCGCGACGGCCGTGCTTCCAGCTCGGCGCATGCGGTCCGCGCACGTCGACCACACGGACGGTGCCGTCGCCCAACTCGGTGTTGAGGCGGCGTACGACGTTGGGCGCGAGCAGCCGCAGCTGGGTCGCCCACGCGGTGGAGTCGGTGCGGACAACGAGAGTGCCGTCGGTGAGGGTCTCTGGCGTGGAGTGGTCGGCGATCTCGGGGCCGACGATCTCCTCCCAGCGCCCGAACACGCCGCGCACCTGCAGGTCCAGGCGCCAGCCCTGGTCCTCGACGAGCCGGCCGAGCTCGGCGTCCAGGGTCTGCGGGTCGCGGTCATCGGGGTGGGCGCCGCTCATCGCGATGTCGTCGCCGGGACGGCGACCACGGCGCTGTGCCCCCCGCGTCCGACGGAACGGCTTGCGGGCCGCGGCCGCGCCGGCGTGTGCGGCACCCCGGACCAGTGACTTGGCCAGGTCGAGCCCGTCGGGGCGGTGCGGTTCCTCGTCCTCCGCCGCGGAGGAGGGCGCCCCGTCGGCCCCGGGGGCCTCGTCCTCAGCCACGGGTCACCTCCCCGTCGGCCACGACGTACGTCGTCCCCGCCAGCTGCTCGGGCACGTCGGCGCCGACCGCGGCGGTCACCAGCACCTGCTCGGCGTCCGCGACCAGCTCGGCCAGCTGGGTGCGGCGCTGGGAGTCCAGCTCGGCGAAGACGTCGTCGAGCACCAGGATCGGGTCATCGCCGTCGGCACGCAGCAGGTCGTAGGCCGCCAGCCGCAGCGCCAGCGCGAAGGACCACGACTCGCCGTGGGAGGCGTAGCCCTTCACCGGGAGCCGGTTGCCCTCCGCGGCACCGAGGCTGCAGACCAGGTCGTCGCGGTGGGGCCCGACGAGCGTCACGCCCCGGTCCAGCTCGTCGCTGCGGCGCGACTCCAGCGCGGCGAGGAAGGCCTCGACCAACGCCTCGGGGGCCGGCGTCGGATCGTCGGCGAGCAGCTCGGCGACCTGGTCGGAGGAGGAGCGGTACTCGATGCGGGCGTCGTTCTGGCTCGCACCACGGGCCACCGCCACGTAGGTCTTGCCGACGTACGGCGCCAGGTCGTGCACCAGCCGCAGCCGGTGGGCGAGCAGCTCGGCACCGGCCCGGGCGAGGTGGTCGTCCCACACCGCCAGCGTGGGCGGCGGCTCGGCACGGCGCGAGCTGGCGGCCCGACGGGCCGACTTCAGCAGGCTGTTGCGCTGCTTGAGCACCCGGTCGTAGTCGGCGCGCACGCCGGCCAGGCGCGGCGTACGCAGCACCAGCAGGTCGTCGAGGTAGCGGCGCCGCTCGGACGGGTCGCCCTTGACCAGCGCCAGGTCCTCGGGGCTGAACACCACGGTGCGGACGATGCCGACCAGCTCGCGGGCCCGCGGCAGCGGCGACCGGTTGATGCGGGCGGTGTTGGACCTGCCGGGGTTGAGCTCGACCTCGAGCGTGGCGGTGCGCCCGTCGCGCACGACCGCGGTGCGGATCAGTGCGCGGTCGGCGCCGGCCCGGATCAGCGGCGCCTCACTGGCCACCCGGTGCGAGCTGAGCCGCGAGAGGTAGTCGATCGCCTCGACGAGGTTGGTCTTGCCCTGGCCGTTGCGGCCGATGAATGCCGTGACGCCCGCCTCGAGCGGCACCTCCACCTCGGCGTAGGACCGGAAGTCGCGCAGCGTCAGGTGGGAGACGTACATCCGCCACCTCCTGGGTCACTCGGGCTTCGTCGTACCAAGCGAATTCGTCGTCGTCCGGGTCGATCCACGACAGGATCGCTTGGTACGACGTCTCACTCCGCTCGCCGGACGGTGCTGGTCCTGGTCCGGCTCACTGCGCCCGGCAGCAGCCACCCTGCGACTCCATGGTCTCAGTCCGCTCCGGGCTCCGTGCGCCGGACCGCGTGCCCGCCGAACTGGTTGCGCATCGCCGCGATCGCCTTCATCGCGGGGCTGTCCTCCTGGCGGGAGACGAACCGGGCGAAGAGCGCGGCCGAGATGGCCGGCAGCGGGACGGCGTTGTCGATGCCGGCCTCGACGGTCCAGCGGCCCTCACCGGAGTCGTTGGCCCAGCCGTCGAGGGAGTCCAGGTGCTCGTCGGCCTGGATCGCCTCGGTGAACAGGTCCAGCAGCCAGGACCGGATGACGGTGCCCTCGCGCCAGGAGTCGAAGACCTCGGGGACGTTGTCGACGATGTCGACCTTCTCCAGCAGCTCCCAGCCCTCGGCGTAGGACTGCATGATCGCGTACTCGATGCCGTTGTGGACCATCTTGGCGAAGTGGCCCGCGCCCGGCTTGGAGCCGGCGTGGACGAAGCCCTTCTCGTCGGGCTTGAGCGCGTCGAAGATCGGCTGGACCTTGGCGACGTCGTCGTGGGCACCCCCGCACATCAGCGCGTAGCCGAACTCCAGTCCCCACACGCCGCCGGACACGCCGCAGTCGACGAAGCCGACGCCCTGCTCGGCGAGCACCTCGGCGTGGACCGCGTCGTCGGTCCATCGCGAGTTGCCGCCGTCGACGACCACGTCGCCGCCACCGAGCAGGTCCGCCAGCGCGCGGACCGTGGCATGGGTGGGCTCGCCGTGCGGCACCATCGACCACACCACGCGCGGGGCGTCCTCGGGCAGTGCGGCCACCATCTCCTCGATGCTCCCGACGTCGCTGACGTCGGGATCGGTGTCGTAGCCGATGACGGTGTGGCCGCGATCGCGCAGGCGGGTGCGCATGTTGCCGCCCATCTTGCCGAGGCCGACGAGACCGAGGTGCATGGTGGGGTTCCTTTCACCGAGGTGCGGGTGGCGTGCGGTGGTGCGGGCCGGTCGCAGGGATCCCCCACGACGGCCGGTCAGCTCAGCAGGCGGCGCGGCATCAGCAGGTAGCGGAACATGTCGGCGCCGTCGTCGGCACCGACCCCGGAGATCACCACGGGCTTGGAGGCCTGGGTGAAGGCCAGCTCGACGGTGTCCTCGTCGATGGCGCCGAGGCCGTCGAGCAGGAAAGCGGGGTTGAACCCGGTCGTCAGGTCGTCGCCGGTGATCTCGGCCGGCACCGACTCGGTGGCCTGGGCGTCCTCGCCCGAGCCGGCGTCCAGGGTGAGGCCGCCGTCGGCGAAGCGCAGCTGGACCGCAGTGTTGCGTTCGGCGACCAGCGACACGCGCTTGAGCGAGGACACCAGGTCCTCCTTGGCGATGGTGGCGACGGTCAGCCGCTCGTTGGGGAAGAGGCTGCGGACCTTGGGGAACTCCCCGTCCAGCAGCCGGGTCGTGGTGCGGCGTACGCCGCCGATGCCCTTGCCCTCGAAACCGATCAGCCCCTCGCCGGACCCGGAGGTCGACAGCGCGATGGTGACCTCCTGGCCGTCGGTGAGCGACTTGGCGGTCTCACCGAGGACCTTCGCCGGCACCAGCGCGGCGAGCGAGGTGTCGGGCGTGCCGGGATTCCACGACAGCTCGCGCTGGGCGAGGCGGAACCGGTCGGTGGCGAGCAGGGCGATCGTGTCGCCCTCGATCTCGATGCGTACGCCGGTCAGCACCGGCAGCATGTCGTCGCGTCCGGCCGCGGTGACGGCCTGCGAGACGGCCTTGGCGAACCGACCGCTGGACACGGTGCCGGTCGCCTCGGGCATCTCCGGGAGCGAGGGGTAGTCCTCGACCGGCATCGTCTGCAGCGAGAAGCGGGCCGAGCCGCAGGTGAGCGAGACCCGGGCGCCCTCGAGCGTGAGGTCGATCGGCTTGGCCGGCAGGCTCTTGCAGATGTCGGCGAGAAGCCGGCCGCTGACCAGGGCGCTGCCCTCGTCGCTGACCTCGGCGGCGACCTCGGCGCGGGCGGAGGTCTCGTAGTCGAAGGTCGAGAGCACCAGGCCGGAGTCGTCGGTCTCGATCAGGAGACCGGCCAGGACCGGGGCGCTGGGGCGCAGCGGGAGGCTGCGGGCGGCCCAGGCGACGGCGTCAGCGAATACGTCGCGTTCGACACGGAACTTCACGGTGCTCCTCGGTGATGAATGACAACAGTGCGCAAGACAGCGGAGTCAGGGGCGCTCATCCTGCCACGCGTGGGGGAAATCCACAGGTGGGAGGCCCGGAACGAGTTGACCGTCCGAGGATCCAATTGGAATTCCGGAGTGGTCACAGGTTCTGTGGAATCTGTGGACAACCACGGTCGGTGCAGGTCACACCGTGAATTCGACCGCACAGGCGGGTGTGGACGACCTGAGGAAAACCTGGTGACGGCCGTGGACCCCGAGGACGGTGTGGACGCCGAGGGTCCTTGGTGCACCGAATCCTCCCCGTGTAGTTCCAGCAATTCGCGTGCGTGGTCCACAACCGCTGGGGAGCTGGTCGACGTCTGCATGCCCGAGTCCGTGGTCGTCGTGGGTGGGATCAGTGCTGGCGGGCCTGGAGCTTCACCCGGTTGGTGAGCTCACTGACCTGGTTGAACACCGCGCGCCGCTCGCCGAGGAGCTGGTTGATCTTGCGCTCGGCGTACATCACCGTCGTGTGGTCGCGGTTGCCGAACTGTGCGCCGATCTTGGGCAGCGACAGCTCGGTGAGCTCGCGGCACAGGTACATCGCGATCTGGCGGGCCATGACCAGGTGGCGCCCGCGGCTGGGACCGGTGAGGTCCTCGATGGTGACGTCGAAGTAGCCGGCCGTCTGGGCGATGATCAGCGGCGCGGTGATCTCGGGCTCGCCGCCCTCGGGGATGAGGTCCTTGAGCACGATCTCGGCGAGCGTCATGTCGACGTCCTGCCGGTTGAGGTTGGCGAACGCCGTCACGCGGATCAGCGCACCCTCGAGCTCGCGGATGTTGGTGTGGATCTTGGAGCCGATGAACTCCAGCACGTCCGGCGGCGCGGTGAGCCGGTCCATCGCGGCCTTCTTGCGCAGGATCGCGATGCGCGTCTCCAGGTCCGGCGGCTGCACGTCGGTGATGAGCCCCCACTCGAACCGGCTGCGGAGTCGGTCCTCCAACGCGTCGAGCGCCTTCGGTGCGCGGTCCGAGGTCAGCACGATCTGCTTGCCGCCGTTGTGGAGCGTGTTGAAGGTGTGGAAGAACTCCTCCTGGGTCTGGGTCTTGCCCTCCAGGAACTGGATGTCGTCGATGAGGAGCACGTCCACGTCGCGGTACTTGCGCTTGAACCGGTCCTGCCGGTCGTCGCGGATCGCGTTGATGAACTCGTTGGTGAACTCCTCCGAGCTCACGTAGCGCACCTTCGTGCCGGCGTACAGGCTCCGGACGTAGTGACCGATCGCGTGGAGCAGGTGGGTCTTGCCCAGTCCGGACTCCCCGTAGACCAGCAGCGGGTTGTAGGACTTCCCCGGCGCCTCGGCCACGGCGACCGCGGCCGCGTGGGGGAACCGGTTGGAGGAGCCGATGACGAAGGACTCGAAGGTGTACTTCGGGTTCAGCCGCGTTTCGCCCGGCGGCGCGGGGGCGGTGGCGGCGGTGTGCACCGGGTCGGGGTCGGTGAAGTCGAGCTGCCGGGGCTCGCTGGGGGCCGGTGTGACGGGCTCGGGAAGCGGTGCCGACATGTCGCCGTGGCGACTTGTCGACAAATCACCATCCGTGGGCGCTGCAGCGGATGCCGGTTCGGTGAACGGCTGGTGCTCCAGGGTGGGGTCGACGGTGACCGCCAACTGCACGGCCGCTCCCCACGCCTGGGTGAGCGTGGCCTCCAGCTCGCCACGGAGGCGGCCCTCGAGACGCTTGCGGGTGAAGTCGTCAGGGACCGCGACGATGGCGGTGGTGCCGTGCATCGTCACCGGACGCGACGCCTGGAGCCAGGCCCGCTGGTGTGCGGGGAGCTCGTGGACGACCCGGGACCAGGCGGCGGCCAACCGCGTGGTGTCGGGATCGGCCCCGTTCTCGTGCTCGTGCCCGTCGGCGTCCTCGCGCGTGCCCGTCACAGATCCCTCTCACATGCAGTCGGTTGGTCGGCGTGCCCGCGGTGACACAGCACGCACCACACCGGTCGGCGTGTGGTCTGGATCACGGACACCTCCACAGCTTTGTCCACAGGGTGTGGATGTCAGCGTGCCTCACGGGTGGTGAGTGCTGGCCCGAGCCCGTCCGTGGAACCGGGAACCGACCGCATCGTCGCAGGTCAGCGGCCATCTCCTGGCTCGGGAACGTGACGTTCGCGAGGATGTGGGAACCCAGTGTGCCGGAGCGGCGGGGAAACCCGGATTGGCCGAACCTAAACCTCCGCCGCGCTCATTGGCAACTGCTGTCCACAGGTTCGCCGGTGGTTTTTTCACACCGGGCGGTTGTGGGAGTGAACTACAGGCGTGTAAGTTGCTGCGGTTGGCTGGCGCGGGTTTGACCCCCCTCACGCCGCGCGCGTACCGTTGTGCGGTCATCTGGTGTCGACCGGCGCCGCATGTCCATGATCGCCTGCCCGTGAGCGGGCGAGCGTGGGTGCGCGGTGCCAGCCGAACGAGCAGCGTGCTCGAGCCGAACACCTGGATGCCGCTGACCCTGGAACTTCCAACCCTGCACGGAGAGGCCGATCGTGAGCAAGCGGACCTACCAGCCCAACAACCGTCGTCGCCACAAGGTGCACGGTTTCCGACTGCGCATGCGCACGCGTGCCGGCCGGTCGATCGTCAACAGCCGGCGCCGGAAGGGCCGCAAGAGCCTGACGGTCTGAGGTCGCGGGACACCGTGACGCAGAGCCAGCAGGTGTAGCGCCGTGCTCCCTTCGGCGCACCGTCTCACCGACCCGGCCGACTTCCGTCGCGCCACCCGGCGCGGGGGTCGCGCCGGGTCGTCGACGTTGGTCGCCCATGTCCTGTCCGGTGACGCGCAGGACGACTCCGCGGCCCGGATGGGCCTGGCGGTGAGCAAGGCCGTGGGCAACGCCGTGGTCCGCAACCGGGTCAAGCGCCGCCTGCGGCACGCGATGGCCGCGGACTGGTCCCGGGTGCCGACCGGCTCACTCGTGGTGCTGCGGGCGAAGCCCCCCGCCGCGAGGGCGACGTACGCCGACCTGGCCGCCGACCTCGACCGCTCACTGGCCGCGGCCACCCAGCGGTCCGCCGCCGGAGCGTCCTGATGGCCCGACCGAACCCCGTCCGCTGGCTGCTCGTGGGCCTGGTACGTCTCTACCGCCTGCTGATCAGCCCGATGTTGGGTCCGGTCTGCCGCTACTACCCCAGCTGCTCGCAGTACGCCCTCGACGCGCTGCAGACCCACGGCGCGCTCCGCGGGTCCTGGCTCGCCGGACGTCGCCTGCTGCGCTGCCACCCCTGGTCCCCCGGTGGGGTCGACCACGTTCCCCCCGCCCGCTCGCGTGATGGTGAGCCGGCACCGATCGAACAAGGAGCCTGACTCGTGGACGCTCTCGCCTCCATCGGCGACTTCATCATGACGCCGCTGTACTACCTGATCTCGGTGATCCTGGTGGGGTGGCACGAGCTGTTCACCGCGATCGGCCTGGACCCCGCGGGCGGCGCCTCGTGGATGCTGTCCATCGTCGGCCTCACCATCGTCATTCGCGCGATGCTGATCCCGCTGTTCGTGAAGCAGATCAAGTCCAGCCGCAACATGCAGCTCATCCAGCCCAAGGTGAAGGAGCTGCAGAAGAAGTACGGCCACGACCGGCAGAAGTTCGCCGAAGAGAGCATGAAGCTCTACAAGGAGACGGGCACCAACCCGTTCGCCTCCTGCCTGCCGATCCTGTTCCAGATGCCGATCTTCTTCGCGCTGTTCCGGCTGCTGCAGGGTGCGGCCCGCCAGGACGCCGACGGCACCTGGACCGGCAAGGCGCACGGCATCCTCACCGAGGACCGCGCCCGCCAGTTCGGCCTGTCCGAGCTCCCCGGCGGCATCCCGGTGTCGGCGACGTTCTGGGGCTCGCTGCCCGGCGGCGACTCCCCCAACTGGTCGGTGATGGCCGTCGCCACGGTGCTGGTGGTCGCGATGATCGCCACGACGTTCTTCACCCAGAAGCAGCTGATGAGCAAGAACATGCCCGCCGACGCGTTGTCGGGCCCCTACGCCCAGCAGCAGAAGATGCTGCTCTACGTGCTGCCGTTCATCTTCGGCATCACCGGCGTCGCGTTCCCCCTCGGTGTGGTCCTGTACTGGACCACCTCGAACCTGTGGACCATGGGTCAGCAGTTCTACGTGATCCGCAACAACCCCGCGCCCGGCACGGAGGCCGCGAAGGCCAAGGAGCAGCGGGACAAGGAGAAGGCCAGGAAGAAGGGCGAGCTCGTCGAGGACGACTCCCCCACCGCCGACAACGGCGACACCCCCGAGACGACTGACCGCCGGCCGGCGCAGCGTCAGCAGCCGCAGCGCAAGACGCGTGCGGAGCGCAAGGGGAACCAAGACCGCTCAACGGGAGGCAAGAAGTGAACGCCGAGCTCGACGTGACGACCGAGGACCGCACCGACGACCAGGTCGTCGACCAGCCCGTGGACCAGACCGCCGAGGCCGGGTCCACGCCGCAGGACGCGGGTTCCCCGCAGGTGAACCAGCTGGAGAACGAGGGCGACATCGCCGCCGACTACCTCGAGGAGCTCCTCGACATCGCCGACCTCGACGGTGACCTCGACATCGACGTCGAAGCGGACCGCGCGGCCGTCTCCATCGTGGGGGCCGACCTGACCCAGCTCGTCGGACGCGACGGGAAGGTCCTCGAGGCGCTCCAGGAGCTGACCCGGCTTGCCGTCTACCGCGAGACCGGCGAGCGGTCGCGCCTCATGCTCGACATCTCCGGGTTCCGCGCCGAGAAGCGCGATCGGCTCACGGCGCTGGGCCGCGAGACCGCCGAGCAGGTCAAGGAGTCGGGCGAGCGCGCCTCGCTGGAGCCGATGACGCCGTTCGAGCGCAAGATCGTGCACGACGCGGTCGCCGAGGCGGGCCTC
The DNA here is from genome assembly GCF_019448235.1 of Nocardioides panacisoli. Classification (NCBI taxonomy): domain Bacteria; kingdom Bacillati; phylum Actinomycetota; class Actinomycetes; order Propionibacteriales; family Nocardioidaceae; genus Nocardioides; species Nocardioides panacisoli. The sequence continues at coordinate 2,733,029 of NZ_CP080409.1, forward strand.
GTCTCGGAGTCCGAGGGTGTGGAGCCGCGGCGCTACGTCGTCGTGCTGCCCGCCTCGGACTGATCCTCCTGCTGCGTTTCACGTGAAACACGCCGCCGGTGCCCCGCCGGCCGAGGCCCGTCAGCTCTTCCCCGCCGATCGCTGGCCCGCGGTCGAACGGTACGCCGAGCTCCTGGCGACCGTCGGCGCCGAACGGGGGCTGATCGGCCCGCGCGAGGTGCCCCGCCTGTGGCAGCGACACCTGCTGAACTGCGCCGTCCTGGCCGAGGCCCTCCCCCGCGACTCCACGGTCGCCGACATCGGATCCGGTGCCGGGCTGCCCGGGATCGTCCTCGGCCTCGCGCGCCCGGACCTCCGCCTCACCCTCATCGAGTCGTTGCTGCGGCGCACCACCTTCCTCGAGGAGGTGGTCGCCGAACTCGGCCTCGACCACGTCGAGGTACGCCGCGGGCGGGCGGAGGAACAGCGCGACGCGCGCTACGACGTGGTCACCGCGCGGGCGGTCGCACCTCTCGGGCGACTCGCCGGCTGGTGCATGCCGCTGGTCGCCCCGCACGGAGCACTGCTCGCCATGAAGGGCTCCTCGGCGGCGGACGAGGTGACCGAAGCCGCCGCCGCGCTGGCCAAGCTGGGCTGCGCGCCGGCGACCGTGGAGGAGTTGGGCGTCGGCGTCGACGGAGTCGAGCCGACCCGCCTGGTGCGTGTCCACTGGGCCGATCCCGAACGAGTACCGTATCCCGCATCGGGTGGCTCGTCCCGGCGGTCACGATCCGGCCGGCGGACGCCGCGCCGCCGCCGCTGAACCACCACTTCCCCCAAGTACCAGCGTCAGCGCCCCCTCGGGGCGCGCGAGGAGGACATCCGTGAGCCACGAGATCGATGCTGCCGGCGACGGCAGTGGCGTTTCACGTGAAACCGCCGGTGAGGACGTTTCACGTGAAACCGGTGGCTACCGGCCGCCGACCGCCGGGGACTTCGACAATCGTCCCGGCGCCACGCAGTTCGACCGGCAGACCCCGCTGGCGGAGGCGGCCCACCACACGGTGCTGGCCCGCAGCGGCGGGCAGGAGCCGGTGTCCCGACCGGCGGCGACGCGCGTCTTCGTCGTCGCGAACCAGAAGGGCGGCGTCGGCAAGACGACCTCCACGGTGAACATCGCGGCCGCGCTGTCCCAGATCGGCCAGCGCGTGCTGGTCATCGACCTCGACCCGCAGGGCAACGCGTCCACCGCGCTCGACGTGGCACACCACCAGGGCGTGCCGTCGACGTACGAGCTGCTGGTGGAGGGGGCGGCGCTCGCCGACGTCATGCAGCAGAGCGAGGAGACCGTGAACCTGTCGGTGGTGCCGGCCACGATCGACCTCGCCGGCGCGGAGATCGAGCTGGTCAGCGTCGTGGCGCGCGAGAACCGCCTCAAGAAGGCCATCGCCGCCCACCCGCAGGTCGGCACCGAGGCCGAGGCCGGCCCCGACCGCTTCGACTATGTCCTCATCGACTGCCCGCCCTCGCTCGGCCTCCTCACGCTCAACGCGCTCGTGGCCGGACAGGAGATGATGATCCCGATCCAGGCCGAGTACTACGCCCTCGAGGGCCTCGGTCAGCTGCTCTCCACCGTGGAGATGGTCAAGGCACACCTCAATCCCGACCTGGACGTCAGCACCATCGTGCTGACCATGTACGACGGTCGGACCCGTCTCGCCTCGGGTGTCGCCGAGGAGGTGCGGGAGCACTTCGGTGACCAGGTGCTGCGCACCGCGATCCCGCGCTCGGTGCGCGTCTCGGAGGCGCCGTCGTACGGGCAGACCGTGATGACCTACGATCCTGCATCACCCGGGGCGTTGAGCTACCTCGACGCGGCCCGCGAGATCGCGAGCAAGGCAGTCCCGGAGTCCGGTGCCGCCAGCGTGGCCGCCGGAGACGGGCGAGGAGAGGGCCAGTGAGCAAGAAGCAGAACCGCGGACTCGGTCGGGGACTCGGATCGCTGATCCCGACCGCACCCCCGGAGGACGCCGAGGCGGTGGAGTCGGCAGGTGGCCCGGGCGCCGCGCCGGTCGCGACCGCACCGGACGTGCCCGCCCTCGACCCCGCGTCCGCGCCCGCGGGCGGGGGAGCGCCCGCTGCTGAGCAGCAGCCCGACCTCGTCGCCGTCGACGGTGCCTGGTTCACCGAGCTCGAGCCGCACCGCATCACGCCCAACCGGGTGCAGCCCCGCGAGGTCTTCGACGAGGAGGCGATGGCCGAGCTCGTGCACTCGGTGCGGGAGATCGGCCTGCTGCAGCCGATCGTCGTACGCCCGCTCGGCGACGACTACGAGCTCATCATGGGTGAGCGCCGCTGGCGTGCGGCGAAGGAGGCCGGGCTCGAGCGGATCCCGGCCATCGTGCGTGCCACCGACGACAGCGACATGCTGCGCGACGCGCTCCTGGAGAACCTGCACCGCTCGAACCTGAACCCGCTGGAGGAGGCGTCGGCCTACCAGCAGCTGCTGGAGGACTTCGACTGCACCCACGAGGAGCTCGCCGACCGCATCGGACGGTCGCGCCCGCAGATCACCAACACGCTGCGGCTGCTCCGACTCAGTCCCGAGGTGCAGCGCCGCGTGGCTGCCGGCGTGCTGTCGGCCGGTCACGCCCGCGCACTGCTGGGTGCGCCGGATCCGGCCACCCAGGACCGGCTCGCGCAGCGGGTCGTCGCTGAGGGGATCAGCGTCCGCGCGCTGGAGGAGCTCGTCTCGCTCGGTGACTCCTCCGAGGACCAGCCGCAGCGCCGCACCTTCGCCCGACCCACGGCTCCTGGCCTCGCCGAGCTCGACGAGCGGCTCGGGGACCGGCTCGAGACGCGCGTCAAGGTCTCGATGGGCAAGTCCAAGGGCAAGATCGCCATCGAGTTCGCGACGCTGGAGGACCTCCAACGCATCGTGGACCTCATCGACCCGCGCAACCGGCAGGACCGCCCGATCTGATCGGTCCTCCCGGGGAGGGAGGTCTCGACTCGCCCGCTCGTGCCTCGCGGGCGGCTCGACCACCAAGACGATGCGGGATGCGCTCCGTTGGTGGAGCTTGTCGAGACCGTCGGTGGGCGAGGTGGGCCCCGGTGGTCGACCCCGTCGACACCGCCGGTGGGGGAGCTGTGGTGCCGTTGGTCGAGCCTGTCGAGACCCGGACGACACCGGTGGAATCGACCCGTCGTTTCACGGGAAACCGGAGTCGACATGTCGACAAAACCATGTGTCGATATGTCGATCTGGCTACTTGTCGCCTGACTTGGCGGCCTTGCGGCGGGCGCGCTCGGCCTTCTCGGCGACGTCGAGCCGTTCGGCCTGCTCCAGCGTGGGGGCGGAGCCGCCGTACGACGCGGGGACCCACCAGGCGCCCGGGGGCTTCTCCTCCTCGGGGTACTCGGTGATGCAGGCGTCGAGCAGCGCCGTCATCCGCTCGTGCAGCTCGGCCGTCTCGGCCGCCGGGTCCTCACCGGTGGGGTGCATCGGCTCGCCGCACTTGATCAGGATGGTCTTGTGTCGGGAGAAGTCGCGCCCGTGGTCCTTGGTCTGGATCCGGTGGGCGCCGAAGTGGGTGATCGGGATGAGCGGGACACCGGCCATGGCGGCGATCCGGGCGGCGCCGCTCTTGAGCTGCTTGATCTCGAACGAGCGGGAGATCGTCGCCTCGGGGTAGATCCCCACCAGCTCGCCCGCCCGGCAGGCGTCCGCCGCGGCGCGCAGCGACGCCGCACCGGAGGAGCGGTCCACGCTGATGTGGCCGAAGGAGCGCATCGCGGGACCACCGATCGGGTGGTCGAACACCTCCCGCTTGGCCATGAAGCGCGTCAACCGCTTCTGCTCCACGCCCGGGTAGCCAGCGATGACGAAGTCGAGGTGGGAGTTGTGGTTGACCGCGAGCACGGCACCGCCGGTCCGGGGGATGACCTCGGTGTTCTCCATCCGGATGTCGTAGTCAGCAACGCGGAACCAGGTCTTCGCCGCCGCGATGACCAGCGGGTAGGTGATGTCCATGGCGCGAGCCTACGGCGTACGCCGCCACCTGCGGCCGCGCGGCTCGGCCCGGGTCAGCGCCGCTGGGCGAGGAAGTCGGCGATCCTGCCGATCGCCTCCTCCAGCACCTCCACGTCGGGCAGGGTGACGAGCCGGAAGTGGTCCGGCTCGGGCCAGTTGAACCCGGTGCCGTGGGTGACGAGCAGCTTCTTCGAGCGCAGCAGCTCCAGTGCGAAGTCCTGGTCGTTCTTGATCGGGTAGACCTCGGGGTCCAGCCGCGGGAAGCAGTAGAGCGCGCCGCGGGGCTTGACCGAGGTGACGCCGGGGATCTCGTTGAGCAGGCGGTGCGCGAGCATCGACTGCTCGTAGAACCTGCCGCCGGGCACGATCAGCTCGTTGATCGACTGGTAGCCGCCCAGGGCGGTCTGGATGGCGTGCTGGCCGGGGACGTTGGCGCACATGCGCATGTTGGCGATCAGCGTCAGGCCCTCGATGAACTCCGCGGCCGCCTCCCGTGGACCGGAGATCATGACCCACCCCGCGCGGTAGCCGCACACGCGGTAGGCCTTCGACAGCCCGCTGAAGGTCAGGCAGAGCACGTCCGAGCCCGCGGCGGCCGCGGCGTGGTGATGCACCGCGTCATCGAAGAGGATCTTCTCGTAGATCTCGTCGGCGAAGACCACCAGCTCGTGGCGGCGGGCGATGTCGACGAGAGCGGCGACCATCTCCTTGCTGTAGACCGCGCCGGTGGGGTTGTTGGGGTTGATGATGACGAGCGCCTGGGTCCGGTCGGTGATCTTGGCCTCGATGTCCTCGAGGTCGGGCATCCACTCGTTGTCCTCGTCGCAGCGGTAGTGCACGGGGACACCGCCGGACAGCGTGACCGCGCCGGTCCACAGCGGGTAGTCCGGTGCGGGCACCAAGATCTCGTTGCCGTCGTCGACGAAGGCCTGCAGCACCATGGAGATCAGCTCGGAGACGCCGTTGCCGATGAAGACGTCGGGCACGTCGGTCTCCCGCAGCCCCTTGGACTGGTAGTACTGCGCGACCGCGGTGCGCGCCTCGTAGATGCCCTGGGAGTCGCTGTAGCCCTGCGACTCGTGCAGGTGGTGCGTCACGTCGGCCAGGATCGCCTCTGGCGCCTCGAACCCGAACGGTGCCGGGTTGCCGATGTTGAGCTTGAGGATGCGGTGGCCCTCCGCCTCGAGGCGCTGCGCCTCCACGAGGATGGGGCCGCGCACGTCGTAGCGGACGTTGCGGAGCTTCTTGCTCTGACGGATCTGGCGCACGAGCCGCATTCTCGCAGCCGCCGAGCGTCCCGCGACACCGAGTTCCGCCGTAGGCTGGTGGTGGAGGCTGCCCATGTCCCGCACCACCGTGCCGCTGACGGTCGACCGGCTCGCCGCGCTCGAGGCCGAGGGACTGCGCTGTGCCGGGTGCCTGTTCTGGGAGCTGGACCCGGTACGCCGCCGCGACGCCACCGATCCCGCCACCTGTCGGCGGCTGAAGGAGTCGTGGGTGAGCGAGGTGCTGCGCGAGTGGGGCTCGTGCGGGCGGGTGCTGCTGGTCGACGGGCGACCGGTGGGCTACATCGGCTACGCGCCGGCGTCGTTCGTGCCGGGAGCGGCGGGGTTCCCGACGGCACCGGTCTCACCGGACGCGGTGGTGCTGACGACTGCGCACGTGCTGCCGCCGCACCGCCGGGGCGGGCTGGGGCGGTTGCTGGTGCAGGGCATGGCCCGCGACCTCGCCGGACGGGGAGACGTGCGGGCGGTGGAGGCCTTCGCCACGACCGGACGGGGCCTGAGCTGCGCGCTGCCGGCGGACTTCCTCGCCCGCACCGGGTTCAAGACGCACCGACCGCACCCGCTGACGCCGCGGATGCGGATGGACCTGCGGACCCTGGCGATGTGGCGCAGCGGGGTCGAGGCCGCGTTGGAGAAGCTCGCCGGCGTCGTACGCCCGGCGACCGCCCCCACGCCGCAGCCGGAGGGCCAGCGGGTGGGGGAGCGGATGGGTCGCGTCGGCACGAACCCGGGGACCCGGCGGACCGGGTCGCGCTCGTGAAGCCGGGTTCGCGCCGACTCGGGGATCAGCTGACGACGTCGTTGAGCTCGTCGAGCAGCGCGGCCTTGGGGCGCGCACCGACGATGGTCTTCACGACCTCGCCGCCGGAGTAGACGTTGATCGTCGGGATGCCGGTCACCCGGTAGGAGGCCGGGGTCACGGGGTTCTCGTCGACGTTCATCTTCTTGAAGGTGATCTGCTGGTCGAACTCGCCGGCCAGCTCCTCCAGGATCGGGGCGACCTGGCGGCACGGGCCGCACCACTCGGCCCAGAAGTCGACGAGCACGGGCTTGTCGGACTTGAGGACCTCGGCCTCGAACTCGGCGTCGGTCACGGCTGCGATGTTGCCCACGGTGGATCGTCCCTTCTTGGTCTGGGGTGGACGCCCGGGTGTGCCGGGCGCCGCGGTGGATGTCGAGTCAACACCACCGCACGGACAGTTGTTCCTCAGCTGACAGCGGCGCCGCTGGCCTCGTGGACACGGCCGGCTAGGTAGCGCTCGGCGTCCAGCGCGGCGGCGCAACCGGTGCCGGCGGCGGTGACCGCCTGGCGGTAGCGGTGGTCGACCAGGTCGCCGCAGGCGAACACGCCGGGCAGGTTGGTCGCCGTGGAGTCGTTGGCGACCAGTGCGTAGCCGTCCTCGTCCAGGTGCACCTGGCCCTTGATGAGCTCCGAGCGGGGGTCGTGCCCGATCGCGATGAACAGACCCGTCGCGGGCAGGTCGGACTCGGCGCCGGTGACGGTGTCACGCAGCGTGAGCGACTCCAGCGACTCCTCGCCGTTGATCGAGGCCACCTCGGCGTTCCAGATGATCTCCAGCTTGGGGTCGGCGAAGGCCCGCTCCTGCATGATCTTGGAGGCGCGCAGCTCGTCGCGGCGGTGGATGAGGGAGACCTTGGAGCCGAAGCGGGTGAGGAACGTCGCCTCCTCCACCGCGGAGTCGCCGCCACCGACGACGGCGATGTGCTGCTCGCGGAAGAAGAAGCCGTCGCACGTCGCGCAGTAGGAGACGCCGCGGCCGGACAGCGTCGCCTCGTTGGGCAGGCCCAGGGCGCGGTAGCTGGAGCCGGTGGCGAGGATCACGCTGTGGGCGGTGTAGGTGTCGGTCGCGGTCCTGACGACCTTCAGGTCGCCGTCCAGCTCGACCTCGACGACGTCGTCGGCGATGAGCTCGGCACCGAAGCGCTCGGCCTGGGCGCGCATCTCGTCCATCAACGCGGGGCCCATGATCCCGTCGCGGAAGCCCGGGTAGTTCTCCACCTCGGTGGTGTTCATCAGCGCACCACCGGCGGTGACGGAGCCCTCGAAGATCAGCGGCTGCAGTGAGGCGCGCGCGTTGTAGAGCGCGGCGGTGTAGCCGGCCGGTCCCGAGCCGATGATGATGACGTTGCGCGGTTCGGTGTCGGTCATGCGGGTCTGCTCCTGGCTGGCGGGACGGGACGCCGCGGCGTCCTGGACGGGTACGTCGTGGTGAACACGATGGTAGGTCGGCCCATTCCCCCGTGGACGACGCCCCGGTTACGGCGCGGCCAACGTCACCGAACGCAGCACCGCGCCGGTGCCGCACTGCAGCACCTCCACCACCTGGTTCTGCTCGGAGGGCTCGCGGTAGGCGAGGACGGCGTTGCGGGCGCCGTAGCGCACGGCGGCGAACACGCCGGCGCCCCAGGCCTCGGGTTCGCAGGTGAACCCCTGCGGGGCGAAGAGGATCGCGGTGTCGGGCCGCTGCGAGCCGCGGCCGGGGAGGTCGCGGCGCACGCGCAGGGCGTCACGCTCCAGGCGCTGCATCCGCACCCGCGGCGGACGGCCCTGGGACTCACGCACCTCGACCGGCAGGTCCCGACGCTGGCTGGCGGACTCCTCGGGAGCCGCGGCGGAGTCGTCCGCCCCCTCGGGAGCCTGTTGCTCCAGCGCGCTGCCGTCCTGGAGCCGGCTTCGGTCCGCAGCGGTCGCCGAGGGTTCCTCCGCCGCCTCGCTCGCCGTCTGCGCATCCCCGGCACCGTTGTCGCGCAGCACCTCGGTGACCCCGACCCCGGCGACCACCACCACGGCCGCCGCCGCCAGCAGGCCCACCATCGCCCGCCGCTTCCGCCGGGCGAGGGGTACGACGTCACCCCCGGCGGCCGCGTCACGTTCCCGGCCCAACTCGGCCAGCGTGGCGTCGAGGCGCTGGGCGACGTCGTCGGGCATCGGCTCGGTGGCGCGCGCGTCGGCCAACAGGCGGCGCAGGCGCGCCTCCTCCTCCGGGGTGGGGGAGTCGGGTGGCATGGGTCCTCGATCGGTCGAACACGGTCGTCGGTGGTCGGCAGGTCAGCCGGTCAGTCGGTCAGTTGGTCGGGCCCTCGGGAGGCCCACGTTCCGACACCGATCCGACGTCCGGGGTGTCCGGTCGGTTCCGGGTGCGGTCCTCCGGCGCGGACGTCTCCTCGGTCACCAGCGGCCGCAGCCGCTCGACCAGCCGGGCGCGGCCACGGGCGCAGCGTGACTTCACCGTGCCCGGTGCGCACTCGAGGATCTCGGCCACCTCGGCGACCGAGTAGCCCTCCATGTCGACCAGCACGAGTGCGGCGCGCTGGTCGACGGGCAGCTCGGCGAGCGCCGCGAGCACGCGGGCTCGTCGCTCCTCGGCGGCCACCCGGTCGGCGGGATCGGCGGTGTCGTCGCCGGCGCGGCCGGCGCGGTCGGCGTACGTCGCCGCCTCGGTCTCCTCCGGCAACGTGCTCGTGGCGCGCACCCTCTCCGAGCGCAGCCGGTCCAGGCAGGCGTTGACCACGACCCGGTGCAGCCACGTGGTCACGCGGGCGTCGCCGCGGAACGACCCGGCCCGCCGGTACGCCGCCACGAGCCCGTCCTGGAGGCCGTCCGCCGCGGTCTCGGGGTGCCCGGTGGTGCGCAGCGCCACCGCCCAGAGCCGGTCGCGGTGGCGGGCGAAGAGGACGCCGAAGGCATCGGGGTCCCCGTCGACGTGGGCAGCGAGCAGGTCGGCGTCGCTGGGGTCGGCGGGGTGGTCCCGATCAACGGCCACGGACCACGACCTCCGCCACCTCGCCGCGGAACCCGCCCGGGACCTCGGGGAGGGAGGTGAGCCAGATCAGGGCGTACTGGCCGGTCGCGTCCTCGGGCTCGAGGATGACCGTCGACTGCTCGGCCGTGCCGGTCGCGGCCGGCTCTCCCTGGGGCGCGTCGGACGGCGGGTCGTCGCCGACGTAGAGCTCCATGTCGGTGGCGCCGCCGACCACGGTGACCTCCACCTCGGCGACCTCGACCGACTCGCCCAGGTCGACGACGAGGCCGACGCCGGGCTTGAGTCCCTCGGGCCCGAACTGCTGCAGGTAGGTCATGGTGCGCCACGTGGTGCCGGCGTCGCCGTCGACGGTGCGGTCGATGGTGTCGGGATGCTCCTCGGGCGGGTTGCCGAAGGGGTCGAAGTCGACGGCGGTGAGGCCGGTGACCTCCGCCGGCGCCTCGGTGGGCGTCGGCGTGGGCGTGGTGTCGTCGGGCTCGGCGCCCAGCGGGGTGCGGCCGCGGCCGAGGTTGAAGGCCACGACGACCGCCACGAGCAGCAGCAGCGCGGCCACCAGCGCCATCGCGAGCCGGAACCAGTTGCGGCCCGGCACGGTGGGCTGCTCGGCGGTGTCGGTGAAGTCCGACTCCCACGGGTTGGCCGGGGGCGGCGGCGCCGGTGAGGACGGCGGCGTCGGGTCGAACTGTGCGCGCCGGGGCTGGCTCACGCCCTCGCGCGGACGGCGTACGGGCTGCCCCTCCTCGGGGTCGGGGGCGAAGAGCGGCGGCGGCTCGGGGTCCTTCAGCTCCGGCGGCGGCGGCGGGGGCGTGCTGGCCGCGCGGAACCAGTCGACGTCGTCGGTGTCGTCGTCGAAGACCGGCATGCCGGCCTCGGTGGGGAGGTCGCTGACGCTCACGTTGGGCGGCAGGCCCTCGTCGGGGTCGGCCGCCCGGGCGGCGGTGTCGTCCGCCGGGTCCGGGGTGTGGTCGGCGCCGCCGGTGTTGTCGGGGTCGCCGGGGTCGCCGGGGCCGAGCGGTGCCACCGCTGCGGTCTCCTGGGTCTGCTGGTCGCCGTCGTCCCCGGCGTCGTCGGTGGGCAGCGGCACCTGCTGCGTGGGCTCCTCGTCGGCGCTCGCCGCATCGGTGGCCTCGGCCTCCGCGGGCTCCGGCTCCACGGGCGGCGTCGGGATCGCCGTGGTCGGAGGCTCGGCGGGCGGGGCCCCGCGGTCGGCCTCGCCGCGCGGGCGCGGGTCCCTGACCGAGGGCAGGTCGACCGGCTGCAGCTCGTTGATCGCCGGGATCGAGGACGCCAGCGCCTGCGGCAGCCCGGCCGGGTCGCCGATGAACTCCAGCAGCCGGTCGCGGATCGCGTGCGCCGACCCCACCTCGACCGGGTGGTGCACGATGCCGCGTCCCCGGTGGGGGCTGACCATGATCTCGCGCCAGATGTCGTCCAGTGCCCGGGGTACGCCGGCGCGCACCCGCCGCGGCGGCAGCGGCGAACCGTTCTCCCGCGGCGCCGCCGGCACGTGCGAGTCCGACGGACCGGGCCAGGTGCCGGTCAGGCAGCAGTGCAGCAGCCCGGCCAGGTCGGACCGGTCCATCGCCCGGTCCCCGCGGGGGATGCCGTGCAGTGCCGCGTCCATGCCCAGCCCGATGATCCGGACCGCGCCGAACCGGTCGATGAGCACGTTCTCGGGGTTCAGCCGCCCGTGGGTGACGCCGTGGTGGTGGGCGACCGCGATCGCGCTGGCCACCTCCGCCACCAGCCAGCTGCTGCGACGCGGCCCGAGCGGCTCGCCGCGGGCGAGGAGGATGTCCAGCGAGGTGCCGGTGCCCCACTCGTTGACCACGTAGGAGAGCCCGTCGGTGGTCGCGGCGTCGAGGACCCGCAGCACCCGGGCGTCGTGGAACGTGGCCGAGTCGCGGGCGGCGGCGAGCAGGTCCTCGGCCCGCGGGTCGTCCTCGGCGAGCACGTGCAGCGCGACATAGCGCTCCAGCATCGTGTCCTGTGCGCGCCAGAAGCGGCCCCCACCGCTCTCCGCCAGCAGGTCGACGAGCCGGTAGCGGCCGGCCAGCACGTCGCCCGGCCGTGTCGATGTCGCCACGCTCGTCACTCTAGTCGGGCGGCGAGACACGGTCAGCCGCGCCTCAGGCGTGCCGTGACGCCGTCCAGGACGACCGTCAGCTCGCGCAGCGCGACCAGCTTGGCGACCGCGACGAAGGCCACCAGCCCCACACCGCCCAGCGCGGCGGCCTCGACGCCGCCCCACCACCAGGTGTCGGCCCCGGGCAGGTCGGCCCGCAGGTCGGCCACCGGGCCCGACAGCAGCCAGGCCACGCCGGCGGCCACGACCGCGCACGCCGCGAGCCGCAGCAGGTAGGCCCCGTGGTCGCGGGCACGGAACTCGCCCAGCCGCCGCGACAGCAGCCCGAAGGAGACCATCGAGCCGACGGCGTACGCCGTCGCGTAGGCGGTCACCAGCATCGCCGCGGTCTGCTCGGGCGCGGTCCGCCCGACCAGCACCACCGCGACCGAGACGTTGCAGGCCGCGATGATGCACTGGACCCAGAAGACGGTGCGGGTCTGCTCCATGGCGTAGAAGCCACGCAGCGTGAGGTAGTGCAGGGTGAAGAAGACGAACGCGACACCGAAGATCGTCAGCGCCGGCACCGCACGCACGTAGGTCTCGGCCGCGGCGCCGCGGCCCCACACCACCTGCGCGACCGGCTCGGCGACCACCGGCAGCAGTGCCGCGAAGGCCACCATCACCACCAGTGCGGTCCGGATCGCGTCGGTCAGCGTGCGGGCGAGCGCCGCGTGGTCGCCGGCCTCGGCCAGCCGGGACAACCGCGGCAGCACCGCGGTGGCGAGCGAGACGGTGATGACCGAGTGCGGCACCATCACCACCATCATCGCGCCGGAGTAGATCGTCAGACCGGTGCCGTCGGCCGCCTCGGCCGTGCCGCCCGAGGCCAGCCGCACCGTGACGACGTACGCCGCCTGGTTGACCAGGACGAACCCGAGCGTCCAGGCGCCCAGCCGCAGCGTGTGGCCCAGGCCGGTGTCGCGGAAGTCGAACCGGGGGTGGAACGAGATCCCGGCGGCGCGCAGGTAGGGCAGCAGGATGAGGAACTGCGCCACGATCCCGACCGTGGAGCCGATCCCCAGCAGCGCCTCCTGGGAGGTGGAGAACGGCCCGGTCTGCTCCTCGGTCGTCGCGGCGCCGAAGACGAAGAGGTAGACCACGAGGATGGCGACGGCGATCACGTTGTTGGCGATCGGCGCCCACATCATCGGCCCGAACCGGCCGCGGGCGTTGAGCACCTGCCCGACCAGGACGAACATCCCGTAGAAGAAGACCTGCGGCAGGCAGAAGCGCGCGAAGTCGATCGCGGAGTCACGCTGCTCGGCCAGCGCCGGGTCGTCGTACCGGTTGGAGAGCAGCAGGTCCATCACCCACGGTGCCGCGACGACCAGCAGGATCGTCACGGCCCCGAGGAAGCAGATGGCGAGCGTCATGATCCGGTCGACGTAGGACGCCCCGCCGTCGGCGTCGTTCTTCATCGCCCGCACCAGCTGCGGCACCAGCACGGCGTTGAACACGCCGCCCGCGAGCAGGATGTAGAGCATGTTGGGGACGGTGTTGGCGACCTGGAAGATGTCGGCGTGCAGGCCCAGGCCCAGCGCAGCCGCGAGCAGCATGGAGCGGATCAGGCCGCTGGCACGCGAGAAGATCGTGCCGGCCGCCATCACTGCGCTGGAGGCCAGGATGCTGCGTTCGGTCACGTCGTGCCGTCCCCCTCGGAGCCGGCCCGCCGGACGCGGCGCACCAGCCGCAGGGCGATGGCGACCACCAGGATCCCGGCCCCCGTGCCCAGTACCAGCCAGATCACGCCGCTGACCTGGCCCGACCGCAGCGGCACCGTGGCGCTGACGTCGAGCACGGTGCCGTCGGCGGTGACCAGCTCCAGCGGCAGGTTGTGCACGCTGGAGCCCTCGGCGCGGGCGTTGAGGAAGACCGTGGTGTGGCTCTCGGGCGGCACCACGGCCGGCTCCACCGGATCGATGGCGGCGCCGTCGGTGCTGCCGCGGATGCCGACGGTGACCGGTTGCTTGAGGTTGTTGCGCAGCGTGACGGCGAAGTCACCGGTGCCGCTGGCCAGGGTGACGCCCGGTGGCGCGACGATGTCGACGCCGGTGAGGCGGCGTTCGGTCCAGCCACCGATCTCCCGCAGGCGCGACACGGTGTCGGGCTGGTCGTCGCGGTGGCTGTAGCCCAGCGCGGCCAGCATCTCGCGCACGAGGCGGTCGCTGATGGTGTCGTTGAGGGTCAGCATGTCCTGCAGCAGTGGGGCGTCCGCGGCGAGGTCCTCGGCGGCGTCGAAGGCGTCGCCGGTGAGCTCCAGGTTGACCTGGCGCGGCGGGTAGGAGACCTGCTCGGGGTCGACCGGCGTGGCGGTGCCCTCGGTGGCGTCCTCGGCGGTGGTGAGGTCCAACCACGGCTGGTCGAGCTCGGCCCAGAACTGTTCGGCATCGCCGCTGATGCTCGGTGGCACGGTCATGACCAGCGGCTGCGGTGCGGTCGAGCCGGTGTCGAGCGCGCGGACGGCGGCCTCGCTGAGCAGGCGCTGGCGAAGGGCGACCGCGTCGCGCCGCCGGTCCGGCCCGGGGCCGCCGGACTGGGCGGCGTGGGAGGTCACCGCGGCCCGGTGGCCGTCCACCGACACCACGGTCGGGGGACCGGTGGGGAACTCCTCGGTGGGGAACATCCGCTCGGTGAGCAGCAACGTCGGGTTGTCGTCGACCAGGGAGAGACCGGTCTGGTCCAGGTAGCCGCTGGGCGAGGCCACCGCCGGACTGGTGCGCAGCTGCCACTCGGCGGCCACCGCTCCCTGCTGCGCGCGGGCGGTGGCGTAGAGGTCCGGGGCGTGCTCGGCAGCGGCCGCCACGTCGAGGTCGCCGTAGGGCAGGGTCAGCACCGTGGACCCGCGCAGCGCCGTACGGGTGTCGCCGAGCCAGTCCTCGGCGGCGAGGGCGAGCTCGTCGTCGCCGGTGGCGTCGTCGGCGGGCTCGGGGTCGGGCTGGGTCTCGTCCTCGTCCTGCTGCCGGATGGTCGGTGAGACCGAGCGGGTGGGGTTGCCGACGCGGAGCTGCTCGACGGTGTCCAGCAGGGCGGGGTCCAGCAGCCAGGTGACGGGCCGGCCGCCGGCCGCGGAGCCGAAGTCCACCAGCTTGCGGAGCGTGCCACCGTCCAGTGAGCGCAGCCAGCGGCCCCGCTGGGCGACGGCACCGCGGGTGGTGTGGTCGATCTGCTCGCGCAGCGGGACGACCACCGAGGTCGGCACGGGCTCCTCGTTGTCGGGCAGGTGCGGCAGGAAGGTGCGGGCGCGGCCGTCGGCGACGGCGTCGCGCGGGGAGGACTCACTCTGCCCGAGCGCGTGGACGCCGAACCAGTAGATGCCGGGTTCGTCGATCGCGATCAGGTCCCGCGGCACGCGGAGGTCGTACGCCGTGCTCTCCCCGGGAGCGAGGTCGCCGATGGCGTCGATCACGTCGGTGATGCGGGGCCCGACGACCGCCGTGGGCGAGGTGGCCGCGGCGACCTCGAGCTCGGCGGCGGTGGTCATCGGGGTGCGGGTGCCGGCGAAGGGGAAGAGCTGGACCTCCTCCCAGGTCTCCTCGCCGCGGTTGGTGACGGTGCCTCGGATCCGCACCGCGCCTTTCTCGGGCAGCGCGCCCGGCGTCAGCTCGTCGATGGTGATCCGCAGGTCGCCCCGCTCGTCCTCCTCGGCCGCGGCGACACCGTTGGTCGAGCCGACGCCGTTGGCCGAGCCGACAGCGTTGGTCGAGCCTGTCGAGACCCCCGTGCCGACGCCGTTGGTCGAGCCTGTCGAGACCCCCGCAGCCGGGGCGCCCGCACCCGCGCCGACGGCCACGATCGCGGCAGCGAGGAGCCCGGCACACAGGCGCGCGGGCAGGGTCGGACGGGGCACGTGCCAACCCTAGGCCGTGGAGGGGAATGCTCGGTGTCCCCCGGGCCGTAGAATGCGCGCCCGTGCCCTCCGCTTCGACCGACCCCGGATCCACCGCCGAGCCGCTGCGCCTCGTCGACGTGCAACAGGCCGTCGCCGCCGAGCTGGACCGGATCGCGCCGGTGATCGACGACCTCGGCGAGCGCTTCGCCGAGGCGGGCCACGAGCTGGCGCTGGTGGGCGGCCCGGTGCGCGACGCGATGCTGGGGCGCCGCAGCAACGACCTCGACTTCGCCACCTCGGCGCTGCCGGAGCAGACCGAGCGGATCCTGCGCGCCTGGGGCGAGGCCTGGTGGGACATGGGCCGCGACTTCGGCACCATCGGCTGCCGCAAGGGCCCGTGGGTGGTCGAGGTGACGACGTACCGCTCGGAGGCCTACGACGCCGACTCCCGCAAGCCGGCCGTCGCGTACGGCGACACCCTCGCCGGCGACCTCGGCCGCCGCGACTTCACGGTCAACGCGATGGCGGTGCGGGTCCCCGGCCGCGACCTGGACGACCCCTTCGACGGGGTGATGGACCTGGCGCACAAGGTGCTGCGCACGCCCGGCACCCCGGAGGCGTCGTTCTCCGACGACCCGCTGCGGATGCTGCGCGCGGCGCGCTTCGCCGCCCAGCTCGGGTTCAGCGTCGACGAGGACGTCGTCCGCGCGATGCGGGAGATGGCCGAGCGGATCGACATCGTCTCCGCCGAGCGGATCCGTGACGAGCTGGTGAAGCTGATCTGCGCGCCGTACCCCCGGCTCGGGCTGACACTGCTGGTCGAGACCGGTCTCGCCGTCCGGGTGCTGCCCGAGCTGCCGGCGCTGCAGCTCGAGCGCGACGAGCACCACCGCCACAAGGACGTCTACGAGCACTCGCTGATCGTGCTGGACCAGGCGATCGAGCAGGAGGACCGGCTCGGTGGCACGGACTTCACGGTGCGGTTCGCGGCGCTGATGCACGACGTGGGCAAGCCGGCCACCCGGCGGTTCCAGGACGACGGGTCGGTGACCTTCCACCACCACGACGTCGTCGGCGCGAAGCTGACCCGCAAGCGGATGAAGGCGCTGCGGTTCTCCAAGGAGGAGACCGAGGCGGTCTCCAAGCTGGTCGAGCTGCACCTGCGATTCCACGGCTACGGCTCCGGGGAGTGGACCGACTCCGCCGTACGCCGCTACGTGCGCGACGCCGGCGACCAGCTGGTGCGGCTGCACGTGCTCACCCGCGCCGACTGCACGACCCGCAACAAGCGCAAGGCGGCGCGGCTGCGGCGTACCTATGACGACCTCGAGGAGCGCATCGAGCGGCTCAGCGAGGAGGAGGAGCTCGCCGCGATCCGGCCCGACCTCGACGGCAACCAGATCATGGAGATCCTCGGCATCGCGCCGGGCCGCGTGGTGGGCGAGGCCTACCAGTACCTGCTGGACCGGCGGCTCGACGAGGGGCCGATGACCGAGGCGGAGGCGACCGTGGTCCTCAAGGACTGGTGGGCGTCTCGGGAGGCGGAGTAGGCGTCGTACGCGGCGGAACGCGTTCTAGGCTGCCGGCATGACCGAAGCTCCCGAACTGACCGCGACGACGACCATCAACGCCAGCCCCGCCCAGGTGTGGGCGCGCGTCACCGACCTGCCCCGCATGGCGCAGTGGAGCGACCAGGTCGTCAAGACCAAGGTCCTCGGCGGCGAGGTGAAGCAGGGCGCCCGCTTCCTCAACCTCAACCACCAGGGCTGGAAGCACTGGCCCACCAACGGCAAGGTGGTCCGCTTCGAGCCGCAGCGCGACTTCGCGTTCCGCATCACCGAGAACCGCACCATCTGGTCCTTCCAGCTCGAGGACGCCGGCGACGGCACCACCACCGTCACCCACCGCCGCGAGACCCCCGACGGCGTCTCCGGCCTCTCCCGCGGTCTCACCAAGGTCGTCCTCGGCGGCGTCCAGGGCTTCACCGACGAGCTCCGCGCCGGCATGCAGGACACGCTGGCGAACCTGAAGGCCGACGTCGAGAAGTGACCCCAAGGATCCCCGGTCAACCGGGGATTCTGGTACTTCCATGGGATTGCAACCCCATGGAAGTGAGGGGATCCCCGGTTGACCGGGGATCCCTCAGCCCCCCAGCTCCCGCAGCGCGTCCCCGGTGAGGCGGTACGTCGTCCACTCGCTCAGGGGGCGGGCGCCGAGGGACTCGTAGAACGCGATCGAGGGGGCGTTCCAGTCCAGGACGACCCACTCCAGGCGGCCGTAGCCGTGCTCGACGCACTCGCGGGCGAGTGTGGCGAGCAGCGCCTTGCCCAGGCCGGAGCCCCGCTGGGCGGGTCGGACGTAGAGGTCCTCGAGGTAGACGCCGTGGACGCCCTCCCAGGTGGAGAAGTTGCGGAACCACAGGGCGAGGCCCACGACCTCGCCGTCGATCTCGGCGGCGTGGCAGAAGACCGACGGCGCCTCGCCGAAGAGGGCGGTGTGGAGCTGCTCCTCGGTGAGGTGGCAGGACTCGGGCTCGCGCTCGTAGTCGGCGAGCTCGTGGACGAGGCCGACGAGGGCGGGTACGTCGTCCGGTCGCGCGCGCCGGATCCGGGGGTCGCTCATGGGGCCATTCAAGTCCATCCCCGGGGCCCGCCGCTCGGCCGTCCGCGTCAGCCCCCGGTCAACCCTGGGTCAGCCCTCGGTCAGCCCTGGGCGCCGATGCGGTCCAGGTAGGAGCGGCGGGCGGTGTCGTCGACCTTGGTGATGGCAGCGTCGTCGCCGAACAGGCGGCGCAGTCGCCGCATCACGGACTCGGGCACCAGCGCGGCGCCGGTGGTGGCGGCGCCGACGTAGGACGGCACGGCGGTCTCGGCACGCCGGTGGCCGATCGAGGCCACCACGGCGGCGGCGATGTCCTCCGGCTCGACGTCGGGCAGCAGGCCGTAGTCGATGCCGGAGGAGAGTTCGGTGCGCACGGCGCTGGGCAGCACCGCGGATACCGAGACGCCGGTGTCCTCCAGCTCGAGCCGCGTCGCGGCGGTGAGCCCGACGACGGCGTACTTGCTGGCGTTGTAGACGGCGAGGCCCTTGAGGGGGAACTTGCCGGCGAGGGAGGCGACGTTGACCACGTGGCCCCGGCCGCGCTCGACCATGCCGGGCAGCACCAGCCGCATCCCGTGGATCACGCCGTGGACGTTGACGTCCATCGTCAGCCGGTCCGTGCGTCCGTCCTGCTCGAGGAAGGCCCCGTTGGGCATGACGCCGGCGTTGTTGACCAGCACGTCGACCGGACGGTCGTGGTGCTCCTCGACGGCGGCGAGGAACGCGGCGAAGGAGTCCTCGTCGGTGACGTCGAGCCGGTGCCCGCTGGCGCGGGGCCCGAGGTCGGCAGCGGCGTCGCGGGCCAACGCCTCGTCGAGGTCGCCCAGCGCGACGTGGGCGCCCCGCTCGACGAGCGCGCGGGCCGTCGCGAGGCCGATGCCGCGGGCGGCGCCGGTGACGGCGACGAGCGCCCCGTCGGTGTCGATGGTGGGGTAGCGGCTCATGCGGTGACCTCCGCGGTCTCGTGGGTGGTGACGAGGTACTCGTCAGGCTGGAACCGGCTGACGCGGCGGACGAGCTCGCCGGTCGACCACGGCCAGCTGAAGCTGTTCCGGCCGTTGGCGTCGATGTAGTAGCTGTGGCACTCGGCGGCGTTGTACGCCGTCGACCCGAGCGCGTCCTGCACCTGCGCGACGTACGCCGCCTGGACCTCGGGGCGGACCGCGAGCGCGGACCATCCCTCGCGGCGGGCGGTGGTGATCGCGTCGACGATGAGCGCGACCTGCGCCTCGGCGATGGTGAACGCCGAGGTGTGGCCGGTGCCCAGGCTCGGCCCCAGCACGACGAAGGCGTTGGGGAACCCGGCGACGACGGTGCCGAGGTGGGCCTCGGGGGAGCCGTCCCAGTGCTCGGCGAGCGTGCGGCCGTCCGCGCCGCGGACCCGGTCGGCGACGGGCATGTCGAGGATGTGGAACCCGGTGCCGAGGATGATGGCGTCGACCTCGGCGCTGCTGCCGTCGCTGCCCACGACCGTCGCTCCCTCGACCCGGTCCACGCCGGTCGGGTGCACCGTCACGTTCGGCCGCGTCAGCGCCGGGAGGTAGTGGTTGGAGAACAGGATGCGCTTGCAGCCCAGCAGGTAGGTGGGCGTGAGCGCGGCCCGCAGCTGCGCGTCGCGTACGACGGCACGCAGGTGGGCGCGCCCGACCTTCTCCAGGGCGTGCATCAGGGGCCGCGGGTGGTGGAACGCGGTGCCGACCAGCTCCATCGCGGCGTACTCGACGGCGCCGATGGCGCGCGCGACCAGCGGGGCGCGGCGCTTGAGCCACCGCTCGGCGCGGGGCACCGCGTGGTCCAGCTTGGGCAGCACCCAGTGGGCCGTGCGCTGGAAGAGGTGGAGGTCGGCGACCTCGGGCTGGATCTCGGGGACGAACTGGACCGCCGAGGCGCCGGTGCCGATCACGGCGACGCGGCGTCCGGTCAGGTCGACGTCGTGGCGCCACCGCGCCGAGTGCCACACCTCGCCCGGGAAGTCGGCGAGCCCGGGGAGGTCGGGGATCTTGGGCTCGTTCCAGGGACCGGCCGCGGCGACGAGGAAGCGGGCGGTGAGTTCGCCCGCGCTGGTCCGCAGCACCCAGTGGTCGCGGTCCCATGACGCGTCGAGCAGCTCGACGCCGAACCGGGTGACCTCGTCGAGGCCGTGGTCGCGGGCGACCCCGTCGACGTAGGCGAGGATCTCGGGCTGGGTGCCGTAGACCCGCGACCAATCGCTGTTGGGGGCGAACGAGAAGGAGTAGAGGTCCGAGGGGACGTCGCAGGCGCACCCGGGGTAGGTGTTGGCGCGCCAGGTGCCGCCGTAGGTGTCGGCCTTCTCCAGCACGACCACGTCGCTGATGCCGGCCTCGCGCAGCCTGATGGTGGCGGCGATGCCGGAGATGCCGGCGCCGACCACGACGACCTCGTGGTGCTCGGCCCGGGGGGCGCTCATGCGCTCGCTCCCCGGTCGGCTGCGACGACGGCGGTGGCCACCCGGGCCGGCACGGCGCGCCGCGCGGCCTCCAGCGTGGCCGCCCGACGGGCGGGGTCCATGAAGTTGGGACCCATCGCCGCGAGCTCCTCCGCGCCCGGCTCGATGCGGACCACCCGGATGCCCGCGGCGCGCAGCGCCGCCACCTCGCGGTCCAGCCCGGCGGTCATCCGGCGCCGCAGGACCCGCTCGACGCGGTCCGCGCCGGTTGCCGGCACGCCGCCCTCGGTGGTCATCGGCGCGACGACCACGACCTCGTCGACCGGTGCGTCCGCGAGCAGGTCGGCGGAGACCGAGGCGACCGCACCCCCGTCGAGGTAGCGGCGCCCGGCAACCTCGACCGGCGGGAACCAGCCCGGGATCGCCCAGGACGCCGCGAGCGCCTCGCCCAGGACGGCGCGGGGCGCGCCCGGCGCGCCGAACGGCACCTGCTCGCCGGTCGTGGCGTCGGCCGCCACCAGCCAGGTCGCCGGGTGGTCGACCCACGGTGCGCCGTCGGTCAGCGCGGCGGCGTAGTCCCGGAGGAAGGTGGCATCGCCCCGGCCGCGCGGCAGCAGGGCCGCCCCGGCGGCGTACGACGACCGCCCGGCACGGGTGGCACGGGCCAGTCCCAGCCCGGGCAGCGACGGCGCGGGGACCGGCGGGAAGCGTCCCGGGGCGCGGGCGAGGTGGCGGCTGAGCACGGGGTCGGCGCCGGGCCGCCGCTCCAGCGCGTCGAGCAGGTCCTGCGGCGTGCGGCCGGCGCCGATGGCCGCGACGGCCTCGGAACCGGCCGAGGTGCCGAGCAGGACCGCGGCGGTCCGCGGGTCCCAGTCCAGCTCCTCCTCCAGGGCGCGGAGCGCGACCGCGGTCCAGGCGAAGCCGAGGGTGCCGCCACAGCCGATGGCGAGGGCGCGTCGTCGAGTCATGCTCGGATACTAACGGTATCCGGATCCCATTGGTACCCCAGTTGGTAGGTTGGTCGCGTGACACGGATGACACGGCGGGAGACGCACGCGCAGACGCGCGACCGGCTCGTCGAGACCGCGCACCGGCTCTTCCTGTCCGAGGGCTACAACGCCACCTCGCTGGACAAGGTCGCCGCGGCCGCGGGCTACTCCAAGGGCGCGGTGTACTCCAACTTCGCCACCAAGCACGAGCTTGGCCTCGCCGTCATCGACGTCGTCCACCACGAGCGCGCGACCTCCCTCACCGCCGCCGTCGGCGCCGCCACCACGGTCGAGGACCGGTTGGCGGCCTTCACCGGCTGGGCCGAGACCCACATCGGCGACGTGGGCTGGACCGCACTCGAGGTCGAGTTCGCGACCAGCCACCGCCACGTCGAGGGCGTGCACGAGGCACTGGCCCTCCGCCGCCGCGAGTTCACCGGCGCGCTGGCCGACCTGATGGCCGGCCAGGCCGCCGAGCTCGGCGTCGAGCTGCCGCTGCCGCCCGAGGACGCCGCGGTGCAGCTGCTCGCCCTGGGCATCGGACTGGGCGTGCAACGCGCGTTCGACCCCGAGCTGCCCGTCACCAGCCTCGTGGACCTGCTCCGCTCGTTCCTGGAGCGAGCGACGCCGACCGACGACCGGTGAGCCGGGGGAGCCCAGGGAGCCCCGTGAGCCGGGCGATCAGCCCCAGGGCGTGACCAGGTCGGTCAGCGCACCGGTCAGCGCCGTCATCAGCAGCGGCCCGAAGGTGATGCGCCCAACGCCGGCCTCCCGCAGCTCGGCCAGCGAGCCCGACGGGGCGCCGTCGACGGGATGGGCGGTGACGTTGAGCGGTCCGGAGACCTCGGCGAGGAGGGTGCGCAGGGTGGCCATGTCGGGGACGCGGACCGGGTAGACGCACCGGGCGCCGGCCTCCTCGCACGCCCGCAGGCGGCGTACCGCCTCGGCGGTGGGGCCCTCGAACGTGGCGACCTTGCCCAGGAAGGCGTCGGTGCGGCCGTTGATCACCAGCTCGACCCCGGCGGCGTCGGCGGCCTGCCGCAGCGCGCCGATGTAGTCGGCGTGCTCGGCCACCTCCCGCAGCCGGCCCTCGCTGTGGACGGTGTCCTCGATGTTGATGCCGACGGCCCCCGCCTCGAGCACCCGCTCGACCAGCTCGGCGGCCGGGGTGTCGTAGCCGGACTCCATGTCGGCGGTGACCGGCACGTCGACGGCGCCGGTGATGCGGCGTACGCCGTCCAGCGCGTCGGCCAGCGTCATGCCCTCGTTGTCCTGCTGGCCGCGGGCGTCGGCCAGCGGGTGGCTGCCCACGCTGAGCGCGGGGAACCCGGCCGCCACGACGGCCTCGGCCGACCAGGCGTCCCACACCGTGGGGAGCACCAGCGTCTCCCCGGTGTGGTGGAGGCGGAGCAGCTCGTGGGCCCGGGTCGCGACGTCGCTCATGCGTTCAGCATCGCAGACGGGCCCCGAGCCGCCCCGCCGTCGCGATCAGTCCCCGTCGATCATCACGGTCTTGATGTTGACGAACTCCTTGAGCCCGGGCTCGCCGTGCTCGCGGCCGAAGCCGGAGTCCTTCACGCCGCCGAAGGGCAGGTGGGGGTTGGCGAGGTTGAACCCGTTGACGTTGACCATGCCGGTGTCGAACTCGGTGCGGGCCAGCTCCACCGCCCGCGCGGTGTCGGCGGAGAAGATGCCGCCGCCGAGGCCGTAGCGGGAGTCGTTGGCGATCCGCATCGCGTCCTCGTCGTCGCGGGCACGGATCAGCGCCGCGACCGGCCCGAACAGCTCGTCGTCGTACGCCGGCTGGCCCGGCTCGACGTTCTCCAGCACGGTCGCGGGGTACCACGCGCCGGCTCCCTCGGGCTTCTCACCACCGACGGTGGCCTTGGCGCCCTTCTCGACCGAGGCGAGGACCTGGTCGTGGAGCTCGTCGCGCAGCTGCACCCGCGACATCGGCCCGAGCTGGCAGCCCTCGTCGGTGGGGTCGCCCATCTCGACGCCCGCCATCGCCTCGACGTAGGCGTCGCGGAAGGTGTCGTAGACCTCGTCGACGACCACGAACCGCTTCGCCGCCACGCAGGTCTGCCCGTTGTTGGCCATGCGGCCCTGCACGCAGGTCTGGACGGCGGCGGAGACGTCGGCGTCGGAGAGGACGAGGTAGGAGTCGTTGCTGCCGAGCTCGACGACGGCCTTCTTCAGGTGCTTCGCGGCCTCGGCGGCGACGTGCTTGCCCGCACCGTCGGAGCCGGTGAGCGTCACGCCGCGCACCTCCGGCCGTGCGATGACGTCGTCGGACTGGCCGTGGTCGATGAGCAGCACGCGGAAGGCGTCCTGCGGGATCCCGGCGGCGCGGTAGAGCTCCTCGAGCCGCAGCGCCATGCCGAAGACCGACTCGGCGTGCTTGAGCAGCACCGTGTTGCCGGCGATGAGCTGGGAGACGCTGAAGCGGATGACCTGGTAGATCGGGAAGTTCCACGGCTGGATCCCGTAGACCACGCCGATCGGCTGGTGGGTGATGAGGGCCCGGCCGCCCTCCTTGGGCTGCTCGACGTCGGCCAGGATCTCGGCGGCGTTGTCGGCGGTCCAGTCACAGATGGCCGCGCACAGCTGCACCTCGGGCGAGCCCTGTGCGATCGGCTTGCCCATCTCGGCGGTCATCAGCTCGGAGAGCTCCTGCTCGTTGTCGCGCAGGTGCTGGCCGATCGCGCGCACCGCCTCGGCGCGCTGCTCGATCGGCGTACGCCGCCACTCGCCGAAGGCGCGGTGGGTGGCGTCGATGATCTCGGAGACCTGCGCGTCGGTGTGCAGGTCGTAGGTCTGCAGGTCCTCGCCGGTGGCGGGGTTGCGGGTGGTGATCGTGGGCACGAGCGTGCTCGCTTTCCGTTGTCGGATGGTTCGCTCTTGCCCCCTCGACGGTACGACGCCGCCGGGTGCGCGACGGTGCTCCCTAGGCTGGTGCGGTGCTGACCACCCTGCGGCCGATGGCCGTCGCCGACCTGTCCGCGTTGACCGGTGAGGACGCTCCCTTCGAGGACTTCGGGCCGCGGCCGCCGCGACACGAACCACTGAGCAGCTCGCTGTCCGCCGACCCCGGTGGGTTGACGGTCGCGGGACCCGACGACGCGGCCGTGGGGAACGTGAGCTGGGTCTGGCGGCGGTGGGGCCCGAACCCGCCCTCGGCCAACCCGGTCATCGGCATCTGGCTGGCGCCCGGTGCGCGGGGCCGCGGTGTCGGCGCCCGGGCGCAGCGCGCGCTCGTCGAGCTGTTCTGGCGGCACACCACGGTGTCGCGGGTGGAGGCCCACACCGACGTCGACAACCGGGCCGAGCGGCGCGCACTCGAGGCCGCCGGATTCACCCTGGAGGCCACGGCCCGCGCGGCCCAGTGGCGCGACGGTGCCCACCGCGACATCGCGGCGTACGTCGTCCTCCGGCCGGGCCCGGCCGAGGGCGCGAGCGAGCCCGACTGATCGGCTGGACCGGGCTCGGGTCACCGAGGCTTCACCGCAGCGACACCCGGGCTCGTCCGGCGTGGCACTGGACGGCCAGCTGTGGTTGGTCGCATCGTGGGGCAACTGCTCACCGTTCTCGGAGGTCTGCACCCATGCCCAGCGTCACCAGGTACGCCGCACCCCTCACCGCGATCCTCGCGATCGCACTGCTCGCGCTCGCCGTGCCGCCCAGTCAGGCGGCCGGCTCCTACTCCGCCCCGTTCCTGACCGCGATCGACGACCTGACCGTCGCGAACGAGGTCCGCACCGGCTATGACCGCGACGAGTTCGACCACTGGGTCGACGCCGACGGCGACGGCTGCGACGCCCGCCGTGAGGTGCTCATCGACGAGGCCGACGACCCGGTCACCGTCGGCAGCGGCTGCTCGCTGTCCGGTGGCCGCTGGTACTCCTACTACGACGGCGTGAGCGTGTACGACGACTCCGAGGTCGACATGGACCACCTCGTGCCGCTGGCCGAGGCCTGGGACTCCGGTGCCCGCACGTGGTCGGCGAGCACGCGCGAGTCCTTCGCCAACGACCTGGGCGACTACCGCACGCTCGTCGGCGTCACCGCCAGCTCCAACCGCTCCAAGGGCGACCGCGACCCGCGTGAGTGGATGCCCGCGCTCTACCAGTGCCGCTACCTGCAGCAGTGGGTCGCGGTGAAGCACCGGTGGCGGCTCAGCGTCGACGCCGCCGAGCGCGACTTCCTGCGCGACGAGGCCGCGGCGCTCGGGTGCAGCAACACCACGATCAGCGTGGCCGTCGCACGCTGAGTACGGTCACGATGCACCGACGCCCCGGAGGCGAACCTCCGGGGCGTCGGTGACGGTCGTCGTGGGACCTTCAGGGTCGAGCGCTCACTCTTCGCCCTTGATGAAGGCCTCGACGCGGGCGCGACCCTCGGTGTCCTCGATCTGCACCGGCGGGCTCTTCATCAGGTAGGACGACGCGGAGATGATCGGGCCACCGATGCCGCGGTCCTTGGCGATCTTCGCCGCACGGATGGCGTCGATGATGATGCCGGCCGAGTTCGGGGAGTCCCACACCTCGAGCTTGTACTCCAGGTTCAGCGGGGCGTCACCGAAGGCGCGACCCTCGAGGCGGACGTAGGCCCACTTGCGGTCATCGAGCCACGGGACGTAGTCCGAGGGACCGATGTGGACGTCCTTGTCGTGGATCTTGCCCGACAGCGGACCGCTGAGGTTCGAGGTGACGGCCTGGGTCTTGGAGACCTTCTTCGACTCCAGCCGCTCGCGCTCGAGCATGTTCTTGAAGTCCATGTTGCCGCCGATGTTGAGCTGGTAGGTGCGGTCCAGCACGACACCGCGGTCCTCGAAGAGGCGGGACATGACGCGGTGGGTGATGGTGGCACCGACCTGCGACTTGATGTCGTCACCGATGATCGGGACGCCCGCGTCCTCGAACTTCTTCGCCCACGCCGGGTCGGACGCGATGAAGACCGGCAGCGCGTTGACGAAGGCCACGCCGGCGTCGATGGCGCACTGGGCGTAGAACTTGTCGGCCTCCTCCGAGCCCACCGGCAGGTAGGACACGAGGACGTCGACCTCGGCCTCCTTGAGGGCCTGCACCACGTCCACGGCCGGGGCGTCGGCCTCGTCGATGGTCTCGAGGTAGTACTTGCCGAGGCCGTCGAGCGTCGGGCCGCGCTGCACGGTGATGCCGGTCGGCGGGACGTCGCAGATCTTGATGGTGTTGTTCTCCGAGGCCTGCGTCGCCTCGGCCAGGTCGAAGCCGACCTTCTTGGCGTCGACGTCGAACGCGGCGACGAACTCCACGTCGCTGACGTGGTAGTCACCGAACGTGACGTGCATCAGCCCGGGGATGGAGCCGTCCGGGTCGGCGTCCTTGTAGTAGTGCACGCCCTGGATCAACGACGTCGCACAGTTGCCTACACCGGCGATCGCTACTCGTACCGAACCCATCGGGGATTCCTTCCTTGTCTTGGCGGCCGTGGTCATGGCCTCGGGTGCGAGGGAGCCCTCGCGTCGGGTGTCCATCTCAGTTGTCGCCCTGCGGAGCCGGTTCCTCGCCGCGTTCGGCCTGGATCAGCTCCGAGAGCCACTTGACTTCTCGTTCGACCGACTCGACGCCGTGCCGTTGCAGCTCGGCGGCGTACCGGTCCACTTCCTTCTGGGTCATCGACAGCTCGCGCTGCACCCGGTCCAGGCGCTCCTGCAGTCGCGACCGGCGGCCCTCGAGCACGCGCAGTCGCACCCCCATGTCGGTGGAGGAGAAGAACCGGAACCGGATGTCGAAGTTGCCGTCCTCCCAGGCGGTCGGTCCGACCTCGGACATCAGGCGCTGGAACTCGTCGGTGCCCTGGTCGGTGACTTGGTAGACGATGCGCTGGCGACGGTTGGCGGGAGCGCTGTGGTGCGGCGCCTCCTCGATGAGCCCCGCGCGGAGCATCTTCTTCAGCGCGGGGTACAGCGAGCCGTAGGACAGCAGGCGGCCCCAGCCCAGCATCAGGTTGAGGCGCTTGCGCAGCTCGTAGCCGTGCATGGGTCCTTCGTGCAGCAGTCCGAGGACTGCCAGCTCGATGGTCTCGCCACGCCGTGCCATGACACCTATCGTATCGATATATCTGCGAAACGTGAACTCTCGATGGATCGAGAGTGTCCACCGGGGGTGTGTCCGCGGCGCGAATCTCCGGGCGACCCGGGTCCGAGAAGTGGGACGGCGCGTGTGTGGACCCGTACTCTGTTTCGTCGTGGCAGCCAGATCCAAGGGCAAGCGGGCATCGACCCCTGCCAAGAAGCGGACCGCACGCGGGCGGAGCTCGAAGAGCACGCCGCGCGTGTGGCGTCGTCGTCTCCTCAAGTGGGGCGGCATCTCGGGCCTCGTGCTGGCCCTGGTGCTCGCCGGTGGGGGCTTCTGGTTCTACCAGGCGGTCGACATCCCCGACCCCAACGAGGACTTCCTCACCGAGACCACCCAGGTGATGTACGCCGACGGCAAGCAGGAGATGGGCACCTTCGCGGTGCAGAAGCGTGACTCCATCCCGCTGGAGGAGATGCCGGACAACATCAAGGACGCCGTCGTCGCCGCGGAGAACCAGACCTTCTGGACCGACCGCGGCATCGACCCCCGGGGCATCCTGCGCGCCGCCTTCAGCAACGCGCAGGGCAACGCCACCCAGGGTGCCTCGACCATCACCCAGCAGTACGTCAAGATCCTCTACCTGACCCAGGACCGCACCTACACCCGCAAGGCGAAGGAAGCAGTCCTCTCGCTGAAGGTGCAGAACCAGCTCAGCAAGGAGCAGGTGCTCGAGGGCTACCTCAACACCATCTACTTCGGCCGCGGCGCCTACGGCATCCAGGCCGCCTCCCAGGCCTACTTCGGCAAGCCCGCCAAGAAGCTCAACATCCGCCAGGCCGCCGTGCTGGCCGCGGTGCTCAACAACCCCAGCCGCTTCGACCCGGCCAACGGCGAGGACGCCAAGGCCAACCTCAAGGTCCGCTACGACTACGTGCTGTCCTCCATGGCCGACATGGGCACGGCCCCGGTCGAGAAGACCGACAAGGCGCGCAAGCGGCTGCCCAAGTTCCCCCAGATCTCCAACAGCGACCGGTACGGCGGCCAGAAGGGCCACGCGCTGAGCATGGTCCGCAGTGAGCTCCAGCGCCTCGGCTTCAGCGACGAGGAGATCGACGGCGGTGGCCTGAAGGTCACCACCACCTTCACCAAGAAGGACATGGCCGCCGCCGAGCAGGGCGTTAAGGAGGCCCGCCCCGAGGGCTTCTCCGACGACGAGCTGCACGTGGGCGTCGCCGTCACCGAGCCCGGGACGGGCGCGGTCCGCGGCATCTACGGCGGGCAGGACTACCTGGACTCCCAGCTCAACTGGGCGGTCAAGGGCGGCCAGGCCGGCTCGATCTTCAAGCCCGTCGCGCTCGCCGCCGGCATCGACCAGGGCTTCTCGCTCGAGGACCGCTTCGAGGGCAACTCCCCGCTGGAGGTCCCCGGGGGCGAGATCGAGAACCAGGGCGATGACGACTACGGCAGCGTGGACATGGTCACCGCCACCGAGAACTCCATCAACACCGCCTACGTCGACATGACCATGGGCATGAACGACGGCCCCGAGGCCATCGTCGCCATGGCGGAGAAGATGGGCATCCCCGGCAACGAGGCCAACAAGAAGGACCCCTTCGGCCTGCCCACCTCCAGCCCCGGCTTGAACCCGTTCCTCTCGGTGGCGCTGGGGCCGCAGACGGTCAGCCCGATCAACATGGCCAACGGCTACGGCACGATCGCCAACGGCGGTGAGCGCAGCGACGCCTTCATCATCGACAAGGTCGTCGACGAGGAGGGCCGCACCCGCTACCAGCACAAGGTCACCGGCGGCCGCGCCATGAGCGAGGACATCGCCGCCGACGTGTCCTACGCGCTGCAGCGCAACGCGCAGTTCGGCACCGGCAGCAAGTCCTCGGTCATCGGACGCCCGAGCGCCGGCAAGACCGGCACGGCCACCAACGACAAGGGGTGGGTCACCTCGGCCTGGTACACCGGCTACACCCCGCAGCGCTCGATCGCGGTCTCCTACACCCGCGGCAACGGCGTCGGCCGCCTCGACGGCTGGCTGCCCTCCTTCTTCGGCAGCGGCTTCCCGCTCGACACCTGGAACTCGGTGATGCGGCGCTCCATGGAAGGCATGGAGGTCGAGGAGTTCCCGCCGCCGGCCAACGTCGACGGCGAGGCGCCCTCCGATGGCTACGAGCCGCCCCCGCCGCCGCCCCCGGAGCCGACGAAGACGCAGCAGTCGAAGAAGCCGTCGAGCTCGGCACCGACGACCAAGGAGACCGAGGAGACCTCGGAGCCGACCCAGGAGCCGTCGCCGACGAAGTCCAGCAAGGAGCCGTCACCGTCGCTGCCCACCGGGCCGAGTGAGTCCCCGAGCGATTCGCAGAGTCCGACGGCCAAGCCCTCCGCGACGCGGAGTGGCAACCAGCGCCGTCGGCGGCGTACCGCTGCGCGCGGATGACGCACCGCCACCCGACGCAGGAGGACCCGGTCGTGGCCGGTCTCTCCGAGGCGGTGGGTGGACCCGTCGGCGACCACGCCGGACGGCACCCGTGGTGGACCCCGCGGCGAGTGCTGCTGTTGCTGGCGGCGGTGGTCTTCGCCCTCGGCGTGGTGCAGAAGGCGCCGTGCTCGCTGGGGGCGAGCGAGGACACCGAGGCGACGTACGCCCAGATGTGCTACACCGACCTGCGCCCGCTCTACATCCCGCGCGGCTTCGCCGAGAACGCCTGGCCCTACTCCGGTGACGACCAGACGCGCAGCCGCTACGAGGTGATGGAGTACCCCGTCGGGATCTCCTACTGGGCGTGGGGCACCTCGTGGGTGACGCACTGGCTGGTGGGTTCGCCGGACCTCGACGACCGGTACGCCGCCGCGCCCTCCCAGCTGTGGGGGCTGGACGGGATGGATGCCGAGATCACCGTGTTCGTGCTGGTCAACGCGGTCGGGTTCGCCCTGCTCGCGCTGCTCACGGTGTGGTTCCTCACCGGTGTCTCACCCGGACGCCCGTGGGACGCGGCGGCGTTCGCCCTCTCCCCGGCGCTGGCGTTGACCGGCCTGATCAACTGGGACCTCATCGCCGTCGCGCTCGTCGCCGCCGCCCTGTGGGCGTGGACGCGGGAGCGCACCGTGCTGACCGGAGTCCTGATCGGGCTCGGCGTCGCCGCCAAGCTCTATCCGCTGTTCCTGCTGGGCGGGCTCCTCGTGCTGTGCCTGCGACGGCGCCGCATCGCCGACTTCACCACGCTGTTGGTCACCAGCTTCGCGGCCTGGCTGGCCGCCAACGCGCCGGCGTACCTCACCGGGCGCGAGCAGTGGCGCGTCTTCTGGGACTTCAACGCCGAGCGCGGCGCCGACCTGGGCTCGCTGTGGCTCCTGGTCGACCAGGCCACCGACATCGGGTTCGCCGCCGGCACCATCAACACTTGGAGCTGGGCGCTCTTCGCCCTGTGGTGCCTGGGTGTCTTCGTGCTCGGGATGAAGGCCCCCGAGGATCCGCGACTGGCGCAGCTCGGCTTCCTGATCGTGGCCGGCTTCCTGATCATCAACAAGGTCTACTCGCCGCAGTACGTGCTGTGGCTGCTCCCGCTGGCCGTGCTCGCCCGGCCCCAGTGGCGGGACCAGCTGGTGTGGCAGGGCGGCGAGCTCTTCTACTTCGCGATGGTCTGGTGGTACCTCGGCGGGTTCCTCGAGCCCGCCGGCGGCGGGGACGCCGGCTTCTACTGGGTCGCGATCCTCGTCCGCGTCGCCGCCGAGCTCTACCTCGTGGCGCTCGTCGCCCGCGACGTCTGGCGCCCCGAGCACGACGTCGTACGGTCCCCGCGACGTCAGTCGGAGATGACCACCCGGTCGACGTCGGTGGCGGTGTAGCGGACGCGGACGTCGACCTCGTCGCCGACCTCCGGGACCTCGGCGCCCGCGGGGAGGTAGAGCATCGAGGCCTGCATGTGCGGGGGCTCGGCGAAGAGCCGCGCCTTGCCGGCCACGGTGAACGGCGACTTCACCCAGCCCGCCGCGTCGAGCCCGCCGCGGGCGACGGTCGCGACCCGGGACCGCAGACCTTGGTCACCGGCCGGTGCCTCCAGGCCGATGCCGTGGGCGGTGCCGCCACTGACCACCAACAGGTGCCCGTCGCGCGGGATGCTGCGGCCGCGGTAGCCGAACTCCTCACCGCGTGCGACCGCGTGGACGTCCAGCACGCGGGCCCGCACCGAGAACGCGCCGCGGTCGCCGAGCCAGAGCGCCGTGCCGATCCGCGGCCGGAGCGTGACGCCCGGGTGGGCCGACCGCACCCGGTCGAGCTCGGCCTCGGAGAGGTGGCTGACCCACGCCGTCACCGGCCCCAGGCCCGCGCCGACCGCGTCGGTGAGCAGCCGCCCGACCTCGGCGACGTGGGCGCCGTGGCCCAGCGGCAGGTGGATCGCGAAGCCCTCGAACCGGGCCCCGGGGTGGCGCCGCAGCAGGCTCGCCGCCTGCCACAGGTCGTCGGCGCGCATCCCGTGGCGCTGCATCGAGGTGACCTGCTCCAGCACCAACCGGGCGCGGGGGTCGACCGCGAGCAGGGCGCCGACGTCCTCGGCGCGGCTCACGGTGTGGACGACCCGGTCGGCCAGGCGGGGCTCGAGCGGCTCGATCCACGGCCGCCAGGGCGTGAGGACCACGATGTCGCCGTCCCAGCGGGGCGCGACCTGCGCGATCTCGTCATAGGTCCCCACTGCCACGGCCGGTACGTCGTGACCGCGGTCGCGCAACCACTGCGCCCGCCGCGCGAGGCGGCCGACGGTGAGGCCGTAGCCGTTGCCCTTGGCGACCGGCACCAGCCCCGGGTGGGCGGCGGCGACCGACTCCAGGTGGGCGCGCCAGCGCGGCCCGTCGACGTGCAGCGTGAGGCTCATCGGGTCACCGCCGGCTCAGGTAGATCTGGAAGGCCTTGTACAGGGCACGGTTGATCGGCAGGTCCCACTCGCCGGCGTACTCGACGGCCTCGCCGCCGGTGCCGACCTTGAACTGGATCAGGCCCACGTGCGGGTCGTCGGCGTCCAGGGTCTCGGTGATGCCGCGCAGGTCGTAGATCGCGGCGCCCTCGGTGAGCGCGTCGGTGATCATCCGCCACTGGATGGCGTTCGACCCGCGTACGTCGCGCTTCTCGGTGGAGGAGGCGCCGTAGGAGTACCAGCTGTGCTCACCCACGCGGATCCAGATGGTCGCCGCGACCAGGTCGCCCTCGTGGCGGGCGAGGTAGAGCCGCAGGTCGGTGACGGCGTCGGCGCGGGGCTCGGCCAGCGCCTCGAACATCGCGCGGAAGTAGGACAGCGGCCGCGGGGTGAAGCCGTCGCGCTCGGCGGTGTGGACGTAGAGGTCGTGGAAGAGCTTCAGCCCGCCGCGGGGGTCGGTCTGCTCGACCTCGACGCCGGCCTTGGTGGCCTTCTTGATGTTGCGGCGCCACTGCTGGTTCATGCCCTTGAGGACGTCGTCCTCGGTGCGTGGCGAGCGTTCCCCGGTGGTCGAGCCGTCCCCGGTGGTCGAGCCTGTCGAGACCAGCGGGATCTGGAAGTTGTAGCGCGGCTGCCCGGCGGAGAACCCGCCCCCGGCGTCCTGCCGGCGCCAGCCCAGCGAGGTGAGCTGCGAGACCACCCGGGCGCCGGCGGGGTCCTGCTCGGTGGGCGGCAGCTGGGTGAGGCGGGTGACGGCGTCGTCGGCGATGCCGGCCTTGACCTGCTGGGCGTCCCAGCGGGCGGTGACGACCGGCGGGCCGATGCGGACCGCGAACGCCCCCTGCTGCTTGAGGTGGGTCACCATCGGCTCCAGCCAGTCGCCGAGGCGGTCGGTCGTCCAGTCGATGACCGGGCCCTCGGGGAGGTAGGCCAGCGACTTGTTGAGCCTGGGCAGCTTGCGGTGCAGCACGAGCGCGGCGCCGACCTGCTCCTCACCCTCGAACCACCCCAGCGACTCGGGGCGCCACTCACTCTTGACGGCCGCCCAACCGGGCGTCTGCAGGAAGCTGGCACTGGCTCGGCTGGTGAGGAAGTCGTGGTGCTCGGACGGGGAGATCACGCGCACGCTCGGCATGGGGCACAGGCTAACGGCCGGGACGATCGGGACCGTGTCGGCGTCAGAGCCGGTCGCGCAGCCACGCGAAGTCGGCGCGGTGCTCCTCCGGGCCACCCGGCGTCTCGCAGATGACCGGGGCGCCGGCGTCGCGCACGACGGTCGCCAGCAGGTCGGGGTCGATGAGCCCCTCGCCGAAGTTGGTGTGGCGGTCGGCGCCGGAGTCGAACTCGTCGCGGCTGTCGTTGCCGTGCACCAGGTCGATGCGGCCGGTGATGGCGCGTACGTCGGCCGCGAGCGTCGCCAACGGGTTGCCGCCGGCGTGGGCGTGGCAGGTGTCGAGGCAGAAGCCGACGTCGTCGAAGCCCTCCGCTCCGGAGATCGCGTCCCAGACCCGGCCGATGCTGTCCAGCAGCCGCGCCATGGCGTGGTCGCCGCCGGCGGTGTTCTCGATGAGCAGCGGCACCTTGATGTCGGTCGACTCGATGGCCTTGCGCCAGTTGTCGTAGCCCTTCTCCGGCGCATCGTCCTTGGTGACGTGACCGCCGTGGACGATGAGGCCCTTCGCGCCGATCTCGGCCGCAGCGTCCATGTGCTGCTGGAGCAGCTTGCGGCTGGGGATGCGGATCTTGTTGTTCAGGCTGGCCACGTTGATCCGGTACGGCGCGTGGACGTAGAGGTCGACGCCCGCCGCCTCGGCGGCGGTCCGCAGCGCGGCCGCACCGCCGTCGTAGGTGACCTCGGGCCCGCGGTAGCTCTGCGGGTCACCGAGGAAGAACTGCACCAGCGAGGTGTCGCGGGCCTGCGCCTCGGCGACGGGGTCGGTCTGGTCGACGTGGGCTCCGATGGCGATCACGGCCTCACCCTCCCATCGCGTCGATCGCCGCCTGGACCTGGTCCGGCGTCAGCCACAGCGGCGTCTGCACCAGCCACTGCACGCCGTGGGGGTCGCGCACCCGGCCGCCGCGGGCGCCGTAGGGCTGGTCGGCGACGGGGAACACCGTCTCGGCGCCCGCATCCAGCATGCGGTGCACGAGGTCGTCGGGATCGTCCACGGTCAGCTCCAGGATCGGGCCCGGCGACGGCACCGGGTCGTGGGCGTCGCCGTCCTTGAGGGTGACCGTCGCCCCGAACAGCTGCATCGAGGCGAACACGATCGAGTCGCCCGCGACGTAGCGCTGGTCGACCTCGGCGCCGAGGGTGTCGGCGTACCACTGCAGGGCGGCCGCGGTGTCGGCCAGGACGAGCTTGGGGCTCAGCGATGCGGTCATGGCTCCAGCGTGCCACCGACCACGGACACGGGGATTGGGTCGCCGGCCGCGGCCGTTGCTACTGTTCCCTGTCGCGTTCCCACCGACGGGGACGCACAGGCAAGGCCCTCCTGCCGCGGAGAGACCGCGGCCGCTGAGTCCACAGGAGGTGGAGATCGCTTTGCGCAACTACGAAGTCATGGTCATCCTCGACCCGAGCATCGACGAGCGCCGCGCGCAGCCGTCGCTGACCAAGTACCTCGACGTGATCACCGAGGCCGGTGGCACGATCGCGAACGTC
This sequence comes from Nocardioides panacisoli, assembly GCF_019448235.1. NCBI lineage: Bacteria > Bacillati > Actinomycetota > Actinomycetes > Propionibacteriales > Nocardioidaceae > Nocardioides > Nocardioides panacisoli. The sequence goes on from NZ_CP080409.1 coordinate 2,767,709, forward strand.
GACGTGTGGGGCCGCCGCCGGCTGGCCTACGAGATCAACAAGCACGCCGAGGGCATCTACGTCGTCATCGACCTCACCGCCGCGACCGAGACCGTCAAGGAGTTCGAGCGCCGCCTCAACCTCGACGAGTCCGTGCTGCGCCTGAAGGTCCTCAAGCCCACCGCCGTGGCGGCCACCGCTCCGAGCGAGGACTGACGCCCCCTGTGGATGGGCCCTACCGGTTGTCGGCAGGGCACGCCACGATAGGCGTCACCGAACTCGACTGAGAGAGAGATCCCCATGGCAGGCGAGACCATCATCACCGTCGTCGGCAACCTGACCGACGACCCGGAGCTGCGGTTCACGCCCTCGGGCGCCGCCGTCGCCAACTTCACGGTGGCGTCGACCCCGCGCACCTTCAACCGCGAGACCAGCCAGTGGGAGGACGGCGAGGCCATGTTCCTGCGCTGCTCCATCTGGCGGCAGGCCGCGGAGAACGTCGCGGAATCCCTCACCAAGGGCACCCGGGTGATCGTCCAGGGCCGGCTCAAGCAGCGCAGCTTCGAGACCCGCGAGGGCGAGAAGCGCACGGTCATCGAGCTCGACGCCGACGAGATCGGTCCCGCGCTGCGCTTCGCCACCGCCCAGGTCAGCAAGTCCGGTCGCGGTGGCGGCGGTGGGGGCTACGGCTCCCAGGGCGGCGGTCAGGGCGGTGCCCCGGCCGGCGACCCGTGGGCCAACCAGGGTGGCGGCCAGGGCGGCGCCCCGGCCAACGACCCCTGGGCCGCCCCCGGCGTGGGCAACGCGGGATCCGACGACCCGCCCTTTTGATCCACACATTCATCAGCACATCAACCATTCCGGCCCGCTGGACTGAGCGGGCCGGGCTCTGAGGAGGAGCACCACAATGGCCAAGCCAGTCGTTCGCAAGCCGAAGAAGAAGGTTTGCCAGTTCTGCAAGGAGAAGGCGACCGGTGTCGACTACAAGGACACCGCGCTGCTCCGCAAGTTCATCTCCGACCGCGGCAAGATCCGCGCGCGGCGTGTGACCGGCAACTGCGTCCAGCACCAGCGGGACGTGGCGATCGCGGTCAAGAACGCCCGCGAGGTTGCCCTGCTGCCCTACACCTCCGCCGGTCGCTGAGCCAGGGAAGGGAGAAGCATCATGAAGATCATCCTGACCCAAGAAGTCGACGGCCTCGGTGCCGCCGGTGACGTCGTCGACGTCAAGCCGGGCTACGCCCGCAACTACCTCCAGCCGCGCGGCTTCGCCGTCGCCTGGACCAAGGGCGGCCAGAAGCAGGTCGACCAGATCAAGGCTGCCCGTGTCGCCCGCGCCGTGCGCGACGAGGAGCACGCGGCCCAGATCCGCGCCAAGCTCGAGGGCTCGACCGTCGACGTGAAGGTGCAGGCCGGTGAGGGTGGCCGGCTGTTCGGTTCGGTCACCGCCTCCGACGTCGCCGCCGCGCTCGGTGAGGCGACCGGTGAGCAGATCGACAAGCGCACCGTCGTGATCGGCAACCCGATCAAGTCCCTCGGTGCCCACGAGGTGTCGGTCAAGCTCCACGACGACGTCTCGGCCAACGTGGCGCTCAACGTCATCCGCGCCTGAGACACCGTCTCCAGCCGTAGGGCCGGATCCCGTCGCCGACGGGGTTCGGCCCCACGTCGTTTTTCCGGGACGGTTCGCGGTCAGCCGACGTGCTCCTCCAGTGGGGGCGGACCCGCCCAGGGGCGACTGGCGTAGATGAAGCACTGCAGGATCGTCACCAGCAGCGCGAGCTGGGCGCCGCTCGCTGCCCACGGGCCGAGCGCGTCCCATCCGGCGCCGAAGACCAGGACCGGGGCGACGACGACCGCGATCAGCAGGCCCTCGCACATCTGCAGCCACGCGGCGGCACTGGCGCCGTGGGCGTCCTCGGTGCTCGTGCGTGCCGCGGCAGCGAGCACGTGGCACAGCAGGGCGAGGAAGGCCAGGCCGGGCACGTTGACCGCCCAACCGATGGCCGGCTCCTCCTCGACGAAGGCGTCCCCGGCGGGGAACCAGACGGCTGCGGACGCCACCAGGGCGATCGCCCCCAGGGCCGCGAGGACGGGCCACTGCGGTGCCAGCCCCGGCACGCGGCGCAGCCCCGGCAGCGCCAGCAGCGCGATCGCCCAACCGACGGGGTCCGGGAACCAGTCGACCGCGGTGCCCTGCGTCGTGAGGGCGACCCACACCATCCCGAGCCCGACGGCTTGGAGCGGCTTCATGCGCCGGTCACCAGCCAGCGGTCGCCGGCGGCCCGGCGGGTCAGGGTGACGTAGCGCCCGCCCATGAAGAGCGCCCCGAAGACCACCCACAGCCAGGGCAGCGCGGCGCCCGCCCATCCGGTCAACAGCACCACGGGAGCGTATCCGGCCAGCACCGCCAGGCCGGCCCATGCCAGGTACGGCCCGTCGCCGGCGCCGATGAGGACGCCGTCGAGGACGAACACCACGCCGGCCACGGGTTGGGCGAGGGCCGCCACGAGCAGCACGGGCACCAGCGCGTCGCGCACGGCGGTGTCAGGGGTGAACAGGTGGCCGAGCCACGGGCTGACGGCGGCCAGGCCGAGGCCGGTCGCGATCCCGCTGACGACGCCCCAGCGGACCATGCGGGCGGTCACCGTCCGGGTTGCGTCCGCGTCGCCGGCGCCGAGGTAGCGGCCGGTGATCGCCTGTGCGGCGATCGCGATCGCGTCCAGGGCGAACGCGAGGAAGCCCCAGATGGTCAGCGCGAGCTGGTGGGCGGCGATCGGCACCGACTCCTCCGCAGCGGAGGTGCTGGCCGCGACGACGGCGTACGTCGTCACCAGCAGGGAGGCGCGCAGGGTGAGGGTCCGGATCAGCAGCGGTACGCCGGCCCGTCCGGCGGCGAGGATGCCGCGGCGGCGGGGGACCAGGGACGTGCCCTCGCGGCGGGCGGCACGGGTGACCACGGCGATGAGGACGGCCGCGCTGGCGAGCTGGGCGAGCACGGAGCCGAGCGCCGAACCGACGATGCCCAGGCCGGGCACGGGGCCGGCGCCGAAGACGAGGACCACGTTGAGCCCGAGGTTGGCGACGTTGCCGGCGATGGCGACGTACATCGGGGTGCGGGTGTCCTGGAGTCCGCGGAGGACTCCGGTGGCGGCGAGCATGAGCAGCAGCGGGGTGACGCCGAGCAGGGCGACGCGGAGGTAGTCGACGGCGGGCTCGCTGACACCGGCGCCCGCGCCGAAGGCGGCCACGAGTGGACCGGTGAGGGCGATGCCGAGGGCGGTGACGGGGACGCCGATGGCCACCGCCAGCCAGAGGCCGTCGATGCCCTGGCCGAGGGCCGCGCCCCGTCGGCCGGCGCCGAGCTGGCGGGCGACGCCGGCGGTGGTGCCGTAGGCGAGGAAGACGCAGAGTCCGACGAGGGTCTGCAGGACGGTGGCGGCGATGCCGAGGCCGGCCAGCTCAGGGGTGCCGAGGTGTCCGATGACGGCGGCGTCGCCGAGGAGGAAGAGGGGCTCGGCGACCAGTGCGAGGAAGGCCGGCACGGCGAGCCGGGCGATCTCGCGGTCGTCGCGCGTGGGGTGGAACCGCAGCGGCCGCCTCACCGGTCCGCTCCCGGTGGATAACTACCGGTTGCTTGTGGATATCGCGATTTCGCGCCGTCGCGGCGGTTGACGGTGCTATGGCACACACGTGACGTACACGTGAACGAAAAAGTCCGCGGATCTTTGTTCGTCCACAGATGTGAAGAAGTGTTCCTGCAGGTCAGGGGCGGTTTTCTCTCCGCGACCCACAGGTTCTCCCCAGTCTCGTGCACAGTCAGTGCACACCCCTCTCGCGTGTCGTCCACGGGTTGTCCCCAGTTGTCCACAGGGCCTGTGGGCGAATCGGTTTGTTCCGGTCCCGTCGGTGGGTAGGTTCTCGCTTCGTCCGCCACGCACACCCCGTCGGGGGCGAGGTACCGGCCAGTGTCGGTGCCGGGTCCTACCGTCGGTCCCAACGGATGGTCACACACCACCACCGACGTGGCACCACAGGTCGATGCGATCAGGAGTTCCGGTTTGAGCCTCACCGATTCCGACGTGCGTGACCTGCCCCCCGAGGACTGGAGCGACGGTCCCGCGGCCTACGAGCCGGGCAACGCTCCCATGGATGCGCGGACGCCGCCGCAGGACATGGCGGCCGAGCAGTCGGTGCTGGGCGCGATGATGATCAGCAAGGACGCGATCGCCGACGTCGTCGAGACGGTCCGTGGCCCGGACTACTACCGTCCGGCGCACGAGGCCATCCACGACGCCATCGTCGACCTCTACGGCCGGGGCGAGCCGGCCGACATGGTCACGGTCGCAGACGAGCTGGCGCGGCGCGGTGAGCTGCAGCGCATCGGGGGCGCGCCGTACCTCCACACGCTGTCGGCCAACGTGCCGATCGCGGCCAACGCGGGCTACTACGCCGAGATCGTCCACGAGAAGGCCGTGCTGCGGCGGCTCATCGACGCCGGCACCAAGGTCGTCCAGATCGGCTACCGCGGCGAGGGCGAGGTCACCGACATCGTCGACGCCGCCCAGGCCGAGATCTACCAGGTGGCCGACGGCCGCAAGACCGAGGACTACGTCCCGCTCAGCGACATCATGAACGGCGTCCTGGACGAGATCGAGGCGATCGAGAACCGCGAGGCGGGGCTGTACGGCGTCCCCACCGGCTTCGCCGACTTCGACGAGCTGACCAACGGTCTCCACCCCGGCCAGATGGTCGTCGTGGCCGCGAGACCGGCCATGGGCAAGTCGACGCTGGCTCTCGACTTCTGTCGTGCAGCGTCGATCCACAACAACCTGACCAGCTGCTTCTTCAGCCTGGAGATGACGCGCTCGGAGATCACGATGCGCCTGCTCTCGGCGGAGTCGCGGATCCCGCTGAACCACATCCGCAACGGCAAGATGAGCGCCGAGGAGTGGGAGCGGCTGGCGCGCCACGTGTCGAAGGTGTCGGCGGCGCCGATGTTCATCGACGACTCGCCCAACATGACGATGATGGAGATCCGGGCGAAGGCGCGGCGGCTCAAGCAGCGCCACGACCTGAAGCTGATCGTCGTGGACTACCTGCAGCTGATGACCTCGGGCAAGAAGGTCGAGTCCCGCCAGCTGGAGGTCTCGGAGTTCTCCCGCCAGATCAAGCTGCTGGCCAAGGAGCTCGAGGTCCCGATCATCGCGCTGTCGCAGCTCAACCGTGGTCCGGAGTCCCGGGCCGACAAGCGCCCGATGATGAGCGACCTGCGTGAGTCGGGTTCGATCGAGCAGGACTCGGACATGGTGATCCTGCTCCACCGCGAGGACGCCTACGAGAAGGAGTCCCCCCGCCCCGGCGAGGCCGACCTGATCGTCGCCAAGCACCGCAACGGCGCCACCCGCGACATCATCGTCGCCTTCCAGGGCCACTACAGCCGGTTCGTCGACATGGCCCACTGACGTCTGCCGTTGGTGACGATCGACGAGTCTGCAGAAAGTGCTCTGAGTCTGCTAGAGCTGCAAACTCGGTGGTGTGCGGTGAGGATGACCAACCTCGGCGGTCGAGTGCGGCAAAGATCCTTGGACCTCGCTGGGGGACCTTGTTGGACTGACTCCAATCGGTTGCTGGCGTCAAAGTGTGCGGGTCGCGTTGGTGCCGGACAAGGCCCCGGTCCCGGTGCATGTCACCGGACGGGGGATCTGGGACCCTGGGCCTCGCTCTACACGACTGACCTGCGGTGCCTCGCGGTTGGGGTTCGTCTTGCGGGACAGGGACTCCGGGCAGTTGCGTCGAACCGCCCAGAATGGGCTAGCTCAGGTTTCGCACATCTCGACGACCGTGTCGAGTGCGACGACGTCGGATCCGAGTGCGGTGCCACCCTCGAGGTCTGGCCCGACCCCGAGGACGCCGAGTGGCGTGCCGAGTACATCGCGCGCATTCAGGAGAAGGCGCCCATGCTCGGCAACGAGTACCACTACCTCGAAGGGCCCAACCTTCTCCGAGTGACAGGAGAGTTGAAACCCAGCGAGGCGTAGGAGTACGAGGACGCCTTCCTCAACTGACATGACGCCGCCGTCGAATCACTCGGTGACCGGCCGCGCCAGCCACCGGTAGTACGGCGACCTGGCCAGTCCGAGCACCTGCAGGAAGACCTCGGCCGGAACACCGCTCGCTGCGAGGTCTCTCACGAGCGGGTAGTACCGATTCCCGGCAGGTGCGCCTGCGACAGATTCGCCGCGGCACGGCGCAGCACCTCGTTCTCCGGCTCGAGTCGACGGATCCGACGCCGGGCTTCGCGCACCGAAACTCTTCCGACGCCGCTCGGCGGACGTCCCGAGGCGCCCATCGCAACGCTCTATGGCGAACGGGAGAGCTGTACGAACGGGTGACCCCGACCCACAGCGACGTCACCTGGCTGGCGGCGGAGACGATCGGCGCACGAGAAGGATCCGGTAGCCTCGCGGGAGCGGGTCGTGGGAGGGAGGCGGAAAGTGGTGCGCCTGAAGGACCTTGTGGTCGCCTACCGCAAGGCCAAGGTCGATCTGTATCACTCGACGGAGCAGCGATTCTTCGACCTAGTCGACTACGAGGAGTCCCTCGAGGCCAATCTTGCGGCCCTACTTGACCGGATCAACAACGGCGATCGTTCGTGGGTGATTGAACCCGCTTTCGTCGGCGGATTCACGGTCGTCCCCAAGAGCGTGGATCCCAGCCCCGCCGCTCCGTCGGTCTTGTGGTCCGACCCTGCCACCGATTGGCGGGAACGTGTCGCTGTGGCCGACAAGCCCCCGACCGCTACGTTCCGCCTCATGTCTCGATGCTCGGTGGACTTCCACGTCTTCTCGACCCTGTGGCTGATCACTGTCGGGGACAAGATGGACAGCGCGCTTGGGCTAAGTGCGTTCGGCAACCGGTTGCGGAGACGTCCGGACGGCGTACTCAACCGTGATGCGCCCGGCACGTTCAGATCCTATCTGTCGCCGTATCGGCAGTGGAGGGACAAGGGGCTCGCGGTGATGCGCTCAGAACTCGACGCGGGCAAGAGCATCGTGGCTTTAACCGCAGACGCAACGGCGTTCTACCACCGGCTCGACCCCGGTTTCATGCTTGACGAGGGGTTCCTCGCTCGCTTGGGTGTGTCCCTGACCGAGGAAGAGTGGCATCTCCACCGACTTTTTGTGGACGCTCTCCATGCCTGGACCAGCCACGTTTCCCGAGCAACCGGATGGCGTGAGCGTGGACTTCCTGTGGGGCTTCCGGCATCTGGGGTAGTGGCGAACGTGGCCCTGGCCGACCTCGACAGACTCGCCGCGGAGGAGTTCAAGCCCCTCTACTACGGCCGGTACGTCGACGACATCATGCTCGTCCTGGAGTCCACGGCGGCGCTCAACAGTCAACAGGACCTATGGGATTGGCTCGCCGCTCGGTCTCGGGGGCTGATCGCTCATGAGCGCGTCGATGAGACCGGCGTCGGCACGTTCGCTGCACATTTTGTGCCTGACTACCTCGCGGGCTCAGACGTCGTGTTCGAGAACGGCAAGAACAAGCTGTTTCACCTCTCCGGAGACACAGGCAGATTCATCCTCGGTTCCATAGAACGCACGATCAACGAGCGTGCAAGCGAATGGCGCGCGCTACCGTCTATCAGCGCCGACAGCAGCCGGATAGGTACTGACCTTGCGGCGATCACCACCTCGGACGGCGAAGCTGCGGCGACCCTGCGAGACTCCGATCAGCTGTCCGGGCGGAGAGCCTCGTTCGCGATCCGACTCCGGGACTTCGAAGCCTACGAGCGCATTCTTGAACCTGCGTCGTGGGCCGATCACCGCCGCGCCTTCTTTGGGGCGATCGAGCGACAACTACTCGCCTTGCCCACCTATTTTGACCTAGCTGGTTACTTGCCGCGGCTCATCAAGCTTGCCGCCGCATGCGAGGATCATGAAGCTCTGGCGAGTCTCTTCCAGGCGCTCCGTGAGCTAAACGATGAGGTCCAACGCACCTGTGTGGTGACCGTCGCCGAGTTCGACCCGAACGGAGAACGGGCTGCGGAAACACGTCGGCGTTGGGCCGAGCAAGTGGTTGTGGAGTGCGCCGAGAGCCTCGCCGCGGCTTACGGGGGCCGTCTGCGCGCACAGGAGTTGAGCGCCATGGTCGAGCCACTGACGACGATTGCACCACAGGCGGCCGATCAACTTCGAGTGAGGCGCCTGCGGCGCTGGCACCGGAGGTTGTTTGAGCGCGATCTTGGGCACGTACCGTATCGATTCGCCCTGATGCGGCGCGACCTCGGGCGGCATAGCGATCTCTACTCACCGACCCCACATGTGAGCGATCGCTTCGATCTCCCACTCGACGCGACGGTGGCGGACGGTCTCGACGAGCTGGTCGAGTGGCTCGACGACACCGCGGTGGATCCCGCCGAACTCGGCGTGGGTCGGGAGATCCCGGGCTTGGTGTTCGCTACGCGCCCGTTCAACGTCCTCGACCTCTACCTTGCGCTGCGGGGAGACGTGACGAATGCCCTCGGTTCGGCTCCTGCCGATGTGATACAGCGAATTCTGCGCGCGATCCGCGGGTTCAAACCAGCTGTCATGCCCGGTGTGGAACCCGACGGCAGGTTGATCGCCGTACCCTCCGAAGTCCGCTCAGGATGCCGTCGCATTGCTTTGGGCATGGTCCACACGGCGAAGGCATCGATGGAGGCCGCCGCGCTCGGCCGGTATGACATCACACGGCGGCGTTATGAACAGCTTGTTGACGTGGTCGACGAAGCCATCACCCGGCCGAGGCCCGTGCACTACCTGCTGCTGCCCGAGCTCGCCATGCCACCGATGTGGTTCGTGCACTTCGGTCTACGCCTGGAATCTCAGGGGATCAGCCTCGTCTCAGGCGTGGAATACCGGCATCGGACACCTGGCGTGGTCCACAACCAAGTCTGGGCAGCCCTCCGCGTCGACGGCGCCGGCTTCCCGTTCTTCCCCGTGTACCGCCAAGACAAGCAGAGGCCCGCACCTGGCGAGGAACGTAACCTTCGCGAGCTGAACAAGCTCTCGCTGCGGCCAGAGATCCCATGGTGCAACCCGCCCGTGATTGCGCACGGCGACTTCCGGTTCGCGCTGCTGATCTGCAGCGAACTTACGAACATCGCTCACCGAGCGTCGCTACGCGGGAGGGTCGACGCTCTCCTGGTGCCGGAGTGGAATCAGGACCTCCACACCTTCGGCGCCCTCGTCGAGTCGGCCGCACTCGACATCCATGCGTTTATTGCACAAGCCAACCATCGAGAGCATGGCGACGCCCGCATCCGCGGGCCCCTTCGCAAGGAGTGGAAGCGCGACGTGGTGCGGGTACGCGGCGGGACCCACGACTACGTCGTCGTCGGCGAGATCGACTTTCTTGCGCTCCGTCGTGAGCAGTCGAAGCACATCGTGCTCGATGGCGTTTTCAAACCGACGCCTGACGGCTTCGAGATCGCGTCCGAGCGGCGACTGCCGCTGTCCTCAGATTGACCGGACTTCCCAGATGGGACTGCTGCACGATGAGGTGACCAACTTCAGGTGCCCCGCAGTTGGGTTCCAAGTCGTGGCTAAGTGACGGCGGAACCGTGGTCGGCCGGATGGTCTCGGAAGAACGCGTCGGCGGCATGGAGCAGGGTTGCGAGGACCGCAGCGCGCAGCTCAGGGTCCCCAGGAATGGCACCGCCATCCTCCAGGGCGGAGTTCCTCAGCCCGTTGCTCGCGTAACCACCACCTTGGACCGTGATCATGGAAACGACGGTGCGTGGCGGCATGTGTCCGATCACGTGGGTGAAGACGTCGTCGAGGTGGTCGTACGCCCAACCGTCGAGGAGGTCGCCGGTGATGAGCATTTCGTCCATGTCGACACCCCAGGCCGTGTCCGACTCACCGCAATCGTTGGTGACCGTTCGTGAACCGCGCGCAGATGTGGTGCTCGTGCTCACGATGATCCCGAGGCCGAACTCGCCGTAGAAGAAGGCCGCATGGGTTTCGTACTGTGCTGGAGCAACCGTGACAACGGCTTGCCAGTCAGCACTGACTTGTGAATGAGTCGCCGCACGTAGTGCACGATCAGCATCCTCATGAATCAGACCGTCCAGAATGCCCTGCGCCTTGAACATCATTGTGATCTGAGCGTCTACACCCTCTTCCTCGCCATACGGGGACGGCTGCCTCGCGGTCCGTACCAAACGCCCCGGAACTCTGGTGACGATTGCGGCGGACGTGAGGTCGGCTCGACTCATCGCGGCGAGCAGCGCAAGCGCCCGTCTCACTGTGTTGCCCTGGCCGACCCGCTCCGAGGCAGCCCATAGCGCAGCCAGAGCACGACTGGTTGCGCCGATGGTGGGTGAGTTGAACAGCACACGATCCTCGTCATCCTGATCGCGATACACGATCGCTGCGACGGTGACGCTCTCGTCAGATGCCGGATCAGCCAGCCATTCGACCAGTCCCGACGAAGACCCGGCATTCGCAAACTCGTGCAACCACTCGCGAGCAGTATCGTCAAGGCCAGCCTTCGAGAGGGTCCGAGCGACGCTACAAGCAGCGGAAACCGCGGCGAGCGGAAGCAGGTTGGGTGCCGGATCCGATGCATCTAGCCAGACATCCCCTGGATCATCGGAACCAAGACTAACCCTGAACGCGGCAACCTCGTCGAGAGTTCCGCTCTGCGTCAACTCAACGAACTGATCGCGCAACTCCTCGAGTGCGTACGAGTCTGCCCCGGGCGGCGGCATGCCGGACACGATGACGGCGTGGGCGCGGTCTGAATCGTGAGGTTGGATAAAATGACCAGACGCCAAGGGGGCTGGCGGTCCTCCGTCGTCCCCACCCCCGCGCCGATCATCGCCCCAAGGATCGACAACCCCAGCCTCGGTCTCGTCGGCTTGTCCATGACGCGCACGCACGCTCTCAAGCAGCTCCGAGAGCGATGGAGCACCGTCCCATGTCACTCCACGGCGGAGGGCCTCTGCTTGGTTGCACTCCGGATGAGCGGGTCCGAGGTAGTCCCGACTCCCACCCCGGTCGTGATCGTGAGCAAGGTGCCAAGGCGCCCCACGCTCGATACGTCGCGTCGCCATGATGCAAACCCGCTCGACACAGTATCCGCCGTGGCTCCGGATGATCGCGGCGTATTCACTTCGGAGTTCCCAATGGTGCTCGCCGTATGGCTCCTCGTAGACCTCGGCGTACTCGTCTTCCTCGTCCTCGTCGAGGGCGTCGCGTTCGTCCTCCCCGGCCCCGTACTGCGTAGCCGCCCACTCCCGCTCCTGTTCTTGACGCTCAGCCCTTCGTCGCTCCTCTCGTGGACCGTTGACGTAGGTCTCCCAGAGGAAGTGACAAACCATGGCCACCACGAGACCCCCAACGAGCAGGGCCCGGATCGCAGCATCCTCCGACATCCCCCGAGTATCTATCCAGCGTCCGACTGTTTCCACCGGCGTATCCGCGCACGCACACGCCGACCGGCGAGAGCCAAACGATTGGATGGACTTGGATAGAGGGGACTACGCCACGGGCGAGATGGCAGCTACTTCGGGCCAACGAAACGGCCGTAGGGCAGCGAACGAACTCGGGGGAGCGATTGACAACCCGACTCGAACTGGCAGCAGTTGATTTTTTGGTGGGACTTGGGGCGCCGTGGCAGAGGACACTGAGGTCGTCGACCAGAGGCTGTCTTGGACGGAACAGCGGGAGTACGAGCGCCGCTGTACTCGGGTCAGGAACAGGCACGACCTTCGTGACGACACGCACTGACTGAAGTGCCCCTACTAACTAAGACACACCAGAATCTCCGGCCTTGCCGGGGCATTACATGCCTTCGTCGGTCAGGCAGACTCACCGTTCCCGACGGGCACATGACCCGCTGGGCATCACAGCTAGTCGAACAGGTGAGCATCCGCTTGCGCTGCCGCAGCAGCGACCTCGGTGGGGTCGCTCGCCTGGTCTGGAGAGGCGTTGCAGACTCGCGAAAGACCCCGTTGCAGATTCGCGGCACGTGAGCGTGGGCCGTTTGCAGTCTCGATGATCGTCGGCAGTGCCGCCGCCGATGCAGGGCAAGGGGCGAACGACTCAGGGACGGTTGGCCAGTCGGCGTCGTACGACGCGCCGCCGTAGCGTGGGTGAGGCGACGACCTCGTAGCCGGCGTCGGTGAAGACGTGCAGCAACCCGACCGACGCCTCGTCCCAGGTCGCCGACCCACCGGGCGGCGGCTCGATCGGGTAGCCCTCCAGCACGTGGGCACCGACCCGTTCGCCGTACTCGACGCTGGCCGCAGCGAGCTCGTAGGTGAGCCCTGACCGGCGGTGCTGCTGGCGTACGACGAAGCAGGTCACCGACCAGACGCCCTCGAGGTCGGGGTCCATGCGCATCCACGCCTGTTTCCGGCTCCACACCCGGGGATAGTTCTCGCGCGGCTCGACGGCGACCCAGCCAGCAGGCTCGCCGTCGACGTACCCGACCAGACCCGACGTCGGCCCGGCGGAGCCGCACGCGGCCTGCTGCAGCTGAGCGGCATCGCGCTCCTCCTGGGTGGTGTCACGCCAGATCCAGCCGGGCACCTTCAGCGCTTGGCATCGGCACTTGTGGGCGCCTCCGGTCGCGAACACCGCCTCGACGTGCTCGGGTGCAGCCTCGTTGGCCGGGAGCCAGGTGAAACCGGGCATGCCGCGACTCTAAATGAGAACGCGCCGCCCCGAGCGCGACGAGACCCGCGCCCGGCCGCCGGCCGACGCGGCGTGCCGCGGTGTGCCATCGTGGTCGCCGTGACCGCGCTCGAGGAGCTGCTGGCCCGGGTGTGCTCGACCCACCGCCTCCCGGGCGCCGTCGCGCTGGTGGCCCGGGGCGAGGACGTCGAGGTGGCCACTGCGGGCGTGCGCACCCTCGGGGGACCCCCGATGACACGGGACACCCTCTTCCGGCTCGCCTCGCTCACCAAGCCGGTCCTCGCGGCGGCGACGATGGTCTTGGTCGACCGCGGGCACCTCCACCTCGACGATCCGGTGGATCCGCTGCTGCCGGAGCTCACCACGCCGATGGTGCTGCGCGATGCGGGCGGCCCCGTCGAGGACCCAGCGAACCTCGAGCCGGCCGAGCGAGCGATCACGCTGCGTGACCTCCTCACCTTCCGCTCCGGCCATGGCTTCCCCGAGCGGTTCGACCTGCCGATCGTCGCGCGGTTGGTCGACCAGCTCGGCCAGGGGCCACCCCGGCCGGCGACGATGCCCGACCCCGACGAGTGGATGCGCCGGCTCGCGGACGTTCCACTGCTGCACCAGCCCGGTCAGGGCTGGACCTACAACACCGGCGCCGACATCCTCGGCGTCCTGCTCGCCCGCGCCTGCGACGCCACCCTGGGCGACGTCCTCGCCGAGACGGTGCTCGATCCGTGCGGCATGACCGACACCGGCTTCGCCACCTCGGCCACCGACCGACTCGCGACGTACTACGAGCGCGACGAGGACGGGACGCCCCGGGTCGTCGACCCTCCCGAGGGGCAGTGGGCCGTTCCGCCCCGCTTCCCCTCCGGTGCCGGCGGGCTGGTGTCGACGGCCGACGACTGGTGGTCCTTCGGCCGGATGGTGCTGGCCGACGGCGAGCACCGACGCGCCGGTCGCTCCACGCGGGTGTTGTCGCCGGAGTCGGTGCGGTTGATGACCACGAGCCACGTCGACGGCGGCCCGCGGCACCTGTTCCTCGACGGCCAGGGCTGGGGGTTCGGCGGAGGGGTCGACATCCGGCCCACACGGCCGTTCCAGGTCGCCGGTCGCTACGGCTGGATCGGTGGCACCGGCACTGCCGGCTACGTCATCCCCGCCACCGACACCGTCGTCGTGTGGCTCAGCCAGGTCGAACTCGGCGCACCCGACGACGCCGCCGCGATGACCGAGGTGCTGACCCACGCCGCTCGAGGGAACGCCGCCGGCAGGCATTGACAGGCAAGTGCTCACTTGCATGTAATGGATTCGTGAGCGCTGAGCCCGACCCGTTCCGGGCCATCGCCGACCCGACGAGGCGACTGATCCTCGACGAGCTGACCGAGTCCGACGGACAGACGCTCTTCGAGATCTGCAGTCGGCTGACCATGAGGCACGGCCTCACCTCGTCGCGCCAAGCGGTGTCCCAACACCTCGCCGTGCTCGAACAGTCGGGCCTGGTGCACACGCAGCGCCGGGGCCGCTACAAGCTCCACCACATCGACCCGGGCCCGCTGCGCGCGATCGTGCAGCGATGGCTCACCACCGGAGAGGAACCGCCACCGTGATCCGCATCAACCTCACCAGCATCCACGTCGACGACCAGGCCAAGGCGCTCGCCTTCTACACCGACACGCTCGGCTTCTCGAAGAAGACCGACGAGCCGGTCGGCGACGCCCGCTGGCTCACCGTGGTCTCGCCCGCGGACCCCGACGGCGTCGAGCTGCTGCTGGAGCCCAACGAGCATCCGGCAGCACGTGCCTACCAGGAGGCGCTGACCGCCGACGGCATCCCCGCCGCGCAGTTCGCCGTCGACGACGTCCACGCCGAGGTCGACCGACTCAAGGCCCTGGGGGTCGAGTTCAGCCAGGACGCGACCGACCTCGGCCCCGTCGTCACCGCCGTGCTCGACGACACCTGCGGCAACCTGGTGCAGCTCGCCGCGCTCACGTGACCCACCGCCGTCGGCGGACGTACCGACCGGCCCCACCGGCCGGTGCGCCGAGCAGGGACACGCCGACGGATCCGTCGTTCGGTACGTCGCCGTGCGGCGCGGTCGCTCAGGCCGGGGTCGGCGTGGCGACGACCTCCGCGCGATAGCCCTCGATGAGGTCCATGAACTCGCGCCGCTCCGCGTCGGGGACGCCGAGGAAGTTCAGTGTCGCGTCGATCTCGGTGACGACGGCGTCGAAGTCGTGGCTGGCGATGGCCAGGTCCCGGTGGGCGGCGCCCATGTCCAGTCCCGGGTAGCAGGCCGGACCACCGGTGGCCTGGATCGACCACGCGGTCACCAGGAACTTGTACCCCGGCGCATTGGTGGGGTCGCCGTGGTGGGCGTGCACGGCCGGGTTGGCGTTCACCGCGGCGTTGGCGAAGAGCCGGTCCACCAGCACGTCCACGGCCCCGGCGATGCCGTAGGTGCCGCCCAGTCGTTCGTACAACGAGGTGCTCATCGTCGACCTCCTCGATCCGATGTGACCCACCTCACTCTCCGCCTCTCGGCGGGCAAGGTCAATAGCGCACGATCGAATAGTGCGCGATCTGATCGTGCCCGAGTCCACGGCCTCCTAGGATGTCCCCATGACGAGCGACGACGCAGCAGGCCCGCGGCTCGACGACCAGCTCTGCTTCGCCATCTACGGCGCCTCCCAGGCGATGACCGCGGCGTACCGCGACGGCCTCGCCGCGCACGGACTCACCTACACCCAGTACGTCGCCCTGCTTGCGCTGTGGGAGGACGACGTCGTCTCGATGCGGGACCTCTGCGCCCGGCTGCACCTGGACAGCGCCACCCTCTCGCCACTGCTCAAGCGCCTGGAGGCCCGCGGGCTGGTGACGCGCGAGCGCGCCGCCGCCGACGAGCGCACCGTCCTGGTCTCCTGCACCGCGCAGGGCCGCGCGCTCCGCGAGCCCGTGGCCGCGGTCCAGGCCGGGGTCGAGGCGGACACCGGCCTCACCGGCGCCGAGCTCGCCGAGCTGCGGGAGGAGCTGCACGCGGTGGCCCACCGGCTGCGGGAGTCACGGCGGTCGCGGACCGCCTCCGGCGAGGTCGGCTGAGCCGCGCCGGCCGCGTTCGTTGGGGGGAGACAACGTGGGGACCACCGGCTACTGTCACCGGAGGAGGAGGTGAGAGTTGTGTGGCCGCCGGTGCTCCACGGCGGGCCCGTCAAGGCGCTCGCTCGGGTGGGTCTGACCAACCGGGAACGACAAGTCCTGCGACTGGTTGTCGAAGGGTGTGGCAACCAGCAGATCGCAGAGCGCCTGACCATCTCCAAGCGCACCGTCGAGACCCACGTCTCCACGCTGCTGCGCAAGTACGGCGTCGACGACCGCCGTACGCTCACCGCCGCACTCGGACCGGCGACCTTCCGGGCCAGTCTCTCGCACGAGCTGCGTGCCAGCGACGGTTCGGTGGAGACCCAGAGCCGCGTCGCCCACCTCGTCGGGCGCCACCTGGCGGTCCACCGGTCCTACTACCAGGAGTTCGACCACGAGGCCGACGTCACCATCATCCACCGCGACTACGCCGACGGCGTGAAGCCGATCGCGGGGGCCTACACGCTGTCGCACTACGTCGGTGAGCCGGTCGCACAGGCCATGCGCACCGGCGAGCCGCTCGTGGTGTCCGACTCGAGTGCGCTCGTCCCGAAGATCGCGACGGCGTGGCACTCGCTGTCGATCCGCGCCGCGATGATGGCGCCCAACCTCCGCGACGGCGCGTGCGTCGCTGGACTCGCGGTCACCAGCACCAGCCCCCGCGAGTGGACCATGGACGACGTCACGCTGCTGGTCGAGACCGCCGAGCGCACCTGGGACCGGGTCGAGCGCATCCGGCTCGAGGCCGAGTTGGGCGAGGTCGGCCGCTCCTTCCGGGCGCTGGCGGATGCCGTGCCGTGCTTGGTCTGGCAGACCGATGCCGGCGGAGCCGTGGTCTTCGGCAGCCGAGCGTTGCTGGACTTCACCGGCCTGACGCCGGAGACCGTGAGGACCGTCGACTGGCGAAAGATCGCACGGCCCACCCCCGGCGCTCCCGACCCCGCCGAGCACCTCCGCGACGACACGTGGCAGGGACGACTGGAGCTCCGGCGCCATGACGGGACGTGGCAGCAGTTCGACGCCGGCGTGAGTCCGCGACGCGACGATGTCGGCGCGCAGGTCGGGCACCTCTGGGTGGTTCATCGGTCCTGAGGCCGGCGCCGGGATTCTCCGTACGGCGTACGGAGTCGGGTGGAGGAGAGTTCGGGGAGGATGTCAGCGCGGCGACCGGTACCCCTAACTGGGGGGTGGGTACCGGTCGCCGAGTGCGTTCACCGGTCGGCGCGGCGTCCTGCTCCCCAGTAGAACGGACCGTTGGTCTGCTCCACCCGGACGTCCCAGCCGAGGTCGGCCAGCTGCCGGGACAGTGCCGCCGGCTCGTGCGGCACCTTCACCGCGCGGTACGCCGTCCCGTCGCGCAACCGTCGTCGGATCGTGGTCGACTCCTCGCCCTGGACCAGCTCGTCGGGGGTGCGGTAGGCGTCGTCGACGAACAGCACCCGACCACCGGGGACCAGCGCGTCGGCCACCCGCGACCAGAAGTCGGCGAACCGCTCGCGCGGCACGTGGGAGAGCCAGAAGCCGAAGAACACCACGTCGTACCGCCGGTCGGGGCGCCACGTGAAGAGGTCGTCGCGCTGGAACCGCACGGCCGTCGTCCCGGGGACCGACGCGGCCAGCTCCAGCATCCGCGGCGAGGAGTCGACGGCGGTCACGGTGCTCGCGTGGCGCAGCAGGTGGGGCGTCCACGTGCCCGGCCCGCAGGCGAGCTCGAGCACGTCGCCGGCGGGTGCGAAGGCGTCGATCGCGGCCACCAGCTCGTCGCCTGCCTGCTCGCTCCCCGGGATCGCCCCGTCGAGGTAGTGCGCGGCGAGCGCGTCGTAGTAGGCCCGCTGCTCGGCGAGCAGGTCGTCGCTCGCCTCGTCCCGAGGAGTCATCGCCGCAAGGCTACGCCCGGGCTCCGGCCGCTCGGGTAGGTTCGACGCCGTGGCTCTCCCCAACACCGCCGACGTCGTCGTGGTCGGCGCCGGGCTGGCCGGGCTCGCGGCCGCCACCCGGCTCCAGCAGGCCGGCATCGAGACCGTCCTGGTCGAGCAGTCCGACGGCGTGGGCGGCCGGGTCCGCACCGACGTCGTGGACGGCTACCGGCTCGACCGCGGCTTCCAGCTGCTCAACCCCGCCTACCCGGAGGCGCAGGCGCTGCTGGACCTCGACGCCCTCGTCCTGCAGTCCTTCGACGCCGGTCTCGTCGTGGCGTCCGGCGACGATCGGCATCTGTTGGGGGATCCGCGCCGGCTGCCGCGGTCGCTGCCGGCCGACCTCACCGCACCGGTGGGCACGCTGCGCCAGAAGCTCGCCCTGCTGCGGTGGCTCGGACCGGTCGGACTCGGTCCCGCCTCCCGCGTCCGCGCCGCCGCGGACCGCCCGTTCGTCGACGAGCTGCGGGCGCGGGGGCTCGACGGCGACCTGACCGACCGCGCCCTGCGACCCTTCCTCTCCGGCGTCCTCGCCGAGGAGGAGCTGCAGTCCTCGCAGCGGATGGTGTCGCTGCTGCTGCGGGCCTTCGTCCGCGGCACCCCCGCGGTGCCGTCGCAGGGCATGCAGGCGATGCCGGACCAGCTCGCCGCGAAGCTGGCCCCCGACACGCTCCACCTCGGCGTACGCGTCACCGGCCTGACCGGCGGCGGCGTCGACACCGACCAGGGGTCGATCCGCGCCCGGGCGGTCGTCTCCGCCGTCGACGGCGTGGCGGCCACCGACCTCGGCGCACCCGGATCGGCGATGCGCGCACTCACGACCTGGTGGTACGCCGCCGAGGAGGCCCCGCACTCCTCCGCCCTGCTCCACGTCGACGGCGACCGCGACGGTCCGCTGGCCAACACCGTCGTGGTCAGCAACGCCGCCCCGACCTACGCCCCCGTCGGCAGGGCGCTGGTCGCCGCCACCGCCGTCGGCACCCACCCCGAGGCCACCGCCGAGGCCGAGGCCCGCGCCCAGGCCGCCCGCCTGCTCGGCGACGACCCCACGCGCTGGGAGCTGCTGCGCAGCGACGTCATCACCCACGCCCTGCCCACGCACCCGGCCGGGCAGTCGCTGCGCCAACCCGTCGCCCTGGGGGACGGGCGGTTCGTGTGCGGGGACCACCGCGACACCCCCTCGATCCAGGGCGCCCTGGTGTCTGGCCGGCGTACCGCCGACGCCGTACGCCGCGCGCTCGGCCGCACGGCCACCTGACGCCCTCGCAGGGACGTCGGTTCACGGTCGGTGGGCAGCGACGAACAGGTCGACCGCGCGACGCACGTGCTCGGTCCGCGCAGCGGCGGCGGGGAGGGCCTCCGCCCCGTGGAACATCGCCTCGTTGATCGGTCCACCCATCACCAGCCAGTTGAGGAAGCCGGCGGAGGTCGGGGCGTCCGGCACCGCGAGGAGGCCGCGCCGGTCGAGGTCGGCGAGGTGCGTGGCGAGGGACTCGATCGCCCGAGACGGGCCGTGGTGCGCGAGGGCGTGCGCGAGGTCGGGGAACCGGTGGGCCTCGCCGATCACCAGGCGCCGCAGCTGCACGATCCGCGGCGTCAGGACCGCGGCGAGCTGCCGGTCCAGCAGGGCGGTCAGGGCCGGGGGCACGTCTGCTGCGGACGTGACCTCCAGGCGCTCGGCGTCGACCCGATCGCCGGTCTCGGTGGTCATCGTCGTGACCAGCTCGAGGAACAACCCCTGCTTGCTGCCGAAGTAGGCGTAGACCGTCTGCTTCGCCACGCCTGAGCGCTCGGCGATGTCGTCGATGGTGACGGCCCCGTAGTCGCCCCCGAGGAATGCCTCCTCCGCGGCGGCGAGCACGGCCTCGCGCTTGCGGCGAGAGGTGGGGCGCGATGGTGCCGCAGCGGGGACGGGTTGACGCGTCATACCGCCCAGTCTAGATTGTTCCTAGTTTCCAGACTCTTCGGTCCAAAAAGGAGCTGTCGTGCCCCGATCCCACCGCGACGTCCCCGCCCATGCAGCGTCCGCGGACGGCACGCTGCTGGCCCACGAGATCGTGGGGGAGGGGCCGCCCCTGGTCCACGTCACCGGTGCCATCTGCTCGCGGCGCTTCCCACCGGTCGTCAAGGACGTCGCCACCTTCGCGACGGCGTTCCGGGTGGTCACCTACGACCGCCGCGGTCGCGGAGACTCCGGGGACACCGCGCCGTGGTCGGTCGAGCGGGAGGTCGAGGACATCGAGGCGATGATCGATGCCGTCGGCGGCACCGCCTACCTGCACGGCCACTCCTCGGGCGCCGTCCTCGCGCTGCACGCCGCCGCCCGGTTGGGGGACAAGGTCCGCGGCGTGGTGCTCTACGACGCCCCGTGGGCCGGCGACGCCGCCCAGCGCGCGGAGTACGCCGTCCTGTGCGACCGCGTGGAGGCGCTCCTGGACCGGGGTCGCCACGCCGCGGCGCTGCGGTGCTTCCTGGTCGGGATCGGCATGCCGCGCGCCTTCGTCGCGCTGTTGCCGTTGATGCCCGGGTGGCGCCGGATGCGGGCCCTGGCGCCGACGCTGCGCTACGACATGGCGCTCACCGCCGACCTGCCGCCCGTCGACGTGGCCTCCTCGGTCCGGGTGCCGGTGCACGTCGTGGTCGGTGAGCGCAGCCCGGCCGAGCTCCACACGGTCGCCGCGACGCTGACGTCGGCGATCCCGGACGCCACCACCGCCGTGCTGCCGGGCCAGGACCACCTGGTCGATGCGAAGGTGCTCCTCCCCGAGCTGGTGGAGCGGTTCCGCGACCCGGTCGAGTGAGCGACTCCGGCACCGGGCCGGTTCAGGTCGCCCGCACCGCGCCGATCGGCTCGGGCGAGAAGCGCGGGAAGATCGCGGCCGGCGAGGCACCGAGCCGATGGCTGATGACCTCCGAGAGCACACTGCGGTAGTCGGTGGTGACGAGCAGGTCGTCCTCGACACTGTCGGTCAGCCCCGGCCAGGTGCCGTAGTAGCCACCCCGCACGCCGGCGCCCAGCAGCAGCATCACGTTGCCGTGGCCGTGGTCGAGCCCGTAGTTGTCGTTCTCCTTGGTGCGGCGGCCGAACTCCGAGAGCGTCACCACGGTGACGCGTTCCGCGAGCGGCCCCAGGTCGGTGAAGAACGCCGCCAGCGCGGTCGCGAACTCCGTCGTCATCTCCTGCATGCGCCCCCACGCCAGCGTGCCGAGATTGTCGTGATGGTCCCACGAGCCGTGGTCGATGGTGATGATCTCCGCCCCCAGGTCCCCGCGGATGGTGCGTGCTGCCGCGGCCAGCGCGAGGCCCAGGCTCGAGTTCTCCGGGTACGCCGCCCGGTGCCGCGGCGCGGGGTCGCCCTCCCGCACGGGGGTGAAGGCGTCGACCACCTCCAACGCCCGCCGCGCGCCGTCGCCGAGCGGCCCCGGGGCATCACCCCAGGTCGTGGCGATCGACCGGGTCCGGCTCCCCGGCCCGGGCTCGTCGCCCAGGAGCCGCATGTCCTCGATGGTGCGCGCCGCGGTGACCGGACGCGGCCCGAGCAGCGAGGTCGGCACGGTCGCCGAGCCGAGCTGGACCCCGCGCAGCGGATGGGCCGCGCGGTCGCGACCCACCAGCCGGTTGAGCCAGCCGACCCGGTCGGTGGTGCCGGGGTCGGCGTCCTCGACGGCCTCCATCGCCGCGAAGTGGGACCGGTTGGGCGTGGGCAGCCCGGTGGCGTGGACGGCGGCCACCCGGCCGGCGTCCCACAGCGGCAGCAGCGGTGCGAGGTGGGGGTGCAGCCCGAAGAAGCCGTCGGAAGCCAGCAGCTGCTCGCCCGGCACGGCGATCGTGGGCCGGGCGGCGGCGTACACGGGGTCGCCGTGCGGCACGACCAGGCTCATCCCGTCCACGGCGCCCCGCATCGAGAGCACGACCAGCACCTGTGGGGCCGAGCGCGTGGCGGCGTAGGAGGTCTCCATGAAGGCGGTGCCGACCATCGCCGTCGTCGACCCGCCGAGCAGTGCCCCGCGCAGCAGTCCGCGGCGGGAGAGGGCGGCGTACTCCGGGCAGCCGCAGGATCCGCCGGCGTCGGTCGGGTGGTCGGTCACGGGCGCTTCACCGCTCCATGTGGGCGGGGGAGTCGAGGAGCACGGTCAGCAGCAGCGGCATCCCCTCGTCCGCCACCCGGTGGTCGGCGGTGATGATCGTCGACGGCTCGCACCCGGTCGCCTCACACGCCGCACGCAGCAGCACCGACGTCGACCGGAGACCGAGCAGGGTCCGCGACAGGTGGTCGACCAGCGCACCGAAGCGCAGGGCCCGCTCGGGCAGCCACGACGTCGGCTCCCGGTGGGTGATCGCCTCGGTGGGCCATGCCCGGGCCGCCATCTGCTGGTGCAGGTCCAGCGAGGCGAGGAACCGTGCCGTGGAGGACCAGGCGAGCCCGTCGTCCGGCCGGCCGTCCGGCGTCCCCCAGCCGAAGGGGTAGTTGCCGAGGTCCTTGGCCTGCCACACCGTTCCCTGCGCGGCGGAGGCGTCGCTGATCGGCGCCGCCAGGCGGGCGCCGAGGGCACGGTAGGTGGCGACCACGTCCTCGTCGGAGGTGCGGACCTTGGCCTGATCGGCGGCGCGGAACTCCCCGGTGTCGACCAGCACCCGCAGCACCGGTGCGATCGCGGTGTCGTGGTCGAGGTAGGTCTCCGCGAGGCGCGCCACCACCGCCGCGGACGGCTCGTCGCCGATGAACCGCACCGCCAGCTTGCGGGCGATCCGCTCGGCCGTCGCCGGGTGTCGCGCCAGGTGGCGCAGGTACGCCGACACCGCCGCGGTGCCGTCGGCCTCGGCGTTGTCGTGGGTGAAGTCCATGACCCGCACCGCACCGGTCCAGTGGCTCGCCGGGTCGTAGGCGTGGTCCCACGTGCGCCACTTGTCGACGCGGTGGCCGGTCAGCAGCAGCGCCGAGGCCCGGACGTCCGCCTCGTCGTAGTGCCCCCGGCCGACGGTGTGCAGCTCGAGCAGCTCGCGGCCGAGGTCCTCGTTCGGCGCGTCCTTGAGCGAGTTGGCGTTGCTCAGGTAGAGCGCCATCGCCGGGTGCAGGATCGCGGCCGCCAGCAGCTCGTCGAACCGCCCGAGGGCGAGCCGCCGCAGCTCCCGGCCGTACGCCGGCCGGTGGGGCCCGACGAGGCCCTCGGCGGGCACGTGGAAGTGGTGCTCCCAGAACTCCGCCATCATCTCCCAGACCTGCTGCTCGCCGTGGATGCGTCGCGCCAGCGCCCACCGCTGGTAGTCGATGTCGACGTGCCAGAAGGAGGGGAGGTCCCCGCTGCGGACCCGGTCGGCGAGCTCGGTGTGCGAGGCGGTGACGGTGGGCCACCAGGCGGCGGTGGCGGCGTACCACTCGTCGTCGGCGTCGGTCGCGTCGTCGGTCAGCTGCGCCTCGAACCACGCACGGAACCCGCCGGCGCGCTCCACGCGCTCCTGCAGTTCGGGCGTCCAGCCGTAGCTGAAGCGGGTGAGCGCGTGGCGCGTGGCGGGGTCCGGGACCGCCGTGGCGACGTGGGAGTGGGGACGGTAGGGCCCGGCCTCGGCCCGTTCGAGGACGCTCCCGGCGACGACGGCCGTGCCGGCCGCGGCCACGCCGAACCCGCGCCGGGTCAAGGCCCGGCGCCGGGAGGGTTCGGCAGGGAGCATCGGCAGACCTCGGCGCGTCGGAGCGGGAGGCGCGCCGCCGAGCCGACGAATCCCCCAGTCGCAGCACTGTAACCGGCGGTCGCGGGCTCCCGGCCGTCCCACCCCGCGGCGACCGGGTGCTGACTACCGTGGGCCCATGAAGATCAGCCGATCGGTCGCGACGACCGCGAGCCCCGACGCCGTCTACGCCTACCTCAGCGACTTCACCACCACCAACGAGTGGGACCCCGGGACGGTGGAGACCACCCGGGCCTCCGGCGACGGCGGTGTGGGGACGACCTACGACAACGTCTCGGAGTTCAACGGACGCCGCACCGAGCTCACCTACGAGGTCGTCGACCTCGACCCCGGCCGGCGCATCGAGCTCCACGGTGAGGGCAAGAGCGCCACCGCCGTGGACGTGATGGAGATCGAGCCGACCGAGCACGGCTGCCGCGTCACCTACACCGCCGACATCCGCCTCAAGGGCGTGCTGCGGCTGGCCGAGCCGTTCATCCGCGGCGCCTTCACCAAGCTCGGCGACGAGGCTGAGGTCGGCCTGCGGGACGCGCTCGAGAAGCTCTGAGCCGGCGCGCCCCGGCGGGCCGGCGGCGTACGCCGTCAGTCGACCGCGTGGTCCTTGAGGCGGTAGACCGCCGAGCGGCGGGCGGCCTGCGCGTTGACCTCGGCACCCTCCGGCGTCAGCGGCGTCACGTCCTCCGGCGCGAGCTCGCCGGTGCGCAGGTCGATCTGCTCGCTGCCGTAGCGCAGCACCGAGGCGGCGACCGCCGCGACGGGCACGGCCAGGAAGGCGCCCATGATGCCGAACAGGGTGCCGCCCGAGGCGACCGCGATCAGGATGATCCCGGCGTGCAGCTGCATGGTGCGACCCTGCAGGAAGGGCTGCAGCACGTTGCTCTCCACCTGCTGCACCACCACGATGATCACCAGGACGGCCAACGCCGTGCCCCAGCCGTTGCCGACCAGCGCCACGAGCACCGCCAGCGCACCCACGGCGAAGGCGCCGACGATCGGGACGAAGCCGCCGAAGAACGTCAGCAGCGCCAGCACGAACGCCAACGGCACCTGCAGCACCACCAGTCCGATGCCGATGAGCACGGCGTCGAACGCGCTCACCATCGCCTGGGCGCGGATGAACCCGCTCAGTGTCACCCACCCGCGGGTGCCGGCCTCGGTCAGGTGGCGGCCCGCGTTGCGGCCCGCGACGCGGCGGATCCACGGCAGGAACTGCGGCCCGTCCTTGAGGAAGAAGAACGTCAGCACCAGCACCAGCACCAGCGCGACGAGCGCCGACGTCGCGGCGCCCACGCCGGTGAAGACGCCGGAGGCGATCTGGGAGGAGCTGCTCTGCGCCCACCCCACGACGGAGTCGGTCAGCTCGGCGACCTGCTCGTTGCGCAGGTTGACCGGCGGCCCCTGCGCCCACCGCTGCAGCTCGAGCAGGCCCTGCGAGGCCTGGTCGAACAGGTCGGCGGACTGGCGCACCACCGACGGGGCCAGCGAGGCGAACAGCCCACCGACGATCGCGAACGGCACGATCAGGCCGATGAACGCCGCGAGCGAGGACGGCACGCGATGGCGGCGCAGCCACGCGACCGGCGGCCACAGCACGGTGGTGACGATCAGTGCCAGGATGATCGGGAGCACGCCGACCCAGAACTGGCCGATCAGCCACAGCACGGCGGTGACGGTGATCCCGATGAGGATGAGCCGCAACGCGGCGGTCGCGGCCATCCGCAGCCAGTCGTGGACGACGACGCTGCGGTCCACGCGGTCGGTCGCGGCCGGCGTCGACGCCTCGCCGGACCCGGCTGCGCGCGGGTCGTCGGCGGCACCACCGGCATCGTCGGCACCGCCGGCCCGGTCGTCACTGTCGGCATCCGCCGGGTCCGTTGCCGTGTCCGCGCCGGTCACGTGGTCCGGCGGCCGCGACTCCTCGGCGGCCTCGTGCGTCTCGGGCCGCTGCGTGCGGTCCTGCGGATCCGGTTCGGTCATGGCACCAACCTACGGCGCCGCGGCGACAGGGTTCATCCGCCGCGCGTCGATTCGGCGAGGAGGAGTCGAACGGGCGGTGACCGCGCCACGCACGCTGGATAGCCTCGCGGCATGACGACGCTGCGGTGGCTCTTCGGTGACCAGCTCGGGCCGCACTTCGTCGACGACCACGACGGCCCGCTGCTGCTGGTGGAGTCGCGCGACGTACTGGCCCGGCGGCGGTTCCACCGCGCCAAGGCCCACCTGGTGCTCAGCGCCATGCGCCACCGCGCCCGCGAGTTCGGCGACCGGATGACCTACGTGCAGGCCGACACCTACGCCGAGGCCGTGCGCTCGGTCACCGACGGTCCCGTGGAGGTCGTCCACCCCACCTCCTACGCCGCGCACCGGCTGGTCCGCCGCCTCGGCGACGAGCTCGACCTGACGGTGCTGCCGCCGCGCGGGTTCGCGACGCCGCGCGAGGACTTCGAGCGGTGGGCCGAGGGGCGTGGCGGCAAACGGCTGCTGATGGAGGACTTCTACCGCCGCGCCCGCGTCGCGCACGACGTGATGATGGCCGGCGACGAACCGGCCGGCGGCCGGTGGAACTTCGACCACGACAACCGCGAGCCGCCGCCCAGGGGCGCCGACACCCTCGGCGTGCCCGCGCCCTGGTGGCCGGAGGAGGACGAGGTCGACGAGGAGGTGCGGGCGGACCTCGACCGGTGGGAGTCGGAGGGCCTGGTCTCCTTCATCGGCGAGGACGGGCCGCGGCGGTTCGCCGCCACGCGCCGCGAGGCACTCGCCGCGCTCGACCACTTCGCCCAGCAGCGGCTGCCGCACTTCGGCGCCCACGAGGACGCCGTCCTCGAGGGGGATCCGTGGATGGCGCACTCGCTGGTCTCGGTCCCGCTCAACCTCGGGCTGCTCGACCCGCTGGACGTCGTACGCCGTGCCGAGCGTGCGTGGCAGGACGGCGAGGCCCCGATCGCCGCGGTCGAGGGGTTCTGCCGGCAGGTGCTGGGGTGGCGGGACTACGTGTGGCACCTCTACTGGCACTTCGGTGACTCCTACCGGCGGCGCAACGAGCTGGGCGCGACCGAGCGGATGCCGAAGTGGTTCGCCGAGCTCGACGGTGCCGCCACCGACGCCCGCTGCCTCTCCCACACCCTGGACCAGGTGGCCGAGCACGGTTGGGTGCACCACATCCCGCGCCTGATGGTGCTCGGGTCGTACGCGATGCAGCGCGGCTGGTCGCCGCGCCAGGTCACCGACTGGTTCCACCGAGCGTTCGTCGACGGCTATGACTGGGTGATGGTGCCCAACGTGGTCGGCATGTCGCAGCACGCCGACGGCGGGGCGATGGCGACCAAGCCCTACACCTCGGGCGGTGCCTACCTGGCGCGGATGACCGACCACTGCGGGTCGTGCCGGTTCGACCCGAAGGTGCGGGTGGGCGAGGACGCGTGTCCCTTCACGGCCGGTTACTGGTGGTTCCTGGACCGTCACCGCGACCGCTTCGCCGGCAGCCCCCGGATGAGCCGCGCGGTCAACGGCCTGGGTCGGCTGTCGGACCTCGACGCGCTCGTCGCGCAGGAGGACGAGCGCGGCAACCGGGCACCCTGAGACCCGGGGTGCGGTGCTCAGCGGGAGAGGACCGCACCGACCGGGGTGGGGCTGAAGCGGGGGAAGACCGCGGCCGGCGAGGCCCCGAGGCGCTGCGTGATCACCTCGGCGAGCACGCTGCGGTAGTCGGTGGTGACCAACAGGTCGGCGTCGGCGGTGTTGGTCAGTCCCGGCCAGGTGCCGTAGTACCCGCCCTTGACGCCGGCCCCCAGCAGCAGCATCACGTTGCCGTGGCCGTGGTCCAGCCCGTAGTTGGCGTTCTCCCGGGTGCGGCGGCCGAACTCCGAGAGCGTCACCACGGTCACCTTCGAGGCGAGTCCGCCCAGGTCGGTGAAGAACGCCGCGAGCGCCTGGGAGAACTCCCGCGTCATCGACTGCATCTGTCCCCAGGCCAGGGTGCCGAGGTTGTCGTGGTGGTCCCACGACCCGTGGTCGATGGTGATGACCTCGGCGCCCACGTCGCCCCGGATGGTGCGGGCCGCCGCGGCCAGCGCGTCGCCCAGGCTCGAGTTGCCCGGGTACGACGCCCCGTTGCGCGGGGTGGCCGCCCCGTTGCGGACGGGCGCGAAGTCGTCCACGGCCCGCAGCGCCCGTCGTGCTCCCGCACCGAGCGGGCCGCCGGTGCGGCGCCACATCGTGTTCATCGAGCGGGGACGCCGGTTCTTGGTGTCCCACTTGTCGTGCCCGGAGAGCTTCATGTCCTTGATCTGCTGCACCGCCGCGACATGGCTCGGGCCGATGAGGGAGGTCGGTGGTGCGGCCGCGCCCAGCTGGATCGCCTGCAGGGGGTGCTCGTAGGAGTCGCGCCCGACGAGCCGGTTGAGCCAGCCGACGCGACGGGTGGTGCCGGGGTCGGCGTCCTCGACCTCCTCCATGGCGGCGAAGTGGGAGCGGTTGGGCACCGGAAGCCCGGTCGCGTGAACGGCGGCGACCTTGCCCGACTGCCACAGCGGCAGCAGCGGCGCCATCTCCGGGTGCAGCCCGAAGAACCCGTTGGCCGCCAGCAGTGACTCGCCGGGGATCGCGATCCGTGGGCGCGCCTTGGCATAGACCGGGTCGCCGTGCGGCACCACCAGGCTCATGCCGTCCACGGCTCCCCGCATCGACAGCACCACCAGCACGCGCGGCGCGGACCGGGTGGCGGCGTAAGAGGTCTCCATGAAGGCCGAGCCGAACATCGCACTCGCCGACGCGCCCGCGACGCCACCTGCCAGCAGCGTGCCGCGCAGCAGTCCGCGGCGGGAGAGGGCGGCGTACTCGGGGCAGCCGCAGGCGTCGCCGGTGGCGTTGTCGGTGGCGTGGTCGGTGGCGTGGTCGGTGGTCTCGTGGGACATCAGGTCACCGCTTCATGTGGTACGGCGAGTCGAGGAAGACGGTGAGCAGCCGCGGCAACTCCCACTTCATGACCCGGTGGTCCGGGGTGATGACCGTCCACGGCTGGCAGCCGGTGGCCTCGCAGGCCGCCTGGAGCATGGTGGAGGTCGAGCTGCGACCGAGCATGCGCCGCGACAGGTGGTCGACGAACTTGGCGAAGCGCAGCGACTTGCGGGGCAGCCACGCCCGCCGCCGTCGGTAGGCGATGTGCTCGTTGGGCCACCAGCCGCCGCACATCATGTAGTGCACGTCGAGGGAGCCGAGGAAGCGTGCGGTGGACGACCAGGCGTCGGCGGTGTCCGGACGACCGTCCGGGCTGCCCCACTCGTACGGCATGTTGCCGAGCGTGCGGGCCTGCCACACGATGCCGTCGGCGGCGGCGGAGTTGCCCCTCGGGCGCTGCAGCCGGGCGTTGAGGGCGCGGTAGGTGGCGACGAGGTCCTCGTCGGGGGTGCGCACCTTGCGCATCCGGGCGGAGCGGAAGGCGGGCGACCGGACCAACGCCCGCAGCACGGGCGCAATGCGGGTGTCGTTGGCGAGGTAGACCCGCGTCAGCATGTCCACGACCGACGCGGGCGGGTCGTCGGAGATGAACCGGACGGCCAACTTGTGGGCGATCCGACGGGCCGTGGCGGGGTGGTGGGCGAGGTGGCGCAGGTAGGCCCGGAGCGCGTCGCGGCCGTCCGGTGCGGCGTTGGGGTGGGTGAAGCCCACGATCGACACCCGTCCGGTCCAGTGGTGCGCCGTGTCGTAGGTGTAGCGCCAGGTGCGCCACTTGTCGACGCGGTAGCCGGTGAGCAGTCGCGCCGAGTCGCGGACGTCGCGCTCGGTGTAGTTGCCGCGGCCGACGGTGTGCAGCTCGAGCAGCTCGCGGCCGAGGTCCTCGTTGGGTGCGCTGCGTGAGGAGTTGGCGTTGCTGAGGTAGAGCGCCATCGCCGGGTGCAGCACCGCGGCCGGCAGCAGGGCGTCGAAGCGGCCCAGTGCCAGCGAGCGGAGCTTCTTGCCGTAGGACACCCGGTAGGGGCCGACCAGCCCCTGGGCGGGGATGTGGAAGTGGTGCTCCCAGAACTCCGCCATCAGCTCCTGGACCTGCCGGTGCGAGCGCGTACGCCGGGCCAGCACCCAGCGCTGGTAGTTGATGTCGACCTGCCAGAAGGACGACAGCGCGCCGCTGTCGACCATCCCGACGAGGCGGTCGCGGGAGGCGTTGGTCGTGGGCCACCAGTCGGCGGTCGTGCGGTACCAGCCGTCGCTGTAGGAGCCGGAGAGCTGACGGTCGAACCAGCGGTTGAAGCCACCCGCCTTGGCGACCTGGCGCTGCAGCTGCGGGGTCCAGCCGTAGCTGAAGCGGGTGAGCGCGTGACGGGTCGCGCTGCCGGGGATCTTCGTCGCCCGGTAGCGGCGGGGGCGGTAGCGCCGTCCGGCGGCTGCCTCGCCGGCGGTGGCGCCGACCACCGCGGTGCCGACCGAACCCACGGCGGCTGCGGCGAGGCCACGACGGGTGAGGCCGGGCGTGCCGACCTCGTCAGCGGGACTGCTGACAGCCGTGCCGTCCCCGTGGGTCATCGCGGTGCCTCCGTCGCCTCTGCTCGGGTGCCCGAGCGCGGCGATCACGACCCGGACGCAGCAGTGTGGCCCGGTGCGACGGGGCGGTGCCGCCCGAGTACGGCGCGTCCCCGCTGGTCATTTCGGTCCGGGTGGCGGTGTCCGATCGGGGAGGGACGTGGGTCAGGAGGGGGCGGGCAGGACGCACAGCTCGTTGCCCGAGCCGTCGGCGTACACCTGCCAGGGCAGGTCGCCCCAGTCGTGGTCGTAGCGGCGGCCGCCGTGGGCGAGGATCAGCTGCTCGGCCTCGTCGGGGTCGTCGCCGCGCTCGAGTCGGATGTCGAGGTGGAGCCGGTTCTTCTCGGGGCCCTTGGGGCCCTCCTCGGGGCAGAACTCCAGCAGGGGGCCGCGGCGGGAGGGGTGGCGCAGGCTGACCGGCGCGTAGCCGTCGACCGGCGTCCAGCCGGAGAGCGCCGCCCAGAGCTCGCCGTCGCGGTCGGGGTCGGCCGAATCCATCGGGAGGGCGGCGATCGGACCGGTGTCGACGTAGGCGTCGCGGGACTCCATCACGCAGAACGGGTTGTCCTCGGGGTCGGCGAGCACCACCCACGGCACGTCGCCCTGGCCGATGTCGAGGTGGCGGGCGCCGAGGGCGAGCAACGCATCGACCGTCTCCTGCTGCCGGTCGCCGCCGACCAGGTCCAGGTGCAGCCGGAGCGGCTCGGTGCGTCGCTGCGGCACCCTCGGGAAGCACAGGTCGAGGTAGAGGTCGCCGCCCAGCTCGAGTCGGCTCTCGACGATGTCGGGCTCGTCGGTGAGCCGCGAGCAGTCGAGCGCCGCCTCCCAGAAGCCGCCCAGCCGGTGCGGGTCGACGGCATCGAACCCGAGGTTCTCCAAGTACATGTCGTCACGCTAGTCCTGCCCGCCGACACCCGCACCGGAGTTCCGCTGCGGGGGTCTCGACACGGGACGCTCGTTCCTCGCGTCCCGGCTCGACCACCAAGCCGCTCGAGTCGCCTTGCTGGTCGAGCCGCCGGAGTCGCCTTGCTGGTCGAGCCGGTCGAGCGCCAGCGAGGCCGTGTCGAGACCCCCGGAACCTGAGCCGCCTTGCTGGTCGAGCCGGTCGAGCGTCAGCGAGGCCGTGTCGAGACCCCCGGAACCTGAGCCGCTTTGTTGGTCGAGCCGGTCGAGCGCCAGCGAGGCCGTGTCGAGACCACCGCGACCGCGGCACCCGCGGCACCCCACGGCGTACCGTCGATCCCATGACGCCAGCAGAGCTGCTCATCGATGCCGTCGGACGGGTGCGCCAGGGCGTCGACGCCGTCCTGGACGGCATCAGCGAGGACCAGCTGCACCACCGCGTCGGACCGGACGCCAACCCGATCGGCTGGCTGGTGTGGCACCTGACCCGGGTGCAGGACGACCACGTCGCCGACGTCGCGGGACGCGAGCAGGTGTGGACCGCGGAGCGGTACGCCGATCGCTTCGCCCTGCCCTACGACGTCGCCGACATTGGGTTCGGCCACTCCAGCGACGAGGTCGCCCTCCTGCGCGCCCCCGAGGGGCTGCTGCGCGAGTACCACCACGCGACCCACGACCGGACCGTCGCCTACCTGCGCTCCGTCGCCGGCGACGACCTCGATCGCGTCGTCGACGCGGCCTGGGACCCACCGGTCACCCTCGGGGTCCGGCTGGTCAGCGTCGTCAACGACACCACGCAGCACGTGGGCCAGGCGGCCTACCTGCGGGGCCTGCTGTCCGGCTGACCGACCAAACGACGGTTGTCATCGTATTCGAACAGATGTATGGTAGGGGACAGGTCCATTGGCCGGTGCCCCTGCTGGGGGAGGAGGCGGGACCAGTCTCGAAGGTTTCGTGATTGCATCGGGATCCGGTGCCTCCGGCGGGGCGCTGGACGAGTCCCGCTGTCCCGGAGCCTTCTCGATGACCCTCACGCTGTTGCCGACGCACCCGATCCGCGGCTGTGCCGCAGCGGTGCGCGCCCAGGTGGCCGAGGTCGCCGACGTGGAGCCGGCCTACATGGCCGCCGCGGACAAGGCCGCAGCGCTGGAGGACCTGGCCCGTGCCGAGGCGCAGGTGGCCGAGCTGCGGTTGCGGGTGCTGGCGGTCAGCGACGACGTGGCCGCCGAGCACGGCGCTCGCGACGCGGGGGCGTGGCTGGCCCACCGGACGCAGGCCGAACCGCGGGCGATGCGGGCCGACCTCGCGCTCGCCCGCGACCTGGACCGATCCCACACGCTCGTGGCCGAGAGCATGCGCTCCGGTGCGGTGTCAGTGGCGCACGCCCGCGTCATCACCGACGCCGTCGACGCGCTGCCCGGCCACCTCGGTCCCGACGTGGTCACGTCCGCCGAGCAGACGCTGGTGGGGTACGCCGACCAGTTCCGTCCCAGCCAACTGCGGCGCCTGGGACGTCGGATCCTCGACGTCGTCGCGCCTGAGGTGGCCGACGCCGAGGACGCCACGGTCCTCACCGAGCAGGAAAGGCGGGCGCGGGAGCGGGCATCCCTGCGGCTGCGCCGCACCGGTGACGGCACCACGCGGATCACCGGGCTGCTGCCCGACCAGGTCGCCGACCGCCTCACCACCTACCTCGAGGCGTTCACCTCGCCACGGCGCGAGAGTGCGCAGGCAAGGCTGGACCAGCAGGGCTGCGACCGGGTGCCGCAGCACCGGGCCCACGCCCACGCGTTCGCTGCGCTCCTGGAGCACCTCGACCCGGCCCAGTTGCCCCACCACGGCGGGGACGCCACGACGGTCATGGTCACCCTCACGCTCGACCAGCTCCGCACCGACCTCGCCACGGCCGGCCTCGTCGACGCCGACCTCGACTCCGGTCCCGGCCTGACCGCCGACACCGCACGCCGGTTGGCCTGCACCGCCAGGATCATCCCGGTCGTCCTCGGCGGCGACTCCGCGCCACTCGACCTCGGCCGCGCCCGTCGCCTCTTCACTCCCGCCCAGCGCAGGGCGCTCCGACTGCGGGACCGCCGCTGCCGCGCCGAGGGCTGCACCGTCCCCGCCACCTGGTGCGAGGCCCACCACCGACGCCCCTGGGCAGACGGGGGATCCACCGACCTCGCCGACGGCGTACTCCTGTGCTCCCACCATCACCATCGGGCCCACGACCCGACCTACCGCACCGACACGCTCCCCGACGGCGACCTCCGATTCCACCGGCGCCAGTAGCGGACCCGTGGACTCCCGACCCTTGGTCCGGTGGGATACGCATGGGGTGTGCTCCACCGACGAACCCTGCTCAGCGGCAGCGCCGCACTGCTGCTGGCCGGCTGCTCTCGCTCGACCACCGGCCCGACCGGGTCGAGCACGCCGCCGACGAACGGCGCCGGCGCGACGGAGACGATCGCCTACGGCGAGGACCCCGCGCAGTTCCTCGAGCTGACCCGGCCGCAGGGCACGTCCCGGGGCGTGGTCGTGGTGATCCACGGCGGATTCTGGCTCGCCCAGTTCGACCTCTCCCTCGGACGACCACTGGCCGCCTCGCTCGTCGATGACGGTTGGACGGCTGCGAACCTGGAGTACCGGCGCGTCGGCAACGGCGGCGGCTGGCCGGCCACCTTCGACGACGTCTCCGCCGGCATCGACGCCCTCGCCGACGTCGAGGACCTCGACACCTCCCGCGTCATCACGCTCGGCCACTCCGCCGGTGGCCACCTCGGCGTGTGGGCGGCTGCTCGCCAGCGGTCGGAGCGCTGGACCGACGCCACCGTCCCCGTGACGGGAGCCGTCTCCCAGGCGGGCGTCCTCGACCTCCGCTCCGCCGTCGACCAGTCGCTGGGCGGCGGTGCCGTCCAGGGCCTGATGGGCGACGACCTCGAGGCACAGTTCGCCACCGTCGACCCCCTCAGCCAGGTCCCGCTCGACGTCCCCGTGCGCTGCATCCACGGCAGCAGCGACGGCAACGTGCCGCTCTCCCAGTCCACGGCGTACGTCGACGCCGCGACCGACGCCGGCGCCGACGCCACGCTCACCGAGGTCGACGGCGACCACTTCACCCTCATCGACCCGGGCAGCGGCGCCTGGCGGCAGACGCGCGAACTCCTCGACGAGCTCGTCTGAGGGCCGGCGACCCCCTCTCGGCCGGTCGCCGATGCATGGATCCGCCGCGAGTGGGTACGAGGGCCTCGTAGGAACCCGAATCCACGAGGAGGATCCCGTGCTGGAAGCATCGACGATCGAGGGCACCAACGTCGTGAGCCTCACCGTCGACGGCGCCATCAGCGCCGACGAGCAGAAGGCGGCCCAGGACGTCATCGACCGCGCCGTCGCCGACCACGGGTCGGCACGTCTGCTGCTGGACTACGCCGGCGTCGACGTGGGCCGTGTCGAGCCCAAGGCGGTCTGGGAGGACCTGAAGGCGACGCGCGTGCTCAGTGACGTCGAGCGCGTCGGCGTGGTCGCCGACAGCGGCCTGCTGGACAAGCTGCTGGGCAGCATCAGTGACGCCACGAAGCTCGAGGTGCGCTCCTTCGACACCCGCGACGACGCGGTCGCCTGGCTGACCTCGTGAGGTCGTCCGGCCCTGCACCCGTCCCTTGAACAATTCAAGAAAAGGGTGCAGGGTCGGAACCAGGACGCAACCAGCCCCGACGAGGAGGCGCCACACCATGGCCAGCGAGCAGAATCCCACCACCACCGATGCGGGCATCCCGGTCAGCAGCGACGAGCACTCGCTGACCGTGGGCCCCGACGGCCCGATCGTCCTCAACGACCACTACCTGATCGAGCAGATGGCCGCCTTCAACCGGGAGCGCATCCCGGAGCGGCAGCCGCACGCCAAGGGCGGCGGTGCCTTCGGCACCTTCGAGGTCACCGATGACGTCAGCGCCTACACCAAGGCCGCGGTGTTCCAGCCCGGCACGCAGACCGACATGCTGGCCCGGTTCTCCACGGTGGCCGGCGAGCGGGGCAGCCCGGACACGTGGCGTGACCCCCGCGGGTTCTCGCTGAAGTTCTACACCTCCGAGGGGAACTTCGACCTGGTCGGCAACAACACGCCCGTCTTCTTCCTCCGCGACCCGATGAAGTTCCAGCACTTCATCCGGTCCCAGAAGCGTCGCGCGGACACGAACCTGCGCGACCACGACATGCAGTGGGACTTCTGGACCCTCTCGCCGGAGTCGGCCCACCAGGTCACGTGGCTGATGGGCGACCGCGGCATCCCCAAGACCTGGCGCCACATGAACGGCTACTCCAGCCACACCTACATGTGGGTCAACGCGCAGGGCGAGCGGTTCTGGGTCAAGTACCACTTCAAGACCGACCAGGGCATCGACTTCCTCACCCAGGACGACGCCGACCACCTGGCCGGTGCCGACGGCGACGCACACCAGCGCGACCTGTACGACGCGATCGAGCAGGGCAACCACCCCAGCTGGACGCTCTACGTGCAGGTGATGCCCTACGAGGAGGCGAAGACCTACCGGATCAACCCGTTCGACCTCACCAAGGTGTGGCCGCACGGGGACTACCCGCTGATCAAGGTCGGCACGATGACGCTCAACCGCAACGTCACCGACTACCACACCGAGATGGAGCAGGCGGCGTTCCAGCCCAACAACATGGTGCCCGGCACCGGGCTGAGCCCCGACAAGATGCTGCTGGCGCGCGGCTTCTCCTACGCCGACGCCCACCGCGCCCGGCTCGGGGTCAACTACCAGCAGATCCCGGTCAACCGTCCCAAGGCGCCCGTCCACAGCTACTCCAAGGACGGCGCCATGCGGGTGGAGAACGTCACCGACCCGGTCTACGCCCCCAACTCCTACGGCGGCCCGCACGCCGACCCGGAGCACTACCCCGAGACGGCCGTCTGGGCCGCCGACGGGGAGATGGTCCGGCAGGCCTACACGCTGCGCGAGGACGACGGCGACTTCGGCCAGGCCGGCACCCTCGTGCGGGAGGTCATGGACGACGCCCAGCGCGAGCGGCTGGTCGACAACGTGGTCGGGCACCTCTCCGACGGCGTCTCCGAGCCGATCCTCGAGCGCGCCCTGGAGTACTGGCGCAACATCGACCCGGACATCGGCGACCGGATCGCCTCCGGGATGGGCCGCTGACAGCACGGCTGACCCCCTCAGCCGACCGCCCGGTGCCGCTGGTCGAGCCGGCCGAGCGCAGCGAGGCCGTGTCGAGACCGATCCCGCGGGTCTCGACACGGTCCGCTCCTCCGTCGCGGCCCGGCTCGACCAGCAAGGCCGGGAGGTGTGCCCGGATCAGTGATCAGGCGTCGTCCCCGGTCGACTGGTCCTCGGTGGCGCCGTGCCCGTCGAAGTACGACGCCACCTGGTCGGCCTCCTCGGCCACCGTGGCCTCGTCGACCAGGTCGCCCGCCTGCTCGGTGAGCAGCGTCGTCCAGTCATCGAGGATCCCCTGCGCCGTGCCGTCGTCGTACAGCTCGGCCTGGAGCCGCTCGACGGCCTCGTCGTAGAGGGCGGCGAACTCCTCGTTGTCCTGGAAGCGTTCGACCAGGACGTTCGAGCCGCCGGGCCCGCCGCGCATCCCGCCGCCGGGCATCTCGCCGTCGGTCGGTGGCTCGAAGCCCTCGGGCATGTCGGGCATCTCGCCGTCGGTCGGTGGCTCGAAGCCCTCGGGCATGTCGGGCATCTCGCCGTCGGTCGGTGGCTCGAAGCCCTCGGGCATGTCGGGCATCTCGCCGTCGGTCGGTGGCTCGAAGCCCTCGGGCATGTCGGGCATCTCGCCGTCGGTCGGTGGCTCGAAGCCCTCGGGCATGTCGGGCATCTCGCCGTCGGTCGGTGGCTCGAAGCCCTCGGGCATGTCGGGCATCTCGCCGTCGGTCGGCGGTTCGAAGCCCTCCGGCACCTCCGGACGCTCCCCGTCCTCGGTGCCGCCGGGACCGCCGGGACCGCGCTCGCCACCCATGCCGCCGAAGCCGCCGAAGGCGAGGTTGTGGTCCCACGCCACGACGGTCATCAGGCCCGTGTCGGCGTCCCAGCGCAGGAAGGAGTTGTTGCCGGGCCCGTCGATGTCGTCGAAGTTCCCGACCAGGTCCTCGAAGGCCAGGTAGGTCGCGAAGGCCTCCACGTCGAGCCGGTCGGCCAGCCCGTCGGCGAACTCCTCGTCCGAGGACTCCTCCAGCCACTGCAGGAACTGGGTCAACGGCGCGTAGTCCTCGGTGCCGCCCTCGATGTCGAAGACGTCCTCGTACGCCGTCGCCTCGTCGCCGCGGTATGACCAGTCGCCCCCGGCCTCGGACTTGTACAGCGTGCCCTCGCCGTCGAAGGTCGCCTCGGTCCACCGGTCGTCGAGGTCCTGCATCACCAGCCGCAGCCGCGCGTCGCTGCCGTTGACGGTGAAGCTCGTCGCGACGGACTCCTGCGTGGTCAGCCCCGCCTCCTCCAGCAGGTCCAGCGCGACCGCCTCGTTGAGGGCGGTCTCGCTGTTGTTGGAGCGCACGACGAAGCGCTCCCAACCGTCCAGGCTCTGCCCGTCGACGTACTTGTCCAGGTCGATGAGCCACGGCAGGTCGGCCGGATCGGCGTCCGCGTCGACGCCGCGCAGCGAGCTGTTGCCCTTGAGGCGGATGCCGACGTTGCTGAAGGTCTGCCCGTCGATGGTGACGTCGGCGCTGACCCATTCCTTCTCGCCGGAGTCGGCGTACGTCGCCACCATCGCGGCGAACTCGTCCTCGTCCACGGTGAGCGCGACCTCGTGCACCGAGCTGGCGTCCCAGACCGACGTCGTCGAGGTGCTGGCGCCGGTCAGCGCGGACTCCACGCTGGCGCATCCCGTCGGACCGGCCAGGGCGAGCGCCGCCACGGTCAGCGAGGCGACCCAGCGGCGTACGCGGCGGGAGGGGGAGGGCTGGGCGGTCATGGTCATCGCTCCTGGTGGTGGTCGTGGCGGGCGGCGGGACGGAGGTGGCGCTGCAGCACGCGGTGCCAGCGGTGGGAGGGCAGGTCGGGCCAGACCAGCGCCAGGCCGGTCGCGAACTTCGAGATCCGGTCGGGGCGGTGCCCGCGGGCCCACAGGGCACGGTCGACACCGGTCCCGGCGGCCGGGGTCTTGGTCTCGACGATCGCGACGCCGGGCACGCGGGTGCGGTGCGGGCTCCACGGCAACTGCCAGCTGAGGTCGGTGTCGACCGTGACGCGGGCACCGGAGCCGGGCAGCCACAGGGTGGTGCGGGCATAGGACGTCCGCAGCGTCGGCACCAACGCGGCGACGTCGACGTGCCCCAGTGCGGCCGAGGCCAGCGCGTCGCGGACGAAGTCGGTGTCCTCGCGCGGCAGGACGTCCCGCTCGACGCCGGGCCGTCCGCCGCCGCGCGGCACGCGGGTCTTGACGGTGCTGCCGCGCATCCCGCGGGTCTTCACCTCGGTGAAGGCCGTGCCGACGTCGCGGTACTCCCGGCTGCGGACCTTGAACCGGCGTCGCCGACGGCGGGCCGAGCGCCAGTAGGCGTCCAGGTCCGGGGTGTCCAGGTAGGTCGAGGCGTAGCGGTGGTGGTGCCGGCCGTCGATCTCCAGCACCCGCGGCGCCGCGTCAAGGGCACCGATCGCGGCCACCAGCTCGGGCAGCGCGGCCTGCGGCACGACGTACTTGCGGTCGGTGCGGGTCATCAGGGCGGCGTGCTCGGCGAGGTCGTCCAGCGAGGCCGGTGTGAAACCGTCCAGGCCGGTGTCGACGTGAGCGAGGAGCGCGCTCATGCCAGCACCTCGGCCCCGGTGCGCTCGGCGGAGCCGTGGTCGCCACGACGCGGCTCGTCGGTGCGGGTCCAGCGGACGTCGACCAGGGTGGTGTCGTTGACCAGGTCGACGCGCTGCACGACCGTGCGTCGCACCTCGCCGGGGACGACCTCGGCGAGCGCGGCCGCCAGGGAGGCCCGGTCGGCGTACGCGCCGTCGAGCAGCACCATCTGCTGCTCGTCGCGCGGGAAGGTCCGCGGGCTGTCGGCGATCGCGAGCACCGCGACGATGACCGCCATCAGGATCGCGGTGAGGGTCACGGTGAGCGAGCCGAGGCCGCCCAACAGGCCGAGTGCGAGGGCGGCGAAGTAGTAGGCCACCTCGTGCTGGCCGAGCTCGAGGGAGCGGAGCCGGATGATCGACAGCACGCCGAACAGGCCGAGCCCCAGGCCCAGCGTGGTGTCGCTGGCGACCAGCGCCGTGGTCACCGCCAGCACGCCGGCGTTGACGCCGAGGAAGGCGACCAGCAGCTCGCGGCGGCGGTGGCGCGGGTAGTAGAGCGCGAAGCACAGGATGCTGATCGCGACGAGGTCGGCGGCGAAGGTGGAGAGCAGTTCCACGAGGTGTCCTTCCGGTGGGCACGAGATGAGGTTGGGGTGAACGGTGGACGACGTTCTCGTCCGGACCCCCAGCACGACCTGTCAGGAACCTGTGCGTTCTGCGGCGCCCGCGGTCACACCCGCGGTCGCGTCGTCGTCATGCAGGGGAAGCCGAGGACGAGATGGAAGGGTGGGCCCGTGGACAGCACCGCAGCCTTCGAGGCCGAGCGGCCCCGACTGACGGGGATCGCGACGAAGGTCCTGGGCGACGCAGCCGGGGCCGAGGACGTCGTGCAGCAGGCATGGCTGCGACTGGAACGCGCCGAACGCGGCGGTGCCGAGATCGACAGCCTGCCCGCCTGGCTCACGACCGTGACCACGCGCCTGTGCCTGGACCGGCTGCGCGCGCGTACGCCGGTGCCCGAGGAGGACGTCGACCCCTCCGGGACCGCTCCGGACCCCGCCGAGGAGGTCGAGCTCGCCGACACCGTCGGCGTCGCCCTGCAGGTGGTGCTCGAACGGCTCTCGCCCAAGGAGCGCGTCGCGTTCGTGCTGCACGACAGCTTCGGGTTCGAGTTCACCACGATCTCCTCGGTCCTCGACACCACGCCGGCCGCGGCCCGCAAGCTCGCCTCGCGTGCCCGCAGCAAGGTCGCCCAGCCCGCGGCCGAGGACGACCTTGCCGACTGGGAGGTCGTCGACGCCTTCATGGCCGCGGCGCGGGAGGGCGAGTTCGCCCGGCTGCTGGCCCTCCTCGCCCCCGACGCGACCGTCGGCGCCGACGAGGCCGCGATCCTGTCCGGCACCCCGGAGCGCATCGAGGGCCGCGAGGCGATCGCGGAGTTCTTCAACGGCAGCGCCCACGCCGCGCTCCCCGTGTACGCCGGCACCCGCCCGGGATCGGCCTGGTTCCACCGCGGCGAGGCGAAGGTGCTCTTCGACTTCACCGTCGCCGACGGCCTGGTCCGCGCCATCACCTTCCGCGCCGAGCCGGACGTGCTCGCCTCGGTGACGCGCCGCGGCGGCGGAGAGCGACGCGAGTGAGATGACGGCACCGCATGCCGACCGCGCCGGGCCGCGGGTCGTCGTACGCCGCCGGGAGCGGAGCGACCTCGACGCCCTGGCCGCGGCGCTGGTCGACCAGCAGCCGCACAGTCGCTACCCCTTCCGCGACCCGTTGCCGATCCCGGTGGCCGACTTCCTGCGGGCCGAGGACGCGGTGGCGGCCTGGACCGCCGAGCTCGACGGGCGCCCGGTCGGCCACGGATGCTGGGTCGGGCCACCGTCGGGCTTCCCCGCGGCGGCAGGGATGAACCGCGCCTGCGCGGCGGCGCACGACTGCGCGGTCGACCGGCTGGCGTGGGTCAGCGCCCTCTTCGTCGGACGCGAGGCCCGCGGGCTCGGGGTCGGTCGCCGCCTCCTGGAGGCGGTGGTCGACGACCTGCGCGCCGCCGGCCGCCGCGGCTGCCTCGAGGTGCTCCCGGTGGTGCCCACGGCGCTGCGCCTCTACGAGGCGACCGGGTGGCAGGAGGTGCAGCGGCACCGTCCCGAGTGGCTGGCCCGGGCACCCGGCGGCGCGGACGCGCCCGCGGTGCGGGTGATGGTGCTGCCGGAGGCGACCCCGGATGTCACACCGGGGCGGCGGCGTACGTCAGGGCAGTGACAGCACCGAGCAGCACCGACGACACGGCCCTGGAGGGACGATGAAGACCATGACCTGCCGCCAGCTCGGCGGCCCCTGCGACCTCGCGCACCGCGGCGAGACCGCCGACGACGTCATCAAGGCGCAGGACCAGCACCTCAAGGACGCCGAGAAGGCCGGCGATGCCAGCCACCAGCCCGCGCGGGAGGACATGAAGGGGCGCTGGCGGCGTCCGAAGAAGTCGCTGGACTGGTACCTCGGGACCAAGCGCGCCTTCGCCGAGCTGCCGGAGGACTGAGGCCGCACCGGCGGCCGAGCGGCGCGGGCGTGGCCGAGCCACCGCCCGCGCCGCTCAGTCGTTCAGTCGGCGTCCGCGGTCGAGGTGATCCGGCGGGGCCACCAGAACCGGTCGCCCAGGCGCCACGCCAGCGCCGGCACGAGCACGGTGCGCACGACCAGCGTGTCCAGCAGCACCCCGACGAAGATCACGATGCCCAGCTGCGCCAGCACCACCAACGGGAGCACGCCGAGTGCGGCGAACACCGCCGCCAGCAGGATGCCCGCGCTGGTGATCACCCCGCCGGTGGCGGTGAGGCCGCGCAGCATGCCCTCACGCAGGCCGTGGCGTCGCGCCTCCTCCGCCGCCCTGCTGACGAGGAAGATGTTGTAGTCCACGCCCAGGGCGACCAGGAACAAGAACGCGAACAGCGGGACGGTCACGTCCATCGCCGCGAACCCGAACACCTGCGTGTAGATCCACCACGACGCGCCCAGCGCGGCGAAGTAGGTGCCCACGACCGTCGCCA
Source organism: Nocardioides panacisoli (assembly GCF_019448235.1). NCBI lineage: Bacteria > Bacillati > Actinomycetota > Actinomycetes > Propionibacteriales > Nocardioidaceae > Nocardioides > Nocardioides panacisoli. Next base: position 2,809,346 of record NZ_CP080409.1, read on the forward strand.
CCAGCAGCAACGGCGCGACCGCCGAGCGCAGCAGCACGGCCAGCCCGACCAGCACCAGCACCAGGATCAGCGGGATGATCAGCCGCTGGTCGCGGGCGGCCCCGTCGTCGGAGTCGATCGCCTGCGCCTCGGTGCCGCCGACCAGCGTCCGGTCGTGGGCGGTCATCGCCTCCCGCAGGTCCCGCACCGTGCGCTCCGCGCCGTCGCTGCCCGACCGGTCCGCCAGCACGACGTCCACGCGCGCGAGCCCGTCGGCCTGCGTCCCGACCTGTGCCGAGGCCACCCCGTCGACGGCGGCCGCGTCGCGGCGTACCTCCTCCGCGTCGTCGCGGGTCAGCACCACGGTGGGGTCGGTCGTGCCGGCGGGGAAGGACTCCACGATCCGGTCGGCGGCCACGATCGACTCGGGTGTGTCGAGGAACTGCTCGGACTCCGACAGCCCCACGCGCACCTGGGTGAGCCCTGCCGCCAGCGTGCCGAGCAGGAGTACGGCGGTCACGGCGAAGCGACCCGGGCGTGCGGAGACGGCGGTGCCGAGGCGGCGCCACAGCGACGTGCGGGAGTCGACGAGCGCGGTCTGGCCCACCCGCGGCACGATCGGCCAGAACACCCAGCGCCCGAAGAGCACCAGGACCCGCGGCAGGACGACCAGTGCCGTGAACGCCGCGATCGCCACGCCCACCGCGCAGGCCAGCCCGAGGCCGCGCGTCGTCGGCACCACCGAGAGCAGCAGCGTCAGGAGGCCGAGCACCACGGTGGTGGAGCTGGCGAGCACCGCTTCGGTGGTGCTGCGCACCGCGACCGCCATCGCGGCGAAGCGGTCCTCGCGCAGGCGCAGCTCGTCGCGGTAGCGACTGATCAGCAACAGCGCGTAGTCGGTGCCGGCACCGAAGACCAGCACGCTGAGGATGCCCACGGTGGACTCGTTCCACGCGATGTCGAAGACCGCCAGCACGTGGGTGGCCGCGACGGCCGCGACCTGGTCGGCCGCGCCCACCACGAGCAGCGGCACGACCCACAGCAACGGGCTGCGGTAGGTGACCACCAGCAGCACAGCGACGATCGCGGCCGTGGTGAGCAGCAGCGTGAAGTCGGCTCCCTCGAAGACGCCGGCGAGGTCGGCCTGGATCGCCGCGGGCCCGGTGACCAGGGCGGTCACTCCCTCGGGCGCGGCCGCGTCGACGCGCTCCCGCAGGTCCTCGACGTACGCCGCCACGTCGGTCGCGCTGCGCGCGTCGACCGGGACGACGCCCAGGGCGGCCGTGCCGTCCTCACTGACCCGCAGCGGGGCACCGTTGCCCGGGCCGAGGGACTGCTGGGCCCGCTCGAGCTCGGCGAGCTGCGCTCGATCCAGCTCGCCGTCGTCGGACACGAACAGCGTCACGGCCACGGCGCTGTCGCTGCTGGGGACCTCCTCGAGCAGTGCGGCGACCCGGGTCGCGTCGTACCCCTCCGGCAGGTCGTCGGTGACCGCCGTCTGGTGCGTGGCCTGCCCCACGAGGCCGAGCAGGAGCCCCGTCGCGAGGAGAGCGAGCACGGCGACGGTGCCGGCCGCGGCCGGGCGGATCCGACGTGGCGCAGCCACCGACGTGCTGGGTGAGCTCGGCGCACCGGTCATGGGGGTCCCTCCGTGGGTAGGATAGTACGACAACTACCGTAGAAGATTACTAAGCCAGTTAGGTAAATTGCCAATGTCCGAGGCGAGATCCGGGCCACACGATGCCGACGCCCTGGCCTCGTCGACCCTCGTGCTGCTGCGTCGGCTGCTCGACGCCGGCGCCAGGTCCGGGCCGACCGTGGCCCGTCGTGCCGGGCTCTCGCCGCACGAGCTGACGGCCCTCGAGCTGCTGGTCGCCGACCAGCACGGCCCCAGCGACCTCGCCCGTCACCTCGGGGTCACCTCGGCAGCAGCCTCGGGCATCGTCGACCGGCTGGTGGCGCGGGGCCACGTCGAGCGGGTCCCCGACGAGCACGACCGGCGCCGCCGGCGCCTGGACCTCACCGACTCGGGACGCCGTGAGGTGGTCGCCCACCTCACCCCGATGTTCGAGGCGCTCGTCGACCTCGACCGGGGCCTCTCCGAGGGCGACCGAGCGGTCGTCGAGGAGTTCCTGCGCGGCGCCATCGACGCCGTCGAGCGGATCCTGTGAGCCGCCGACCTACGCTGGACCGGTGAACCTCGTGCGCAACCTCGCCCGGATCGTGCTCGGCACCCTCATGGTCGGAGCGGGGGTGACCCACCTGACCGTGGCGCGGGAGGAGTTCCAGGCGCAGGTCCCCGAGTGGTTCCCCGTCGACGACGACGTCACCGTGTTGGCGTCCGGGGTGGTCGAGATCGGGCTGGGCGCGGCCTTCGTGGCGCTCAAGGGCCACCGCCGGACGGTCGGCGCCCTGCTCGCGGCGTTCTTCGTCGCGATCTTCCCCGGCAACGTCGCGCAGTACGTCGAGGGCACCGACGCCTTCGGTCTCACCACCGACCGCGCCCGCCTGGTCCGCCTGTTCTTCCAACCGGTCCTCGTCCTGTGGGCCCTGTGGGCCGGCGGCGTACTCCGCCGTCGCGACCCCGACCCCCCCGAGGGTTGAGCGCTCACTTCCTCCCGTTGAGTCGGCACTTGTTGCGGGTCGAGTCAGCACTTCTTCGCAGTCGAGGTGCGGACCACTGCCTACTCGACCGCAGAAAGTGCTGACTCAACCGCAGGAAGTCACGACTCAACGGGTCAGGCGGAGTGGGTGCGTACCCAGAGGGCGTGCTCGGAGTCGGCCAGCTGGCGCAGCGACTCCGCCGAGGGCATCTCGGCGACGTCGGTGACGACGTACCCGAGCTCACCGCTGGTGGAGAGGTACTGGCCGGTGACGTTGTCGCCCTGCTCGGCCAGCATCTGGTTCATCCCCGCCAGGACGCCGGGCACGTTGCGGTGCAGTACGGCGACCCGGTGGCCCGACTGCAGGCCCGGCGGCTGCACGCGGGGGAAGTTCACCGACAGCTCGGTGCTGCCCTCCTCGTGGAAGTTCGCCAGCTTGCGGGAGACGAAGTGGCCGATCTCCTCCTGCGCCTCCTGGGTGGACCCCCCCACGTGCGGGGTGAGGATGACGTTGTCCAGCCCGCGCAGCGCCGAGGTGAACTCGTCGCCCTGCGCCTTGGGCTCGACCGGGAAGACGTCGAGCGCCGCACCCGCGATGTGGCCGGACTCGATGTGGGCACGCAGCGCCTCGTCGTCGACGACCATGCCGCGGGAGGCGTTGACGAACAGCGCCCGGGGCTTCATCGCGGCGAACTGCTCGTCGCCGAACATGCCGGCGTTGCCCGGCTGCCCGTCCACGTGCAGGCTCACCACGTCCGCCTCGGCCAGCAGTGCCTCCAGTGTCGGCATCCGGCGGGCGTTGCCGTGGGCGAGCCGGTCGGCGGTGTCGTAGTAGATGACGCGCAGGCCGATCGCCTCGGCGAGGTTGGACAGCTGGGTGCCGATGTTGCCGTAGCCGACGATGCCCAGGGTGCGGCCCCGCACCTCGTGGCTGCCGCGCGCTGACTTGTCCCACACCCCGGCGTGCATCCGCTCGGTCTTCTCCGGGAGCCGCCGCGCGAGCGCGATGATCTCGGCGATCACCAGCTCCACGACGCTGCGGGTGTTGGAGAACGGCGCGTTGAAGACCGGGATCCCTCGCCCGGCCGCCGCGGCGAGGTCGACCTGGTTGGTGCCGATGCAGAAGCAGCCGACCGCGACCAGGTCGTCCGCGGCCTCGATCGCGCGCGGGGTGAGGGTGGTGTTGGACCGGATCCCGAGCATGCCGACGCCGGGGAGGCGCTCGACCAGCTCCTCCTCGCTCAGCGACCGGGAGAGCAGCTCGACGTCGTACCCGTGGCGCTCGAAGTTGTCCACGGCGAGGGGATGGATGTTCTCGGTCAGCAGCACCTTCACGCGGCTGAGCCTACGCGGGGCGTTCCGTGGCCCGTGCGGCACACTCGACCACGTGCGACCCGAGATCCCCGGCCTGCCCGGCCACCCCGCGACCGACCGTTCCGACCTGCTCGCGCCGCCGGTCGCGGACGCGCTCGAGGCGTGGGACCGTCGCGCGGAGCTGACCGTCGTCGAGATCGACCCGGACCTCGCGGACACCGCCACCCTCGTCGAGGCGCACGACCTGGCGATGTCGGACTCGGTCAACTGCGTGCTCGTCGCCGGCAAGCGCGCGGGCGAGGAGCGCATCGCCGCCTGCCTGGTCCCCGCCGACACCCGCGCCGACGTCAACCGCACCGTCAAGCAGCTGCTCGACGTGCGCAAGTGCTCCTTCCTGCCCCAGGAGCGCGCGGTCGCCGAGGCCGGCATGGAGTACGGCGGCATCACCCCGCTCGGGCTCCCCACCGCGTGGCGGGTGCTGGTCGACGGTCGGGTGTCCTCGATCGAGGCCGCGATCATCGGCTCCGGCGTACGCCGCTCCAAGCTCGTGCTGCCCGGCGCCACCCTGGCGGCGCTCCCCGGTGCGGAGGTCGTGGACGGCCTCGGGCAGGCGTGACCCAGCCGGTCCCGCCGGCGACCTGACCCCGCCCGGGGATCCCGGGCGTCATCGGGCGACCGGTGACCGTGCGCGCTGTTAGCGTGCCCGCCATGGCCACTCTCGGGGACACCACGACCACACCCGCGCGCTCGATCTGGCGGAGTCGCTGGGCCGCGATGGGGCCGGGCCTGCTGGCGGCCTCGGCCGCGATCGGCGCCTCCCACCTCATCTCCTCCACCCAGGCGGGCGCGCTCTTCGGGTGGCAGCTGGTGTGGCTGATCGTGCTGGCCAACGTGTTGAAGTACCCGTTCTTCCGGTTCGGCCCGCAGTACGCCGCCGAGACCGGCCGCAGCCTCGTCGAGGGCTACGCGCGGCGCGGGACCGGCTACTTGTGGGTGTTCTTCGTGCTCGCGGCGGTGTCCTCGGTGATCTCCACCGCCGGCGTGGCGCTGCTGTGCACGGTGATCCTCGCCTACCTGCTCCCGGCCTCCTGGGGCCTGGGCGTGCCGGTGATCGCGGCGGTCCTGATGGCCGTGACCTTCCTGCTGCTGGTGGGCGGCCACTACCAGGCGCTGGACGGCGTCACGAAGGTCATCATGGCCGTCCTCGCGGTCTCCACCGTGGTCGCCGTGGTGATGGCGGCCGGGCAGGGCGCCGTACGTCAGGCCGGGTTCGAGGACCCCTCGCCGTGGACCGTGGCGACGCTGCCGTTCCTCGTGGCGGTGATCGGCTGGATGCCGGCCCCGATCGAGATCAGCGCGCTGAACTCGCTGTGGGTCAAGGCCAAGGGGCAGGGGCGCCGGCTCGCGGTCCGCGACGTCCTGTTCGACTTCAACACCGGCTACGTCGTGTCCACCCTGCTGGCGGTCTTCTTCATCGGCCTCGGCGTCTTCGTGCAGTACGGCAGCGGCGAGGAGCTGGAACTGGCCGGCGGTGCCTACATCCCACAGCTGATGAGCATGTACGGCGCCGCGATCGGCGAGTGGGCCGTGCCGCTGATGGCACTGATCGCCTTCGCCTGCATGTTCGGCACGGTGATCTCGGTGGTCGACGGCTACGCCCGCGCCTGCGCGGAGTCGGTGCGCCTGCTGCGGGGCCGGCCGGAGATGAGCAGCCGGTCCAAGGACCTGTGGATCACCGGCATCTCGATCATCGGGTTGGCCATCGTGGTCTGGATGAGCGCGTCGCTGGCCGACATGCTGCGGTTCGCGATGATCAGCGCCTTCCTCACCGCGCCGGTCTTCGCCTGGCTCAACTTCTCCCTCATCCGCAGCGAGCGCGAGCTGTCGGGCAGCATGCGGATGCTGTCGTATGCCGGCCTGGTCTTCCTCGTCGGCTTCGGACTGCTCTTCGTGGCCTCCCAGACCGGCTTGGTGGGCTGAGCGGCCGACCGGGTCGTGGGCCTAGGCTCGCGACGTGATCGACCTGCTGCGCACCCCGCTCCTGCAGACCCCTCGCGCCCGCGCCGGGCGCCTCGCGCGCCGGGCGACCGGCGCCCCCAGCCCCCTCGCGGATCGCACGGTGCTCATCACCGGTGCCACCTCCGGCATCGGCGAGGCGACGGCGTACGCCGCGGCCCGGCAGGGTGCCCACGTGCTGCTGGCAGCACGGCGGGAGGGTGAGCTGGAGCGGGTGCGGCGCGAGGTCGCCGACCGCGGCGGCCGGGCGTCGTCGTACATGGTGGACCTGACGGACGGGGAGGCGATCGACGCGCTCGTGGAGCGGCTGCTCGCCGAGCACGGTGCGGTCGACTACTTGGTCAACAACGCGGGCCGGTCGATCCGGCGTTCGTTGGAGCTCACCCACGGTCGTTTCCACGACTTCGAGCGGATGATGGCGGTGAACTACTTCGGTCCGGTGCGGCTGACGATGGGCCTGCTGCCGGCGATGCGGGCGCAGCGGTTCGGGCACGTGGTCAACATCGTGACGTGGGGCAACCAGATCCGGGCGCCCAAGTTCGCGCCCTACATCGCCGCCAAGACCGCGCTGGAGGTGTTCGGCCGGATCCTGGGGCGGGAGGCCTTCTTCGACAACGTCACCTGCACCAACATGCGGGTCTCGATCGTGCGCACGCCGATGATCGCGCCGACGGCGTCCTACGAGGGGCGTGGGGAGAGCCCCGAGGAGTGTGCGGAGCGGGTGGTGCGGGCGCTGGAGGACCGGCCGCTCACGGTCAACGGTGCGGTGGGCAGCTTCTACGAAGTCTTCAACCTCGCGACGCCGCGGCTGGCGGACCTGGTGATGGCGGTCCTGCACAGCAAGGAGCCCGACTCCCCGGCGGCGCGGGGAGTCGGGCTCCACGAGTCCGCGTCGGCGCCCTGATGGCTGGTCAGGGTCAGTGCGCCGTCGCGGAGGTCAGGTCACCAGCGGCTGTGCTTGGGAGCGCAGCGCGTCTTGGCGTTCTCGGGGACCGGGAGGCCGAGGCGCACCGCATGCCCCGCATCGATCGCCGAACCGACCTCGCGCACGAACCCGACCATGCTGCCGAAGAACTTGGACATGAAGCACCTCCTGTGTTTACTGATCTGTGAACTTCACTGGTCAGTGTAGTACACAGGTCTGTGTACACAACAGCCGTCGCCCGTCCCGGTCCACCTTTTTCGGTGTGATTCGTGCAACAGCGACGCGGACGGCTACAGCGCGGAGCCGAGGGCGACCAGCGCGGAGGCGCTGAGCATGAGGAGCATCGCGCCACGGAAGTGCCGCGCGTCCATCCGGTCGAAGAGCTTGGCGCCCACCGTCCACCCCACCGGCAGCGCGATCACGTACGTCGCGACCAGACCCAGGACGGTGCGGTCCACCAGGCCGCTGGCGGCGAACAGGGCGAACGCGACTGCGCCCTGGGTGCAGAAGACCACCTGGATCGTCGCGCGGAACTCCACCGGGCGCAGGCCGCGGCCGTCCAGCCCGATCACGATGGGCGGGCCGTTCATGCCGGTGGCGGTCAACAGGGTGCCGCCCAGCACCCCCGCACCCAGCTGCGTACGCCGCCCGGTCGCCCGGACGCGGAAGAGCATCGCCACGACGGCGACCAGCACCACGACCCCGACCAGCACCGTCAGTGTGGCGGCGTCGACCAGCAGCAGCACGGCCAGCCCGAGCGGCGCGCCGAGGAACCCGGTCAGCACGAAGGTCCGCGCAGCGGGGACGTCGACGGCGTCACGGTGGCGGACGGCCACGGTGCCGGCCAGCAGGGCGGCGATCGCCGTCACCGACACCACCGCGTGCTGGGGACCGACCACCACGCTGAGCAGCGGCACGGCGACGAGGGCGAACCCGAACCCGGTGACCGCCTGGGAGAACGCGGCGAGGACGACGACCAGCGCCGGCACCGCCAGCATCACGACCTCACCCATGGGGCTCAGGATCGCCGACGACGACCGCCGGCGAGCACGCCGGGTGGGTGACACGTTGTCCGGCAATTACACTGTTCTGTGTAGTCGAGGGTGGAACGGACCGGCGTCAGGGCCGGGACCATGGCTGGGAAACGACGACGAGAGGTTGACGTGACCACGCAGGAAGTACCCATCGACGACCTGACCGAGGCTTCGCTGAAGATCCTCGAGGTCGCCTCCGAGCTGTTCTACCGCCACGGCATCCACGCCGTCGGCGTGGACACGATCGCCGAGGAGTCGGGGGTCACCAAGCGCACGCTCTACAACAACTTCGGGTCCAAGGACGCGCTCGTCTCGACCTACCTGAGCAACCGTCACTCGGCCTGGTGGCAGCGGCTCGAGGACCGCATCGCAGCACTCGACGCGCCGCGCGCCCTCGCCTTCTTCGACGTCTACGCCGACGAGGGCGACACGGTGACGCGCGGCTGCGCGTTCCTCAACGCCGCCGCGGAACTCCCGCGGGGCCACGCGGCGTTCGACGTGGTCGTCTACCACAAGCGGTCCATCGAGGAGCGGCTCGCCGAGCTCATCGCCGAGGACCTGCCGGACGCGGCCGACCCGCAGCGGCTCGCCCGCCACGTCTTCCTGCTGCTCGAGGGCGCGTTCGTGCACCAGGGCATCCATGGTGACGAGCTGATGGTGCAGGCCCGCGAGATCGCGCGCGACCTGCTGACCTGACCCCGCGTCCGGAGGCGCGCCCAATCCGGTTGCGCGGCGCGGCGGAGGCGCGGCAGGTTGACGACCATGGCCTCCTTCATCTCCCACACCAGCATCGACTGCGGCAACGCCTACGAGCTCTCGGAGTGGTGGAAGCCCGTGCTGGGGTACGTCGACGTGCCCGGTGACCCCAACGAGCCCGGTCACGAGGAGTGCATGATCATCGACCCCGCGGGTGCGGGGCCGCAGGTGCTCTTCCTCGAGGTCCCGGAGGCCAAGGAGCGCAAGAACCGGCTCCACTTCGACCTGCGACCGCGCGAGCGCACCCGCGACGAGGAGGTCGCGTGGGCGGTCGAGCACGGCGCGACCCAGGTCGCGGACCTGCGTGGTGAGCACGGTCCGGGCACCGGCTGGGTGGTGCTGGCCGACCCGGAGGGCAACGAGTTCTGCATCCTGCGCTCGGAGGGCGAGATCGCTGCCGCACGGGTCCAGGGCTCGATCTAGCGCGCCCCGTGGCCGGGGCAGGGCGCCCGGTGGACGTGCCGACGCCGCGGCCCCGGGGATTCGGGAACCGGGACCGCGGCGCGGATCAGGGGGTCAGCGGGCCAGGAAGTCCACCAGGGCGCGGTTGAACTCGGCGGCGTGGCTGACGTTGAAGCCGTGCGGAGCGCCCTCGATGACCACGAGGGTGCTGTCCGCGACGGCCTCCGCGGTGCGCTGGCCGGACGCCTCCAGCGGCACGATGGCGTCGGAGTCGCCGTGCAGCACCAGTGCGGGCACGTCGACCTTGGGCAGGTCGGCGCGGAAGTCGGTGCGGGCGAAGGCGTCGATGCATCCGACGACCGCCTCGTCACGCGCGGGCTGCTGCAGGGCCAGCGCCTCCTGGCGCTGCTCCTCGGAGACCTTCAGCTCCTCCCCGACGGAGAAGAAGCCGGTGGTGAAGCCGTCGAGGAAGTTCGCCCGGTCGGTGCGGGCGCCCTCCTCCATGCCCTGCACGTCCTCCTCGGACGGACCGCCGTCGGGGTTGTCCTCGGTCTTGAGCATGTACGGCGGCACGGCGCCGGCGAACGCGACCGAGTGCAGGCGGTCGGTGCCGTGGCGGCCGACGTACCGGGCGACCTCGCCGCCGCCCATCGAGAACCCGACGAGGCTCACGTCGGTGAGGTCGAGGCCCTCCAGCAGGGCGGCCAGGTCGTCGGCGAAGGTGTCGTAGTCGTAGCCGTCGGCGGGCTTGCTGCTCTCGCCGAAGCCGCGACGGTCGTAGGTGATGACGCGGTGGCCGGCCTCGGTGAGGGCGGGCACCTGCTCCGACCACGCGGCGCCACTGAGGGGCCAGCCGTGGATCAGTACGACGGGGCGGCCGCTGCCGCCGCTGTCGGTGTAGTGGAGCGTGATGTCGCCTGCGGTGATCTCCGGCATGGGTCGAGTTCCTTCCGCTCGGGAAATGTCTCGTGCACTAGACAACATGCCACGTGGCACTAGGCTGGACAAGTCCGGTGATCAACCGTGAGGAGGAGACACCGATGCCGCGCCCCCGTCACGTGGCCGAGAGTGCCGCGCTCGACGAGTTGCTCTGCTTCGACCTCTACGCAGCGTCCCGCGCCATGACCCGGCGCTACCGGCCCCTGCTGGAGGAGCTGGGCCTCACCTACCCGCAGTACCTGGTGATCGTCGTCCTCGGTGCGACCGGACCGGCACCCATCAAGGACCTCGTCGGCGCGCTCCGCCTCGACCACGCCACGCTGACACCGATGCTGCGCCGCATGGAGGACGCCGGGCTGCTCCAGCGCGAGCGCGACCCGGTCGACCGGCGCTCCTACCGGCTCTCGCTGGCCGAGCGCGGCTGGGAGGCGCACGAGGCCACCGAGCGGGTGCAGTGCACCATCCGGGAGGACTTCGGGCTCAGCGCCGACGAGGTGCGTGACCTGCAGCTGGTCCTGCGTCGGGCGTCGGTGGCCATGGAGGACGCCGTGGCGCGCGAGGACTGAGTCGCCGCCGGTAGGAGCCGCGCCGAGGTGCCAACGGCTGCCGGTGTTGCTAGCCTCGGGTGCGGGCCGGCGATCGGCCCACCGGACGAGGGAGCCGTACCCGGCGCGCGACAAGACGGCCACCTGGTGTGGTCATGTCCTGGCTCGTGCTCATCGTCTCCGGCATCTTCGAGGCCGTCTGGGCCGTCGCCCTCGGTCGCTCCGAGGGCTTCACGCGGCTCGGCCCCTCGGTCGTCTTCGGGGTCGCGCTGGTCATCAGCATGCTCGGCCTCGCCTGGGCCATGCGCGACCTGCCCACCGGGACGGCGTACGCCGTGTGGGTGGGCGTGGGCGCCTCGCTCGCGGTGTGCCACGGGATGGTCACCGGCGAGGAGGCCGTCAGCGTGGTCAAGGTCGTGCTGCTGCTCGGCCTGGTCGGTTGCATCGTGGGCCTGAAGCTGGCCCACTGAGCCTCCCCGGCGTGGCTCAGCCCCAGGCGATCAGCCGCTGCGCCAGCTCGGGTCCGCAGTCCTCCTGCACGAAGTGGCCCCCGCGGATCCGGGCGTGGGGCTGCCCCGCGGCGCCCGGCACGTGCCGGATCAGCCGGGCGTCGGCCTTGCCCAGGATCGGGTCGTTGCGTCCGAAGACCGCCAGCAGCGGCTTCTCCCACCGACCGAGCGACTCCCACGCGGCACGGTTGGCCGGCGTCGCCGGGTCGTCCGGCGAGGTCGGCACGAGACGGGGGAACGCGCGGGCTCCCGCCTGGTACCTCGCCGACGGGAACGGCGCGTCGTACGCCGCCCGCACCGGTGCGGGGACCCTCTCGACGGTCGCGGTGGCCACGATGCGGCCCGCGGGGAAGACCGGGCTCCAGCGGGCGAGGCCACGCCAGGCGCGGAAGGCCGGCGAGGGCGGCCGGTCACCGGTGGGAAGGAAGCCGTTGGCGACCATGATCCGGCCCACGAGGTGGTCCTGCTCGGCCGCGAGCCGCAGTCCGATCAGCGACCCCCAGTCCTGCACGAAGATCGTCGCGTCCCGCACCCCGACGGCCTCGAACCAGGCGTGGACCCACGCCACGTGGCGGGCGTAGGTGTAGTCCGTGACCGCGGTCGGCTTGTCGGAGCGTCCGAAGCCGACCAGGTCCGGCACGAGGACCCGGTGGCCGGTGGCCACCAGCGGCGGCACCATCGTGCGGTAGAGGTAGCTCCACGTCGGCTCGCCGTGCAACAGCACCACCGGCGTCCCGTCGCGCGGTCCCTCGTCGAGGTAGTGCATCCGCAGCGACGGCGTGCCCTCGGCGGCCACGTCGACGTAGTGCGGCGCGAAGGGGAAGTCGGGCAGGTCGGCGAAGCGCTCGTCGGGGGTGCGGAGTACGTCCACGGCGGGGGTTCCTCTCTCCTCGGCTGGGTCGAGTATCCCCGCCGGCCGGATCAGTCGCCGCAGTGGCCGTCGCCGCAGCACGCGTCGGCGGGCGCCGCCTCCTCGGTGACGGCGTCGGGCAGCACGGCGCCGCCGCACGCGCAGCCCTCGCCCCGCCACGCCTTCACGCCCTCACGGGCGGCGACCGCGGCGATCACCAGGCCCGCGACCGGGTCGGCCCACGCCCAGCCCAGGGCCGCGTTGAGCAGCAGGCCGGCCAGCAGCACGAAGGACATGTAGGCGCACAGCGCCGTCTGGGTCGAGTCGGCCACGACCGCGTTGGAGCCCAGGCCGCGACCCGTCTGCCGCTGCGCCCAGGACAGGAACGGCATGATGATGATCGAGGCGATCGCCAGCCCGATCCCGACCGCGGACGTCTCGGGTTCGTGGGCGGTCACCAGCGACCGCACCGACTCGAACGTCACGTAGCCGGCGAGCGCGAAGAACGACAGCGCCATCAGCCGCAGCGCACGGCGCTCCCGCGACTCCGGCCAGCGGTGGCGGAACTGCCACAGCACGATCAGCCCGCTGCTCACCTCGACCACCGAGTCGAGGCCGAAGCCGACCAGCGCGATCGAGCCGGCGACCAGGCCGGCACTGATGGCGATCACGGCCTCGACGGCGTTGTAGGCCACCGAGGCGCCCGCCAGCCACTGGGCGCGCCGGCCCAGCCGGTCGCGGGTGGCCGCGTCGACGGCGTAGGTCTCGGAGTGCACGTGGGTGCTCATCTCATTCCTCCCCGGTGGTCGGGCACAGCACCACCGCGTCGCCGGTGGCGGCGAGCAACTCCTCGGTCGCGCCGAGGACGCGGAGTACGACCTCGGGCACCGCGACGGAGAAGACCGACGACCTCCCGACGGCGCGCGAGCTGACCAGTCCGCAGTCGCGCAGGCACGCCAGGTGCTTGGAGACCGTGGACTGCGCCAGGCCCAGGTGGGCGGTGAGCTCGCCGACGTTGTGCTCGCCGAGCAGCAGGTGGCGCAGGATCGTCAGGCGCCGCGGGTCGCCGAGCGCCCGGAAGAGGCACGCGGCGGCGGCTGCCGCAGCCGCCTCGTCCACCTCGGTGGTGGCCTCGTTCGCCACCGGCGGCTCCGGCTCCGTCAGCCCCGGCTGCTCCGCAGCGGTCGACCGGGCCGCACCCTCGTCCGTCGGTCGCGCCGGCTCCGTCGGTCGCGCCGGCTCCGTCGGTCGAGCCTGTCGAGACCCGTCATTCATCGCCATGCAGCGATGATAACGCCAACTGGCTGTGCGTCAATCCGCCGCGGCGTGACCCGCGTCGCACTAGGATTCAGGGTGGACGCCGTGTCGCACACAACGGTGCGACCGAGCACACGAGCGAGGAGGACCCATGGGGATCAACCCGGTGGCCGACACCCTGAAGCGAGCGGACAAGGTGCTCAAGGGCGCCGGCCAGACCCTGGAGGAGGTCGACGGGACGCTGAGCTCGGTCGACGGCACCCTGTCCCGGGTCGACGGCAGGATGAGCAGCGTCGACGAGACGCTCGGCGAGGTGCGCGACGTCCTCGGTCGCGTCGAGGGGCTGCTGTCCGACCTCAGTGACGAGATCGCACTGATCAAGGAGATCCCCGCGATGCAGGGCAAGCTCGAGGAGATCCACCGCGCCGTCACGAAGTGAGCGCGCGCCGCTGACGTCGTACGGCCGGCGCGTCCGGGCGCCCCCCGACCGTACGACGTCGCGACGGGTCAGCCGGCGACCTCGGCCGGCGCCGGGCTGGAGAACTCCAGGGCGTCGTCGTCGACCGGCCGGGCGAAGACCTTGCGGTCCTTGAAGTAGTTCATCTTCAGTCGCCACGGCTCCTGCGAGCCCTGCTTGGGGAACTCGTCCACCGAGCGCAGCACGTAGTTGGCGGCGAAGTCGAGGAACGGCTGTTCCTCGACGCTGTGGTCGCGCCGTGGCACCACCATCTGCTGGCCGGTGGTCGTCATGTGCTCGAGCAGGCGCACGACGTACTCGCACACCAGGTCGGCCTTGAGCGTCCAGGAGGCGTTGGTGTAGCCGACGATGAAGGCGAAGTTCGGGATGCCCGAGAGCATCAGCCCCTTGTAGGCCATCGTCTCCGGCAGCGAGACCTCCTCGCCGTCCACGGCCAGCTCGGCACCACCGAACGCGAGCAGGTTGAGCCCGGTCGCGGTGACGATGATGTCGGCCTCGATCTCGCGGCCCGACCGCAGCAGGATGCCCTGCTCGGTGAAGCGCTCGATGTGGTCGGTGACCATGTCGACGGTGTGGCGCCGCAGCGCCTTGAAGAGGTCGCCCCCCGGCACCAGGCACAGTCGCTGGTCCCACGGGTCGTACGGCGGCGCGAAGTGCTCGTCGAAGGCGATGTCCTCAGGGAGCTGGCGCTCGAGCATCTTGCGCAGCAGCCCACGGGCCGCGCGGGGACGCTTCTGGCAGAACTCGTAGAAGCCGATGTGGGTGGCGAGGTAGCGCGCCCGCGTCAGCGTCGAGGCCAGCCCGGCCGGCAGCGCCCGCTGCATCCCCTTGGCGATCGGGTCGTTCTGCGGCTGGCTGATGATGTAGGTCGGCGTGCGCTGCAGCATCGTCACGTGGCCCGCGCCGGAGTCGGCCAGTGACGGGATCAGCGTCACCGCGGTGGCGCCCGACCCGATCACCACGACCCGCTTGCCCTGGTAGTCCAGGTCCTCGGGCCAGTGCTGGGGGTGCACGATCTCGCCGGCGAAGTCCTCGCGGCCCTCGAAGTGCGGGGTGAAGCCCTCGTCGTAGCGGTAGTAGCCCGAGGTCGACATGAGGAAGTCGGCGGTCAACTCGACCAGCTCACCGGTGTCGGTGCGCTCGACCTCGACGTGCCAGCGCGCCTCGGCGGTGGAGAAGTCCGCCCGCACCAGCTTGTGGTGGTAGCGCACGTGCTGGTCGATGCCGTGCTCCTGCGCCGCCTCGCGGATGTAGGCACGGATGTCGGTGCCCTCGGCGATCGCCTGCGAGCCGGTCCAGGGCTTCCACTTGAAGCCCAGGGTGTACATGTCGGAGTCCGACCGCACGCCCGGGTAGCGGAACAGGTCCCACGTGCCGCCCATCGCGCCGCGCATCTCCAGCAGCGCGTACGAGCGGTCGGGGAACCGCTGGGAGAAGTGGTACGCCGCGTCCACGCCGGACAGCCCGGCGCCGACGATCAGGAAGTCGAGGTGCTCGGTCATGGGGATCTCCTCATCCTCCCGAGACGG
This sequence comes from Nocardioides panacisoli, assembly GCF_019448235.1. Classification (NCBI taxonomy): domain Bacteria; kingdom Bacillati; phylum Actinomycetota; class Actinomycetes; order Propionibacteriales; family Nocardioidaceae; genus Nocardioides; species Nocardioides panacisoli. The sequence continues at coordinate 2,824,482 of NZ_CP080409.1, forward strand.
AGGTGTTGCGGGCACTGGTCGAGCGCCCGAGACGGCGTACCTCATCGTCCATCAGCGGCAGCAGGCGCGGCGTCTCGCGGTCCATCACCTTCTGCACCAAGCGGCTGGCGGCGATGTTGCGGCCCTGGGCGATGGCGCCGACCCAGCCGGGCACGTAGGCGTGGCGGCTGCGCCGCTCGAGCGCCTTCACGAAGGCGGCGACGCAGGAGTCGACGTCGGTGGTCTTGCTCAGCGGGTAGGGCATGGCCGCGAGCATCTTGCCGAACGCGCTGAGGTCGGCCTTGGCGTCCTGCACCAGCGGGGTGTCGATCCAGGACATGTGGGCGGTGCCGACGCCGACGCCCTGCCAGCCCAGCTCCAGGCGCAGCGCGTTGGCGAAGTGCTCGACCCCGGCCTTGGAGGCGTTGTACGCCGCGAGCCCCGGCGCCGGGGTGAAGGCCGCCAGCGAGGACACGACCAGGATGTACCCCTGCCGCTCGGTGACGCTGGGCAGCGCGGCGCGCACGGTGTGGAAGACGCCGAGGACGTTGATGTCCAGGACGCGCTTGAACGTCGCGGGGTCCACCTCGGCCACCGAGCCGTAGGAGGCGATGCCGGCGTTGGCCAGCACCAGGTCGATGCCACCGAAGCGCTCGACGGCCGCGGCCGCGACGGCCTCCATCGAGGCCAGGTCGGTGACGTCGGCGACCGTGGCGAGCACCTGCTCCTCGCCGAGCTCGGCGGCCAGCGCGGTCAGCGGCGGCTCGTCGACGTCGGTCAGCACGAGGCGTACGCCGCGGGCGGCGAGGGCGCGGGCGGTCTCGGCGCCGATGCCGCGGGCCGCGCCGGTGATCAGCGCGACCTTCCCGGTCAGCCGGTCGTTGCCGTCGGGGCGCTGCGTACGGGACATGGGTCTCCTTGGTCGGTGGTGCGGGGTGCGGTGGGCCGAGTTCACGCCGACTCGGCGGCCAACATCGCCGAGTTCACGCCGACTCGACGGGCATGGCGGCCGAGTTGGCGCCGACTCGCTCGGCATCCTGGGCGGTGCGGCCGGCGGCGCCGCTGTCGAAGTCGTCCAGGATGCTGGCGACGGTCTCCTGCGCGCAGGTCTTGTTGGTGCCGATGAAGCCGGACGGGCCGCGCTTGATCCAGCCGGCGACGTACACGCCGGGGGCAACGCGCCCCTGCTGGTGCGGCACGGTGCCGGTCGCGTCGTCGAAGGGCAGGTCGGTCACCGGACGGCCCTTGAAGCCGATCGAGCGGACCACCAGGCCGGCAGGCAGGTCGTCGTAGTCCTCGGTCGGCTCGGGCCGGACGCGGCCGTCCTCGCCGGTGACGAGGCGGTTGCGCACGACCCGGACGCCGGTCACCCGGTCGGTGCCGGTGACGGCGACGGGCGAGGCGGCGAAGCGCAGCACGATCCGGCGCCGGCCGGCGGTCGGGTCGACCGGGCGGTCCGCGATGTCGCGGAGCAGCTGCACCTTGCGGCTCTCGCCGGCCAGGAGCGCGGGGTCGCAGTCCACGACGACGTCGACGTCGGTGAGCGCGGCGAGACCGACCAGCTCGGGCACGGTGAAGGCCGCCTCGGCGGGGCCGCGGCGGCCGAGCACGACGACCTCCCGGACCTCGCTCCCACGCAGCGCCGCGAGCGCGTCGCGGTCGATGCTGGTCGGCGCGAGGGCGTCCGGGTCGCCGGTGAGGATCCGCGCCACGTCGAGCGCGACGTTGCCGTTGCCGATGACCACGGCCCGCTCGTGTGCGAGCGGCACGTCCAGCGCGCGCTGGTCCGGGTGACCGTTGTACCAACCGACCAGGTCGGTCGCGGCCACCGCGCCGGGCAGCTCCTCGCCCGGGATGCCGAGGCTGCGGTCGGAGGAAGCGCCGACGGCGTACACGACCGCGTCGTACTCCTCGCGCAGCTGCGCCAGCGTCACGTCGACGCCGACCCGGACCCCCAGCCGGTAGCCGAAGCGCGGGTCGGACTCGATCGCGGCGAAGAGGTCGGTCACCTGCTTGGTGGCGACGTGGTCGGGTGCCACGCCGAAGCGCACCAGGCCGTACGGCGTCCCCAGCCGGTCGTGGACGTCCACCGCAGTGACCTCGGGGTGCTTGAGGAGCTCGTCGGCGGTGTAGAGGCCGGCCGGTCCGGACCCCACGACGGCGACCCGGAACGGACCGGGCCGCTGCAGCCGGCGCTGCTCGGGCACCAGTGCGAGCGGCGTGCGGTCGGCGTGCGGGAAGACGTCGTAGTAGTCGGCGTTGATGTCCAGGAACGGCTTCTGGGACTCACTCAGCAGCCGGTCCGGGACGATCGCGCCCACCGGGCACGCCGTCACGCAGGCCCCGCAGCCGACGCAGGAGTTGGCGTCGATGTGGACCATCTCCGCCTCGGCGAACCCGGGCTCGCCGGGTGCGGGGTGGATGCAGTTGACCGGGCAGGCGACGACGCAGGACGCGTCGGCGCAACACGACTGGGTGACGACGTAGGCCATGGCGCGCGGGGGTCAGGTGGCGGCGTTGGCCGGCTCGCTGCGGAAGCGCGAGCCGTCGCCGTCGATCTTCAGGGCACGCCACACGCGTCGCGAGGTGCGGTTCATCAGGCCGAGGTTCTCGGCCAGCGTGCGCACGTCGCGGAAGGTGTCGCGCAGCACCTTGCGGGACTCGGGGCTGTCCCACCACACCTCGTCGATGACGTGCTGGGGGATGCCGAGGTCGCGCTGCATCTGCTTGCTGGGCTTCATGATCACGTCGCACAGGGTGCGCATGATGACCGGCATCGCGATGGAGAGCACGGCGCGCTGGCGGCGGTTGAGGTACTGCGCACGGTGCTCGAGGTACTGGTGCGCGAACCCGATGTGGCGCGCCTCCTCGGCGACGTGGATCTGCATGACGCGGCTGACCATGGGGTGCATCTGGTCGCCGGCGCGCAGCACGTTCTTCTGCAGGTGGTCGATGGGCTCCTCGCCCGCGAGCACGCCGATGAAGAACACGAACGGCAGCGGGCCGGCGGCCAGCGGCAGCAGCGGCGCGGCGCGGCGGAACCAGGCCGGGCCGCCGGGGGCGTCGACGCCGGTGCGGTTCACCAGCTCCTGGAACATCTGCGTGTGGTGGCACTCCTCGGTCGCCTCGTGGGTGGAGTAGCGGAACTCCGGGCGACCGTTGGGGAGGGTGAGGCAGTGGTTCATGATCCCGCTGATCAGCACCTGCTCGAACTGCAGGCCGACCTTGGCGACGTTGGCCTGGACGTAGATGCCGACCTCGATCTGGCGGTCCAGCGGCAGCGACTGGTACCACGCGGTGCGGCCCAGCGGGTGGATCGAGGGCAGCACCCAGCGGGGGTCGTCGCGGCGGACCTCCCAGTCGGGGTTGTCCCAGTCGATGTCGGTGAACGCGTCGAAGTGCTGCTCGACGGAGGCCTCCGACAGCGTCTGGAGGATCTCGTCGTAGCTCTGGCCGGGCAGGTCGGTCGCGGTCATGCGTGGTCACCTCTCACCGTGGGACATCGGGTGCTCACGAAAGTAACCGCGACACGGTGTTCAGTGCAACCAGTTCTGGCCAGGTTTCGGCCGATTGTGTCTCAGGACACAGCGCCCTCGAGGGAGTCCACCGTCGGCTCCCACGGCGGCAGGAACTGGGCCGCCAGCGCCTCCCAGCTGCCGTCGATGACCTGCTCCAGGTCGATCCGCGTGGCTCGCTGCACGTGCTCCTTGTGCAGCTCGCGGTCGACGAACCGGATCAGGAACCCCCGCAGGTCGGCCTCCAGGGTGGAGAACCGCTGCAGGGCGGCCGACCGCCGCGTCTCGGGGTCCAGCTTGAGCAGGATGTCGTCCTGGCCGGGCGGCGTGACGTCCCAGTGCAGGACCAGCGGGTGCTCGAGCCGGAACCGGATCAGCAGCGGCACGATCACGTCGGCGTGGAAGGTCATCGAGGAGCCTGCGACACCGACGGTGAAGTCGACGTCCACCGGCAGCGTCACCCGGAACGCCGGCAGCTCGCCCGGCAGGTTGTCGGCGTACGGCGTGCGATAGGTGCCGCGCGCGGTCACCTTCGCCAGCCGCCGGGTCGGCCCGGCGCCGATGGGGCCGAGCTCGAAGCCCGGACCGAGCACCCGCGCCACCGAGTCGGCGATGCGCCGCCGGTGGAAGATGATCCGCAGGAAGTCACTGCCGAACTGCTCGAACGCCGTCGCCTCCGACATCCTCGTCCTCTCCGCGCGGGGGTGGAGTGGCTGATCCTAGGCCCAGCGCTGCCGCTCCTTCCTTGCTGGTCGAGCCGGTCGAGCGCCAGCGAGGCCGTGTCGAGACCGCCGCAGCTCGGGCACTCAGCAAACCCACGGCCCGACTCACAGGTTCGTGACAGGTTCGGCGCGCACCGTGGTGCCTCACACCGAGACGAAGGAGACCCACCATGCACCGCACCACCGCACTGCGCACCGGCATCGCCGCCGGCGTGGCTGCTGCCGGCCTGACCGTCGGCGGCGTCGCCCTGGCATCCGCGGACGACTCCGGCGGCACCGACGACACCACGAGCCAGCAGGCGCGCGGCGAGGACTCCGACGGCGACCGACGCGGCCACGGCCGGCACGGTGGGCCGTTCGGCGGCGACCGCCTGGAGGGCCTCGCGGACGCCCTGGGCGTGAGCGAGGACGAGCTGCAAGACGCCTTCTCGGCCGTCCGCGACGAACTGCGTCCCGATGGTGACCGCGACGAGGGTGAGCGGCCGGACCGCGACGCGATGCGCGACGCGCTGGTCTCCGCGCTGGCCACCGAGCTCGACCTGACCGAGGACGAGGTCACGGCGGCGTTGGAGGAGGTCCGCGGCGAGGCCCGGGCCGAGCACCGCGACACGCTGGAGGAGCGGCTCGACGAGGCCGTCGCCGACGGCGACCTCACCGAGGCCGACAAGGAGTCGGTCCTCAAGGCCTACGACGCGGGCGTCCTCGGCGGTCGCTGACCGGCTCGTCGTACCAAGCGAGTTCGTCCCCTCCCGAGCCCTGGGGCAACGAAATCGCTTGGTGCGACGTCCTGCCCGACCTCAGCGCAGGTCGAGTTCGCGCAGCTCGGCCTGATAGGCGGCGTACGCCGTCCGCAGTCGCGGGCCGGGCCAGTCAGGGGGGAGCAGGGAGGCGGGGAGGAGCGGGTCGGCGGCCAGGTGCCGCACGATCCGGGCCGCCGCGGCGAGGCGCAGGGCAGGTTCGCGGGTCCGCGCGAGCAGGTCGAGCATCGCCTCGCCGTCGGCGGCCCACGCCGCCAGGTCCCACAGTCGGGCCGCGAGCGTGGCCGGGTCCTCCGCCGGGGTGGCACGGAAGACCTGGAGCACCGAGGCCGACGCCTCGCCCGGCGCCAGCGGCCGGCGCAGGTTGGCAGGGCGGGTCCACACGCCCTCGCGCAGCTCGGCCAGCCGGTGGCCGGCCAGCGTGTCGCGCAGGGCCGCCCGATCCGCGCCGGAGCGCCCGGTCACCACCACCACGGCCATCTCCCACGAGCCGTCCCATGCGGCCTCCGCGTCGTCGACGCCCTCGTCCTGCCGCCGTTGCCGGGCGGCGAGTCGCTCGCCGAGCGCGTAGTCGCCGTCGACACGGCGGAGGTCGCCGGCGGCCACCGCGCGGGTGAGGGCCACCCGCATCGTGGGGGCGGGCACGCCGAGGTGCTCCCCGCGCCGGGTGAGGTCGGCCGGGCTCATCCGGTCCGGATGTGACCCGAGCAGCAGCGAGAGGGCGACCGAGCGCGCCGGCAGCGGCGCCAGGTCGGCCTTCGTCACGGTCACCCGACGATCGTCGCGCATTACATTCATGGACACAACTGTTGGGGTAGACGTAACATCAACCCATGAGCGAGGAAGCCCCGTGGCGCGACGTCGATCGGTCGGTGGTCGAGCCTGTCGAGACCCCGGTGACGTCGTACGAAACGCTCACCTACGAGGTCGACGGCCGGGTGGCGCGGCTGACGTTCGACCGGCCCGAGCAGGGCAACGCGATCACCACCGCCACGCCGCGCGAGCTCGCCGACGCCGTCGAGCGGGCCGACCTCGACCCCCGCGTCCACGTGATCGTGCTGTCGGGACGCGGCAAGGGCTTCTGCGGCGGCTACGACCTCTCGGCCTTCGCCGAGCAGGCCATCGACAACCACGACCCGTCGCAGACCTGGGACCCGATGGTCGACTACGCGATGATGAGCCGCTTCACCAGGGGCTACGCGAGCCTGCTGCACGCCGACAAGCCGACGGTGGCGAAGGTGCACGGCTTCTGCGTCGCCGGCGGCACCGACATCGCGCTGCACTGCGACCAGATCGTCATCGCCGACGACGCCAAGATCGGCTACCCGCCGACCCGCGTGTGGGGCGTGCCCAGTGCCGGGATGTGGGCCCACCGGCTCGGTGACCAGCGGGCCAAGCGGCTGCTGCTGACCGGCGACTGCCTCTCGGGCACCGAAGCAGTGGAGTGGGGTCTCGCCGTGGAGTGCGCCCCTGCCGACGAGCTCGACGAGCGCACCGAGGTGTTGGTCCAGCGCATCGCCGCGATGCCGGTCAACCAGCTGATGATGGTCAAGCTCGCCCTCAACTCCGCGCTGATGTCCCAGGGCGTGCACCAGTCCCAGCTGATCAGCACCGTCTTCGACGGGGTCTCCCGTCACACCCGCGAGGGCTACGCCTTCGCCGAACGCGCGGCCGAGGTCGGCTTCCGGCAGGCCGTGCGCGAGCGCGACGCCGCGCCGTACGACGACCACGGACCCTCCACCAACAAGGGATGAACCCATGACCAGCACCCCCCACACCACTCACGAGGTCTTCAACCAGGCCACGCCGCTCGTCGGCCACGACACCTCGCAGAACCCGGCCCTGCGCGAGGGCCTCGAGCGCGAGGGCGCCGGCTGGGCGCTCCCGGAGGTCACCGAGCTCGGCCGCCTCGCCGGCACCGCCGAGGCGCAGGACTGGGGCCGGCTCGCGGAGCGGGTGCCGCCGCGGCTGCACACCCACGACCGCTACGGCCACCGCGTCGACGAGGTCGAGTACGTCCCGGCGTACCACCAGCTGATGGAGACCGCCGTGTCCCACGGGCTGCACGCGGCACCGTGGGCCGACGAGCGGCCGGGTGCCCACGTGGCCCGCGCGGCGAAGTTCATGGTCTGGTCCGTCGACGCGGGCCACGGTTGCCCCGTCTCGATGACCTACGCCGTCGTCCCGGCCCTGCGGGCCAACGCCGACCTGGCGGCGCGGTTCGAGCCGCTGCTGACCAGCCGCGAGTACGACTTCGGCCTGCGGGACCCCGAGACCAAGCGCGGCCTCATCGCGGGCATGTCGATGACGGAGAAGCAGGGCGGCTCGGACGTGCGGGCCAACACCACGACCGCGACGCCACAGGAGGACGGGACCTACGCGCTCGTCGGGCACAAGTGGTTCACCTCGGCACCGATGTCGGACATGTTCCTCACGCTCGCGCAGGCCCCCGGCGGCCTCTCGTGCTTCCTGGTGCCGCGCGTGCAGCCCGGCGGCGGGGCCAACCCGGTGCGCTTCCTGCGGCTCAAGGACAAGCTGGGCAACAGGTCCAACGCCTCGTCGGAGATCGAGTACGACGGCGCGCTCGGTTGGCTGGTCGGCGAGGAGGGCCGCGGCGTGCGGACCATCATCGAGATGGTCAACATGACCCGCCTGGACTGCGTCATCGGCTCCGCGATGGGCATGCGCACGGCCCTGACGATGGCCTCCCACCACGCGCGACACCGGTCGGCGTTCGGTGAGGTGCTCGTCGACCAGCCCGCGATGCGGGGCGTGCTCGCCGACCTGTCGCTGGAGTCGGAGGCGGCGACGACGGCGATGATGCGGTTGGCCGGTGCCAACGACCGCGCGATCCGTGGCGACGAGGGCGAGGCCGCGCTGCGGCGGCTCGCGCTGGCGGTGACGAAGTACTACGTGTGCAAGCGCGCGCCGATCATGGCCGGCGAGGCGTTGGAGTGCCTGGGCGGCAACGGCTACATCGAGGACTTCGACGTGGCGCGGGTCTACCGCGAGCTGCCGCTGCTCTCGATCTGGGAGGGCTCGGGCAACGTCGCGGCGCTGGACGCGCTGCGGGCGATCGGCAGGGAGCCGCACACCCTGGACGCGTTCTTCGCCGAGGCCGACCTGGCCGCCGGCGTCGACGCGCGGTACGACGCCGCGCTCGACCGATTGCGCAAGGAGCTCACCTCCTTCGACGACATCGAGCTGCGCGCCCGCCGGATCGTGGAGCAGATGGCCCTGGTCTTCCAGGGCTCGCAGCTGCTGCGCCACGCCCCGACCGCCGTCGCCGACGCCTTCTGCGCCTCCCGCCTTGACCGCGACTGGGGCGGCGCGTTGGGCACCCTCCCCACCGGCCTCGACCTCGCGCCCCTGCTGGAGCGCTCCTTCGTCGACGTCCCCTGACCGCGAACGCACGGGAGGTCTCGACTCGGGTCGCTGCGCGACCCGGCTCGATCAGCGAGACGCACGGGAGGTCTCGACTCGGGTCGCTCGTACCTCGCGACCCGGCTCGACCACCAAGCCGACTTGGTGGTCGAGCCGGCCGAGCGCCAGCGAGGCCGTGTCGAGACCCGGTGAACCTCCACGGCTCGACCAGCCCGACGAGCGTGGCTCAGTGGCGGCGTACGGCGGCGAGGGTGGCGCGGGGGTCGGCGTCGAGGATCGCGGCGGCCTGGGCGAGGTAGAGCTCGGCGCAGGCGACGGCGTCACCCAGTGCCGTGTGGAGCGGGGCGTCGGGGAGGCCGTGGCGGCGCCGCGACTCGGGCAGCCGGAGCGTGCCGTCGAGGAGCTGGACGCCGCGGCGGTCGAGGTCGCGTCGTTCGAGCTCCAGGGTGCAGACCGAGGCGATCGGCGGCGTGACGCCGGAGAGCCGCCGGGCGGCCGCCTGCAGGAACCCCACGTCGAGCGCGGAGTGGTGGGCCACCAACACGCGCCCCTCCAGCAGCGGCAGCAGCACCGCCAACGCGTCGGCCGGCGACGTGCCCGCGGCGACCGCGTCGTCGGTCAGGCCGTGGATCGTCGCCGACGCACCGACGTCACCGCTGGGACGCACCAGCAGCTCCTCGGCGCCCGAGAGCACGACGCGGCCCGCGTCGATCGGCACCCACCCGACGCTGAGGATCTCGTCGCGCTGCGGATCCAGTCCCGTCGTCTCCAGGTCGACCGCGAGCAGCCGCAGCTCGGCCAGCGGGGTGCGGTCGTCGGGTGGTGCCTGCGCCAGGTGACGGCGTACGACGGGCTCCTCGGTCCGCGCGGCGAGCCGGCGCCGTTGCCGTTCACGCCACCAGGTCGGGGCCCTCACGTCACGTTCCGGACCGGGTAGCGCATCTCGACGCCCCGCTGCGCGCGCCGGACCACCTCGAAGGCGTCACGCAGGGTGCGCCGGTCGAAGCCCGACAGCTCACCGGGGGCGACGAAGTTGTCCGGCTCCGCACCGGCCCGCACCTGCTGCGCGTGGTGGCGCAGCCGCACGTAGGAGAGGAACTCGAAGGCGTCGCGCAGGTCGGCCACGTCGCCGGCCGACATCGCGCCCGCGTCGGCGGCGGCCGCCAGCCGCTCATGGGTGTTGACCGCCGGCAGGCCGTGCGCCAGCGCGTGCAGCCGGCCGATGCCGACCACGGCGTGCACGCCGCCCTTCTTCAGGTCCAGCGTGTCGCGGTGCTTGCCGTCCTTCTCCAGCACGAAGCCACGGAAGAACCCCAACGGCGGCGGTCGCACCGCGAGCCCCGCGAGGTGGAGCAGGAAGATGTCGGCCTCGGGCGCGCGGGTCCGCACGTGGTCAGCGACGGCGGCGTGGAGCGAGGGGTCGCCGGCCACCGGCCGCATGTCGAAGAACACCGATGCGTCCAGGATGGCCTCCGGCGTCGGTCGCCGCAGCCAGCGGTCGACGTGGTCGGTCCACCCCGCCACCGGCTGCCGCCAGCGCGGGTTGCTGGCCATCTTGTCGCCCAGGCAGGGCGGGTAGCCGCACGCCGCGAGCCCGTCGACCATGCCGGTCGTCAGCCGCTCGAACCACGTCGCCGCCTCGCCCTCGACCGGCCCGCCGAGCACCAGCCCGTGGTCCTGGTCGCTGGCCAGGCCCTGCTCGAGCCGTGCCCGTGAGCCCAGCGCCACCCAGCAGTACGCGGTCGGCGCGGGCCCGAGGTCCCGCTCCAGGTCACCCACCAGGAGGGAGAGGAGGCGTCGTTCGATCGCGTCGCCGATCGCGCTCACCATGCGGCCGATGTCGTCGGCGGTCGCGTCCTGGTCGACCAGGCTCTCCACCACCCGCGGCGTCATCCGGCTGGCCTCGGCGAGCGCGGCCACGCTGTCCTGCTTGCCGATGTCGCCCACCAGGTAGATCGGGTTCGTGCGCTCCAGTCGCAGCAGGTCGGTCGAGGTGACCACGCCGATCACGCGGCCGCGCTCGAGCACCGGCGCGTGGTGGATGGTGCGGCCGGTCATCTCCAGCATCAGCTCGAAGGCCAGGCTGCTGCTCTCCACGGTGAACGGCTCGGCCGACATCACCGTCGTCACCGCGTCGTCCGGGCTGCGGTCCGCCGCCACGACCCGGGTACGCAGGTCGCGGTCGGTGAGGATCCCCAGCAGCGCGCCGTCGCGCGTGATCAGCACCGAGGACACGCCCTCGTCGCGCATGTGGGCGGCCGCCTCCCGGACCGAGGCGTCGGGGCCGACGGCGACGGGGGCGCGGCGTACGAGGTCGCCGACGCGGGTGCGGAGCACCACCCCGCCGGTGCGGGGCTGTTGCACCGTCGTCAGGGCGTGCTGGAGCCGGGCCGCCTCGTGCTCGACGTAGTGCAGCCGGAAGGTCGGGTGCCGCTCGGCCAGGTCGCGGAACACCTCGCCGGGCATCACGAGTGCCAGCGTGTCCTCGTACGCTGTGAGTCGCAGTCCCATCCGGCCCTCGAGGCCCTCCAGGGTCAACGTGGAGATGCCCGCCGCCTCCCCGACGCCACGTCGCGCCACGAGTCGGTCGCCGTCGTGCACGTCGATGCCGCCCGAACGCACCACGAAGAGGTCGTCGTTGGCCTCGCCCACGTCGCGCAGCACCGTGCCGCGCCGGAAGTAGGCGACCTCGAGCCGCCGCGGGAGACGGGTGAGGTCGTCCTCGGGCAGCCGGTCGAACGGCGGGTGGTCGGCCAGGAAGCGGCGTACCTCGTCCAGCTCGGCCGTCATGGGGTCACGGTACGCCGGTCTCAGCCGACCGTGAGCGCGTCGACGAGGGCGGCGACGCCGTGTTCGCCGGTGAGGTCACCGGGCAGCAGCGGCACCTCGACGAGCGGCACGCCGTCCGAGCGGGCGCGCAGCGTCGCCAGCTGGTCGTCCTCGAGTCGTCGGCGCTCGGCGAGGAGGTCGCCGGCGTCGACGGGGGAGCGCCGGTTGGCAACGACACCGCCGACGGCGATGCCCAGCTCGCGCAGCTGGTCCAGCAGCGCCAGCGACTCGGTGACCGGCATCCGCTCAGCGGTGGTCACCACGACGAAGGCCGTGCGTTCGTGGTCGGCGACCACGTCGCGCAGCGCCGCGAACCGCCGCTGGCGCCGCAGCAGCACGCGCCGCAGCTCGGCGTCGGTGTCGCCGTCGCCCTCGGTCCCACCCCCGAGGCCCCGCACCGCGGCGCCGAACTTCTCCGCCCGGTCACGGTTGGCCAGCAGCGAGGTGGTCCACGACGTCAGCTGCTCGGGCATCGCGAGCAGCCGCAGTGTGTGCCCGGTCGGCGCGGTGTCGACGACGACCAGGTCGTGGGACGCCAGGCCGTCCTCGAGCACCTCGGCGAGCCGGTCCAGCACGGCCGACTCGTGGGTGCCGGGCGCCTCGCGGGCGAGGTCGAGGTGGCGCTCGGCGGGCCCGTGCATCCGCTCGGGCAGCAGCCGGAGCATGGTGCGGCGTACCTCGGCCAGGTGCCGGGCGACGGTGCGGTCGGGGTCGATCTCGACCGCGTCCACGACGGTGTCGGTCGTCACCCGGGTCGGGGCGTCACCGACGTCGCGCCCCCACAGGTGGCCGAGGTTGTGGGCGGGGTCGGTCGAGACCAGCAGCACCCGCTCGCCCTGCCGCGCCCGGTCCAGCGCCAGGGCGGAGGCCACCGAGGTCTTGCCGACCCCGCCCTTGCCGCCGGCGAAGAGCACCCGCCGGTCGGCGAGCGACCTCAGCAGCACCCGACGTGCTCCAGCGGTGACCGGTCCAGCCCGATGCGCCGGTGCCAGGCGTGGAACTCCGGGTAGAGCGCAGGCACCAGCTCCGCGGAGTGGTACGCCGACGGGTCGGGCACGCCGAGCGCCTCGGCGAGCACCACGAGGGTGAACAGGTCGTCCTCCTCCCGCTTCGCGCGGGCGAAGGTGCGCCGGTAGGGGCCGGCGTAGAACTCCGCCAGCCCCTCGCTGAAGGCCCGCCACCGGGCCCGCAGTCCGGCGCCCCGGGTCACGACCCGCTCGACTGCTCGGCGTGGGTCAGGTCGGCGTCGGCCGCCTCGGGCGGGTCGGTGCGGGCCTTGTTCATCGCCAGCACCGCCTCGACCGCGACCCAGACGGCCGCGACGATGATCACCGCGTCGAGGCCGAGCAGCAACCAGTCACTGGCGTCGTAGAGGTCACCCAGCTGCACGATGGCGGCGTAGAACGACATCACGAACACGAACGCGAGCGGGATGAGCGCGGGCCAGGGGTTGCGGCGCTTGCGCAGCAGGATGACCGCCACGATCGACAGCGTCAGCGAGGCCAGCAGCTGGTTGGTGGTGCCGAACAGCGGCCAGATGCGCATGCCGCCGGCGCCGCCGCCACCCTGGCTGAAGGTGAGGCCGACCGACACGACCAGCACGATCGCGGTGGCCAGGCCCTTGCCGACCTTGACCGAGGCGACGTCGCCGGCCTCCTGGACCACGAAGCGCAGGAGCCGCACGCCGGTGTCCATGGTGGTGGCGGCGAAGAGGACCGCCATCGTGGCGAGGATGGTGGCGCTGAGCGAGGTGGGCAGGCCGAGGCCGGCGTTGACGATGGCGCCACCGCCGTCGACGAACGCGCCGACGCCGCCCTGGCCGAAGGCGGAGTAGACCGCCTCCCAGTCCGCCAGGGTGCGGAAGCCGGCCGTCGCGGCGAGGATCGCGCCCAGTGCGAGGAGGCCCTCGCCGACGGCGCCGAAGTAGCCGACGAAGCGCGCGTCGGTCTCGGAGTCGAGCTGCTTGGAGGAGGTGCCCGACGAGACCATGCCGTGGAACCCGGAGATCGCACCGCAGGCGATGGTGACGAACAGCAGCGGCACCATGCCCGGCGTGCCCTCGGGCACCGAGTCGTTGACCGCCGGGGCCACGATCTCGGGCGCGCTGAGCAGGACAGCGCCGTAGAGCACGCCCAGGCCGATGAAGAGCTGGACACCGTTGATGTAGTCACGCGGCTGCAGCAGCACCCAGACCGGCAGCAGCGAGGCGATGCCGGCGTAGGCGAACAGTGCGACGATCCAGAACGTCGCGGGGGAGACGCCCAGGATCGGGTCGGGCAGCTCGATGGGGAACCGGTCGCCGACCAGGATCAGCGCGTAGAGCGCGGTGACGCCGAGCACCGTGGTGACGGCGAGGTTCATCCGCCAGCGGTAGATCATCTGGCCCACGACCAGCGCGACCAGGATCGCGCCCCAGGCGGGGATCACGGCGCTGGGCGTGCTGATGAGCAGGTCCTTGATCACGACGGCGAACGCGGCGATGACCATCAGCAGCAGCAGGAAGATGACGACGAGGAAGAGGTTGCGGCCGCGCGGCCCGATGTAGCGGCCCGAGAGCATGCCGATCGACTGGCCGCGGTTGCGGGCCGAGGCCCACAGCGCGCCGAGGTCGTGCATGCCGGCGAAGAAGACGGTGCCGAGCGTGACCCACAGGAACGCCGGCAGCCAGCCCCAGATCACCGCGATGGCCGGGCCGACGATCGGCGCCGCGCCCGCCACGGAGGTGAAGTGGTGGCCCCAGAGGACGAACTTGTTGGTCGGCACGTAGTCGACGCCGTCGGTCATCTGGTGTGCCGGCGTCGCGTACGCCGGGTCGAGCCGGTAGACGCGTTCGCCGAGGAACTTGGAGTAGAGCAGGTATCCGCCGGCGAGCATCGCCAGGCCGATCAGCAGCAGCAGCAGAGAGTTCATGGTTCGCCCTTCGTCGTCGCCCGAGCCCGCGCAGGGGTGGCAACCCGCCACTGTACGGGCCCGCTGTGACCGCCGTCACCGGCGTACGCCGCCGGATCGGCGAGCGGTCAGCGACGCACGCCGGACGGTGGTCCGGAATATACCCCCAAGGGGTATTGTTCGTGCTGGTGGAAGGAGTGATCCAGGTGAATCCGCGCAACCAGATGGCGGCCAACGCCACCCTGCACTGCCTGACCGGCTGTGCGATCGGCGAGATCCTCGGCCTGTTGATCGGCACCGCCCTGGGGCTGTCCAGCGGCGTGACGATCGCCCTGGCCGTCGGCCTCGCGTTCCTGTTCGGCTACTCGCTCTCGACCCTGCCCCTGCTGGGTGCCGGCGTCGGCTTCGGTGCCGCGCTGAGTGTCGTCTTCGCCGCCGACACCCTGTCGATCGCGACCATGGAGCTGGTCGACAACCTGGTGATGGCCGTGATCCCCGGTGCGATGAACGCCGGACTGGTCAACCCGGTCTTCTGGCTCTCGATGATGGTCGCCCTGGCGGCGGCCTTCGCGGCCGCGTTCCCGGTCAACCGCTACCTCATCGACAAGGGCAAGGGCCACGCCCTGACCCACCGGTTCCACGAGGGCCACGGCGACCACGGGGACCGCGACGACCACGACGACCACGACGACCACGAGGGAGGTGCCTGATGGACACCAAGTCCTTGGCCTCGGCCATCATCGGCTTCCTGCTGGGCGGACTGACCGTGTCGGTCGCCGCACAGCTGGACGACGACGCGGACCAGTCCCCCCAGCACGGGTCGAGCAGCCAGGTGACCGTCGTACGGTGAGGCCGCTCAGGCGGCGATGACCCGCTCCAGGCGCTGGTAGCTGGTCTCCATCCCGTCGGTCATCCCGGTCGCCAGGATCTGGTCGCGGACCTCCTGGCTGGGGCAGCTCATGACGTGGGAGAGCAGCGTGCCCTCGGTGACGGGGGTGAAGGTGGTCTCGTAGGCCACCATCGTCGGGTCGCCGATCATCTGCTCGGTGTGGGCCGAGCGGTACGGCGGCTCGCTGTCGGTGAGGGTCCCGGTGAAGCCGAAGCCCTCACCCTCGCCGTCGGGCTCCCACTCGTAGCGGTAGGTCTCGCCGGGTTCGGTCGCGACCTCACAGGTCACCATGCGCCACCCGTCGGGACCGAGCATCCACTGCCGCACGAGCTCGGGGTCGTGGTGCGCGCGCCAGACCTGGTCGACCGACCCGCGGATGACGCGGCTGATGCGCGCGCGGGTGTCGTCGAGCAGCGTCGTGGTGGTGCCCCGGCCGGCCGCGAAGGAGGAGAGGTCGGTGAGCACGTCGTCGATCTGGGCCATGGCCTCGCGCATGCCCTCCTCGGCGCCCATCTCCAGGATCTGCGCCATCTCCTCGACGGCGGCGAAGTAGGTCGTGGTGCTCATCCGGGTGCCCTCGGGGGTGGCCTCGAAGCCGAACACCATCCGCATCCCCGGCAGGTCGGTGTTGGGGGTGCCGTCCTCGCGGCTGAAGCCGTCGCGCACCTCGAACGAGGCCGTGGTCGGCTCGGCGCCCTCGGGCGCCTTGACGTCGAGCCACTCCCAGTAGCCGCCGTGGGTGAGGACCTCCTGCTCCAGGTCGGTGCTGGTCGGGTCGGCCTGCCCGGTCATCGTGTAGTGGGAGAGGCCGCCGGGGAAGCAGTCGTGGCGGGTGAAGGTGGCCGGGAACCCGGGAGGCCCCCAGAACTTCTCCAGCTGGCGCGGGTCGACGTAGGCGTCCCACACGCGCTGCAGTGGGGCGGCGAAGTCGGCGACCACGGTCATGGTCAGGTTGTCGGCGTCCTTGTGGACCTCGGTGACGGGCATGGTCTCTCCTGGGTTCGGGCTGATCGGTGGATGTCAGTCGGTGCTGTCGGTGTCGTGAAGGTCGTGAGGGTCGTGAGGGCCGACGGGGTCGGCGAGGAGCTGGTCGAGCCGCGCGACGCGGCCACGCCAGATCTGCTCGTAGGAATCCAGCAGCGCCTGGGCGCGTCGGATCGTCTCGGGATTGCCGCGCACGATGCGGGCGCGGCCGCGGGCCTCCTTGGTCACCAGCCCCGCTCCCTCCAGTACGGCGATGTGCTTCTGCACGGCGGCCCAGGACATGTCGTACGCCGCCGCGAGGTCGGAGACCGACGCCTCGGTGGCGAGGGTGCGGCGCACGATGTCGCGGCGCGTCGCGTCGGCGAGGGCCCGGAAGATCCGGTCGACCTCGTCCTGGGGCAACTCAGTTTCTACAACCATTTGGTTGTAGGTTAGCGAGGTCGGACGCAACGCACAAGCCCTACCCGGCGATCGGGCATGCTGACCGTCGTGTGTGCGCCCACCGACCCCGCCGACCCGCCTCGCAACGACCCGCGACCCGACGAAGCGCAACGGCTCCACGCCACGTGGCAGCGGCTCGGCATCCCGGGTGCGATCGACGTCCACACCCACTTCATGCCCCACAACGTGATGGCCAAGGTGTGGGCCTACTTCGACCGGGTCGGCGACCACGGCGGCGTCGAGTGGCCCATCACCTACCGCACCGACGAGGACGACCGCGTCGCCCGGCTGCGGGAGTTCGGCGTACGCCGCTTCACCTCGATGCTCTACCCGCACAAGCCGGCGATGGCCGACTGGCTCAACGCCTGGAGCGCGGACTTCGCCGCCCGCACGCCCGACTGCCTGCGCACCTTCACCTTCTACCCCGAGGAGGGGGTGGGGAAGGCCGTCGCCGCCGAGCTCGACGCCGGCGCCCGGATCGGCAAGGCCCACCTCCAGGTCGGCGCCTACGACCCCCGGGACCCGTTGCTGGACCCGGTCTGGGGGCTGCTGGCCGAGTCCGGCACGCCGCTGGTCATCCACTGCGGATCCGGACCCACGCCCGGTCCGTTCACCGGTCCCGGGCCGATCGGCGAGGTGCTGCGACGCCACCCCGACCTGCGGCTGGTCATCGCCCACCTGGGCATGCCGGAGTACGCCGAGTTCCTCGACCTCGCCGACGCCCACGAGGGCGTGCACCTCGACACCACGATGGTCTTCACCGACTTCTCCGAGCAGACCATGCCCTTCCCGGCCGACCTGCGCCCCCGCCTGCTCGACCTGGGTGACCGGGTGCTGCTGGGCACCGACTTCCCCAACATCCCCCACGACTACCTGCACCAGGTGGAGGCGCTGGAGCGGCTCGACCTGGGCGAGGACTGGCTGCGCGGGGTGCTGCACGACAACGCCGCGGCCCTGTTCGAGGTGCCCGCACCGGGTGCCGGTAGCATCGCGGACGAAAGGGAGTAGTCCCCAACTCCTCGCGTCGACACACTGGCCCCTCGGGCCCGGCGCGTCGGGCCACCTCCGGGTGGCGGACGAGACTTTCGACTGGACACGCACCATCAACCGTGGACGTGCCCGGTCGAAGGCGCGTCCACGGACACCCCTCCGGCCGGGCGCTGGAGAGGACCACCCGTGTACGCGTTCTTCCTGAGCACCGCCGTCATCTTCGTCGCCGAGCTCGGCGACAAGAGCCAACTGATGGCGATGACCTTCGCCGCCCGCTACCGCGCGCGGGACGTGCTGATCGGCATCACGGCCGCGACCGCGATCGTGCACCTCGCCTCGGTCGGCATCGGCTACGCCATCGGGGACGCCTTCGCCGATGCGCAGGGCGCGATCCGGGTCGTCGCGGGCCTGGCGTTCCTCGGCTTCGCCGCCTGGACGCTGCGCGGCGACGAGCTGACCGAGGAGGAGGCGGCCAAGGCCCGCGCGAGCCGCGGCCTGGCCGTCGTGGCGGTCGGCACGGCGTTCTTCCTCGCCGAGCTCGGCGACAAGACGATGCTGGCCACCATCACCCTGGCCACCCAAGAAGGCTGGCTCGGCACCTGGATCGGGTCGACCGTGGGCATGGTCGCGGCCGACGCCCTCGCGATCGGCGTCGGCGCGCTCCTCGGCCGCAAGCTCCCCGAGCGCACCATCACCTACGGCGCCGCCGCGCTGTTCGCGGTGTTCGGCGTCCTGCTCCTCGCCCAGGGGGCCGGCTGGCTCTGAGTGACGCCGGTGCGTTCAGCGCCCGGTCAGGCTCCGGGCCGCACGCCGCAGGTCGCCCCGGATGCCCAGCGGCGCCAGCCGGGTCAACCCGATCGCCGGCAGCGTCCACGGCCCGGTCCCGGTGAGACGGAACTCGGCCGCCACCATCGTGCCGTCGCCGTCGGGGGTGAAGGCGAGGTCGAGCTCGGCGGTGATGCCGCGCCACGCCCCGGACTCACTCCACGCCCGGGGCCGCTCGAAGCGGGTGATCTCCATCGTCGGCGCCGCACCGACCGACGTCTTGTCGATCCACCGCATGCCCAGCCGCGGCGCGCCCTCGTCGAGCATCTCCACCGCCCGCAGGCTCGACTGCCACTCCGGACGGCGTCGCGGGTCGGCGAGGTGGTCGAACACGACGTCGGGAGGGGCGGCGAAGCGCACGCGGACGGTCGTCACGCTCCGCATCGTAGGTCGCCCTGCCCCGCTCCCGCCCTGCCGACCGGGAACCAACCGCCCCCGGCTAGCGTGCGAGGCGATGTCCACGATCGCACCGTGGTTCCGGGTCGCGGTGGCGATGACCGCCGTCGGCTGGGGCGCCAACCACTTCGCCGGGCTCCTCGCTGTCTACCGCGAGGGCCACTCCGAGTCCTTCGTCTCCATCGCCGTCGGCATCTACGCCGCCGGGCTGATCCCGGCGCTGCTGGTCACCGCCGTCGTCGGCGACCGCTTCGACCACCGGGCCCCCGTCCGCGTGGCGGTGGTGCTCTCCGCGGTCGGCACGGTCCTGCTCGCGTTCGGGTCGGCGTACGACGCGCTGCTGCCGGTCGGGCGGTTCGTCGCCGGCGCGGCGACCGGCATCGTCCTGGCGCCCGGCACGGCGTGGTTGATGGACCTGTCGCGGGTCGGTGCGGGGCCGCGCCGGGCGACCGTCGCCCTCACGCTCGGGTTCGGCGGCGGGCCGTTCGTGGTCGGCCTGCTGGGGCAGTGGGCCCCTGCCCCGGAGGTGTTGCCGTACGCCGCGCACCTGCTGCTCTCCTGCGTCGCGGTGGCGGCGGTGTGGCTGTTGCCGGTCGCACCGGCCCGCAACGCCGGCGCCGCCCGCCGTTCGTGGGCCACGGCCCGCGCGACCGTCGCCGCCCCCACCTTCCTGCGCACCATCCCGCTGACCGCGCCGTGGGTGTTCGGCGGCGCGGCCACGGCGTTCGCGATCGCCCCGGGCGTCATCACGGTGACGACGCTGCCGGTGGCCACCGGCGCGGTGGTGCTCGGCCTGACGCTGTTCACCGGCGTCGGCGTGCAGCCGTTGGCCAAGCGCCTCGAGCAGCGCGCGGCCGGACTCTCCCTGTCGCTGGGCACCGCGTGCGCCGCCGTCGGGAGCCTGGTCTGCGCCTGGGCCTTCCGGGTGGAGTGGCCCGCACTGCTGTTCGTGATCGCGCTGGTCCTCGGCGCGGCGTACGGCCTGCTGCTGGTGGGCGGGCTGGCCCGCGTCGAGGCCGTCAGCCTCCCCGAGGACCGCACCCGCGTCAGTGCGGTGTTCTACGCCTTCTCCTACCTCGGCTTCGCCGCTCCCTACGTGTTCGTCCTGCTGACCCAGCACCTGCTGGGGCCGAGTGCAGTCATGCTCGTCGGCGCCGCGATCGCGGCGGTCACCGTCGCGACGTTGCCCCGACCCCGCCCCGGCGCCGTCGGGGGCACAATGGTGCGGTGAGCTCCGAGCGCACCCCGGGCACCGAGCTGCTCGACCCCGCCGCGGTGCTGCGGCACTACCTCTGGTCCGCTCGTGAGGCGCTGTGGTGGAAGCTCGACGGCCTCTCCGAGCGGGAGGTCCGACTGCCGCGCACCCCGACCGGCACCAACCTGCTCGGCATCGTCAAGCACTGCCTCAATGTCGAGGCGGGCTACTTCGGGCCGACCTTCGGGCGCACCTGGCCGACGCCGGAGGAGCTGGTCCCGATGACGGCGTACGACACCGACCCGCAGGCCGACTGGTACGCGACCGCCGAGGAGGCCAGGGACGGGCTGCTCGACCTCCACCGCCGCGTGGGGGAGTTCGCCGACGAGACCATCGCGGGGCTCGGCCTCGACGCGCGCGGCCGGGTGCCGTGGTGGCCGCCGGAGCGCGGCGAGGTGACGCTGCACCGCATCGCCGTGCACGTGCTGGGCGACCTGACGCGCCACGCCGGTCACGCCGACATCCTGCGCGAGGGCATCGACGGCGCGGTCGGCATGGTGGCGAGCAACAGCAACGTGCCCGACGGCCCCGGCGACACCGACTGGCCGACGTACGTCGCCCGGCTGGCTGCGCTGGCGGACCGGTTCGCCTGAGCGCGGGGGACTCGCGCACGCGATGTGACGCTCACCACACCCGGAGTACCGTGGATGTCCAGAGGGCCAGAACCCTTGGAGGTGCCCCATGAAGGCGATCGGATCCTCGTTCCTGGGCCGCAGTTCCGACCTCGGTCCACTCCTGCTCCGCATCGGCGTCGG
This sequence comes from Nocardioides panacisoli, assembly GCF_019448235.1. Classification (NCBI taxonomy): domain Bacteria; kingdom Bacillati; phylum Actinomycetota; class Actinomycetes; order Propionibacteriales; family Nocardioidaceae; genus Nocardioides; species Nocardioides panacisoli. The sequence continues at coordinate 2,845,093 of NZ_CP080409.1, forward strand.
TGGCGTGTTCGCCGCCCACGGCTGGCAGAAGTTCGACAACGGCGTGTCGAACTTCGCGCCGACGCTGGAGGCGGAGAACGTCCCCGCTCCCGAGGTGGTGGCCTGGCTGATCACCATCGCCGAGGGGATCGGCGGCATCGCCCTCATCCTCGGGGTGTTCACGCGACTGGTGACCCTGCCGCTGATCGCCGTCATGGTCGGGGCGATCGTCCTGATCAAGGCGGAGGTCGGGTTCATCGTGATGGACGGGCCGGGTGCCGAGCTCGACACGGCGCTGCTCGCCGGGCTGCTCGGCCTCCTCTTCATCGGGCCGGGACGCCTGTCCCTGGACGGCATGCTGGGGATGGAGACCGCGACGGCGCCGGCCTCGGTGCCCCGGGCCACGGCAGTCCATCGCGACGCCTCGAGCACCTGACCGACCCGCCGCCTGTGCCGCTGCCCGGCACGGGACCGGGCCCGTCGCGGGTCAGGCCCCGCCCTGGGCGAGCAGGTGCTCGGGCACCAGCGCCCGCCCGTCCACGCCGATCAGCAGGCGTGGCTCGATCGGCACTCCTTGGTGCAGCACGCTGACCCGCCCGGTGGGCTCGAAGACCGCCATCGCCACCTCGTCGTAGCCGTGGACGCCGGCCAGCCGCAGCTGGGAGTGCAGCTCCGGGCTGGTGATGTGGACCTTGCGCAGCTGTTCCAGGAAGACCCTGCCGTCGGCCATCAGGAGCACGGGGTGGCGCGAGACCATCTCGTTGCCCAGGGGCAGCACGCGGAGCGCCCCGGTGGCTGCCTGCACCGCGACGAGGGTGAGCAGCGCGACCAGTCCGCCGCCGAGCACGGGAGCCTCACCGAGGGCGGCGCGACCGATGATCGACCCGAACGCGATGACCGCGGCCCAGTCGAAGGCCGACATCGACGACACCATGCGGTGCCCCAGCAGCCGGACGAGCACCACGAGCGCGAGGTACATCGCTGCCGTGCTGATCGCGACCGCCAGTGCCTCGGTCGGGGTCAGCCAGAGCAGGTCACGCATGCGTCGTACTCCTCGTCGCGACGGTGGGGTCCTCCGACCCGATCATCGCGCACCCGTGCCGTCAGTGGGTGGAGAGCTGTCCCGTCAGCCGGTCGTGCATGTCCGAGCTGGCCCGGTTGAGGCCGACGATCTCGACGGTCTTGCCCTTGTTCTCGTACTTGGTGGTGATGCCGTCCAGGGCCGCGACCGTGGAGGCGTCCCAGACGTGGGACCGGCTCAGGTCGATGACGACGTGGTCGGGATCGCCGACGTAGTCGAACTGGTAGTAGAGGTCGTTGCTGGAGGCGAAGAAGAGCTCGCCGGTGACCTCGTAGCGCACGTGCTCGCGCTCGCCGTCACCGGCCGCGACGACCTCGCGGTGCACGCCGACGAGGTGGTAGACCCGGCGCGCGAAGAGCATGAACGCCAGCACCACGCCCAGCACGACCCCGATGGCGAGGTTGTGGGTGACCACGACCGCGGCGACCGTCGTCAGCATGACCAGGTTCTCCGGCACCGGCATCCGCTTCAGCGTCGACGGGGCGACGCTGTGCCAGTCGAAGGTGCCGACGGCGACCATGATCATCACCGCGACCAGGGCGGCCATCGGGATCCGGCCCACGACGTCGCCGAAGCCGACGACGAGGATGAGCAGGAAGACGCCGGCACAGAAGGTCGAGATCCGCGTCCGGGCCCGCGAGGCCTTCACGTTGATCATCGTCTGGCCGATCATCGCGCAACCGCCCATGCCGCCGAAGAAGCCGGTGATGACGTTGGCCGCACCCTGGCCCCACGACTCGCGGTGCTTGTCGGAGTGGGTGTCGGTGATGTCGTCGACCAGCTTGGCCGTCATCAGCGACTCCAGCAGCCCGACCATCGCCATGGCGAAGGCGTACGGCGCGATGATGCGCAGCGTCTCCAGGGTCAGCGGGACGTCGGGGAAGAGCAGCGACGGCAGGCTGCGCGGCAGCTCGCCCTCGTCGGAGACGTCGGGCAGCTCCATGCCGCCCGCGAGCGCGACCGCGGTGAGCACGACGATCACGACCAGCGGGGCCGGGACCGCCGAGGTGACCTTCGGCAGGAAGACCAGGATCGCCAGGCCGGCGGCGATCATCGGGTAGACCAGCAGCGGCACGTCGACCATGTGCGGGATCTGCGCAAGGAAGATCAGGATCGCGAGCGCGTTGACGAAGCCCACCATCACCGAGCGCGGCAGCAGCCGCATCAGCTGGGCGGTGCCGGCCAGGCCGAGCACCACCTGCATCACGCCGCCGAGGATCACCGTGGCGAGCAGGTAGTCCAGCCCGTGCTGGGCGGCGACGGGCGCGATGACCAGGGCGATCGCGCCGGTCGCGGCGGAGATCATCGCCGGGCGGCCGCCCAGGAAGGCGATCGAGACCGCCATGGTGAAGGACGCGAAGAGCCCCACTCGCGGGTCGACCCCGGCGAGGATCGAGAACGAGATCGCCTCGGGGATCAGCGCGAGGGCGACCACCAGTCCGGCGAGCACCTCGCGGCGCAGCAGGTGCGGCGTACGCAGGGCGGTGGCGACCGAGTGGTCATCGCTCAGGGCAGCATCGCTGGGGGCAGCATCGGACACGGGTGCTCCAGGGGGGTGGCAGCGGACGGCGTGGGATGCGTCGTCGGTGACGCGGGGGACGGGGCACGGGGCGGGGCCACGGCGTGCCCGATGCCGCAAACCCTACCGTTGGGTCAGGGTTGCGGCGGCATCGTCGTCACGGTGACGTGGCCCACGCCGCGCGCTCAGCGGGCGCTGGCGGGCAGCGGCTCCAGGACGAGGTCCGGGTGCAGCCGCTGCACCGAGCCCAGCCGCCACTTGTCCGGGAAGAGCGCCAGCAGCGTGCCGTCGGAGCGCTCCAGGGTCTCGATGCCGCTGAGGCCGGCGAGCTCGTCGAGGCTCTCGGGCACCGTCTGCTGGGCGAGCGAGTACGGGAGCCGGTCGAGCTTGATCGGGGCGTTGAACTCCGACTCCATTCGGGCGGCGACGACCTCGAACTGCATCGGCCCGACGGCGGCCAGCACGGGTGCCTGGTCCCCGCGCAGGTCCGAGCGCAGCACCTGCACCACGCCCTCCTGGTCCAGCTGCTCGATGCCGCGGCGGAACTGCTTGTAGCGGCCGGTGTCGACCGCACGGGCGGTCGCGAAGTGCTCGGGGGCGAACCGGGCGATCGGCGGGTAGTGCACCGCCGGGCCGGTGTGGATGGTGTCCCCGACCCGGAGGGCCGTGGCGTTGACCAGGCCGATGATGTCGCCGGGGTGGGCGGTCTCGACCGAGCTGCGGTCGCGGCCGAAGACCGCCTGGGCGTACTTCGTCGCGAACGGCCGCCCGGTGGCGGCGTGGGTGACGACCATGCCCCGTTCGAAGACCCCGGAGCAGATCCGGGCGTAGGCCAGCCGGTCGCGGTGGGCGGCGTCCATGCCGGCCTGCACCTTGAACACGAAGGCGCTGAAGTCGTCGCCGGGGTCACGCGCGCCGCCGTCCACGTCCGGGGTGGGGCCGGGGGGCGGCGCGATGTCGACGAGCACGTCGAGCAGCTGGGCCACGCCGAAGTTGAGCAGGGCGGAGGCGAACAGGACCGGTGTGGTCCTCCCGGCCAGGAACTGGGCCTGGTCGTGGTCGGCCTCGTCCAGGCCCAGCAGGTCCGCCTCCTCCGCGGCCGTGCTCCACGCCTCGCCGGCCACCGCGGCGGCGTCGGTGGCGGACAGGTGGCGCTCGGGTGCCCGGGTCGCGCCACCGGAGGTGCGGGTGTACTCGATGAAGCCGCCGTCGCGGCGGTCCAGGACGCCGTGGAACTTACCGGACTCGCCCACCGGCCAGGTCAACGGAGTGGGCTTGAGGCCGATCTCCCGCTCGATCTCGTCCATCAGCTCCAGCGCGGTCAGGCCGGGTCGGTCCCACTTGTTGATGACGGTGATGACCGGGATGCCGCGGTAGGCACACACCTGGAAGAGCTTCAGGGTCTGCTGCTCGAGGCCGCGGCCGGCGTCGACGAGCATCACCGCCGCGTCGACCGCGGACAGCACGCGGTAGGTGTCCTCGGAGAAGTCGGCGTGGCCCGGGGTGTCGACCAGGTTCACCACGTGGTCGCGGTAGGTGAACTGCAGGGCTGCGGAGCTGATCGAGATGCCGCGCTTGCGCTCCATGTCCATCCAGTCCGACACGGTGCCGCGCCGACCCGCCTTGCCGTGCACGGCACCCGCCTCGGCGATCACCTGGGCGTGCAGCGCGAGGGCCTCGGTGAGGGTCGACTTGCCCGCGTCGGGGTGGCTGATCACCGCGAAGGTACGGCGGGGGAGGACGTCACTGGTCGGCACGTGGGCCCACTCTACCGTCGCGTGAGTGTCGGTCGGCGGGCTCGGTCGCGCTCACCGCGAGGTCCCGCCGTGGCGGGTGAGCTGCTCGGCGAGGTGGGCGGCGAAGCCGTCGGCGATGGCCAGCCGCTCCCGCACCGCCGCGACCCGGCCGAGCGCGGCGTCGTGGAACTCCTCCAGCCGCGCCAGCAGCGCCGGGTCCCCGGCCGAGGTCGGGTCCTCGAGGCCGTCGAGCACCTCCAGCAGCGCCCGGGTCTCCTCGAGGCTGAAGTCGAGGGGCTTCATGCGCTTGATGAGCTCCAGTCGCGTCACGTCGGCGTCGGCGTAGAGCCGGAACCCGCCGGTCGTGCGGGCGGTCGGCGCCAGCAGGCCGACCTCCTCGTAGTAGCGGATGGTGCGCAGGCTCAGCCCCGTGCGGTCGGCCACCTCGCCGATCTGCATGTGCTGCGAATCCATCCCGTTCCCACTCCCGTGACGCGTGTCGGCCAACCCTAGACTGAGCGCCCACGTCGTCCGCACGTCCTCGGCGTCGGGTGGGCCTTGCCCTCCGGACGGTGTCGCGCAACGATGCGGACAGCCACACCGACCCGGGAGGACCGATGGCCGAGATCCTGCTGCTCCACCACGCCCAGGGCTGCACGTCCGGTGTCCGGTCGCTCGCCGACCGGCTGGCGGCGGGCGGCCACACCGCGCACGCCCCCGACCTCTACGAGGGCCGCACCTTCGACACCGTCGAGGAGGGCGTCGCACACGCACGCTCGTTGGGCGACGCCTTCGACGAGCGCGCCGCGGCGGTGGCCGAGGCCCTCCCGGAGGAGCTGGTCTACCTCGGCTGGTCGCTGGGCGTGATGGCGGCCCAGCGCCTCGCGCAGAACCGGCCCGGCGCCCGTGGTGCGGTGCTGCTGGAGAGCTTCGCGCCACCGGAGTTCTTCGGCACCTGGCCCGACGGGCTGCGTGGCCAGGTCCACGGCATGGTCGACGACGAGTGGTTCGCCGAGGACCTCGCCGCGGCCCGCGAGTTCGGCGAGGGGCGCGACGAGCTGGAGGTCTTCACCTACGCCGGTGACCGGCACCTCTTCGCCGACGACAGCCTCGCGGCGTACGACGCCGCCGCGGCGCGGGAGGTGGAGGACCGGCTCCTCGCCTTCCTGGCCCGCGTCGGATGAACCGTCGCTCGTCGACGCGCGCACCGGGAGAGGAGGGACCGTGGTGACCCCACCGATCCGGGTCTTCCTGCTCGACGACCACGAGATCGTCCGGCGGGGGCTGCGCGAGCTGCTGGAGGGTGCCGGCGACATCGAGGTCGTCGGCGAGTCCGGGCTCGCTGCGGAGGCGACGGCGCGCATCCCGGCGCTGCGCCCCGACGTCGCGATCCTCGACGGCCGGCTCCCCGACGGCAGCGGCGTCGACGTGTGCCGCGACGTACGCGCCGTGGACGGGTCGATCGCGGCGCTGATCCTGACCTCCTACGACGACGACGAGGCCCTGTTCGCCGCGATCCTGGCGGGCGCCTCGGGCTACGTCCTCAAGCAGGTCGCCGGCGGCGACCTGGTCGACACCGTGCGCCGGGTGGCCGCCGGGCAGAGCCTCATCGACCCCGCGCTCACCGCCCGGGTGCTGGAACGGGTCCGTCACGGCGAGGAGCAGCAGCCCGCCGAGCTGGCGCGGCTCAACGAGCGGGAGCGGGAGATCCTCGAGCTCATCGCGGAGGGCCTGACCAACCGCGAGATCGGGCAGCGGCTCCACCTGGCGGAGAAGACGGTGAAGAACTACGTCTCCGGCCTGCTGGCCAAGCTCGGCCTGGAGCGGCGTACGCAGGCGGCGGTGCTGGCGACGCGACTGCTGCGGTGATCCCCGGCCCCGCCTCCCCCAGCGTGGCGGGGCCGGGGACCACCGCGGGGTCACTTGTGGGCGATGGGCACCACGGCCACGGGCAGCTCGGCCCGGTGCAGCACCTCGCGGGCGACCGACCCGAGGCCCCAGGCCGACGGTCCGCGGTGGCGGCGGCCGAGCACGATGAGCTGGGCGTCCGCGGCGTTGTCGAGCAGGATCGCGGCGGCGTGCCCGCGGTCCTTGACCACCTCGATGGTGACTTCGGGGTGGTCCTCGCGGAACGGCGCCACGGCGGTCTCGATCGCGGCCGAGCTGCGCTGCTCCCAGTCGTGGATGTCGGCGCTGGAGACCGCGGCCGCGCCCAGGACCAGGACGGCGTCGAGGTCCACGGCGTGCACGACCCGCACGCTCGCCCCCAGCCGTCGGGCACGCTCGACGGCGAACCGCAGCGGCTCGCCGTGGTCGCGCTCGGGGTCGATGCCGACCACGATCGGCGCCGTGGCGGGGTCCGCGCCGGCCCAGCTGCTCGGCACGATCATCACGGGCGCGTCGGCGCGCGAGGCCACCCGGATCGAGGTGGAGCCGACCAGCGCCCGGTGCAGTGCACCGAGGCCCCGGGTCCCCACGACCAGTACGTCGTCCTCGCCGGTCTGGTGCATCAGTGCCGCGACCGGGTGACCCCACCGGACACGGGTCTCCAGGTCGAGGTCGGGGTACTCCTTGCGGGTCCGGTCGTCGGTCTCGGCGAGGATCTTCTCGGCGTGGGCGGAGACCGCGCCCTCGGAGAGGAGCCAGCCCTCCTGGTCGACCGCGGTCACCAGCCGCAGGGCCCGCCCGGCGGCGAGTGCCTCCTCGGCGGCATAGGTGATCGCCGTGTGGTTGCCCTCAGAACCGTCCACGCCCACGACGACGGCGTGCCGGCGGTGGGGGGCTGTCGCCTCGTTGCTCATCGGTGTCTCCTCCCGGTCGTGCGTTGACGTCACAAGGACACCCCCGGTGCCCGGGTGGGCGGCAGGGGAGAGGGTCGGGAGGCTGCGGGACCTTGGTCCCGCGGGAGGCGCGAGGTGGTCCGCCTTCAGCGGGGCAGGGGGACCCGCCAGGTGATGCTGGTGCCGGGGCTCTGGGCGGGGCCGATCTCCACGCCGCCCCCGCGCTGCTCGGCCCG